>CAZEHA010000053.1:0-24539 GCA_964511665.1 uncultured Bacteroidales bacterium
AAATCCAACAATAACCAATGCGCAATTATCGCATGCCGGAAGCTATACGGTTGTTATTAGCAATGTATCTTCAGGCTGTTTGGCAACAGCAAGCACTATTGTATTGGTGAATCAGAATCCTTCGGTTGAATTGGGCGACAACATCACCCTTTGCAGTGGGCAGACAGTGATATTAGATGCTGGCGAAGGATTTTCATATCAATGGTCTACAGGAAGTACTGCACAAACCATCGTGGTAGGTAGCGCCGATACATACTCAGTGATTGTTTACGATTCAAACAATTGTGAAGCTACCGACTTCATTGTTGTTTCGTTGTATCCGGAAACCAGTTTGGTTATGAGTTCAACTCCTGAAACAGCTTCCAACAACAACGATGGTTCAGCTTCAGTTGTGCCTACTGGTACACCGCCGTTCACATATCATTGGTCGAACAACGACGAAACGCCAACAATTACAGGTCTGAGTGGTGGTTTATACTTGGTAACCGTAACCGATGGCAATGGTTGCGAAGCAATTGGGTCGGTGAATGTTGCAACACTCAACACACCGCCTGTTGCCGATTTTATTGCGTCTTCCACAGTTTTATGTCAGAATTCTGCAATTCAGTTTACCGATTTGTCGTCGAATAGTCCTTACGAGTGGAATTGGGTGTTTGAAGGGGGAAATCCGGCTACTTCAAATGAGCAAAATCCAACGGTCATTTACCCTAATCCGGGTGTATATGGTGTTACTCTTACTGTGGTGAATACCGATGACAGCGACACCGAAATTAAAAGTAATTATATTGTTGTAAATGCCAACCCATCGGTATCGGCAGGAAACGATGGACCCTATTGTGTTGGGCAAACAATTCAGTTGAATGCAACGGGAAGTGGTGGCAATGTTTATTCATGGACTGGTCCTCTTGGTTTTAATAGTAACTTGGAGGATCCTGCCCGTTCGGGCGCTATTTTAACCCATGCAGGCAACTATACCGTGCAACTTACCAATACCGCAACGGGCTGTAGCGCTTTGGCAGTAACCAATGTTGCGGTAAATGCCAACCCCGGCATTTCGGCTGGCAACACAGGGCCTTATTGCGCTGGGGTAAGCATATCACTGAATGCCTCAGGTTCTGGAGGTAATAGCTACTCGTGGAGTGGCCCCGGTGGTTTTACCTCCGGCGACGAAGATCCTGTAATAGCTAATGCTCAACCGGTGAATTCGGGAACCTACACAGTGGTACTCACCAATACCACCACCAATTGCAGTTCTTCGGCATCAACAACAGTAACAGTAAATGCCAATCCCATAGTTTTTGCCGATAATGGCGGACCCTATTGCGAAGGGCAAACCATCGGATTGACTGCCACGGGCTCAGGGGGCACTGCCTATAGCTGGACAGGTCCCAACGGATACACTTCATCGCAACAGAACCCAACATTGTTAAATGCACAACTATTGCATGCCGGAAGCTATACTGTAGTTCTGAACAATACAGCCACCGGTTGTTCGGCAAGCTCAAGCACAACCGTAAGTGTTAATGCTAACCCAACGGTCTCGGCTTCAAACACAGGACCTTATTGTGTTGGACAAACCATACAACTGCATGCTGATGTCTCGGGTGCTGATCAATTTGTATGGACAGGGCCCGATAGTTTTAGCTCATCCGATGAAGATGCAACCAGAGAAGATGCAACAATTGAATATTCAGGGAATTACAATGTATTGGTCACCAATACTACTAGTGGTTGTTCTGCCTCGGCACAAACTTCAGTAATTGTTTATTCCAATCCTGTTGTTATTGCTGTTAATAATGGCCCATTGTGTGTAGGAGCCGCTTTACAACTCGATGCAATGGGGTCGGGAGGTAACTCCTGGTCGTGGGTAGGTCCCAATGGATTCTCGGCCAATATCGAAGATGTAGCATTAAGTAATATTCAAATGGATCAGGCGGGAAGCTATATGGTTACATTGCTTAACACTACAACACTTTGTAGTTCGAGTGCTTCTACATCGGTAGTTGTAAACGCAAATCCGATGATATCTGCATCAGGCGGTGGTGCATATTGCCCCGAAGCATTGGTGCAGCTATTTGCCGATGGCAGTGGCGGTAATGTTTACAATTGGTCAGGACCCGATGGTTTCGTAAGCAACAGTCAAAACCCGATAATTGAAAACCTAAGTGGCGAAAATCAGGGTGAATATACAGTACAGCTTCTGAACACAACTACGGGTTGCAGTAGCGAAGATGCTGTTTCAATAACAATGTATTCTGCTCCTGTTGTGATATTGGGCGACGATATGTATATGTGTACCGGTAGCTCGGTTATTCTGAGTGCTACCGAGGGTTTCGAAACCTATACCTGGAATGGTGTGGGTGGAAGCTTCCAGTTTGAAGCAACGTCGGCGGGTGATTATCAGGTGATAGTAAGCGATGCCAACTCCTGTACAGCAGAAGCAAGCATCCATGTTTATTATTACGATATGCCGGTACTTACAATGAGTTCAACTCCATCTTCGGGTACGGGTATTGCCGATGGCACTGCTACTGTCGAAATTTTGGGAGGAACCTTACCTTATGAAGTTGTCTGGGAATCGGGTTCTAACGATGTATATCAAACAGGCTTAGTTGGTGGCGAGTATTGTGTAGTTGTAACCGATGGCAATTCTTGCATTGCCGAAGCCTGTGTTTTTGTAGAAACACTGAATACACCGCCGCTGGCTCAATTCTCGGTAAGCATTGCGCAAGGGTGTGAGCCTCTGCATGTGAGCTTTACCGACGAATCGAACAATTTCCCAATAAGTTGGCTATGGAATTTCGATGGAACCAATACATCCACTGAACAAAACCCGGAATTTACTTTTTCCGAACCAGGTGAATATACAGTTACTCTTACCGTTGAAAACAGCGATGGGAGCGATGTTGCAAGCATGGTGATACAAGTGTATGCCAACCCGGTTCCCTCGCTTGGCGACGATATTCAAACCTGCGAAGGACAACAAGTTACACTCGATGCAGGTTCAGGTTATTCGCTGTATTCATGGAATGATAATTCCGAAGAACAGCAATTAATTGCTACACAAACCGGACAGTATTCGGTTGTGGTTACCGATATGAATGGCTGTACAGGTTCTGCATCGGTGTATGTATCGTTCTACGAGTTGCCTGAGCTTTATTTGGGCGAAGACCAAACCACATGTGCTAACCAGTCAATTACCCTTGATGCAGGCGAAGGATTATCGGTGTATGAATGGAGTACAGGAGAGTCGTCGCGTTTTATTACTGTTAATCAGGCTGGAGAGTATATAGTTACAGTTACCAGTTTCGATAATTGTCAAAACTCCGATACCATTCAAATTTATGTTCTCGATTTACCTGTTCTAAATGTACCCGATACCTTGTTTGCATGCGTAAATGAATTGTTTGAGTATGAACTGGTTGGTGAATACAGCTATGTACTGTGGATGGACGAGATAGAATCGGCCATGTATTCGAATACCTGGACAGAAACCGGTAATTTTACGATTTGGGTCGAAGTTGGCGATGATTATTGTTACAATCTCGACACTATGATTGTTAATGTGTCTGTTTGTCAATTCAGCACTATTCATAACAATGCAAAATTGAATTTGTATCCAAATCCTGCACGAAACACTTCGCAGTTGACCATTAGTAACTATAGTGGTTCCGTTGAAATCTCGGTGTTCGATATTCAGGGTAGGAATATGAGTACTGCTCATATTACAATGAATAATACACATCATGAATTTCTCAACTTATTCGAATGGGCTCCCGGTGTGTACTTTGTGAAATTAATTTTTGATGATGGTTTGGTTAACTTCCGTCTGGTAGTAGAGTAATATTGAACTTTATATAGTTATGAAGTGGTGAATGCCTTTTGGTGTTCACCATTTTGTTTTATCAACTTATAAACAAGAGAATTGTATTATAATTCAAGCATACTTGCTAATGCTCGCTTTGGCTTTGTTAACATTCGTTATAGCCATATTAATATGTATTGAAATACGAAGACATTTTTAAAGAAAGCTACCTATACCTGAGGACGATTTGCTAGTGTTACATGCGATGTAACATACTCTATAATGTCATCAAATCGGCCTTTTTCTGAATAGGGATACTCAAAATAAACGGTAACAATAGTGTTGTTGGTTGATAATACCGATTTCGCATAAAAAATTGTATTATTCTTTTTACCACTAACCACGAACCAGGTATTTCCAAGTGTTTTATAGGTAATTATAGCATTTTCTTCGTAGTAATATCCTGGCTCTGTGGCTGCCTGATAATTGGAAGAAAAATCATCATACAAATTTGTGAACCCGTAAGCAAGCATTCTCGTTTTATTGTCTTTCGACACGAATGCCTGGCCATCTCCATTATCAGACTCCCCCTGAGGTATTAAAAAATCGGGATAATGAATTTCGAACGAAAACCTTGAGTTGCCATAGGTTTTATACACGATGTTGTTGCTCTCAATATTTTCAGTTTCCTGATTTGGTGAATTGTTCAATTCATTTTCGTTTATTAAACTTGAGGTATTTTCGCTGTTTTTTTGGTTATTTCCGCTGCACGAAAACAACAGAACAGCAACCAAACTGATAAGAGTAAATCTTGTTTTTTTCATGGTATTTTAATGTAATGGTTTTGAATAAAGATGATTGGTTAATTCAACAAAATCAGAAACGCTTAGTCGTTCGGCTCTTTTATCGAGAATGCATGCATCAATGTTATCGGTATTCATACCCAATGCTTTTAGCGAATTGCGAAGTGTTTTTCGACGCTGGTTGAAAGCGGCTCTTACAACTTTTACGAAAAGATCCGGTTCGCAGCCCAATTCCCTGGTTTCATTTCTTGTAAGCCTGATTACAGCCGATTTAACCTTTGGGGGAGGATTGAAAACATTTTCGTTCACAGTAAATAGATATTCTATCCGGTACCATGCCTGTAGCAAAACACTTAAAATGCCGTAGGTTTTATTTCCTGGAGGTGAAGCTATTCTTTGAGCAACTTCTTTTTGAATCATGCAAACCACTTCGGGTATATTGTCGCGGTAAGTAAGGATTTTGAAAAAAATCTGACTCGAAATATTATACGGAAAGTTACCAATAACGCAGGCAGGCAATTCAACTATATTATCCAAATCTGCAGCTAAAAAGTCGAGATTCAATATCGATACATTGCGTTCGTAATATTGTTTTTGCAAAAACGAAAAAGCCTCTTTATCTATTTCAATCAAGTACAATTGCTCGAATTGTTCAATTAATAAATCACTGAGAACACCGGTGCCGGGCCCTATCTCTATTACCGGTAATTGCTGACTGTTGCATAAACTTTCGGTAATTTTGCGGGCAATATTCTTGTCGGTAAGAAAGTGCTGACCCAGCGATTTTTTTGGTTTAATATATTGGCTCATGCTACAAAATTAACAATAGTTTTATCGTTTTAGCATACAATGTGTAAACACAATCTTTCAAATACATTATCTTTGCGGCTCATGGATAATTGCAGCAATGAATAAAACACTTAAAAACCTGATACAATTCTTTGTTTTTCTCGGCTTCGGTTTGATATTGTTTTGGCTCGTGTATAGAAATACCGACTGGAATACAATAGTAGATGGATTAAGCCAGGTTAATTACTGGTGGTTTCTTCTTATTGCCGCACTGGGTTTTCTAAGTCATGTGAGTCGTGCTATACGATGGAACATGCTCATAGAGCCACTGGGTTACAAAACCCGGTTTTGGAATACTTTTTTTGCAGTGATGACAGGGTACTTTGCTAATTTAGCAGTGCCACGCCTTGGCGAGGTCGCTCGATGTGGAGTGGTTGCCAAATACGATAAAATTCCTATATCAAAAGTGTTGGGAACCATGATTAGCGAGAGAATTATTGATATTATAACCATGCTTCTTTTTCTTTTACTTGCAGTAGTAGCCGAAAGAGGTTTATATAGCGATTTTATTACCGCAAACCCCGGAATTGCCGATAATGTAAATGCATTGCTCAGTCCGGTAAGCTTATCGATTTTGGCAATAAGTGTCTTGAGTGGTATTCTACTTTTTTATTTGATAATCAAGGGCCGCCTCGATAGATACTGGATATTTTCCCGAATCAGGAATTTCTGTAAAAATCTATACAGTGGTTTGGTTAGTGTAAAAAATGTTAGAAAAAAATTCTGGTTTGTTTTTCATAGTATTATTATATGGGTGCTCTATTATCTAATGGTAGTTGTAGCCATGCCGGCGTTCTCGTTTACCGATAATCTGGGAATGTCGGCAGCCTTGCTGGTTTTTATCGCAGGTACTTTTGGTATGATTGCTCCGGCACCCAATGGTATGGGGGCTTACCATTTCATGGTAATCCAAGCTTTGCTACTGCTGGGCGTGTTGCGCGACGATGCTGCCTTGTTCGCTTTTCTAATTCATAGTTTGCAAACCCTGATGCTGATTGCTGCCGGCCTGATATCGCTGATTGCTTTACCTATGATTAACCGCATTCCCGATAAAGCGAATCCACTGTAATTAGTTTATGAATACCAATGCGCGTATAGGAGTTGTTGTAAAAGTTATAATTTTTCTGATAGCCTGGTTATTTCTGATTTATACCCTTATTCATGCACCCGATTTGAAGGTAGTTGCTGAGGTGTTTTGCAATGTGTCGTTACAAAAAATATTAATCTTGCTGTTGGTGTTGTTTCTCACAGTATTGAACTGGTCGGTCGAGGGTATTAAATGGAAGTTCCTGTTGAAGCCTATCCTGCTGATTCCGTTTGTCGGTTCGTTGAAATCGGTGCTGTATGGAATTAGTGTGGGATTGGCTACACCAAACCGATTGGGCGAATTTGCCGGTCGTGTAGTTTTTCTTCCTCGCAATGTTCAATCAGATGCCACACTGCTTAGTTTGGCAGGTAGTTTTAGTCAGCTGTTTGTTACCTTGGCGTTTGGAATAATAGGCTTCATCAGTTTGTTGAGGCTTGTTCCTGAAGCCGATTCCTTGTTTTTTTTAAGCGATGCTTCTATTATTGCGTTTTCGGTCCTGTTTATGCTGATAATGCTGGTTTTGTATCGTAACACCCACCGGCTTGGTAAGATGTTAGCAAAGATTCCGCTTATTAAAAAATACTTTTCGAGCAACCAGTCTTTTATAGTACTGTCAGGGAAACGAAGCATAATTGTATTATTGCTGAGTGGTTTGCGCTATGGCATTTTTTTACATCAGTTTTATTTGTGTGTTTGGTTATTCGATATTAATATTCCTTATGTAGATGTGATAATTGTGGTGTCGTGTCTGTATTTGCTGATGGCAATTATACCTGTGATATCGGCAGGGGAGCCCGGTTTACGCGCTTCGCTGAGTATCGTTTTGTTCGCGTTATTTACCAATCAACCGGCTGCAGCCTGCGCAGCTTCGCTGATGCTCTGGATAATAAACATTGCAGTTCCTGCTGCAATAGGTTCATTTTTTCTTATAAAAACTAAGCATAATGATAAACATCCGACACGCCAACCCACATGATATTGAGACACTTGTCGGTTTTCAGATGAAAATGGCACTCGAAACCGAAGGTTTGCTGCTGAATGTTGAGACGCTAACAAAGGGTATTCAGAAAGTATTGATGAAAGAGGTGTCGGCTTTTTATTTACTTGTCGAAATTCAGAGTAGGGCAGTAGCATGCTGCATGATAAGCTTTGAATGGAGCGACTGGAGGTGTGCCGAAGTGTTGTGGCTGCAAAGTGTTTATGTTGTCGAAAATTCTCGCGGAAAGGGTGTGTTTCGGGCTATGTATGCTTATATTAAGCATCTGGTGAACACCACTCCTGAATATGCCGGCATTCGATTATATGTTGATAGAAGCAACAAGCGGGCAGCCGAAGTATATACTTCATCGGGCATGGATAACCAACATTACGAAATGTTCGAATGGATGAAAAAAGCCTGAAGCAGAATTAAGGTTCCCCAACAGAAACCCTTATAAGTAATCAGGTAATCAGTTATTAATAGGGCAACGATTTCATTTTTTCGGCAAGCGTATCGAGCATCTCTTTCACAGGCTTTTCCATCATGTTTTTTATGAATAAGTTCACTTCAGCCTTCACTGTCAGTTTTACGGCAGTGCTGTTTTCGGCAAGAGGTTTCAACTGAATCCACATGTTGAAGGTTTGCATCATAATTTCGTTGCTCGAAATTTTCAATGTTTTAAACGGCTCTTTATCTACAAAGCGTAACATGGCTTTTTGCCCCTTCACGCGAAATGAACAGGAGTTTTCCTCAAACATTTTTTCAGTAACATCGTCAGGTAAAAAACCTTCAAAGTTCCTCATATCCGAAACGAAAGCAAAAATTTTTTCGTCGCAACAAGGAATGGTTACAATATTACTCTCTACATGCAACTGACTCATTATTCCTATTCTTTACTTTTTCCAGCGCGACGGATCATTTCTCCATTCCTGCAAGGTGCTAAGTTCAGCCTTTTGAATATACCCTGTTGCAATAGCGTGGGCAAGCAGGGTGTCGTAATTGCTTAGGCTAACGAGTTTTACGTTTTCTTCGGCAAAAGCTTTTGTGGCCGCTTCAAAATTGTAGGTAAAAATTGCTGCCATGCCCACAACCTCGCAGTTGGCTGCCCTAATAGCCCTAACAGCACTTAAACTGCTGCCACCTGTCGATATCAAATCTTCGATAACCAAGACTTTTTTCCCGGGTTCCAGATAGCCCTCAATCAAATTTTCGAGTCCGTGGTCTTTTGCTTTCGATCGAACGTAAATAAAAGGTTTATTCAAAGCATCCGCAACCAAAGCGCCCTGAGCAATGGCACCGGTGGCAACGCCGGCTACCACATCAAACTCCGAAAAATGTTGCGAAATAATTTCGGTAAAGCCATCTCTGATAGCGCTTCTTACTGCGGGAAACGATAATGTTTTGCGGTTGTCGCAATAAATTGGCGAAAACCATCCCGATGCCCATGTAAAATGATTTGTTGGCTCAAGTTTTATTGCTTTAATTTGCAATAAATGTTCTGCAATTTGTTCAGCTAGGTTTTTCATAAGAAAATGTTCATAGTTTATTACAAAAACAGGTTCATAAGTGTCAGTGAATCAGCTACTGACCGCGAGGGTGCTGTAAACAGAGACATCAGAACCATCAACGACCTAAATATAGTTATTTATAAGTTTCTGGCAAACAATCATGTTGCAAGTTTGCATCTTTACGGAAAACCCTCCGAAAAAATCCTTAAAAAGCTGAAAAACATATTTGTATTTGTAAAGGCAGCCGGAGGGGTGGTGCTTAATAAAGAAAACGAAATACTTATTATTAGGCGACGCGGAAAATGGGACTTGCCCAAAGGAAAAAAAGAGAAAGGTGAAGATATTGGCATCACTGCTCTAAGAGAGGTTAGCGAAGAATGTGGGCTTGACCCTGCTTTTCTCGAAATGGGTAAGTTTATCGATTTTGCATGGCATATATACGAGGAGGGTGACGATTTTATCATTAAAAGAACATCGTGGTTTGTGATGCATTATTCAGGTAATGAGCCGCTCATACCGCAGTCGGAAGAAGATATTACAAAAGCACGATGGGTTAAACCGGAGGAATTGTACAAGCCTATGAAAAAAACATTTTTGAATATCAGATATATCCTCGAAAAATACCTCGAAATGTTTATTGGGCAAAATAAATAGGACGCTACAGCATTTTAAGAACATTTTAAGTTTTAATAACTTATGATTTCGAATTATTTAATTTCTTTTGTAAAAAAATAACTTAAAAACAGTATTATGAAAAAAACGTTTTACTTCTTCCTCGGCCTTTTCTTGTTGCTCAACCTTGCGCTTCAAGCCGACGAAGGAATGTGGATACCGGGGCATATGAGCAAAATGAATTATGCCGATATGCAGAAATTGGGCTGTGAGCTTACTCCCGAGCAAATTTACAGTATCAACAATAGTAGTATTAAAGATGCTATTTTTCAACTTCTGGGCGAGGGTGGACAAGGTTTCTGTACCGGCGAAATTGTATCGCCCAAAGGTTTAATGTTTACCAATCACCATTGTGGTTATCAGGCTATTGCTTCGTTGAGTTCTCTCGAGAATAACTATCTCGACAATGGCTTCTGGGCTCGCAATTCCGACGAAGAAATTCATTGTCCCGGTGTATCGGTGTCGAGAGTGGTTCGTATCGAACATGTTACCGACCGTATTCTGGCCGGTATTACATCTGAAACTTCCGATAGCGAACGTAATAAAAAAATCGGTCAGGCTATCTCCGAAATAGAGAAAGAAGCTATTGCCGGTTCGCACTACGAAGCCAAAGTGAAAGAAATGTATAAAGGTGGCGAATACTATCTGTTTGTTTATGAGGTATTTGGAGATGTGCGCTTTGTAGGAGCTCCTCCTTCATCAATCGGAAAATTTGGCGGCGATACCGATAATTGGATGTGGCCCCGCCACACCGGCGACTTCTCGGTTTTTAGGGTGTATATGTCGCCCGATGGTATGCCCACCAAAGGTTACGATAAGAACAACGTTGCCTATAAGCCGCTTCATTATCTTCCTATTTCTATTAAAGGTATCGAAGAAGGCGATTTTACAATGATAATGGGCTACCCCGGCGAAACCGAACGCTATTTGTCGGCAGCCGGTATGGAATACAAACGTGATGTGTTCGATCCGGTATTGGTTCGTTTGCTTAATACGATGCTAGTTGCTATGAAAGTGGATATGGATCGCGATCCAGCTATCAGACTTGCTCTTGCTGATACTTATGCATCTTACGCCAACGGCCGTAAATTGTTCGAAGGTGAAATGACCACACTGAAAAACACCGATGCAATACAGCAGCGTAAGGCTTACGAAGAAGGCTTTGTGAAATGGATAAATGCCGATGAACAACGAAAGAAAACCTACGGTACTGCTTTCAGCGAATTGACCGAGGATTATAAAACCTATGGTGATGCATCAAAACAGTTATATTATTATGCTTTAGCTCTTCTTCAGGGTAGTCAACAGGCAATGAATGTTATAGGCTATATGACTCTCGCAAGCTATCTCGAAGACACAAAAGGGAACAAGCAAATGATCGACGAAATGGTTGAAGAATATAAAAACGATTTAGACGAAACCTATGCAAAATATTTTGCAGGAACCGACCGCAGGGTATTCGAAGCCATGCTGAAACTTTATGTTCAAGATATTCCATCTGCCGAAAGAGCTCCCGTTTTCAACGATGTTATCTTCAAAAACTATAAAGCCAAATCAGAAAACGAAAGCATCGAAAAATTTATTGCTGATGTGTATGCCCGCAGTATTTTTGTTGATAAAACCCGTATGCAGGCTTTTTTAGCGAAACCTTCGAAAAAAACATTGGTTAACGACCCACTCTATAAATTTATGGAATCGGCCTACGGGGGTATCATGGGTGCACAAATGGCATTTGTGGGTGTAATGGGTAAAATCGATAATAACGAAAGGCTCTATATGGAAGCAATGCGTTTATTCGAACCCGAAAGAAACTTTTATCCCGATGCCAACTCAACGCTTCGTTTAACTTACGGCTCGGTGCAAGATTACGATCCGCGTGATGCCGTTAAATATCACTGGTTGAGTTATGGCGAAGGCATCCTCGAAAAATATGTTCCGGGCGACTTGGAATTCGACGTTGACCCGAAACTTTTGCAATTAATTAAAGACAACGATTATGGTCGCTATGCTGATAAGACCGGACGCCTGCCTGTGTGCTTCCTTAGCGACAACGACATCACCGGTGGCAATTCAGGAAGCCCCATTCTCAACGGCAAAGGTGAACTCATCGGCCTGGCTTTCGACGGAAACTGGGAGTGGCTGTGCAGCAACCTGATTTTTAGTACCACCCTGCAGCGTACCATAAACGTAGATTCGCGCTATGTGCTTTGGGTTATCGATAAATTTGCCGGAGCCCAAAATATTATCGACGAACTCGATATCCGACAATAATTTATTGTTGATTATACCTCAGAAAACCCGGCTTTTACTAAGTCGGGTTTTTTTACATCCACATGCTTGTTTTACATTTGATTGAACAATTATTATAAAAAAACAATATCTGATGCAACCATATTTTGACTTGAAACGTTATATTAATATAAAACAATTATACCATGAAACAAAGTATGCTGTTCTTAGTATTGCTGCTTGTGAATGTTTCAATTTGCAAGCATGTGCCGGCGCAACATCTAATTCCCGGTAATGGCACCATCAACAATTCGTTTGATAAGGAAAATGGTTTACAGGTGCATAAATCTCAACCGGTTGCCAATTATCAATACCTCGACATTAATAATGTAGCAGCGAAAATTCCAAGTTTTGGAGTTTTGTTTTGTAACGGACATGGTTATTATGTCCCTGAATCAGACAGCACCAAATCTATTTTTTCGGCCGCATTATGGATAGGGGGTCTCGACGAAAATGAAAACTTACACCTGTCGGCCGAGCGATACAATCAATTGGGTTATAATTATTTGCCCGGGCCATTATACAACGACGGGGTACTCGGAAATTGCGAGCCCAACATCAGCAATTACTTTAATAGGGTATGGAAAATCAATCGTAACGACATTAACCAATTCTATCAGGAATTGCTTGCAGGGCAACCTGTAGATATGTTTACCGATATTCTGGAATGGCCGGGTACCGGGCCTCAGGGCTACGACGAAGTGTTGGCTCCTTATATCGACAACAACAACGATGGTTTTTACAATGCAGCCCAATATGGCGATATTCCCGATATGCTGGGCGATCAGATGCTGTGGTGGGTAAGCAACGACGTTCTTAGCGATACTCGCGAGGTTGAAGGATTACCCATGGGTGTTCAAGTAGAATATACCCTGTATGGCTATGTGTATGAAAATCCTCCAAATGATTTTATAGACTTGATTAATTACCAGACTTTTTTAAAAATAAAAATTAAAAATAAATCGGCGAATACCTATCACTCGGTGTATGCAGGTTTTTATGTTGATGGCGATTTAGGATGTCAGTCGAATGATTTTATAGGTTGCGATGTTGAAAGGAAAAGCTTTTACTTTTACAATGGTACCGAAATCGATAACTCGTGTAACGGCTTTCTCGGTTATGGACAATATCCACCCATTCAAACCATTACCTTGCTGAATACACCGCTTGCCGATGCCAATGGTGTTGACGATGATGGCGATGGTGTAATTGATAACGAGCAAACAGGAATGAGTAAGTTTGTGTATTATAATATAAGTGGTGAGGGAAATCCTGCAACAACCGATCCTGTAATGCCAAGTGAATATTACAATTATTTAAGAGGCTATTGGAAAGACGGTCAGCCGCTTTGCTATGGTGGTACGGGGCACCCTTCGGGAGGAGGAAATCTCGAAATTCCATGCGATTATATGTTTTTTGGCGAAAGCGATACTTTATTCACTGGAACCAATGGTGTTGCAACGCCCCCTTGGACAGAATCGGGGTGCCAAAATATACCCGGCGACAGGAGAGGCGTTGTAAGTATGGGACCCTTTACGTTTGAGCCGGGCGAAGAAGTCGAAATCGATGTGCTGTTAGGTTTTATTCCTCAGGATGAGGTTTCAACAAAGACCACAGCTTTCTTCGATTATGGCCCGAAACTCGATACTCTTATTTCGTGGTTTCACACCAATAACTTGCCATCTTCGCTTACGCAGGTAGAACAGCTAAGTCTAAGCCCCGATGCAGGGTTTCAATGTAAGCTCTTCCCCAATCCTACTCATGATGAAATGAATATTCACTCTAATTGGGTACTAAATCGTATTCATGTTTACGATATTTGGGGAAATTGTGTAATAACAGAGCTTGTCGATAATCGAATGTATCGTGGCAGTTGGTCGTGTTTGCAGTCTGGTGTGTATTTTGTGAAATTATTGGGCGACGACTTTACGCACTGGGAAAAGATAATTGTGAAATAATAAAAAAGCCGCTCAGTTAGAGCGGCTTTTTAGTTGACCTGCAAGGACTTGAACCCTGAAATTGAGAACCAGAATCTCACGTGTTGCCAATTACACCACAGGTCAGTATATCTCAAAATTTGGTTGTCCGACCAGGATTCGAACCTGGACAGGCAGAACCAAAATCTGCAGTGCTACCATTACACCATCGGACAGACAAAGAACTTTTGGTTTTAGGTGTGCAAAAATAACAATTATTTTATAAACCAAATAAAAAACCACATTTTATTTGCATAAAATGTGGTTAAAACTTCAGATGCTTTTCAACACTATCTGCTCATCAGCTTTGCTTTTTCGAGAAGCGTAATGTACTCGCTGCGGTAACCGTATGTGTCACTGCCTTTTGCTTCTTTCGCCAGCCTGATGGCTTCGTCGTATGACGATTGTTCTTTGAATTCAGAGTTTCTCAATAGCATACCGAATTCTGCTACAGAAGCAGCCAGTTTAAAATTGTCGGTTGTTTTACCTACATCGGTTTGGCCAACTTTCGAGGTAATCAGTTTGCTCGTGCTACCATTGGGGTCTTTATATCTGATTTTTAATGTCATTATGTCGTTGCTGTTCTTTACTTTTATGTCCTGATAGCTTAATGGATCAACACTGGCTACTGTTTCCTGAGAGTTGCCCGGAATAATTTCATACAAAGCGGTTACGCTGTGCCCGCTGCCAATGTCGCCGGCATCAACCTTGTCGTTGTTGAAGTCTTCTTTATTCAGAATTCGGTTCTCGTAACCAATCAGGCGGTATGCTTTTACTTTTGAAGGATTAAACTCTATTTGTATTTTCACGTCTTTGGCAATCGTGAAAAGAGTTCCCCACAGCTCCTCGCTGAAGATTTTTCGCGCCTCCATTATGTTGTCGATATATGCGTAATTGCCGTTGCCTTTATTACTGAGTTTTTCCATCTTCGAATCTTTATAATTGCCCATTCCAAACCCGAGAATGGTAAGATAAACACCGTCGTCGCGTCTTTCTTCTATTAAGCGTTCCATAGCCGCATCGCTGCTTTCGCCTACATTGAAGTCGCCGTCGCTGGCCAGAATTACGCGGTTGTTGCCATTAGTTATAAAATTTTCTTTAGCTACTTTATAGGCCAGTTTCAATCCGGCCCCGCCGGCTGTTGAACCTCCTGCCTCCAGCCTGTCGATGGCAGCCAGAATTGTAGCCTTGTCTTTACCTGAGGTTGAAGGCAATACAAGCCCGGCTGCACCGGCATACACCACTATAGCGACTTTGTCTTGAGGGCGTAGCTGATCAACCAGTATCTTAAATGCTTGTTTCAAAAGTGGGAGTTTGTTGTGGTAATTCATCGAGCCCGAAACATCGATTAAAAACACCAGATTGTTGGCCGGAATTTCTTCCGAAATCATCTTTTTTCCTTGTATGCCTATTAATAAAAGCTGGTGCTCTTTATTCCATGGACATTCACCCAGTTCGAGAGAGGTCGAAAAAGGATGTTCGCCTGTAGGTTGCTTGTAATTGTAATCGAAATAGTTTATCATTTCTTCTATTCTAACTGCATCAGCATAGGGCATTTGGTTGTTGTTGATAAAACGCCTAACGTTGGCATAAGAGGCTCTGTCAACGTCAATCGAAAATGTGCTGAGCGGGTCGTGGCTTACCTCTTTAAATTTGTTTTCGTTAATATAATCGTATGATTCTGTATTCCAATCGATAGGTGCCTGATCGTACGCAAAACTGTTGTAGCCGGCATTACCCCCACAAGGAGCAGATGCAACACTTTCTTTGCGATTGAATTGCATTTGCCCCGAATACTCTTGTTCTTCAATTTTTTTGCGATCGCCTTTTGTTATGTCTTTATCACGGTTGGCCACCAGACCGGCTGTCATGTACACATACAACTGCTTGTTTTCGTTTTCGCTTAAATTAAAAATCAGTTCATAGGTTTCGAAACCTTTGTAGTTCACTTTTAATGTGTATTTACCTTGTATCAGGTCTTTGAACTCAAAATTCCCCGAGGCATCGGTGGTGGTGGTTTTCAGAACTTTACCATCTGACGAGGCCAATACGGCCGATGCTTTTGCAATGAATGCGCCGCTTTCCGATTCATACACAATTCCTTTAACTGTTGCTGCATGGCTTGCCATTGTTAATACTGAGCAAATTACCATGAAAATGATTGTTCGTTTCATAATCTGTATTGTTTTTATGGTTTGTTTTTGTTTCACATTGCATAGATGAATCGAATATCTTATTTCCATAAATACCTTAAATAATTTTGCGCTATTCAGCAGTTTATAAGTGTCGATTGTGTTGGTACAAATAATATTTATTAGTTTCGCATTATGACAGGCATCTTAAGAATATTACAATCTTGGGCAAACGATTTTATGTATTTGCTCTACCCCGATGTATGTGAGGTTTGCCGCACCCCTTTAGTAAAGGGCGAAAAAACAATTTGTCTGAAATGCTTGGCCGATATGCCATATACCACCTTTCACAACGAGCCCGAAAATATGATTTGTCAGTTGTTCTGGGGTAAAATTCGTATAGAAATGGCCACGGCCTTGTTTTATTTTGCCAAAGGAAGTAGGTACCGAAAATTGTTACACCGTTTAAAATACAACAACCGACCCGAAATTGGTATTGTTCTTGGTCGTGAGTTGGGTGCACGCATTGGCAATTCAAAATGCTTTGAAAAAATCGATTACATTGTTCCTGTTCCGCTGCATAGCAGTAGGCAGAAACAGAGAGGGTATAATCAAAGCGAAAAAATTGGTATTGGCATTTCACAGGTTACTCAAATCCCTGTATTTTCCGGTGCCATTATTCGTAATACGGCTACTCAAACTCAAACACGAAAAAACAGGGAAGAGCGTTGGAAAAATGTGTCGGGTAAATTTAGCATCCCCAACGAGAATACCCTTTTCGATAAACATATTTTATTGGTTGATGATGTAATTACCACAGGTTCTACAATAGAGGCTGTGGCTACAGAACTTCTGAAGGTAAAAGGCTTAAAAATCAGTTTGGCCGTTCTTGCAAAGGCATAAAAAAAGCTGCTCAAACGAGCAGCTTTCTTTATAATGTAGCAAAATTAGCTTTTATACTGGAAAGCAATTACATTTCCGGTATTGTTAGCCCCGTTACGATAGCCGTACACATATTTCACAAGTTTATACTCGGTTCCAAATTTAGCAATAAAATATCTTACTTCGAATGCTTTGGCAATAGTGGCAGGTAAGTCGTAGGTTGTAATTTCATCACCGGCTGCATAAGCTGTTGCAAGTTCGGCTTTCGAAATAAAAGCATCTGCTGTGGCTGCATCTACCAATACCCAACCATCGCAATTGGCAGTTTTAGCAACTCTGAAAATTGCACCATCGGTAAAGGTGAATGCAAAGCCAATTACATCGCTGGTGTGTGTGCCAACTACTGTACCCATGTAAGTAGCCCATGCAACTTCACTAATCAGAGCCAGTGGAACGTCGGCTGAATAGGCTGATAAAGCAGCTTCCATTACAACAGTAACTTCCTGGTCGCCTTCAACTACGTATTCGGCTACATTAACAGGCACATAACCTGCTTTGGTTACTGAGTAGGCATAGGTTCCTGCTTCAACAAAATCGGTTACATATACACCCGCGGCATAAGTTACTTCATTAAAGGTAATGATAGCATCTTCGATAGGTTCTCCGGCTTCGTCGTTAACAACAAAAGTAACTTTGTACATTTCGTCAACGAACACGGTAAATTCTTCGGTAACTGTGCGCACTTCAGCATCTTTAACCTCAAATTCGTAAACCACTTTGGTAACGCCACCGGTAAATTCGGTGCCGGCAATAGCAATGTTGAACTCATAATTGTACGTCAAAGCATTTTCGAAGCCTTCGGGACCTTCAACTTCGGTGGTAGTCACGTTAATTCCCCGATACACATGCTTCCAGATGATAAAATCGGTGATACCTGCTTCGGCAGCAATCACTAAATTAATCGTGTGAGCGTAATCGCCATCGGTAGGATTGTGAAATTGAGAAACATTACCTTCCCATGTAATGGTAGGTTCAGCAGTTTCGGTAGTACAACTGCTCATGATGAATAGCGCAGCGGCAAAAAATGCCAGCATTTTAATTGTTTTCATTCTTACTAGATTTAATTAGACATTCATATTATTAAGTACAAAAGTAATATAAATTATTTGAAACAAAAAAATCAAATCTTTGTTCCCCATTTAAAAGAATTTGTTTCTACTCCAATCAGTTGCAGTACCCTGTAGGTTACAGTGTTGCATAAATCTTCAACAGAGTAGGGATTTGAATAAAACGAGGGACTTGCAGGGCAAACAATGCCACCGGCCAGTGTAACCAACTCCATGTTTTTAATATGAATCAGGTTATACGGCATTTCACGGCACACCAAAATCAGTGTTTTTCTTTCTTTTAGCATCACATCGGCTGCACGTGTTATCAGGTTGTCGGAAACACCTTGAGCAATGCGCCCCATAGTTCCCATGCTGCATGGAATTATTATCATGGCATCGTAACCGGCAGAGCCAGAGGCAAATGCTGCGTTAAAATCACTGTTCTCATAATAATTTATGCCCTTAACATTCCTAATAGAATCACCGGTTTCGTATTTATATACTTGTTCGCCGGTAGGGCTTGCAATAACCGACAATGATGCTAAATCGATAAATCCGTCGAGCTGAGTTAGTTTTTCGATAAGAATTTTGGCATATATGCTGCCACTGGCTCCGGTTATGGCAACAACTATTTTTAGTTTTTTTGTCATGCACACATGTAATTATAGTTCGTAAACAAGGCCAAAACTAAGCACCCTGTTGCACTGAAAGCGCCACCAGTAATAAATGTCAGATACCGTAGGCATTCCCCGAATGGGTAGCATGGTATAACTCATTCTAAAATCGATAGCCCAGTGGGGCGAGAAGTAATAATTCAGACCGGCTTGACCTGCAATTTCTATTCTTCTGAAAGCAAAAGTGGCTTCGTTGGGTCCATAGCCGTTATCTTCGGTGGCTTTAAACAAATATCCCAACGAAATACCTGCATGAAGATGGAGCTTTCTGTCGAAAAACCAATCGATGCTTGGAGGTATTTTCAATCGTTCCATTTTATAAGTAAACAAAAAAGGAATTTCGATATAATTGAGTTTGGCTTTGTAATACGGAATGGGGTCGAAGCGATGACTGCCCTTTTGTATGTAGTACATTTCCATGCGGTATCCCCAGGTCTCTCCCATGTTGTTGCGCACGTAAACGCCACCCAGTCCGGCAAATTTATGGTATCCGCCAAAGTTATCACCATCTATCTGCGAAAGTACCAAACCTCCTTTTGCTCCTGCATAAAAATCCTGACCCTTAACAAAATAAGGCGTAACGATAATTACAAGGATAATAAGAATGGTTTTTTGCATTATTCTATTACGTGAGTTTCTTCAGCTTGCAGCACTTCTTTGGTGTCGCTGTCGTAAACAAAAGCTACTACACTCAGGTTTTCGGGCACCCAATCGGTTCCTGTTTTCAGGCTGTAGTTTTTGGTAAATTTCTGATTTCTGGTTATCGCTGCATTGGCAGTATTAATGGCATCGCCCCATGTGCCGTTGAAACTGCCACGCAACACATGGTTGTGCTCATAGTTTTGCACATTCGAAGGGCTTTGGGTATAATCCATCTGCCATTCAATAATATGGCTTTCGGTAATATACGCGGCAAGATTCAGGTTTCGTGTCGAAACTATTTGTGCCGTAACATCAATAGTTAGATTTATACTGCTGTCTGATTCATCGAAAACGGGAGTAATTTGAACCTGCACTTCGGGAAACAGAGAATAATAGGAAGCCATGTTTCCGGCCCATGCATCATGAGCCGACAGAGCTTCGGGAATGAGTTGGTTAACTACACCAATGGGTTGACTTCTGATGTTGTAATATCCGTAGTTGGTAAAACCGTTTCCTCCAAGTTCGAGTCCCACGCCGGTGTTGAAGTTGTAGTGATAGGGTTGGTTTGGGTTCGAAGTAGCTACAACGCCGAAATATCCGCAATGCACAGCAATGGGAACAATGGCTTCGGGATAATTCTCCTGTAATTGCGACAAGGTTCGGTGAGCCGAAGGGCAATTGCCGCACATATGTCCGGTGAAATCGAGAATCAGAATTTTTCGTCCGTTCCACACGGGTGTGTCTGTTTCAAGATAAGGCGATTCAACAATATCGCATCCCGCGAAAAATATTGATAACACAATTCCTGTAAGTATGCCTGTTCGCTTCATGTTTGTAATAGTTTAAAAAGTACTCGAAATAGTCAACATAATTCCGTTTGAGGCCGGAACAGCCCTGCATACACCACCTACACAAGTAATGCCTTCGCGCTGTTTCCCATAGCTGAGTTGAATGCGGTTCCCATGATTATTGTAACCGAATCCACCCATAAGGTAATGCGTACGATAAGTAGGGTCGGCATTTCCATAGTTCCAATTATCAGCTATCGTAAAAAACCAGTTCGGAATACTGAACTCCAGCATCAGCATGGCCCAGTTGCCTTTATCTTGTTGGGTGAAAAGGGCTTGCATTTCGGTGTGAAGGCTAAGCACATCGCTTATGCCGAATGTTAAATCGGCAACAGCACAATGCGCATAAACAGTTTCGTGATCGGCTGTCCCTCTCAAGACATTATAATTGTATATGATATTCTGATATGTAAAAGTCGATTTAAAAGTTGAAGACCATTTTTTTGCAAACTCAATATTCAAGTCCTGAAAATACACTGAGTCGCCGATACTGAAAAATGCAGTGTTATAACCATAGGTTCCACGGGCTCCAATTGGAGTAAATTCATCTACCTGAGTTTGTTGTGTGTTTTGTATTCTCGAAAAGTTTACCGCTAGCGCGGTTCCATATTTTCCACCAAGAGCTGTGCCTCGTTTAAACCGATAAAACACTTCGCCCTGCACTCCCCACTCGCCTTTGGGCTGGGTGGCATAGGGGTAGAAAGCAGTTAATGAATAGGCATGATTTTTTGTAATTTCGGGTATTTGATTTATGTGAAGGTCAGTTCCTATTGCATAACGATCGCTCCTGAAACTCATGTTATCAACCCATTTGGTCGATAGAATAATACCCAGTCCGCTCCTCGAATAGCTTGCATTAATCATGAGTGCCTGCCCGGGACGAAATATAAGGCCATTATCCGACGACGGGTCGTTAATTTTGTATGCATATTCCGAAATCAGATTGAAACCGGCTAACGAAAAATTTATTCGTCCGGCTGCAGCACCTACGTTTTGGGGTAAGTCGTAAATTGGGTCTTCATCTTTCTGATATTTTGTTACAAAACTACCACCAAATCCCAGTTGCCATGATGCATCGCGTATGCCCGAAAATATTTCGTTTATTAAAAAGTCGCCGTCAACACCTTTCACAATGCCCGGGCCTTTTTGCCAATAGAAGCGCTGAAGACCTGCAATGGCTTTTAGATGAATGCCGTTGTATGGCGAAATCTTAACACGTATTCCGTCGAAAGCATTGTCGTAGCCTAGTTGCTTTTCTTCGTATGACCGTAGTATTAATCCATTGCCAAATTGTTCATAGAAATTACCTGCAGTAACTTCCAGCTGGTTATTCGAAAATGTTGCCCAGCGATAAGGTATTCCAATGCCATCGTTAACACCACCCAGATTTGGAAAGCCCAACATGGTATTCATGTAGCCTTCGTAACGAAAACCTGCCGAAAAGTTTCCAAGAGTATATATAAAATTAGCATATGAGTTTAGCATTGTTTTTTCGGCCGGACTCGACGCGCCTATCAAGGTGTCGGTGATATAGTACTGGGCATCAGCCTGAAAATTACCGGTAATTTGACCATAATTCTGTTCTTGTGCCAATGCATTAAAACCCAGTACAAGAAGCACAGGGACTACAAAAAAATGTTTCATACAGTTGAACAATATTGGTTTTATTTAATCGATTCGCCTTTCGACAATTTCTTTAATACATCGTAGAGTTTTTTCTCATCACCGTCCATATAAGATTTGTGCTGCCATACCACTTTGCCGTTTTTGTCGAGAACAAAAGTGTGCGGCACTTCGCCTACATTCATTCCTCGTTTAAAGTCGCTGTTGGCATCGCAAAACACGTCAAAATCCCATGCTTTGCCGTTTACAAAAGGAGCTACACGGCTCGAACTACGACTGTCGTCGATAGAAATGGCAATAATTTTAACTCCGGTTTCTTTTATCCAGTCGGGATACAACTCGTTGTAGGCGTTCAATTCTTTAATACAAGGTTTACACCAAGTTGCCCAGAAACTAATAACAACAGGCTTCCCATTGTTTTTAATAATGTCTTTTGTGTTCACTGTTTTTCCGTTAAGGTCTTTAATTTGAACCTGAGGAATGTCTTGAGCAACAAGCACCGAACTTAAAATCAGTATTGCAGCAGCTGCAAAAAATGCTTTCATACATTTTGTTTTTTTAGTTTATAAAAATACTAAGTTTTTCAATCATGCAAAATCTCTACCATAAACTAAAAAAAAAGGGGAAAATCCCCTTTTTTTTGGTTTTAATTTGAACTAACGGCTGATGACAACTCTTTCAACCGCTGTATTGTTGTCTTTTACAATTTTCAGGATATATGTACCCTGCATTAGTTGTGATGTGTTAATCAGAGTGAGATTTCCGGTGTTTTCTTCCGAGTGTATCAGTTGTCCGGTAATGCTGTACAAATAAATTGCGGCATTTTCGGCATTTACAATCTGAATCAAATCACTGGCGGGGTTGGGGAATACTTTTATCCCGCTCAATGTGTTGTCGGCAACATTCACAAAATCGCCAAGCGGCATTTTTATGGCATTATACACCTCACGGTCGTTAATGGCAGTGTTATAATCAGCAATAAAAGCTACCAACGACACATTATTCATTACCCAGGTCGATCCCATGGTGTAAGAATAGGTTTTCGAAAATGTGGTACCGGCGTTACCATCGGGTATAGAGTTTACATCTCCAAAGTTTGCCGAAATAGCACCTCTCACCACGTGGTTGTGTGTGTAGCTGCCCGATGCACCCGATTGGGTACCCACCAAACCATCTTCAACAACATATACCGATATTCTGGGTTCTCCGTTCAGGTTGCCTAATATTTCGCCCGAAACAGTGAGATCGAGCACTTTAGTGGTCGGATTGTATAATCCTTCCATTTGGAGACTTACGAACGAAGGTTCGTTGCGTCGTTGGTCGATAAGACCTGTTGAGTAGGAACTTGCTGGGAAAAATACCGGACCCGGATCTTCATCGGGAGAAAGCCAGCAGCGGTCGAGCATAATGGCAGGGGCATAGGTTGAACCACCTGCATTGTAGAAAGCGAGTAACTGAGTGTTCAGTGGAATGGTATAAGCATCGGTGTAATAACCGGCGTGATGACTCATCCAAATTACATTGGGGCGACTCGTAAGCCAGTTGTTGATGTTGGTAGTAGCAGCAGGGCAATTGGGGCACTGTGCTGTGGTGAAATGCTCGAGAAGCACGTTGCGCGGAACATGATTGGTGTTTACCAGTACCGTATGAGATGTGGTGTTATCTTCGGTACCGTTTTCGTCATCTTCACCATTGGGTTCCGAAATAGTAACTTCAATTAAATAAGCTCCTTCTTCGGTAAAGGTATATGGAATTGAATAGTTAACCACGGCGCCCATGCTGGCATTGCAGTTAATAGTAGTGGGTTCCGATGGTTCTCCGCCGTTAATGATATAACTTACTTTGAACGAATTTAACGACACCCCATTGTTAATAATCTTGCCTTTCAGCTGGGTAGATTGGTTGACAATAGCATTGTCGGGAATTCTTTGCCCCACGGGAATAGAATTATTTTGCCTCATGGTAATACTGTTTTGGGGGCACCCGGAACCCATACCCGCAACAGAAGCCGAGGATCCAAACGATCCGCCTTGCCCAACCATTGCACCATCGTAATAAACCTTGTAGTATCCTTGTCCGTAGCTGCAGCAAATACCATCGCCATAAGAGTCGTAAATATAAAAAGTATAGCAGCCTTCTCCATCTACTTCAATAGGGGCGATGGTTTGAACAACAGAGCTGTTTGTATAGGGGCCACCCGATGCCAATACTGTATTCGTTACAGTTTCTTTTACTTCCCATGTAGTTTCGGTGCCGTAGTTGTCGGTTTTCAACTCAATGGTAATGGTGTGAATAGGAATAGCAATATCTTCGAGTGTAACGGTTATGCTAACATCTTGTGCTGGCATCTCGAACGAATACTCCTCTCCGGCTGTTACAGTTACAACTGATACAGGTGATAAATCTTCACCAATAATAGCAATTGATTCAAATTGTTTGCCCGATTCAATATCAGAAATTGTAACTACTACTGTCTCTGCTTCTTCTGCTTCCGTGGCAGGTAAGGTTGTCAGCGTAGCAGTTCCACCAACTACATTAGTAGTAATTGTATGCTGCGCATAACCAACACTAATTACAAAGAGCAAAATAAATAAAAGAATAATTTGTTTCATGTGTATATAATTTTGTAAACGTTTAAAATTCAGTTAATTAAAAATCAAG
>CAZEHA010000054.1:0-23682 GCA_964511665.1 uncultured Bacteroidales bacterium
AATGTTTCAGTTCAGCAATCAGTTTTCGCTGGGAGACAGGCAATACGAATCCGATTTTTTTGCATCGAAAAATTATCATATCAGTTTTATCGAAAACACATTCAGTTTTAGTTACCAACCCAATATGCAACAGCGATTACAAACCAGCTATAAGTACAAAGACAAAACCAATCAGGGTGGCGTGGAACATTTATTAAGCCACGACATTGGCGTAGAATATCGTTTCAGTTCCATTAAAAAAGGATCTCTCAGTGCCAATATCAATTACATATTGAACAATTTCAACGGGAACACCTCGGGACCGGTAGCCTACGAAATGCTTCAGGGTCTGTTGCCGGGCAATAATATAACCTGGCAACTGATGTTTCAGCACCAACTGGTAAACGGTTTGCAGATAAATTTGAGTTACAGCGGCCGAGCTGCCGGTGATTCAAAAACTGTTCATACGGGGGGTGTTCAAATTCGCGCCTTCTTCTAAGCAAAACTATTTGACGTTGAGTCATGGGCGATCAGTAAAAAACACTGCTCACTTAAAAAGAAGTACAATCACAACAAATATTTCTACAGGTAAAAACTAAAACTGTAATTCTGTGTATGACGGGGTTACATTCAACTTGCATTCTGAACCAAAAAGCAAGGGTCTGTTATCGTCGATATGGCCAGCAGGGAAGTTGTAACAAACAGGGAAATTGTAGTATTGTAAATGTTCTGCAATAATTTCGTGAGTACTTTTCCCGAAAGGGGTTTTGTTGTCGAGCATGCCGGTGAATGCACCTACAATAACACCGGCCAAACCTTCCAAATTCATCGACAGCCTTAGTGAGTGCATCATGCGATCGAGATGGTAGTGGTATTCGTTCAAGTCTTCGATGAACAGTATTTTTCCCTGTAAATCGGGGAAATAGGGTGTTCCCAGCAATGAGTATAGCACAGAAAGATTGCCGCCAATAATCGGTGCCTCAGCGTGACCAAAACGGTTCAACTGATCGGGGCCTAAGCGATATGTAAGCCCTTTGCCCTTGAGCAGATTCATGAGGTTTATAACAGCAATAGAGTCTTTTTCGGCAAGACCTTTGGCCATGGGAGCATGAACCGATTGAAATCCTTTGTTGTGAAACAGGCAATGAAACACGGTGATATCGCTAAAGCCCAAGAACCACTTGGGATAATGCGTTAATGGTGATAAATCGATTTTTTCGGCTATACGGATAGCACCATAGCCACCACGTGAGCATAAAATACATTTCGCCTCAGTGCTAGCAATGGCTTGCTGAAAATCGTCGAGGCGGTTTCGATCGGTCCCTGCAAATTGATGGTACTCATCGAAAACATGGGGGTAACACTGAGTTTTAAATCCGGCAAACTGAAGTGTTTTCACAGCCTGTTCTACCAGCCTGTGTTCAATTTTACCGGCCGGGCTGACAATGCACACTGTGTCGCCTTTTTTTAAATATTCGGGTTTCACCATATTTCAGAATAATGAGACGCTGTGAAATTCTGCATTTTAGCTGTTGTTTCAAAATATATTGCAATGTTTCGCAGCAGATTGAATGAAAGAGCTAACGATGGGGAAAAACTCAGGTTTTGCGCCCTGTTTTGGGATGAACAATTTTATCGGGATTTTTCTTTAGAAAGTCTTCCCAATTTTTATAAGATGCCAGCCCGGTTACTACCTTCGATTGATAATGATGACACAAAGCCACTGCGAGCCCATCGGTAGCATCGAGTTGCTTGGGCATATCACTAAACGATAACAGTTTCATAAGCATTGCTGCCACTTGCTCCTTGGCTGCATTACCATTTCCGGTTATCGACATTTTTATTTTCTTGGGGGCATATTCAAAAATGGGAATTTCGCGGGTAAGAGCCGCTGCTATTGCAGCCCCCTGTGCCCTACCCAGTTTCAGCATCGACTGCACGTTTTTCCCCTGAAAGGGAGATTCAATAGCCAGTTCGTCGGGCTTATACCCATCGATAAGTTGCAGTGTACGTTCGTAGATATGCTTGAGTTTTAGAAAGTGGTGCTCCATTTTGTGCATATCAACAATTCCCAAGCTTACCAAAGAAGCCGTATTACCAACAATCTGTATCACACCATAGCCCATGTAATTGGTTCCGGGGTCAATACCTAAAATTATTTTGTCGGTTTCACACTTCATCTTATTCGTCGTTTAGCCGGTCGCCGCGCAAGAATCGGAAACGCTTACGTGCTTCTACAGTATAAATACTTGAAGGATGATCGGTAAGAAGTTTTTTGTACGCCTCCATGGCACGCTCTTTATTCTTCAACGAAAAATCGTAGAGTCTGGCCATGCGATAGAGTGCATTATCGGCAAGAATATCCCAGGCGTAGAGTTCAACAATTTTACTATAATACTCGATGGCCGTTTGTATTTGCCCCAGCGATTCGTAAATACCGGCCTTACGATAGTACACATCATCGACCAGATCGTGCGACGGAAAAGCTTTCACAATACTATCGAGTGTAAGCAATGCTTTCTGCTCCATGTGCTTATAGATATACAAATCGGCCCGCGCAAACATTTCGAGTGCTGTATAGGAAGTGTCGAGAGCCGAATTCTCAACAATAAAAAGTGACAATTCGAATGCATCGTTGGCAATAAGCCTGCTAGTTCCGGCTTTCAGAATATCGAGTTGTGCCTGTGCCCATTCAAACTGACCTGTATAATAGGCCAAGCGTGCTTTCCTCAAACGTGCTTCGTGGCCGTATGGATTATTGGCATTGGCTTTTTCTACCTGTGCATATACCAGAGTGGCATCCCAAGGATTTTCGTCGAGCAATAAAATATCGCCATACAGCAGTTTTAATTGAGATATTTCGTCAGCACTCAGTTTTTGTTCAGTAATAATAGTATTCAGAAACTCTCCGGCTTCGGTAATTTTACCCAAATAAAATGCTTTGATATTGGCAAGAGCATACACCAGTCTGAATGCATGTTTGGTGCGTGTTGTTCGGAGACTTTCTTCGAGCATTTTTTCTAGGGTTACCACTTCTTCGTGGGTACGGGTAGCTGTACTGATTACTTTTTGATACAGTGTGTTCAAATATTCTATTTGGGCAAACTGATAATTGGGGTTAGAAGCACTCAACTGTATCACATAATCGAAACTGGTAAGTGCTAAATCGAACTCGTCGTTTTCGGTAAGCATCTGTCCAAATTCGATAAGCCTTATTCCGCTATTCCCGGTCTTTTTATCGAGACTTACTATTTGGTCGTATGCTTCGCGATATCGACCGGTTTGCGAATATTGCCAGATAAGCAAATCGGCATACACAGTTTTTTGTGGACTCTTTTGAATTCGCTGCAGCAGACTTATCTCCAGCATCTCGTTCAGGTCGTTTTCGTCGTTACCGGCCATGATAAACTGAAACCGATTTTGAACGTTTGCCATGTGTTCGGGAAAATCGAAAAGTAAATCGAGAAACTTATTGGTCATGCGCTGATAATCGCGTTGAAAATAATATAAATTGGCCAACTCGAAATCGTAGTTTTGCTTTTGTTGTGTTGCAGCACTTAGGTAGAGGTTTTCAGCATATTCGAACATGCGATTCGAAATAAAAAAGTTGGCAGTGTTAATAGTCTGCGACCTGTTTACGACAGCCATTTTGACTGCTCTTTCGAACTGGTCGGCAGCATCTTTCTGGTTTCCTTTCGTCAAATAAACCAATCCCAATTCAGCCACAAGGCTAACATCGCTTTCGTTGCGTTTGATTTCTTTCTTAAGAAACTTTTCGGCCTTGTCAAATTCTTTCAGTTCGCTTAGGCACTTTATGTAATTAGTAAGGTATGAACGGTAGCGGTACTTCTCATACAATTGCTCGTAGAGAATGGCAGCCTTATCGTATTCGCGGGCACTCATATACTGTGCTGCCAGTTCCTGATCGTAGTTTTGTGCCATTGTGTTTACCGGGACTATCACAATAAAAAACAACATCAGTGCAAGACTTATCAAGACAGGCTTCATCGGGTGGCGTTTTTCAAACTATCGGTTAGTTTCACTATCTCGTGATGATAACGATAATATTTCTCTTTATGTTGTTCAACTTGCATTATTCTTCCACGAACATCGGCAGCAACAAAGCTCATCAACGAGTCTTCGAGTTGCAGGTATTGTTTTATTCTTTCGTTATCGATTAGTTTGTTTTCGACATCCTGCTTCAGGTTTTCGAGTTGCTTACGGCGCGTATTCAAATCGTTGATGCTTGCAGAATAGTGTTTTTGCAGAAATTTTTTAAAAGTTTTGTCGATGGTTCCATATTCATACATCAACATCAACACCGATGCATCGATATTGCTATCGAGAGACTGAGTTGTTGCAAAAAAACGGTTGTATTTTTTCACGGTATCGTACATCATTTGTATGCTGTCGATTTCGATTGCTTCGATTTCGCGATACACTGATGTATTCACTGCAATAAGCGAATCGATGGTACTTATAGCTTGTTTCTGCGCATGATTGGCACATGACATCGCCATTACTATAAGGGCAGGTATGCAAATTACAAGTATGCTTTTCATTAATCTATGATATTAAAACCGGTGTATTTTTTCAATATATCGGGAACAACAATTCCATTGGGGGTTTGATAGTTTTCGAGTATTGCTGCCAGAATCCGTGGTAATGCCAGGGCACTGCCGTTAAGAGTGTGAGCCACAATATTCTTTTTCGACACCACATCGCGATAACGCAGCTTTAGGCGGTTTGCCTGAAAACTTTCGAAGTTCGAAACAGAGCTAACCTCTAACCAACGCTCTTGTGCAGCACTAAAGACTTCGAAGTCGAAGGTCATGGCCGATGTAAAACTTATATCGCCACCACAAAGTTTCAGGATGCGATAGGGCAAACCCAGTTTTACGATGAGCGACTCAACATATTGCACCATTTCATCGAGGGCCTGATATGAATTTTCGGGTTTTTGCACCTGTACAATCTCAACCTTATCGAACTGATGCAGGCGATTCAAACCTCTCACGTGAGCCCCCCAGCTTCCGGCTTCACGACGAAAACAGGCTGTATAGGCCACATTTTTTACAGGCAGAACTTCTTCTTTGAGAATTACATCGCGATAGAGATTAGTAACTGGAACTTCGGCAGTAGGTATCAGATAAAAACCATCGGCGGGTACCGCATACATTTGGCCGTCTTTGTCGGGTAACTGGCCTGTGCCAAAACCGCTGTCTTCGTTTACCAACAGTGGGGGTTGCACTTCGTAGTAGCCTGCCTTTTCGGCCTCATCAAGAAAGAAACCGATAAGAGCCCGCTGCAATTTAGCTCCTTTACCCATGTAAACCGGAAAACCGGCTCCGGTTATTTTTGTGCCAAGCTCAAAGTCAATAATATTGTATTTTGAAATCAGATCCCAATGAGGCATTTTTTGCTCAAGTACAGGAATGCTGCCTCCCCTACGTATTTCGAGGTTGTCGTCGGCCGATTTTCCGCGAGGAACCGATTCGTGCGGCACATTGGGCATTGTAAGCATGATTTGGTGCAATGCGGCTTCAACAACAGCAAGTTCGGTTTCAAGTTGCTTTACGGTCTCTTTTAGTTGTAGCGATTGTTGTTTCATTTTGTCGGCTTCAGCAGCGTTGCCTTGTTTAAATAGCATACCGATATTTTTCGATATTTCGCCGGCTTCGTTCAGAGCCTTGTCGCGCGCGAACTGCAGCTCACGTCTTTTTTCATCTGTTTGAATTATTGAAGCTATCATTTCGCGGGCATCAAAATTTTTTAATGCCAATCGGGCAATAATCGTTTCGGGATTATCCTTTATAGTGTTGAGACTAATCATACATGTAATATTAAAACAAATCCTGTTTTTTCTGCTAAATTAGAAAAAACAGGATTATAAAAATTGTTTTCGGAATAATTATTCGGCGGCTTTTTCTTGCAAAGTTTCAGGAAGAACCGATACGTATGATCTATTGTCGGTTTTCTTCACAAATTTTACTTCACCATCGCAAAGAGCAAATAAAGTATGGTCTTTACCAATACCTACATTAACGCCCGGATGATGAACGGTTCCGCGCTGCCTAACAATAATATTGCCTGCAATGGCCAGCTGGCCTCCGAATATTTTAACGCCCAGTCGTTTACTGTGCGATTCTCTACCGTTGTGTGAGCTACCTGCTCCTTTCTTGTGTGCCATAACTAATAAAATTAAGCAATGATATCTTGTATTTCGATTTCGCTAAAAGATTGACGGTGTCCGTTCATTATTTGATAACCTTTGCGTCTTTTTTTCTTGAAAATAAGAACTTTATCACCTTTTACATGCGATAATACCTTAGCTGTTATTTTTGCATTTTCCACTACCGGACGGCCAACTTTTACCTTGTTTTCGTCGTCAACTAAAAGAACTCTGTCGAAATCAACCTGAGCTCCTTCGTCTTCAGCAAGGCGGTGAACAAAGAGTTTGCTACCCTTTTCAACCTTAAACTGCTGACCTGCTATTTCAACTATTGCGTACATTTTCTAATAATTATAATTCAATCTACATTCAGTTTTGGGAGTGCAAAGATAGAAAAAGATTATTAACTACGAAAAATAATTTAAAAATAATTTTTCTGATTGCACCAATCATATTAAATGTAAAAATACAAGAATGAACCTACAGGCATGGCTACAATAACTACTGATTGCTGCTTTGTTCCGAAATGCCTGAATGAAACACGAAACCAATGCTAAACATTCGTGGTGCGAGAGCAATGCCTCCAAAATCAATAAGAGTGTTGTTCAACACATTGGTTGATGAAAGCGAAACCGAAATTTGATTCAAATCGAAAATAAGCGAAATATCGGCATTCGAAAATGCAGGATAAAACAATTCCAAATTGTTCAGCGAATATGTACCATTGCGTTGCTGCCAGGTGTAAGCAATTTCGCACTGTATTTTTTTTGTGATTCGGAAACCGGCATTTGCCGTAAATTTATGTCGGAGATAATCGAGACTGTAGGCCGAAACTAAATGCATGCTATGCTTCGTTTTTTCAATTACCGTGTGACTTACTGCGAATTGAGATATTACGTTATGCAATAGTTCGGTTTTTCGGGGGGCATACATTATATATATAGTGTTGCCAAAACTTTGCAATTCGGTATGATTCATTGCCCTGTAAACCAATTCATCGGCACTTCGCACCCAGTCGATGGTATTTCGCCCATCGATAAAAAACAAGCGGTTCTGCAATTGCAGTGCATCCAGATTTACCGAAAAACCAATTTCGTAGTTTATGGCATCTTCGGCTTTCAGCCTTTCGTTGCCCACATTGGTAACGCTCGAATAGTAGAGTTCGGTAAATGTTGGCATGCGTTGACTCCGCACCACCGATAACCACAAGGGAATGGCCGGCTTCACAAAGTAGGTAATGTTTACTCCTCCACCCGGAGAAACGGTATTTTTATAATATAATGCAGTAATTCCTGCGTTGCATCGCCATTTTGGCGAAGTGCGAAAAGCAAATCCTCCATAGGCCTGCCATACATTATTGGCGGCAGAATGCGTTAAGGCAATTTCTCTGTTCAGCATATCAAACTTAGGCTCAGCAAGTGGATGTCCCAACATATTGCTTACAATGGCGTTGTGTGAATGAGTAAGCCCTGCTTTTGCAATTCCGTGGCGGGTTTTCAGTTCAAACGGAAGCTGTGTGGTTATGCTGAGGCTTTGGTGGTAGTTGTGACGTGAATAATAGTTAGCAGGCGAGTACGACCCCGCCACATATTTTGCCGTATCGCCGTTCCAGATGTAAAAACCATTGCTTTCGGCATAAAAACTTTCGCGAAACAACTCGAACCTATCGTGGTTCCATCGCATCGACGAATAGGGTTTCACCGAAAAAAGACCATGTCGCGAAAACATAAGCGATGCAAAACCGCTATGCAATTCTTCGTACTGATACGGGAATCGGTTTGAATAAAAATTGTGTGCTCCAAACTTTTTAATAGCAGCCCCGGCTTGAACAAAAACATTGCTTTTACTCGCCACATGCGCTTGCATTGCATAGAATACCTTATCTCCCTCAAAGTCGGTATTCCGGCTGAAGCCATTACTTTTCGCCCGTTCGTAGGCCAGCATGTGGGCTGTTTTGTTATTTCCCAAAACCAAACATACACCCAATGCGCTAAGGGCAAACGATCCACGATATGCTTCAATTGAAATGTGATTTCCGTCGTCTGTTTTTGTAATAAAATTTACGGCTCCGCTATACACTCCGGGCACACTAAGCAGTGCTTCGCCGGCTGAATATCCGGCAATTTTGCTGATACAAATATCGGGAATGGGTAAATTCAAATTGTGATGCCCTGTTTGCGGGTCGTTCATGGGTATGCCGTTTACAAGCACCATGGCCTGCTCGGGCGATCCGCCACGTATTTGAATATCGCCCTGCACACCAAAGGCACCCCGCGTTCTGATATCTATTCCCGGTAAATAACCCGCTGCCTCGCTGCTACTGCGAACCACAATGCCCACAGGCATAAGCACTTGCTGCAGAGCCTGTACCGGAAATGCTGCAAAATGAGTATCATCCGGCCCAATTTCAACCTCAGGAAGCGTGTCGGCAGTTTCGTGCAGCACTTGGTGGCCTTTATTCTGTGCCACAGCTTGAATACTGATTATTGAATAACTGAACATCAGCACCGAAATAACAACTTGACGATGCAGCGATGCAAAAACCGCATAGCCTTTGGCCGACCATCGGCGAAAATACAGCGTGTTTGGCGTATTCAATTTCGGTTTTGGCATAGCATTACAGTTGTCGGAGGCAAAACTACACATTTAGCCGCCGGCAAATAATTGTATTTCAGTATTTTATATTTTAATCGACTTTACTTCAATGAAGTAATGACTATTTGAATATAATCATCATTAAAGCTGTGTATAAAAAACGACACATTGAATGCGATACCTGTTGCCTGACTATAGTTTTGCCTCAGGAATTTCGTTGAGTAACTCATCGATGATTTCGGGTTCAAAGCCTTTGCCAAACATATAGCGCATCATTTTTTGTCGGTATTCGTATGCAGAATTGGCTTCGAACTTTCGTTGAAAAATAAGAATTCGAGCAGTTTTGCGGTACTCTACTTCGTCGATACCGGCCAAGGCTTCTTCTACCACCAGCTTATCAATTTTCTTACGCAACAATTCGTATCGTATTTTGATACGCCCCCATTTGTTGAACCGGAACTTATCGGCAACAAAAGCAGCTGCATAGCGTGTGTTGTCGACATAGTTTTCGTCGACCAGTACTTTTATCACCCGGGCTTTCTCTTCGTAATTCAATTCATATCGCTTCAGCCAAACAGCAACATCGCTTCTGCACTTCTCGCTTTTACTGCACATAAATCGTGCATTGTCGATAATAATATTTAACTGTTCTTTATCCATAACTTAGTCTTTTTCGATAACTACTACATAACCGGAATGGTTTCTCACATTAAATGCGGTGCCATCTTCAAACATCAAATACTGTCCTTTGATACCAATCAATCGACCTAAAAAATCAGGAGTTTTGTCGAGCTTTAAATTTTTCAAGTATTTAAAAGCTTCCTGAATAGGATACACAAGCTCTACAACCTGATTATCGACAGTAACATATTGTTTCAACTCGGGTGGTAGCAACTCAGCAAGCTCATTCTTGCGAGCTTGTAAATCGATGAGATGTGTTTGTGTTGAAAGCATTTCGCCTAACTTGGTTTTGTCGGCAACATATTTTTTCAACTCCACCTCTATAAGGCCGGCCAGTTGACGGTATGGCGTACGCGCCAGTTTAATTGCGGCCATTGCACCTTGATCGATCCAGCGTGTTGGAATTTGGTTATGTCGGGTAACGCCTACTTTAACATTACCGGTTACAGCAACATACACAATGTGATCGATAAGCGAATATTGTTTCGACCACTCCATATCGCGCGATATACCCAGATGCGATTTATCTTCTTCGGGATGCAGCACCGCCCTATCGGTTTCGGGCAGGCTTGTGAAACACGAATAGCAATATCCGTTATGAAAAGACTGGCGCGTAATTGCATTGCAATACACACAATGAATCGTTCCCTGGTAAGCAATGTGAATTGCATGGCCAATCAACGAATTCATTACGATATCGCCATCCTGATTTAGAAGACTGTATTGCACAGGAACATTCGCTGTGGTTTTCATCTTATGTAAAATGCCTTCAAATATCTTTTTCAAGTTGCAAATCTTCTTTTTCTGATGTTGCAAAAGTACAATTAAAGCCCAACAAGCAGTAATCGATTTTCTGATTATTTGAATATTGGTTGTAATAATTTTATATTTTTGGAGCTGCTATAAAAACTTATGCCATTAATTAATTCTATATTAAGCCTTGTAAACTACGGTCGTCTCGAAGAGATTGACTACTTCAGGCGCAACCCTATTGAGGTGCAGGAAACTCAATTCAGGCAACTTATTTCGAAAGCAGCCGACACATCTTTCGGGAAAAGGCATGGGTTTTCGTCAATAAAAACCCGCCACGATTTTGCAAAAAAGATTCCTGTTCACGACTACGATTTACTAAAACCCTATATTTTTCGCATTATGCGTGGCGAACAGAATGTGCTTTGGAGTTCCGAAACCAAATGGTTCGCCAAATCGAGCGGCACCACATCCGACAAAAGCAAATTTATTCCCATCAGCAAGGAATCGCTCGAAGAATGTCATTTCAGAAGTGGCAAAGACATATACGCCATGTTTTGCGACAGTTATCCCGAAACTAAAGTTTTCAGTGGCAAAACACTTACTTTGGGAGGAAGCACCAGTGTGAATTCGCTTACCGAAAAATCATACTATGGCGACCTTTCAGCAGTACTCATACAAAACCTTCCATTCTGGACCTACTTCAAAAGGGTACCTCGTCCCGAAATTGCACTGATGGAAGAATGGGAAGAAAAACTAAAAATGATGATTGAAAGCACGGTAAACAAAAATGTTACCAATTTGGTAGGTGTTCCATCATGGTTTTTGGTACTGCTAAAACGAATAATCGAAGAAACAGGCGCAAAGCATATTCTTGAAGTTTGGCCTAATCTTGAGTTATTTATTTATGGAGGTATCAGCTTTAGTCCTTATCGCGCTGTATATAAAAGTCTGATACCGTCAAACAGCATGAAATATCTTGAAACCTACAATGCATCGGAAGGTTTTTTCGGTATACAAGACGACCTAAACCTCGACGATATGCTACTGATGCTCGATTACGGTATTTACTACGAGTTTATACCCATCGATCATATCGGCAGTCATAGTACAGAAACAGTAATGCTCGAAGATGTAGAAATAGGAAAAAACTATGCGCTAATAATCTCTACCAATGGAGGCTTATGGCGATATATGATTGGCGACACCATTAGTTTCACCTCGAAAAATCCGTATAAAATTAAAATTACGGGACGCACCAAACATTTCATCAATGCTTTTGGCGAAGAGCTTATTATCGACAATGCCCAGAAAGCCATTTACGAAGCCTGCCTAAGAACCGGTGCACAGGTGCTTGAATATACTGCTGCACCTGTTTACATGGACAAAGACAATAAAGGTTCTCACGAATGGTTGTTCGAGTTTAGTAAAGCGCCCGATTCAATTGACAAGTTTATGTATGTGCTCGATATTGAGCTACAACATTGCAATAGCGACTATGAGGCCAAGCGATACAAAAACATGACCCTCGAGTTTCCGAAATATCATGTATTAAAAGAGGGTTGTTTTATTAAATGGCTGCATTCGAAAGGGAAACTTGGCGGGCAAAACAAAGTACCGCGCTTATCGAATACCAGAAACTACGTAGAGGAATTGCTTACGATAAACGAGACACTGGCTTAGGAAACAAAATTTTTGCGTTTTGTTATTTCAGTTGCCTTAAATACAGTTGAATGGTGTTTTCGAGTCCTAGATAAATGGCATCAGAAATCAAGGCATGCCCAATCGACACCTCTAATAATTCGGGAATACTGTCGCTGAAATATTTCAGGTTTCTAAGATTCAGGTCGTGACCGGCATTAACCCCCATACCCAACGAAGCGGCGAGCACAGCAGCCTGAATGAAAGGACCAACAGCCTGTTCGCGGTTCTCCAAATAATTGAGAGCATACGGTTCGGTGTACAATTCAATTCTGTTGGTTCCTGTTTCGGCAGCATAGGCAATGTTTTCTATATCGGTGTCGACAAATATCGATGTTCTGATGCCTGCTGACTGCATGTTTTGAATGATCCCCTTCAAAAAATCAAGATTCCGTTTAACATCCCAACCCGAATTAGAGGTAAGCACGTCGTGTGCATCGGGAACAAAAGTTACCTGCGCCGGCATAGCATCAAGAACCAGTTTCAGAAAATTGTCGGAAGGAAATCCTTCGATATTGAATTCGGTGTTTATTAAGGGTTTTAAATCGTACACATCGCGGTAGCGGATATGGCGCTCGTCGGGCCGGGGATGCACTGTGATACCTTGAGCTCCATATTGCTGGCATCTTACTGCAGCAAGACACAAATCAGGCATATTGCCTCCACGCGAATTGCGCAACGTGGCTATTTTGTTTATATTTACACTGAGTTTTGCCATGAATGATAAAGTATTTTTTTTGGTCACAAATTTAATAATTTTGTTGATTGATATAAATTGACAATGATGCCATGTTAGCACAAGAACTTATATCGGAAGCTGTGCCCTGTTTGCGCACATCCGATTCGGGAAATAACGCCCTAAATTGGATGGAAACCTACAAGGTTTCTCATTTACCTGTAGTTAACAACGAAGAGTTCCTGGGTTTGGTTTCCGACAGCGATATTTACGATCACGACACCGGCGACGACCCCATTGGCAATCACCATCTTAGCTTAAACAGTCCTTATGTTTTTTCGAACCAACACATTTTCGAAATAATAGAACTTGTCGATCGGTTAAAAATAAGCGTAATCCCTGTGCTCGACAACAACAAGCACTATCTCGGAGTTATCACTGCTCGCGATTTGGTTCAGGCGTTTGCCAAGATGGCCAATGTGCATAAAAGCGGCACCATTTTGGTACTCGAAATGAATGTTCATGACTACTCGCTGAGCCAGATTTCTCAAATAGTAGAATCGAACAACGCCAAAATACTCAGTTTATATGTTTCGGCAAACAGCGATACCACCAAAATAAATGTAAGCCTGAAACTCGACACTACCGATGCCCATGCCGTGCTACAAACCTTCAACCGGTACAACTACATAATTGCGGCTTCATTTCTTAGCGAAGACAGTGAAAGAACCATGCTCCTCGATCGCTATCAATCGTTTCTCAACTACCTGAATATTTGAAACCGCATTGCTGCATAAAACGAATACGTCTTATACTGTGGCTATTATTACTGTATCCCACGTTTAGCGATGCTCAATCGACACATATCGACAGCATACATATTTCGGGCAATAAAAAAACCCGCGACAGACTGATTCTTCAGGAGTTGGCTGTTCAACAGGGCGACAGCATCAATGAACAAAACCTTAAAACATTACTTTCGGAGTCAACCGACAAGCTGATGCTTTCAGGTTTGTTCAACTTTGTTGATATCCGTTACGAAAACACAAGCCACTCGAATGTCAACATTTGGGTTGATGTGATAGAACGATGGTATTTGTGGATATATCCCATTTTCGAAATTGGAGATTTGAACTTCGATACCTATTTTTTAAACCGCGAATACCATAGGCTAAACTATGGTGTTTCGATGGAACATCATAACTTTTTAGGCATCAATGCGTTGCTAAAAGCAAAATTGCGACTTGGCTACCGCGAGCAATACTCGCTGTATATGTCGATGGCATCGTTGAATTGCTTTCACAACACCGGGCTGTGGGCTGGTATCGATTTTTTCAGGATGAAGGAAACAGTAGCCGGAACACTTGACTACCGCCCGATATATGTGAACAGCGACAATTACTTATTTCATCATTTAAATGTTCAAGCCGGTATAAGTCAGCGACTGAATTACAATTGGGTACTGAAGGGAAAAGTGGGATATCATTATTACAATCATAATATTGATTTTAGCGACCATCCCGAAAAAGAATTCGGGTTTCCCGAAATAGCCGTAAAACTGGAATATGACACCCGCAACAATCGTTTTTTCGCTACCCGTGGCAGCCATGCCATGTTAGACCTCTCAAAACATGGTTTAGGGATACAGTTCGGGAATATTTCCACGTTAAATCACAGCATTGCAGATGCTTCGTTCAACACCTACTTACAGTTTGACAAACAATGGTTTGCAGCCATAGAATCAAGGGCATTATATCAGCATAGCAACACCGGCGACATCCATTTTTGGTTGTACAAAAGCATTGGATACGACAACTATCTGAGAGGCTGCGACAACTTAATTATCAACAGTGCTGCCTGGATATATTCAAAAAACACGATGCGACTGTTGGTGTTTAACAAACAGCGCAAAAACCTGAATATCACAGGTCTGCAACAATTTGATCTCATCTATGCCTCTGTGTATCTCAGTGCATTTGCCGACCTGGCCTATGCAAAACAACACGGGTTTATAGCAGGTTGCGGTGCCGGCATAGATATTAGCACTTACTACGACCGTGTTTTAAGTATTTATTATGCCTATAATAACCTAAGCGAAAAGTTTAATATATTTGTGCAGTTTCGAACTCCGATAATAAAACAATATTAGAATGATACTTGCTGTTTACGGCAGAAACTTTCCGAAAAAATTCAACGGTGTGGCCATACAAATGTTTGAAGCATTTGCACAGGCCGGTTTTCAGATGTGGATGAATCGTAAGTTTCATGATTTTATTTCGGCAAACCTGCTATATCACCCCCCCTTGGCTGGCATTTTCGACAGCAAGTTGCCCGATGACAAAAACTTCGACATGCTTATAAGCATTGGTGGCGACGGCACTTTTTTAGAAGCAATAACTTATGTGGTTGGCAAAAACACACCGGTATTGGGAGTGAATACCGGGAAACTGGGTTTTTTGGCAAATGTGGGTTATAATCAAATTACCGCTATTACCGAAAACCTCAGTAAAAAAAACTACACTATATCGAAACGACTGCTTCTTTCTCTCGATTGCGGTGAAACGCATCTACAGCCCTATCACTTTGCTCTAAACGAATTTACGTTACAAAAGCTTCACAGCCTGAACATGATTAAAATTACCATGTTTTGTAACGACGAATATGTAAATACCTACTGGGCCGATGGCATCATTATAGCAACACCCACCGGGTCAACTGCATACTCGCTCAGTTGTGGAGGCCCCATACTAGTTCCTGAATCTGATTGCTTCTTGGTTACTCCCATTGCCAATCACAATCTGAGTGTGCGCCCGCTGGTTATACCTGCCGATGCATCCATCAAGCTATCGGTTGAAGGGCCGCTTCGTGAAATACTGGCAACTCTCGACTATCGGTCGGCTGCTATTAAGTCGAATATCGAATTTACAATAAAAAAATCGGAATTTAATATTAATGTTGTAAATTTGCCGCAGAATACTTATTTTAGCACCCTGCGAGAAAAATTACTTTGGGGCATTGATATAAGGAATTAAATTTTAAGTAATTAGACGATTTTTTAACATTGAAATAACTTCAGGCATGAAAAAATTAATATTTTTTGTTCTCTTCAGTTTAATAAGCTCCATGGCATTGCACGCACAGCTGGGTACCCACTGGAAAAAAATCCGTCACGAAGCCATTGTAGGCTTTGGAGCCAGCAGCTTTTTAGGAGAACTTGGAGGTGCGAATCAAGCCGGCACCCATTTTATCAGAGACTTTGAATTTAAAGCTACCCGGGGGCTTTTCGAAGCAGGTTACCGATATAAACTATATGAAGACTGGGCGGTGAAAGGGGCTGTTTGGTACGGCTGGGTATCGGGTTCCGACGCTTTAACACTAGACCAGCACCGAAGCGAAAGAGGATTAAGTTTTCGCAGTCCAATAGTTGAATTAACTGCCAATATTGAATATTCCATTCTCAACGAACGATATGGGCATCGCTATGATTTAAGAAGGGTAAAAGGGAAGAAAAACACACCCAACCTTTATCTTTTTACCGGTATTAGTGCTTTTTATTTTAATCCCAAGGCCAAATACACCGACGACAAATGGTATGCTCTGCAACCCCTGGGAACCGAAGGTCAGGGCAGGGTACCCACCCGCGAAAAATACAACCGTATCGCTATGGCTATTCCTTTTGGATTTGGTCTCAACTACATGCTCGACCGCAACTGGGGCGTTGGAGGAGAATTTGGATTCAGATACACATTTACCGACTACATCGACGATGTAAGTACAACCTACGTTGACCCTGCCTTGTTTAACGACGACCCTATCGCACAGTATTTTCATGACCCAACCAATGGAACCTGGTTAGGAACAGGGCCATTGCAGCAGCGTGGAGATAGTCATTACAACGATTTCTATATGTTTCTGTCGGTAAATGCGTCGTATAAAATCAGACCGCGCCAACCCGGATTGCCTAAATTTTAGTGTACCTGTAATTTTTACAGACTTTGTACGTTGTTGGTATTAAGCACTATTATTCAATGAATGTTTTAGGTATGAAGTCTGCTCACATTATTTTGTTAATCGCATTGTTATTCCTGAGTTCAGGAGTCAATGAGCTCAGAGCCCAACGAAGCGGAGCCGGAGAATTAGGTGTAATGGCTGGAGCAAGCTACTACATGGGCGATATCAATTTAGCCAGGCACTTTTACCAACCCAAATTGAATTTGGGGGCATTTTACAAACATCATCTCAATTCCCGCTATCTGATTCGCGCAGGCTTTTTTGTTTCATCGCTATCAGGCGACGATCAGGACTTTCAATCTTACTATCAACAAATGAGGAACCGCAGTTTTGCCACCACCTTAATGGAGATATCAATACAAACCGAATTCAATTTTTTGCCATATCTTGTTGGAGAAATGCGAAAACGCAATTACACTCCTTATCTGCAAACCGGATTAACCTATTATCTATCTCCCATGTCGGAAAATGTAACGGGTTTTGCCATTCCGATAGGGTTCGGATTCAAAGTTAATATTTCGCGACGAATGGTATTATCAACCGAATGGTGTTTTCGCAGAACCTTTACAGATGTACTCGACAACACTACAGGCGAAGACCTGTATCAATATAATAGCTTGCAAAGAATTCCTTACAACGAAAACACAAGCATCCGACAAAACGGTTTTACCATGAATAAAGATTGGTATTCCTACGCGTCTATTGGGCTGTCGTATGCTTTCAGCTGGGGAGGCTTCCCGTGTCCTGCCTACGATGTTTATTAATACACTATGGAAAATTTTTTATCAAAAATCGATAAAACCAGGGTTCCCCAACACATTGCCATTATTATGGATGGGAATGGGCGATGGGCAAAGGAACGGGGTAAAAACCGGTTATATGGTCATAAAAACGGTGCGAAAGCAGTAAAAAAGGCTATTATCGGAGCACGAGAAGCCGGTGTAAAATACCTTACTCTGTATGCTTTTTCAACCGAAAACTGGAATCGTCCTCAAGATGAAGTGAAAGGACTTATGAATCTTCTCATTGCGTCGATTGAGCAAGAACTTGACGAATTACACAAGAACGGGGTGCGTCTGCTCATATTAGGCGACCTTAATCGACTCACCGCTAAAGTTCGTTCAAAGGTAGAATATGCCTGCGAAAAAACAGCCAACAACGCCGATTTAACGCTGTTGGTAGCATTAAGCTACAGCGGCAGGTGGGAAATTGCCGAGGCCGTAAAAAGAATTGCCGCCGACACCAAAGCCGGCCTACTCGAAATAGATGACATTACCGAAAACACAATATCGCAATACCTGTTTACCCAAGGAATTCCCGACCCGGAGCTTATGATAAGAACCAGTGGAGAAAAACGCATCAGCAACTTCTTGCTATACCAAATGGCATATACTGAGTTTTATTTTCCAAACATTCACTGGCCCGATTTCACGAAAGAAACACTGTGCGAGGCGATATTTGAATATCAAAACCGAGAACGCCGTTTTGGAAAAACAAGTGAACAAATAAAAGTTTAATTTTGCGCCATGAAAAAAACAGGATTGATTATATGGATGTTGTTTGTTGCTTTTTTGCTGCATGCACAAGAAGATATTTCGTCGCGGCTGACAAAAATTGATTATTCGGAACCTATAGAATATGAAATTGGAGGAATACAGGTAAGCGGTATTCGGTTTCTCGACCCCAATGTACTTATACATCTTACAGGGCTGCAGGTTGGAGATGTGATTATGATTCCGGGCGACGAAATTACCAAGGCTATTAATAAACTTTGGGATCAGGGTTTATTTTCGGAAATAAAAATCAGCTTGGTGAAAGTGGTCAACAAAAAAGCATTTATCGACATCTATTTGCAGGAAAGACCCCGCTTGTCGAAATATACTTTTACAGGGGTGAAAAAGTCGGAAGCCGACGACATTCGCGAAAAAATTAAACTTATCAGAGGCAGTCAGATAACCGAAAACACCCTGATGACTACCAAAAATACAATTACCAACTACTTCATCGACAAGGGATTTTATAATGTTGATGTGAATATTACTGACGAGATTGATACCACCATGGTGAACCATGTTATATTGAAAATAGATGTATCGAAAAATGAAAGAATTAAAATAAATCAAATCTATTTTTCGGGAAACAACGAAATTGGTAAAGAAAAAAAATGGTACAATTTTTATCGGCAACCTGAAAAATTAGCCGACTCGAAATTAAAACGTGCAATGAAAGAAACCAAAGAAAAGCGTTGGTACAATGTCTTCAAAGCCTCTAAAATGATAGCCGACAAATACGATGCCGATAAAGAAAATATTATTGTAAAATATCAGGAACTGGGGTTTCGCGATGCCCGCATTATTTACGATTCTATAGTGAGATACGATGACAACACAATTGATATATATATCGGGATAGACGAAGGACCAAAATATTATTTCAGAAATATTACATGGATAGGGAATACAAAATACTCTTCAGAGGTACTATCAACAGTATTGGGTATTAAGAAAGGTGATGTGTACAACCAAAAACTTCTCGATGAGAAATTGCTTTATGACCCACAAAGTGTTTTTTCGTTGTATCAAGACAATGGTTATTTGTTTTCGAATATAAGCCCTGTGGAGATATTTGCTGAAAACGATTCACTCGACATACAGATGAGAGTGTATGAGGGCAAACAAGCACGAATAAATCGGGTTGGCATAACAGGAAACACCAGAACCAACGACCGTGTTGTGATGCGAGAGGTAAGAACCTCACCGGGCAGCCTCTACAAGCGTAGCGAAGTGCAGCGAACCATACGTGAGTTTGCCCAATTGGGTTACTTCGACCCCGAAAAATTAAATGTTGATTTTCAACCCGATCCTGCTAAAGGGACTGTTGATCTTGAATATATAGTTGAAGAAAAACCATCAGACCAAATTGAGCTGTCGGGTGGGTGGGGAGCCGGCATGATTGTTGGCACACTTGGCCTTTCGTTCAACAATTTTTCGCTGCGCAATGTTTTCAATCCGGCCGCTTACCGCCCATTGCCATCGGGCGATGGTCAAAGACTAAGCATTAGGGCACAAGCCAGTGGATTGTGGTATCAAAACTACAGTTTTATGTTTGTTGAACCATGGCTGGGAGGAAACAAACCCAATTCTCTTACTACTACTGTTTATCACTCGATTACTACCAACGGAGCAACCAAAGAAGAAGACCGCACCAGTTTTAAGGTTACGGGCGCTGCCATTGGAATAGGTCGTCGTTTGGCATGGCCCGACGATTATTTTACATTATACAACGAAATGGGATATCGCTATTACCTGATAAACAATTATTCAGGGTTTCTATACAAACAAGGAAACTCAAACAATGTAAGCCTTAAAACAATACTAAGCCGCAGTTCGAGTGGCCCTAATCCGATATTTCCCACTACCGGTTCCAATTTCTCCGTTTCTATTGAGTTAACTCCACCCTACTCACTATTTGGCAATGCCGATTACGAAAACATGGCCGCTGCCGATAAATATAAATGGATTGAATATCACAAATATAAACTATCGGGGGCATGGTACACAACATTGGTAGGCAGTCGTTCGGGCGACTCAAGGGCTTTGGTTCTGCTGGCAAAATTTGAAGCCGGAATTCTTGGGTTCTATAATTCTAAACTGGGCCCGTCTCCGTTTGAAGGATTTCAATTGGGTGGCGATGGACTCTACGGATACAATCTTTATGGACGAGAAACCATTGGACTAAGGGGCTATGCAAATAATTCGCTAACACCTTCCGACGGAGGTAATGTTTACGATAAATTCTCACTGGAGCTGAGATACCCTTTATCGCTAAACCCAACAGCAACCCTTTATGCACTGGCTTTTGTTGAAGGAGGTAATGCCTACTACGACATCAAGCAATTCAATCCATTTGAATTGCGTCGTTCCGCAGGGGTTGGTATTCGAATTTTTATGCCAATGATTGGGATGCTTGGGGTTGACTGGGGTTACGGGTTCGATGACATACCCGGGGTAGTCGGTTCAAAGAAAAGTCAATTTCATTTTGTAATTGGGCAACAATTTTAATTTTTATATTTTTGGCGTACATTTTGTATTTATCGCCGGGTTCAAATATGTTTAACTTAAAAACAGATATCATGAAACGTTCATTATTAATTATTGCAACATTGTTGTTCACAACAATGCTCTGGGCTCAAAAGTATGCCTATGTCGACACCGAATACATACTCAACAACATTCCACTGTACGAATCGGCACAGGAACAATTAAACGAACTTACCGAACAATGGAAATCGGAAGTTGATGCACTTCAGACTCAGGTGGACAAAATGTATAAGGATTTTCAGGCAGAAAAAGTATTGCTTACCGACGAACTGCGAAATAAAAGAGAGCAGGAAATCATACAGAAAGAACGCGAAATGCGCGATTTGCAAAAGAAATATTTCGGTCGCGACGGCATGTTGTTTAAGAAACGTCAGGAGCTAATCAAACCTATTCAAGACGATATTTACAATGCCGTAAAAGAAATTGCCACCGAAGGAAGCTATGCAGTGATATTCGATACAGCCAACAGCCTGAATATGTTGTACACCGATCCAAAATTCGATAAAAGCGATGAAGTACTAAAAAAATTGGGTTATAAAAACTAAATATTACATTTGCACTAAAATAATTAAAGAATACGATGAAAAGAATCATTATCATTTCGCTGGCGCTAATTATGAGTGCCCCGATTTTTGCCCAAAAAACTAAGTTTGGTCATGTTAATTCCGCTGAGTTGTTTGAGGCCATGCCCGAACGCAATGAAGCAAAAACAGCCCTCGAAACCTATGCTAAGCAACTCGAAGACCAGCTACAGGTGATGTACCTTGAATACGAACAAAAAGTTACAGCCTACAAAGACGGTATAGAAAGTATGTCGCCATCAATTAAACAAAATAAAGAAAAAGAAATTAAAGATTTGGAATCGAGGATACAAACGTTTCAATACAATGCACAAGGCGACCTGCAGGCAAAAGAACAAGAATTGCTAGAGCCTATTTATAATAAAATAAAGGATGCCATAAAAGAAGTAGGCAAAGAAAACGATTTCATGTATATTTATGACGTTTCCACATTGTTATATTTCTCCGATCAAAGCATCGACGCTACCGGACTTGTAAAAGCAAAACTTACAAAAAAATAAAATTACAATTCGCATAAGAAAAAGGCCATCGGATGTCGATGGTCTTTTTTATGGATTATAATGAATAAGATTAAGCCAATAGGTGTTTTCGATTCAGGCATTGGTGGCCTGAACATATTGAATTCGCTATATCGTCTTATGCCCAACGAAAACTATTTGTATGTTGGAGACAGCCTCAATGCTCCTTATGGCGAAAAAACACGAAACGAAATTATAGAATTGACAAAACAACACGTTGAGTTCCTTATTGGAAACAATGTAAAAATTGTAGTTATCGCATGCAACACGGCAACAGGAGCTGCCATTGCAGAATTAAGGGATATATATCAGGATATTGATTTTGTAGGGCTTGAGCCGGCTGTGAAACCGGCCTGCCTAATGACCAGAACCGGAAATATAGGAGTGTTGGCAACCGAAGGAACTTTTAAGGCTAAACATTTTATTACCACCAGCGAAAAATATAACACCTATGTAAACATTCACACTCAGGTGGGTTACGGTTTGGTGAGTTTGGCAGAAAAAAACCGTATTTATTCGCAAGAATCGAAAGAGTTGCTGTATAAATACCTTGAACCCCTTCTAAAAAACAATATCGATTTTCTGGTTCTGGGATGCACACATTATCCGTTTTTTTCAGATATTATTGCCGAAATTTGTGGTAACAGTGTTCGCATTCTCGACTCGGGCGAGGCGGTTGCCAAAAGAACCAAAGACTTGTTGATGACACGCAAATTACTGAACGACGGTAAAACCCAGGGAGTAATCAACATATTTAGTACCGGCGATTGTAGTATTTTCGAAAACATCGTAGCCAATCACTGTGAATTTGTTGCATCAGCATGTAATCATTTACCCAAACAAACCAGCTAAAACCTATTTTCGCTGAATTCTCTCTACGAGTATTTTTTTAATTTTCCGATTATCTGCCGACAAGATAGTGAATGTGAAATCAGACAAAACAATTTTTTCATGTTTTGCCGGAATCACACCTTTAACTTCGATTATCAGACCGGCCAGGGTATCGCTTTCTCCCCTGATATTATCGAATGCTTCGATATCGATATCGAACACTCTGCAAAAATCGTTTATGTGTGTACGGCCATCGAATTCCCACTGTCCTTTTTCGTTTTGCTGGAACAAATTGTTATCGGTATCGCTTTCATCGGTAATATCTCCCACTATTTCTTCGAGTATATCTTCGAGAGTAACAATACCACTGGTACCTCCATATTCGTCGACCACAACAGCCATATGCATTTTTTTTGCCTGAAAATCTTTGAGTAGTTCATTTATTTTTTTGGTTTCGGGCACCACGTAATGAGTACGAATCAGTTTTTGCCATTTAAACGACTTTTTGTCTTCGATGTTCACATAGGGCAACAAGTCCTTAATATAAAGTACTCCTATAATATTGTCGGTGTTATCGCGAAAAACAGGTATTCGTGAATAACCTGTATCAACAATTACCGCCAGCACTTTGGTAAAACTGTAGGAATATTCGAGAACAACTACGTCCATGCGGGGTTTCATGATAGCTTTAACCTCTATGTTTGTAAAGTTAATAATACCTTCGAGCATCTCTTTCTCCTCGTTCAACTCACCCGAAGCAAGCTCGATAGCATGAGAAAGATCGTCGATACTTAAGTTTTGCTTAGTGCGTCGCTGTAGTCGATGTTGAATAAACCGGGTAGAAGTTGTGAGCAAATACACCACAGGTCTAAATAATGAATGTGCAAATGCAATCGGGTGCGCCATAGTAAGCGCAAAGCGCAGTGGATACTTGCCGGCCAGAATTTTAGGCATTAATTCACCAAACAACAACAATAAAGCGGTAACAAACACCAATTGAATCAGGAGCCTTATAACTGTGTTGAAGATAAAGGCAAACAAACCGCCGGTAAGGTATGTGGTAAAAATAACGATTGCAATATTGATG
>CAZEHA010000055.1:0-23502 GCA_964511665.1 uncultured Bacteroidales bacterium
GAGTAATTCGTATCGAGATGTCCGGAATGTAAGGCTTCGCTGAAACACAGTTTGTCATCGGGCACCTCGATACAATTCGCTCTTGGGAGCGAATCACTCGGTGTCCGGTTTCGATACAATTCGATCTTGGGAGCGAATCACTCGGTGTCCGGTTTCGGTACAATTCGCTCTTGGGAGCGAATCACTCGGTGTCCGGAGGCAATCGGACATCGAGTGAATTGCGACGATTGGAGTAATTCGTATCGAGATGTCCGTAGTAAAACGCTTCTCTCGAACAGAAAAACGAGTTTTTTCTACGTATTATTTCATGATTTTCTCAAGATATAGCACCACCTCGTTGTTTTCGAATTGGCGGGCAATATCAATAGGCAATTTGCCATCGTTGTCTTTAATATTAGGATCTGCCTTGGCTTTTATCAGTTTTTTCACAGTATTGATACTCCCCTGCGAAGCCGCGGCAAAGTGCAGTGCAGTGTATCCCATTTCGTTACGATGGTTGATATCGTGTTTTTTCTTAACGAGGGCATCAACAATCGATAAGGAGGCACCTGTGAGACAGGCATAATGCAGGGCTGAGTTTCCGGTTTCTTTGTCGAAGCGGCAGTATATTCCATTTTTAATATTAGCAAGTATCAATGCGTCGAAAACCTGGGTGTTACCGTAGCTGTATATTGCTTCAAGAGGAATGAACTCAGCCGCAACAAATACAAGGGAGTCGTATATTACATCCTCGCCATAGATATTTGTTCTCACATAGGCATATATCTCCGGAATCTCAAATCGTAGCGGAGCAAACACATCGTAACCGTGTTTTACGGCGGTGGCAAGAACCGAAAACAGGGTGTCGTGGCTGTTGTTATACAGTGAAGGCAGTCCGTCAAAGTCCTTCGTAATACTGTTAAACAAAATTGCAGCAAAGGGCAGGTTATTTTTAGAGGAAATAAAGTCGATTTTGGCACCTTGCTCAATCAGTATTTTTGCAACTGCGGGGTTTGCCTCTGCCTGATAGTCGATGTTATATTGAATGCAACCTGGGCAGTAAATACCGCTAAGGGGTGTGTGCCCCATTAGGTTTACAGCATTGCAGTCGGCTCCTGCCGTAACTAAAGCTAAAATAATCTTAGGGCTTGCCCCAACGGCAACGGCATAGTGCAGGGCTGTGTTGCCAAGACTGTCGGTGTCGGTGTATTGTCCACGCAAAATGTTCGCAACAATCAACTCCTCGAAGTCGATCATTTTGTTGTGTTTTGCAATTAGGTAACAAGGCAGAAACGTCACAACAGCCTCCGATTCAACTACTTCGACAAATTCATCCTCAATCGAAAATTCCAAAGTGTTTATATAACGAAATTCGAAATTGTTGAATATGTTAAAACCTTGGGCAGTAGCCGCATGTAATATTTTAAACAGGTCGTTGCGGCTGAATGGCGGCATGATACTCACAGGTACTTCGATGCCTTCGATTGCTGCCATAATCTGAAATATAAACAGAGGTATTACACCATTGGTTGACTGCATTACGTTGGCACCGGCTTCTATCAGGCTTACTGCAACACGCGGGTCGGGTTTCAGGGCAGTTTCTGCAAAAAAACCCGTTTCATACGGATTTGCAATAACATGCAGGGCAGAGAGCTCGTTGTTGTTCCTTTTTTTTACAGAGGCACCATTTTTCAGCAGGGCCTCAACAATAGCAAACGAAGCGCCTGAGGCAGCCGCGTAATGTAAGGCTGTGTTGCCTGCTGTGTCGGCACCTGTGCAACGCCCTGCCTGTATATTCGCAATAATGGCTGATTCAAATTCGGCCAATCGGTTGTGAGCCACTATCAGTTCAAAAGGCAAAATGCCAAAAGAAGCCTCAACCAGCGTGTCGTAGAGCTCCATATTGCCATACCAGTCGTCGCGCATAAACACCGAATTGACATGTGCTACCGCCGTAACCGGTTTGAATACATTAAAACCCTTTTTTGTTGCCTGCAGCAGCAGTTCGAAATTGCTGTTGATGCGTTGCTCAATGTCGTAATCTGTAGCTTCGGGCATGCCTTGTAAAGTAAAAACCCCATCCGACGGGTAGGCAATCATAAAACAGGTGGCAAACAAGGGCGAGCTCATACTGTCGCCAAGTGGCTTACTGTAATCGAGGCCTTGTTCTATAATCATGCTTGCCTGTTGATAGTTGCCGGCGGCGCAAGCATCGTAAAACGCAGTGTTGTTGTTCTGTGCCAAAACACAATTGCATGCTATTATGCAAGTTAGGCTAAGATTCAGAAATATTTTAATCATGATTCAACAGGTATTAATTTTTGTATAAAATAACATGAAAAAACAATAGCATCCAAAAAAGATAGTTTTTTCGAATCAAATATTTCGCGATTTAGCAGATGTATTCAGACTAAAACCCATTTTTGATAAGCCATAGCTTTTGTTATCTTTGTTTTTTAAAATTACACAATGATAGAATACGAAAAATACAGTCTTTCGAATGGTCTTAGGGTGATTCTTCACCACGACAACAGCACCCCCATGGTGGTGGTAAATGTGATGTATGATGTGGGTGCCCGCGACGAAGACCCCGAAAAAACCGGTTTTGCCCATTTGTTCGAGCACCTGATGTTTGGAGGTTCGGTGAATGTTCCCGAATACGATCGCATTGTGCAACAGGCCGGAGGCGAAAACAACGCCTTTACCAACAACGATATCACCAACTACTACGTCAGTTTGCCTGCCGAAAACCTCGAAGCCGGGCTTTGGATAGAGTCGGACCGTATGCTTGAGTTGGCTTTTAGCGAAAAAAGCCTCGAGGTACAGCGCAATGTGGTGGTAGAAGAATTTAACCAACGTTACCTGAACCAACCTTACGGCGATGTTATGTTGCATCTGCGTCCACTGGCTTATAAGCAGCACCCCTATCGGTGGAATACGATTGGCGCGAAAACCGAACACATTCGCAATGCCACACTCAACGACGTAAAAAACTTTTTCTTTTCGCACTATGCTCCCAACAATGCTGTGCTGGTGGTAGCCGGAAAGTTCGACTCCAGCGAAGCGAAAACACTTATCGATAAATGGTTTGGGAGCATTCCCCGCAGGGATATTAAACCGCGACTATTACCGGCAGAGCCACCGCAAACCGAAGCACGCACGCTGCATCTCGAACGACCTGTACCGCAGGATGCTTTTTACCGGGCATATCACATGCCAGATCGACTCCACCCCAATTACTACGCTTGCGACCTCATCAGCGACATATTGTCGAATGGACGCTCGTCGTGGTTCCACGAAGTATTGATAAAACAAGAGCAACTGTTTTCGGAGGTAGATGCTTACATTATGGGAAGCATCGATCCCGGATTGTTCATAATCAGTGGGAAACCACTCCCTGGAAAAACTTATACCGAGTGCGAAGCAGCCATCAACAAGTTGCTGCACCGCATTATGGCAGGTGATTTCACCAACATGGAGCTCGAAAAAGTGATCAATCGCGTTGTTGTAGCCCGCAAGTTAGAGTGGACAGGTGCATTGAACAAAGCCATCGATCTGGCTTTTTTCGAACTAACACACAATGCATCCGGCATAAACGAAGAAGAAGACAACTACCGCAAAGTAAGCAGGATGCAAATTGTGGAAACAGCCACAGTATTGTTTTCACATCATAACTGCAGCACATTGTATTACAGCAAAACACAGTAAATTATGAATAATTTCAGAAAGCAAGGGGCACATATCCACAACTTCGAAGCCAAGGTGTTGAACCCTGCCATTACTACTCAGCTCGATTGCGGCATACCGGTATACCTCATAAAAAACAATTCGATTGACATCAGCCAGATTGACTTTATTTTTGATGCCGGAATACAATATCAGCAAAAGAAACTGGTTCCCCATCATTGCCTGCCCATGATGCGAGAAGGATCGAAAAAACATAATGCTGCCGATATTGCCTCAATACTCGAGCATCATGCCGTGTACACCGAAAGCCTGATGAACCGCAAAACAGCCGGCATGGGTTTTTATATCCAGAGAAAGTTTATTTCGGAAGTATTGCCTGTTATTACCAACTTCATGTTCAGTCCCTCTTTTCCGCAGCAGGAGCTCGACATATTCAATAAGAATATGCACCAGCGCATGAAAATTGAAAACGAAAAAGTCAAGGTAATGGCAGCCAAACGTATTGCAGCAAAAATATATGGAGAAAAGCACCCCATGGGTATGGTAATTGAGCCCGACGATGTGTTCAGCCTTAGCGCCGGCGATTTAATACAATATCACAACGCAAGATATCACCACGGCAACTGTCGTCTGGTGATTTCGGGATTTTACGATGATGCACTGCTTACAGAACTCAACAATGCCATAAAACCCTATGTATCATCTAATTCAATCGATGACCAATTTTCGATTGCTGAACCTAAATCAGAAGCCGAAACAAAATTTGAATATCTGCACAAGCAGGGTGCTACGCAGGCTGCCATTAGAATGGGAAAACTCATCGATATGGGAACAAAAAGCGATTATCATCTCCTAAAAGTACTTAACACGCTTCTGGGTGGGTATTTCGGATCGCGACTGATGAAAAACATTCGCGAAGACAAAGGATACACCTACGGTATTGGGTCGGCAGTGCAATGGTTCGGGGGTAAAGCGTTGTTTAACATTATGGCCGAAGTTAACTCAGATGTATGGAAAGACGCTGTTGAAGAGATTAACAAAGAAATATACAATCTGCACAACGGAACCATACCCTTCGATGAACTGAACATGGTAAAAAAGACCATGCTTGGCGATATTCTTGGAATGTTCGACGGTGCTTATGCCTCGGCTCGGGTTTTAAAAAGCCTGATGGAAGCCGAACAAGACTATAGTTTTTTGGAAGCTACTATCGAGGCTATTCACAACGCCGACGAATATTCGTTGCAGCAATTGGCAAAAAAATACCTGAAACCCGAAGACTTGTTTGTGGTAGTGGCCGGAGCATAACGGATTACTCATCGAAATTGTCACCCTTCGATTACCGCTTCGCTACTCAGGGTGACAAATTCGATTACCGCTTCGCTACTACCAATGACGTATTATTAAATTTGGGAATTCAGAATACAGGAGACAGAATACAGAAGGGGCTTTTCGTCGTGCTAAAGATATCTGTTACCCCGAGAAGGTTCTAAAAATCCAGCCAGAGAAGAATAATTGATAATTGCCAGTTGCCCCCTTCTGAATTCTGAATTCTGTATTCTGTATTCTGATTCCAAACCACGTCATTTCATATTGCTTTTATTGCCCCAATAATCAGCCTTCAGGGTTACAACGAGCAGAGTGACAAGTTATTATTGTAAACAATTAGCCCTTGTTCTGGTTTTAAATAAACAAAATAAAACTCTAATATTATGAAAACGATTCACATAAACCCTAACATTGGTTTGCTTATAATGCGCATCAGCATAGGAGCTTTAATGTTGCTGCATGGTATTCCGAAACTAATGCATGGCACCGAATTCATTCAACAATTGCTTGTATCGAAAGGGCTTCCGGCTTTTATTGCTTACGGAGTGTATCTCGGTGAGATAGTTGCTCCGTTAGTGATAATGATAGGATTCAGAACCAAGCTGGCATCGCTTGTATTTGCATTCAACACAATAGTAATTATTTACCTGCTGCATGCTCACGAAATATTTGCATTTGGCCAGTATGGCGGATTAAAACTTGAATTAATCTATCTCTACCTGTTTGGTTCTGTTGCCTTGTTTTTTACCGGAGCAGGCAAGATTGCACTATCATCAAAAAACAAGTGGGATTAGTTCGAAGAAAACCATTTTGGCCTCGATAATTTACCAAACATGCCAATTTGTGTTTTGACAATTCATTTTAAATAATAATTTTGTGAACATTAAACACAAAATTATTTACTGAAATGAAAACTAAATTTATAAGTCTGTTTTTTGTACTTGCTGTATTTTCAACTGTATTGTTGGCTCAAAACACATGCGAAGCACCTTTGACTATCGAAAACCTTCCCTATTCCTCTACAGGTCTTAACACTGCGGGGAAAGGTGACGATTATGGCCCTGATGATGCCTGCGGAAGTGCAGCCATGGAGTGCGAAGACATTGTATTTGAGTTTACACCTGCCGAAGACATGCATGTGCGCGTAGCTCTTTCGAACACGGCCATCACATCGTCGTTACCGTTTGGAATTACTTCGAAAATAGGATTATTTGTAATTGAGGGATGCCCCAATGTTCCCGAAAGTGTTTGTGTTGCTTCAAACGATAGCGAGCAGGCCAATCCGCAATTGCCGATGATTGCACTTACGGGTGGCCTAACCTACTACATTGTTGTATCGAGCGAAGTGCAGCTTGTTTTAATACAAGAATTGCAAACCACGGTTACTTTCAATATTCTTGTTGAACAAATATTTGATACCGATGCCCAGGTGTTGTCAATTTCTCCTATTGCCTCGGGGTGCGGGCTCGAGGAAGTTGAAATCTCGGCCAATATTAAAAACTCGGGAGTAAATCCCATCGAAAATTTCCATATTGGATTTCAGGTAAACAGCAACGACCCAGTTGTTGAAACATTTATAAATAGTATTGCAGCGGGCAATGAACAGCTATTTACATTTGCTCAGTTGGCCGATGTTTCGGAAACGGGTACTCATATTATCAAGGTGTTTGTGATGGTGGACGGGGATCAGAACGAAATGAACGACAACCTTGTTACTTCGGTAACAAACACTCCTGTGATTGATGTACTTCCGAACACCGCCGATTTTGAAGACAACGACGGATATTTCTATTCCGCTGGCACCGGTTCTTCGTGGCAACATGGTATGCCGGATGTAGAAAGCACCGAACTGATTATCAACGAAGCTTTTTCGGGAGACAACATTTGGGCTACCAATCTTTCGGGGAATGCCAACACAAACGAAAACTCTTATCTCTATAGTCCCTGCTACGATGTCAGCAGTCTGCTTACTCCTACCCTACGCTTTCAGTTGTGGGCAGAACCCGGTATTTTACCCGGATTTGGAGGCACACTCAACCTGCATGCATCAGCCGACGGAGGGAACACTTATCCGATAAATATTGCTACATGGGATGCATCTACGGGCGGATGGACACAACAGGAATTTGCGCTGACCGAGCTTCAGGGAGAAAGCAATGTTCGTTTTCGGTTTACGTATCAATCGGGCTTTATAGCCAGCGAAGGGGTAGCCATCGACGATTTCACAGTGAAAGACGAAATACTTGCCGATGCCACACCCGGAGTATTATCGCTGCCTGTTGGAGCATGTGGCCTTTCTGATGAAGAATATGTAAAACTTTATATTCTCAACCATGGAGCATTGCCTGTTGAAAACATAATGATGACCTACTCGCTTGATGGTGGCGAAACCTGGCTCGACACACCCGAATTGCTCGAAGGCCCTATTGAGGCTCACGATTCAATATCTTTCACATTCGACCAGCGCGCCGATTTAAGCATTCCCGGAAGCTACATGCTGGTTGTGAAATGTATGTTAGACGATGATGAAGAAACTTCGAATGATGAGCGTAGTTACGAAATTATCAATACTATGGTGATTGACGAAATACCCTATCTCGAAAGCTTCGAAACCGAAAACCACGGATGGATAGGCTCAAACGGTTCTTCGTGGGCGCGTGGCATACCCGCCGATACACTGGTGATAAACCATGCTTACGACGGAGAATATGTTATGGCTACCAACCCCGGCGGTAATGCAAATATGATGGAAGTTTCGGAACTAATCAGCCCCTGCTTCGATGTAAGTGCCGAAAATGCCGTTCGGGTATCGATGAAAGTTTGGTACGAAACCGGTTTGGTACCGGCTACTATCAACATAGAAGGGAGCAACGATGGTGGCAATAGCTGGTTTAGTATAGAACAAGGCTTAACCGGTTCAAGTGGAGGATGGGTTACCAAATCGTATTTTATCACTGAATTTACCGGACAAAACGCTTGTAAAATTAGAATTGCATATAATGGCCAGATTTTACCTGCCGAAGGCATTGCCATCGATTATATAAGCATTGAACCTGTTTTTGCAAAAGATTTGGGAATATCGGGATACAACGGACCGGCCAGTTCCTGCGCTCTGGGGAACAACGAGCATTTTTCGGTTGAAGTAACCAACTATGGCAGTGATCCACAATGGAGCTTTCAGGTGCAATATTCGATGGATGGAGGCAATAACTGGGTAATTCATTACTTTCAGGGTACACTTCAGCCTCAGGCAGTGTCAACAGTTACCTTCAATCAGGCTGTCGATCTGTCGGCTGTGGGAGAATACGACGTAATTTTCAGAACGCTTACTACAGGCGACGAAAATACCGACAACGATGTGCTTGAGGTGACGGTGGTGAATACCGGAAGCATCAATACCTTTCCGTATAGCGAAAACTTTGAAACAGGCAGCAGCGATTGGTTTAGCTACGGCGAAAACTCTTCGTTCGCACTGGGAACTCCGGCCGGCACTATTATCAATCAGGCAGGAGAAGGAAGTAATAGTTGGGTTACCAACCTAACAGGAAATCATAATGCCAACGAGATAAGCTACCTGCAGGGACCCTGCTTCGATTTCTCGAACATGACCAACCCCATGATAAAAGCCCGTGTGATATACGAAACCTCTATGTTTATGGCTGGCTTCTATGTTGAATATTCTCTAAACAACGGCCAATCGTGGGATACACTTCCGTCGGGAGGAGCACTGGGAACATGGTATAGCGCAGGTCTGATACCCGGTTTTGGCAGTTCATGGAACGGAAGCTCCAACGGATGGATTAACGTGGCTACCAATATGCCTGCATTGGCAGGGCAAAGCGATGTTATGATACGGTTTAGCTTCAATAGCGGCAGCTTTGCATTTATGCAAACCGAAGGTGTGGGCATCGACGATATTCAAATATATGAATGCGACAACTTACCCTCGGCAGGATTTGACTACACTATCGATGGAACTACGGTGCAATTTAACAGTTACTCGGTTGGCGACAACGATGTGGTAAGCTGGAATTTTGGCGACAACGAGTTTCTCCCCTCAACCAGCAACGAACCCAACCCCAGTTTCTCATACCCTGCCGAAGGAAGCTATCTGGTAACACTTACGGTAAGTAATCAGTGCGGCAGCGACGTTTCGCAGCAATATATTGATGTATTTACAGGTATGGGTGCGAACTACAACAACAGCGTAAAACTATTTCCAAACCCGGCCAAAAATGCAATCAAAATCATTGCTGCCGACCCAATACAAGGTATCGGGATTTACAATATTCAAGGAAAGCTAATTTGGAGTGATGAACCTGAAAACACATTCACCGAAATTTCGATTGAGCATCTGCCACAAGGATTGTATTTCACGAAAATAATTACCAATAGTGCCACTGTTACCAAATCGCTGATAATTGAATAGATAGTTTTGTTTTCATAGTTTTGTGTGAAGAGGGGGTAAATATTGCCCCCTTTTTTAATTCGATTTTAACATTATTTCTTTCGGGCAACCAATTATTGTATTATTTTTACGGCTCAAAATTGTTAAACAAAGACTTTTATATCAATGAATTTCGGCACCTACAAAAAACTCGACATTATATTTGGTTGGGTTGCTTTTACCATTGCAGCGGTAGTTTATTTGTTAACTATTGAACCCACCACCAGTTTCTGGGATTGCGGCGAATTCATCTCGTCGTCGTATAAGCTTGAAGTAGGCCACCCTCCCGGAGCACCTCTATTCATGATTCTTGCCCGCTTTTTCTCATTGTTTGCATCGGGCCCCGAACAGGTTGCCCTTATGGTGAATGCGTTTTCGGCTTTGGCAAGTGCCATGACGATTTCATTTTTGTATTGGACCATTGCCTATTTTGCACGTAAGTTTTTTGCTCCCGGAAGCGAATATACTACCGGCAATGTGATTGCCATAATAGGCGCCTCTATGATTGGGGCAATGGCTTACACGTTTTCCGACACATTCTGGTTTTCGGCGGTAGAAGGCGAAGTGTATGCTACCTCGTCGCTATTTACTGCGGCCGTGTTTTGGGCTATATTGAAGTGGGACGACTATGCCGACACTAAATATGCCATGCGCTGGGTTGTGCTCATTGCCTTGCTGCTCGGGCTTTCTATTGGTGTCCATTTGCTGAATCTACTGGCTATTCCCGCCATGGTATTTGTATATTATTTCAGAAGACACAAACCGGCCTTTACAGGGATTGTAATTGCGCTGGCTATATCGATGTTTATTATTGCAGCTATTATGTGGGGTATTATTCCGGGGGTTGCCAAGGTTGCTGCAAAATTTGAACTATTTACCGTGAACGGACTGGGCATGGGCTTCAATTCAGGATTAATGCTTTGGGCCATCCTCAGCATTGCCTGTTTGGTTGGCAGCATCTATTTTACGCAAATAAGATATAATCGATGGGCAGCAATTATAGCTTCTACCCTGGCATTGATTCTTATTGGCGTACCATTTATGTCGTCGAGTGTATTTGTTGTTTTACTGCTTATTGCCGGAATTTGTTATGGTGTTTATCATCTCTCAAAAAAGCCGGCTGTGCTCAACCTTATCATGGTTTCTGCTACCATGATTATGATAGGTTATTCTACATTTACCATGATCATCATTCGTTCTATTGCCAATCCACCCATGGATCAGAACAATCCCGAGAACGTATTCAACCTGCTGTATTACCTGAACCGCGAGCAATATGGCGATCGTCCATTGTTTTATGGGCAGTATTACTATGCCGAGCCTTCCGATACCGAAAACGGGGGGGCCATCTATGTTCAACACGGCGATAGATACGAAATTGCTGATTACAAACCCATTTACGTTTACGACGATGCCGACTGCACCATTTTACCCAGAATGCACAGCAACAAACCCGACCACATAGAGACCTACGAAGCCTATGGAGGTTTGCGAGAAGGTCAGAAGCCTAGTTTTTCAAACAACCTTAAGTTTATGTTCTCCTATCAGGTTGGCTGGATGTATATGCGGTATTTCATGTGGAATTTTGCAGGGCGACAAAACGATATTCAGGGGCATGGAAATATTATTCACGGCAACTGGAAAAGTGGTTTGAGCTTTATCGACACACCCCGTTTGGGTGATCAAAGCAAGCTTCCCGATTATTTAAAAAACAACCGCGCCAACAACAGCTATTTTATGCTTCCACTGTTGCTGGGCCTCTTGGGGATGATTATTCATTTCACCAAAAACCACAAGGATGCATGGATTGTAACCATGTTGTTTATACTCACAGGTTTGGCCATTGTAATTTATCTGAATCAAACGCCTTATCAACCGCGTGAACGCGATTATGCCTATGCGGGTAGTTTCTATGCCTTCAGTATATGGATTGGTCTCGGGTTGATGTTCCTGTATGAGATTATGCGAAAAAGAATCCCTGCCATTATCAGCGCAACAGTGGCTGTGGTTGCCTGTTTACCGGTACCCTACATTATGGCAAGCGAAAACTGGGACGATCACAACCGTTCGCATCGTTATATTGCCCGCGATTTTGCTCACAATTACCTGAATTCGTGTGCACCCAATGCCATCTTGTTTACCTATGGCGACAACGACACCTTCCCCATATGGTACGCTCAGGAAGTTGAAGGCGTGCGCACCGACGTAAAAGTATGCTGTTTGCCTTATTTTGCTTCCGACTGGTATATCGACCAGATGAAAATGGCAAGCTACGAATCGCCTCCAATGCCACTTACCATGGAACGACATTCGTATGAACCCGGAAGCCGCGACATTCTTTACCATTATCCGGGCAGTGCCGACAGAGAAGAAGTTGGATTTATTTCGGTTGACAGCCTGATAAAACACATATCAAACGACAAGCTCAGCGTTATAAAACAACGCGGACAGCGCTTCTTTATATATCCCAAAAACAAAGTATTCCTGCGTATAGATAGTGCACAGGTGGTTAATTCAGGACTTGTTAAACCCCAATATGCGCACCTGCTTGAGCCCGTGCTGAAATGGGACCTCAACCGTTCATTTCTCTTGAAAAACGAACTGCTCACATTAGATATGCTGGCAGCCAACAATTGGGAGCGTCCGATATATTTCACATCGATAGGCAGCACCAATACATTAAATCTAGATGAATACTTTATGCTCGAAGGTTTTACCTACAAACTCGTTCCCTATAAAACCGGTACCACAGCAGGCCTCATCGATACCGAGGTATTGTACGACAGGTATATGAACACCATGAAATGGGGTAACATGAACGATCCCAGGGTATATATCGACCATACTATTGAGCGAACCACCAAGATTCTTCGTATTCGTCGCAATTTTGCCCGTTTAGCAGTTGCCTTAAAAGCAGAAGATAAAACTGAGAAGGCAGCAGAGGTAATGGCAAAATGTCGCGAAATAATGCCTTACGACCTGTTTCCAATGGGATATTTCGATCTGGAATTTGCTGAAGCCTATTACACACTCGGCGACAGTGCTGCCGGAGACGACGCATTAAGAAATATAGCCGATATCTCGGTGCAAGAACTCGATTTCTTCTTTTCGCTTACCGATAAGCAATTTGCACGCGTCGAAATTGAAGCTCAGATGGCTCTGGCTACTATGAGCCGAACCATAAACACTGCCGGACGCCATCGTCGTGAAGTTGTTTACACCGAGTTGCTCGAAAAATTCAATTCCTACAGCGAGGCATACGAAACCAAATAAAATATTGTAGAAATTATTGAGTAAAACTAATGTTGCGAATGCGCTAATAAAACACAGTTATTAGCGCATTCGCAATATTTATACATTGGGAATGGCCTTTCTACGGGTTCCTGATGAGTTTGATGCCTGACTTGTCCCATTTAGTGCGGTCATTTTACGCTACAGCCTATTGGCTGACTTTACGATTGCGATGTTGCAATTAATAAAACAGAATTTGTTCTTTCTTTTACTTTTTGTCGGTGCCGCCCGCAGTACGTTGACTTATGGTTTTTTCGGAGGTTATAGAATAATCTATCAAAAAGCCGAATAATAATAGAGTGAACGTACCCTGCGTGGGGAGTCAACGAGCGCGCCGAAATCAGCTGAGCAGCCCATAAGGCGGGTTGTGTCGATAGCGAATGCTGATTTATTGCTCGTTGCGCCCTTTTTTTGCTCGTCTTTGCGAGGAGCATTTTTATGCGACGAAGCAATCTGTTTTTTGGGCGAACAAAAAAGTGACAGAAAGCATGGCATTAATGCTAATCGTAAAATGATACCTACACGCTTAGAGCGGCAAAATAGTGCTTAACAAAATTAATTTGGCTGATAATAAGCTGTTTACGATTTGATTCCTATTATAAGGGACAAGTCAGGAGAAATTATTGGGTAAAACTAATGTTGCGAATGCGCTAATAAGACACAGTTATTAGCGCATTCACAATATTTATACATTGGGAATGGCCTTTCTACGGGTTCCTGATGAGTTTGATTGTTCTGATGCAATTGCGGCCATGGGCTTTAGCCAGATACATCCCCGGTTTTAAAACCGAAACATCGATTACTTCTTCCTTATTACTAAGTTCGCTTTCAATCAGGCATTTTCCTTCGAGGTTGTATATAGCAAAACGCTTGTATGGAACATGATTGTTTTGAATTACGGTAATTTGTTCATTACACGGATTGGGAGAAACCGATAGTTGTTCGCTAACAGGCAAATAAATACTATTGCTGTTAATCACAGTAACCGTTATGGTATCCGATTTAAAACAGCGTGGTTCGCGGTCACTGTAAATACCTGTGGTACCCACGGTATCGGTGACCCTTACAAATAACTTATGCACACCAACACCCAAGTCAACACCTCTCACCGTGAACTCGGGAGATGTAGATTCATCGTGCCACAAATAACTGTGTATATCGTTGTTTTGGTTGGCACTCAGCTGAAACTGACCGGCAGTGGTGATGGTAGTGTCGTTGCCCAATTCTAAGTTCAATGAATGGCACAGGGTGTAGGTAACATTGCCCCCATTTTGGGGATTTCCGGGTGCCATAAATTCAAACAGTAAGCGTACGCGTGCATTGGCATACACATCTATCTTTCTTATTCCCGGTACATCGTCGGGAATACCTTCCACAATCATACAATATTTCTCGCCGGCATACATATAATCGTCGGGATTGCCGGTATTGGTTTCCCAGGTTAAACCAACAGGCATATTTATCATTTCGGTAAGCTGTATCCACACCATGGTAACGCTAAAATTGCCCCAGGTACTGGCTTTAAGTGGAGATATAATGGTTAACACTGTGTTGTAATATTCGCCATTAAAACCTACCGGTAAGGTGACCGGCGATCTTACTCCCACTCCTTCGGGGTCGGAAACTTCAGGGTCGGGTGTACATTCGGCCCACTGCGAAAACACAGAACTTGTAGCAAAAAAACACAGGCACATAAATACCGCGGCCATTTTAATAGTTTTCATACCAAGACTAGGTTTATAAATTATTTAATTGTTTATTGGCGTAAATGTATACGATTTCGTAATGACTAGTAGCTAACGCTGATAAATAATTATTAACACAATACAGTTAAGCCTTTAAACAGCAATCGTTGAAGAAGTTTATGTTTTGGGTGTGTTTACATAGTTTATACCTGCTTGTATTTTCCCAGGTTTTTATAATCGAACGAAGAAATAAAATGTGCTTTTTGTGCATTCAGGGCTGATACATCGTGAATAAAAATACAAGCTGCATTTTCGTAGTCATCATTTCGCTCGGCATCGTGCAGCAGCAAATATCCCATAATGATATTTCCGCACATCTCAACCAGGCGACGTGCATGAAAATCGGTGTATTCGTTATCGGCTTTTTCGGTAACAGCAGCCACACAGACCAGATACTGCTGCGTCATATCGATAAGTGTTCTTTTAAGATATTCCCTTTCGGGAGCAACAGGCAGGCTTTCGTATTCGGCTATCTGAGTGGCAAACAAGCCGGTGGTAACTCCGCGTATGGCGGCAACTACCTGTAGCTGAGTGGTTCCCTCGTAGATAGATGTAATGCGGGCATCGCGGTAGAGTCGCTCTATCGGAAAATCTTTCATATATCCGGTACCTCCATGAATCTGAAGGCTGTCGTAGGCTATTGTGTTGCAATATTCGCTGGCCACCAATTTCACAAGAGGAGTAAAAATATCGGCTACCCTGTTGTATTTTTTCATTTCGGCCATTTCTTCTTTTTCGAGTTTTCGCTCTTCCGAAATGAATTGCCAGGCTTTGTAGATATCAACAAAACGTGTGGTTTCATACAGCAGGCTCCTCATGGCCAATATGCGTGCGTTCATCATAGTAAGCATTTCGTACACAGCCGGAAACAGTTGAATGGTTTTACCAAACTGTTTGCGCTCGGCTGCATACTTCACAGCTTCGCGATAGGCTGCCTCGGCAATGCCTACCGATTGTGCTGCCACACCCAGTCGGGCACCGTTCATCAGCGACATAACATATTTTATAAGTCCCATTTTGCGATCGCCAACCAGTTTGGCCGGAGCATCGCGAAAAACCAGTTCACAGGTGGGCGAGCCTACAATTCCCAGTTTATGCTCGATGCGCCTTACGGTAACTGCTTTGTGTTTTTTGTCGTACACAAACAGCGATAGTCCACGCCCATCAACGGTTCCTTCTTCGCTGCGAGCGAGTACAAGCGAAATATCGGCATCGCCGTTGGTAATGAATCGCTTCACGCCGTTCAGCAGCCACAATCCCTGCTTCTCGTCGTAATGGGCTTTCAGCCGCACCGCTTGCAGGTCGCTGCCGGCATCGGGTTCGGTTAAGTCCATGGCTGCAGTGGCTCCTTCGTTGAAGCGTGGCAGGTACTCGTTTTTGATTTCGTCGTCGGCAAACTCGAGCAATGTTTCGCCACAGTCTTGCAATCCCCATATATTGGCAAAGCCTGCATCGGCACGCGACACAATCTCGGCAGCCATCACATAAGGTACCATAGAAAAGTTCAAACCTTTGAATTTGCGCGGAAATGCCATGCCCACTACTCCTGCACGCGTAAGCGCATCGTGGTTCTCTTGTGTACCTTTGGCATATATCACCCTGCCATCGATAACTTCGGGACCTTCCACATCAACAGCTTCGGCATTTGCTGCAATGATATCGGCACTTATTTCCCCAATAATTTCGAGAACCTTTTCGTAACTATCGATACAATCTTCGTAATCGGCCGGAGCATCGTCGTAAACTCCGTAATCGCGATAATTGGTTTCCTTTAGCGGAACAATTTTCTTCATTGCCGGATGGTGCAAATGAAAGCGAAGATTTGCATTGTCGCTGAAATAATTAGCCATATTCTTATTTTTTATTTTTCTTGTATGCTGCAATCATTTTTGGGATCACCGAATTCAAATCACCCGTAATCACATAATCGGCAATTTCGTTGATGGGTGCGTCGGGGTCGTTGTTTATCGAAATTATCATAGCCGACTGGTCCATACCGGCAGTATGCTGTATTTGGCCGCTAATACCGCAGGCAATATACAGTTTCGGACGCACGGTAAGTCCTGTTTGCCCTACCTGCCTCTCGTGAGGAATAAATCCGGCATCTACCGCTGCTCGGCTACCGGACACTTCGCCACCCAATACCTCGGCGAGTTCGAACAACAGGGCAAAGTTCTCTTTCGAGCCAACACCATAGCCACCCGAAACAAGCACCGGTGCCGATTTAATATCCACTTTCGACTCCTCAAAGTGCCGGCCGATAACTTCAACAATAAAATCGGCATCCGACAGTAGCGCACTCACATCAAGCTTTACCAACTCGGGTTCGGCATAATCGGCCATCACTTGTTTTTTCATCACACCCTCGCGCACCGTAGCCATTTGCGGCCGGTGGTCGGGGTTGATAATAGTAGCAATTATATTACCGCCAAAAGCCGGACGTATCTGATACAACAGCTTGGGGTAGTGCGTGTCGGTTTTTTTCTCGTAGTGCTCGCCTATTTGCAAATCGGTGCAATCGGCAGTAAGGCCGCTGTGCAAGGCCGACGAAACACGGGGTCCCAGGTCGCGACCCGCATTGGTAGCTCCCATCAGGCAAATCTGTGGTTTGTATTCACCAAGCACAGCAATGCTGATAGACGTGTAAGGTAAAGTTTGATAAAACTCGAGGCGTTTATCGTCGGCCAGAAACACGCGATCGACACCGTACTCGTTCAGAGCTCGGGCAGCGGTCTCGCAACCGAAGCCAATAACCAGGGCTTCGAGACTGCACTGCAGCGTATTGGCCAGTTCTCGCCCCTTGCTGAGCAATTCGAGGCTTACATCGAGCACCTTGCCGCTGTGGGTTTCGCAAAAAACACATACATTATTCATAGAGGCAATTTCAATTCGTTAATAATTATTATCCCAGTGTGTGGTTGGTAATCAGCTCCTTCATCAGCTGATCGATTTCGTCGGCATTATCGCTAATGCGCAACGACTCTTTGGCCGTAAACACCACGTTTTCAATTTTCTTTACCTTGGTAGGCGAACCCGAAAGACCCAGTTGTTCTTCGTCGGCACCTATATCGGCCACGCCCCATTCGGCAATTTGCAGATAGGGTCGCTGGCGCGTAATGTAGTCGCTGTCGCGTTCCTGCAATTCGGTGTGGGTGGCAGCATGCTTATACTTGAGTGTAAGATAGGCATTACGTGTGCGGCAGGCTGCAGCCGAACTACCCACGGTAACCAGCACCGGCAGCGAGGCTTTTACCGTTTCGACACCATGGTCGAGGCGGCGTTTCACTATTATACTATTGCCTTCTACCGCGATGCTTTCGGCATAGGTAATTTGGGCTAAACCTAGTTTTTCGGCAACCTGCGGACCCACCTGAGCGGTATCGCCATCGATGGCCTGACGGCCTGCGATAATCAGGTCGGGATTCAATTTTTTTACTGCCAGCGACAGGGCATACGAGGTAGCCAGGGTATCGCTGCCGGCAAACTTGCGGTCGGTAAGCAACACTCCTTGGTCGATACCGCGATATAGCCCTTCGCGGATGATTTCGGCAGCACGGGGTGGCCCCATGGTCAGCAGCGTGATATGCGTATCGCTATATTGGTCTTTTATTAACAAAGCCTGCTCGAGGGCGTGCAAGTCTTCGGGATTGAAAATGGCGGGCAGTGCGGCACGATTCACAGTGCCATCGGCCTTCATGGCATCTTTCCCTACATTGCGCGTATCGGGAACCTGCTTGGCCAGTACTACTATTTTTAGTTTTTTCATCCTTGGTTTACTGAATTTTACGCCACAAAGATAGAAAGCGATTGTAAACAAGCAAATATCGGTATTCTAAATAGGCTTTTTGCGAATGATTGCTAATTTTGCACTGCAATATTAGTTACAATGATTGAAAACAGCACCATTTGCGCCATTGCTACGGCCGGAGGGCGCGGAGCCACTGCACTTATCCGCATTAGCGGGAAACAAGCCATTCATGTCTGCAAAGGCTTGCTAACACCGCAAAACACAAGCATCGACGCACTTCAACCACGGAAATTATACAAATGCACCATAGGCACAGCCCAAGAAAGCATCGACGAAGTTTTGGCGGTGTACTTTAAGGCACCCCACTCCTACACCGGCGAAGACGTGGTTGAAATAAGCTGCCACGGCAGTATTTACATACAGCAAAAAATTGTTGAACTGCTTATTGCCAACGGTGCCAGGCTGGCGCAACCCGGCGAGTTTACCCTTAGGGCCTTCATGAACGGCAAACTCGATTTGTCGCAAAGCGAAGCTGTGGCGCAACTCATCGAAAGCAGTTCGAAAACACAGCACCTGCTGGCCATGAACCAGCTGAAAGGAGGCATCAGCAACGAAATAGCACTGCTGCGCAACAAGCTTATCGATTTTATCAGTCTGGTGGAGTTAGAGCTCGATTTTGCCGAAGAAGATGTGGAATTTGCCGACCGCGACCAGCTCAGCCTGCTTATCACCGATATCTGCGCTCATATTTCGGGCCTTATTGCCAGTTTTCGTTATGGCAATGCCATACGCAACGGTGTTCCGGTGGCCATAGTGGGGCGTCCGAATACCGGAAAATCGTCGCTGCTCAATTTGCTGCTGGGCGACGAACGCGCCATTGTGAGTCACATTCCGGGCACTACCCGCGACAGTATCGAAGACACTGTGGTGATAAACGGCATTCTGTTTCGGTGCATCGACACTGCCGGAATTCGCGAAACCGGCGACAGCATCGAACAAATGGGCATAGAGCGCAGCCTGAGCCGCATTGGCAAGTCAGACATTGTGATTCTGGTTGAAGAAGCCGGTGCGGGCGATGTACAAATCAGCCAAAGTATCAATCAAATTATGGGCATGATGAACCTTGGCGAGCAACAGCTGTTGGTATTGCTCAACAAAGCCGACCTCGTAAGCCGCGATGAATATAATTTGCCGGCCGCTTATTTGCTGTTTTCGAACCTGACACGGTTGAATGAAGATGCCTTACACACTCGGCTTTGCGAAATGGTGCAGGCCATGAATCGCAGCGAGAGCAACATTGTTATCAGCAATCTGCGGCATTTGGAAGCACTGCAGGCGGCACAAGAAACACTGGGCAGGGCGCAAAACGCACTGATGCAGGCATTGCCCGCCGACCTTATGGCTCAGGACGTGCGCGAAGCCATTCATCACATGGGCGCCATCACCGGCAGTATAGGCAGCGACGAAGTTCTCGGCAACATTTTCAAAAACTTTTGCATAGGAAAGTAAACAAGCTCTTCCCCTGACAAATCGCAGGTAGTTTGCATTTTGGTATGTTTGCAGACTGTTGATAAATTCTTTAAAGTTTATTGCGACCATTCAAATAAACTTCTTATATTTGACAATTATTGTCAAGTTAATATTTTCAAATTGAAAACAACCGCAGAAATAATTAGAGAAAAAAGAAAGAAAAAAGGCTTGCTATTGCGACACGTTTCTGCTCAACTCGACATTGACACCGCTATACTTAGTAAAATTGAACGTGGAGAGAGAAAAGCCACAAGAGAACAAATTATTAAGTTGGCTGACATACTTGAACTCGATAAGGAATCGTTGCTTATTCAGTATTTGAGTGAGAAAATTCTTTACGAAATTCAAGATGAAGAGTTAGGAATTAAAGCACTAAAAGTTGCTGAGAAAACAATTAAATACGGAGTAACTAAAAACAAATAATATGTCGGAATTGCTGTCAATAAAAGAAGCAAGCCAATGGGCTACGGAGTATTTGGCTAAGAATGTAACACCATCTAATATCTCATACTTGATTCAGTACGGCAGAATTAGAAAAATTGGAGATAATGGCACCACTCAAGTTCTAAAAGATGATTTGGTAGAGTATTACAAAGACAAAAAGAAATCAAGACAAGAAGAATGGAAAGAACAACTTGGCGAAGATTTGAATTGGGCTTTATCATTCGAACAATACAAGGAAGCCGAAACGACAAAGCACGTTCATAGACTTCATCCATACAAAGGGAAATTTATTCCGCAGTTAGTTGAATATTTCCTCGATAACCACACCGACAAATTCAAAAAGGAAGTTTATTTCAAGCCTGGCGACATTGTTTACGACCCATTTTCAGGAAGCGGAACTACAATGGTTCAAGCATGTGAGATAGGAATTCATGCAGTTGGCAATGATGTATCTGCCTTTAATGCAATGATTGGAAATTGTAAGGTTACAAATATAACCTTGTTGATGTTCAAACTGAAATAGACAGAATTTCCAGAGCATTAAAATCATTTTTAGCAGACCATAAAACGCTTGATTTTGAAGACCGACTTTTAAAAGAATTGTATGTTTTCAACAACAAGTATTTTCCTGTTCCTGAATACAAATACAAAGTAAAACGGAAGGAAATTGACGAAAAGACTTATGGTGAAGAAAAGGAAAAAGAGTTTTTACCAACATTCAACAAACTTGTAAAGGAGTATAAAATAAAATTGCGTCAAGACAACGAAGATTCGTTCCTTGACAAATGGTACACTCAACACATCCGTGATGAAATTCAGTTTGTGTTTGATGAAATCAAAAAGATTAAAAATCCCGACATCAAAAAAATTGTTAGCGTTATTCTAAGTCGCACCATCAGAAGTTGCAGAGCAACTACCCATGCAGACTTAGCAACCTTACTTGAACCAATTACAACTACTTATTACTGCGCGAAACATGGTAAAATGTGCAAGCCGTTGTTTTCAATCCTTAAATGGTGGGAAACATATTCTAATGATACTGTAAAAAGATTAGTTCATTATGACAAGCTAAGAAAAAACACATTTCACACTTGCTTGACAGGCGACAGCAGAAACATTGACCTTATAGAAGGGCTTAATAAAACTAATCCCGAATTTGCAAAACTTGTAGAGAAGCAAAAAATTAAAGGAATATTTTCATCACCACCTTATGTTGGTTTAATCGACTATCACGAGCAACACGCTTATGCTTATGATTTGTTCGGCTTTGAACGAAAAGACGAACTTGAAATCGGTCCACTTTTCAAAGGACAAGGGAGAGAAGCAAAACAAAGTTACATTCAAGGTCTTAGTGATGTTTTGAATAACGCAAAGAAATATCTTATTGAAGATTATGATATTTTCCTTGTGGCAAACGACAAATACAATATGTATCCTACAATTGCAGAAAATGCCGGAATGCAAATAGTTAATCAATATAAACGACCAGTATTAAACCGAACTGAAAAAGATAAAGGTGCTTATGCTGAGATAATTTTTCATCTAAAAAGTAAATAATGAGTTTATCTGCCAATGCTAAAAAGGAAATAAACACCTTAATCGAAGCTGTAGTTGAAAAATACATCAGTAAAGCTGCAAGTAAACCAAAAGCTAATTCGTGCAATCCATTTGTAATGGCATTACTCAAAGACTTTGAGCCTCTTATTCATAGAATACACGGGCTTAAAACTTCATTGGGTAGTGAAATGGAAAAGATTGCAGAGATAATTGCCATAGATGCTTGGGGCAAGGCGAACATTCATAGAAAAGTAAAAGTGAATGTTGCTTTACCTAAAAACGTCTTTCAAACGATTGATTCAATTATCAATAATTTAAGCAATGCCAAAACTCTTAGCGATTATGAAAAAGAGAAAAAAATGATACTTGATGCTTGTAAGAAACCATCAAAAGCAACAGAACAACATACATATGAATTTGACATTGTTGTAACCGATCCAAAGAAAAAGCATACCTATATACTGGAAATGAAAGGTCCAGACCCCAACACCACAGGAGTTCCTGGTGCTAAAAAAAGGTTACTTGTTGCAATTGCCTGGGCTTACTTCACAACAAAGTCAGAAAGAATTGACTCACATTTTGCAATCTATTACAACAATAAGCATCCAAATGTTTATAAAAATCCAAAAGTTCATTATTACTTTAATCCGGCAGGTGGAACTATTGTTCAAGAAGATTTTTGGAATTTTCTTGGAAAGAATACGCAAACTTTCAACTCTTTAACCAAACTCTTTGAATCATACGGAAAGACTAACAAAAAGAAAATTTGGGATGGCTTCTCTAAACTAATAGATATAAAATAATGGCATTAACTCAACAACAAATAAAGCAAGTTGAAACCGTTTTACGAAACAGTTTAAGACATAAATTTCAAAATTATAATCCTGAACCAGCAGTTATGCCTTTTCATACAAGGCTACTTGGTCAGGACAGAATGGCTTTGTTTTCATTTATCCATTCATTAAATACAAACTTTGGGACAAGCATTTTTGAACCAGTTGCTTTGGCGTTAACTTCAACAAAATTTAAAGAAGCAAAATCTCAAGCAACTGCGGGAGTTAATATTAGTGAATCTGCTCAAAGAGTTATTCAAGACATTATGGATGATTTAACTGCGGCTACAATTAGTCCCATTAAATCTAATGAAATTGAAAAAATTAGGAAAGTGTGTCAATCTGGTAAAATGAGAACTGTTAAACCAACAAAAGTAGATGTTTGGCTTAAGTCCCATGATGATGAACTTTTTCTTTTTGACATAAAAACTGCAAAACCCAACAAAGGTGGCTTTAAAGAGTTTAAAAGAACTTTATTAGAATGGACAGCTTGTGTTCTTGCTAATGATCCTAAGGCTATAGTAAACACATTAATCGCAATTCCATATAACCCATATGAACCAAAGCCATATTCTCGCTGGACAATGGCAGGAATGCTTGATTTGGACAATGAATTAAAAGTTGCAGCAGAATTTTGGGATTTTCTTGGTGGACAAGGTGCATATAACGACTTACTCGATATTTTTGAACGAATAGGTTTAGAATTAAGACCAGAAATTGATGATTATTTCGCAAGATATTCCAGGCAATAGCCTACGCTTCGGAGTCAAGCACATTTGCAAGTCGCATCAGCTAACGCTAGAACCAAAAACTGCAAAAGAGCTCGCCTACCCAAACGCACTGCAAACAGAAAAGATGTGCAGCAAAAATGAAAGAAAATTAACGAGAAATAATGAACAACGAAACACTAAC
>CAZEHA010000056.1:0-22001 GCA_964511665.1 uncultured Bacteroidales bacterium
CCCTTTGATAAAAGAATGGGGACTTCTACCGCACTAATTGTATGAAGTCAGGACATTGTTTCAGTTTGCCGAATGTAATGCAGACATTTGTTACGCCAACTTTTCGTCAAATGGAGATTTGATTTTTGGTTATTTATCCGACTCTACAATACGGATTTGGGATAATACTGGGCAGGAGAGAACCAGTATTCGTTTCAATGCCGAAATTATGAACCTGAAAATTTCTCCTGACAATTTATTATTGGCCTGTGTAGGTAATAACGACAGCTTGGTATTGTATTCGATTAGTGGCGAAAAGCTTTATTCTTTTGCATGTTCTGCCAACTCGCTGAATCAGAAAGACCTTGTGAGCTTCGCATCGCAACGAAATCATGTTGCATGTATTTCGGAAACTAATTCAGCTATGGTGTATAATTTAAGCGATGGAACTCCCTTACAGAAATTATCGTCGCATCGTGCACCGGTAACATCGGTATGCTTTTCGCCCGATGAAAAATGGTTACTTACTGCTTCAAAAGACAGTACTGTGCAAGTTTGGAAATACAATGAAACTAAAAATGAATATTTGAAATTTGTTTTACTCACCGGACACACCGATGTGGTTTGGAGTGCTGTGTTCAATAAAGAATCGAATTATATTCTAACGGCTTCGGCTGATAGCACTGTTAAGATGTGGAAACTAACAGGGGAGGAGCACCGGTATGATTATAACGAAAGCCGTTATTATTTTGCTTCGCATCTTTCTCCTGTGGCAAGAGCTGTTTTTTCAAGTTCGGGTACATCAATAATTCTTGATAGATATGGGCATTCTGGTAAATTGAAACGGGGAAGCTTTGCAAATAATGGGTTATGGTTTGAGCTGGAACAAATGTCTGATAAAAAGTATAAGAAAGACGAATTCCGTTATTATCAGTCAATAATATACTCAGGCGAATATATCGATGAGCTGGAATCAGATACCATTTTTGCTTCAATTGATATGAGTCGAAATAATCCCATGTTTGCAGTACAGGTTGATGGTAGCGATGAGTCGGTGCTGGTTCTGTTTGATCGATACAGTGCCCATCCTATGGTAAGTTTACAAGGCATTAACCCAATTTTTTCTCCTGATGCGAAAAATGTATTATGTGTTGTTGGTAAGAAGCTTTTCTTATATCCTGTTGATATTGAATATATTGAAAGTTTGGTTGTGCAAAATAATATTTTCAAGCAATAGCTATTGCGGAATGGTATAAGGTACCATATGAAAAACTTCATGAATTCTCGATTCTGTAAAAAGCCATATAAAGGTTTCTGGAAACACATAGGATAGCGACAACAAGCTGGCGAAAAAAATAATTGGAATCAGTAAGCTTCTATAAAACATGAGTTTATGTTGTTTTGTCCATTCAATAAAATTGGAATTTGGAAGCAAAAACACGATGCATAAAATGGTAATTATTACTAACATGAGGCTTGTAATCTCCATTATATATCCACCCGGTAAATGTTGAAAACGAAATAGAGTGGCTAAATTGCACAATATTAATGTCACCAAAACAAAGTTTTTAAAGAAATTCAATTTTCTGTTCACATGCGATTCGTATTCAATTATTTTTTCATGAATAAGTAATGTACTCAGAATGGCGCCACCACCAAATCCTAATACCATGAAGATACCCCCTCCTGGAAAATGAAATGCTTTGAAAACAAAACCTGTAATACTGATGCCGCAAGCAATTAATACAAAAATATCAGTTTTGTTTTTTATAGCGATAATGCATATACAGGCAGCGAGTGTAGTTAAAAAAGAAATGTATAAAACCATATCAATATCAATGGGTACTGGCAAAAACATTGAAGCAAATGCAATAATTAATACCGCTATACTCACATAAAGTATGATTTTCGAGGCTTTTTGAAACTTTTTTGAATGCTTACATGTATTTATTAACCATGTTGCTGTAAACATGGCAACAAGGCCTGCAATCACTATGGTAACAGAATTCAATTCTGCATCAATTTTAGGACATAAAACTATGTACAAAAATGTTAGCACAAATACAAGCGTGTAAACTAGTTTTCGGGTTTTCATGGTGTCTAAATCAGGTTAATACTTTTTCTTTCTGCTTACGAGCAGCAACACAATCAGCCCAACCAGCAACACGCTGATAATAAGGCTGCCGCTCGGGTATATGAATTTTTCGGAAGCTCCAAGGCTGATAAACCAGTCGGAAAAGGCAACAATCGACTGCACAATGCCCAGTAAAGCTATGATATACAATATCATATTGCTTTTTTCCATTTTTTCTTCCTGCGAAAATTCGTTGATACGCTGCACCTTCTGTTCAAGATGTTCTGTTTCAATGTCGATGGCCAATGCCGTAATCAGCTTGTCCTTTATTTTATCGGGCAGAAATTTGTATGATATCTGTAAATGCTGGTACTGGTTTAAAAACGAAATAAAACTGTCGCGCAGTTGCTTGGTTCGTTTCGACAGATTTACAATATCACTGAGTTGCGAATTGGTGTAATACATAAAAAACTTCATGTGCAGGCAATGCACGTAAATGTTGAAATATTCGTTCTGCCATGCTTGATATGTATCGGGGTAATTGATGCTGATGCGTGTGAATGTGTCGTATAGTGCCAGCGCAGCCCAATTGTTGTACACCGAAATGGTGTGGTTTTCGATTAGTTCGTTGTAGTATCGCTGCGATGGCGAAAATTCACTATTCCCGGCAGCAGTGCCAAGCCGGGCTACATTACCCAAATCGTATAGCATCTCGTGCAATTCGGTACTATCAACCTCTGAAGCAATATCAACCAATGCATATAATTTCAATTGTGGGTTGTACTCGGTCCAGTTGCCTGTGCCGTTTATCGGCTTCATGATTTCGCTTTCGATAAATTCGGAAAACAACATCTGTTTGCCTTGCAAGAGAACTGTAACCGAAGGCTGACGTATCAAATACATGCAATTGCTTATCTCATCCAAATCAACTTTTCCCTCGATGCTGATATTAATACAGAAAATACCGGTTTTTTCAGGAAAAAGATACACATCAATGTGAGAAAACTTCATTGAGAAATCAGATACTTTTTCATTAACTACGCATCGTATTCCCTCATAATTGACCGGATTATCGATAAGTTGCTTGTCGGTAAGGTGATTTACTAAATTAACACGACCTTTGCATGCGAACAAGCTGCTGTGTAGTATTTCGGGGTACATATTGCTCAAAAAGCTGTCGTAGTAGCTATTCAGCAGATGCTTTCGGGTGGGCTCGCGATTTTTCTCATCGATGCGTAGCAACCAGGGCACAAAGTAATCATCGATATCGTTACGCGAATAAAACGCCTCCTTATCGTAGCGAAACATTCCGCTTATGGTAAGCGAGAAACTGTTGACAGTGATGTATTTTTCGGTTATACTCATGACAATTTTTTGGATTTGATGGATTCAAATAGCGATGTGAGAATCTTTTGCTCGTTTTCCCAATTCAAATTCTCAGCAGCCTTTTTGCAATTCTGATGATATAATTCCAGCTTAGTTCTATTGCTAATAATATTTTGTATTTCACCGGTCAGTTGTTGTGCAGCACTTGCAATTGAACATTGACCTAAATTATAATATGTGACAATCTTTTCCATCTCAGGCAATTTACTTACCAACACGGGCACACCGGCCTGTATATAATCGAAAATCTTGTTGGGCAATGCATAACGGTAATTCAGCCCCATATCTTCTTCGAGCGAAAACCCGAGTATTGCCTTACAGGTAAGTGCATGAAGCGCATCAGGCGGGATTCTTCCCGCAAACACAACATTATCGGCTTTGTGTTCAGCAGCAATGTGTTTAAGCTTATCTTCAATGTCTCCGCTGCCGGCAATTATCAACTGGTATTCTTTTAAATAACTCATGGCTTCAATCAGCATCTCGAGACCACGGCCCTTATTCAGAACGCCCTGATAAATAAATGTATTACTCCTATCATGAAAAGGAATCTGAATTTCTTTTTTAGTGGGAACGTTTCTGATAACCTGCATTGATATTCCATATTTTTGCATGTAGTAAACTGCAATGCTATCGCACACCGTATAGCTGTGTTTAATGTTGGGAAGTATTCGTTTTTCGATGCGTTCCCAGAATGCTTTTACACGTGGCCGGCCGTGCAGTTCGGGTACTTCGGTGAACAATTCATGGCTGTCGTACACCAGTTTTTTGCGGCGTATTTTAGAGGCGAAATAATTGGCGGGTAAAGTATCGAGGTCATTGCTCAAAAAAATATCGGCTTTGACGAACAGCAAATAAAGAAAAAGTCGCATATTCAGGCATGCATAAAACAAAGGACCTTTTTCGAAAAGTAACCTGAAGCGCTTGGTTTCGAATGAATACACGCCCAATGTTGGAGAATTATGTTTTTTACGACCCAGTAGTATTACATTAAAACCATAGTCAGTCAGCGTGTTGCACACCCGATGCACCCGCTGGTCGGTTACAATATCGTTGCTAACTGAAACTACTATTTTCATCGATACAATAAATTTCGATTATAAAATTATATTTTTGAAGCGAATTTAAAACTATTTCGTCCTATTTATTTTAAAACCATCATGCAAATAAGCAAAGATATATCGTTGCTACCCTACAACACATTTGGAGTAGATGTAGCTGCAAGTCAATTATTCTGTTTTTCCAATACTCATGAACTCATCGAGTTATTACGCAGTTATCGCAATCGCGATACACGTATTTTTGTGTTGGGAGGCGGTAGTAATGTGTTGTTTACCGATAATTTTGATGGTTTAATAATTCACCCGGCCAACAAAGGTATTGCGATACTCGACCAATCTGATGTGTGCGCAACCATAGAGGTACAGGCTGGAGAAGACTGGGACGATTTTGTAGCCTGGGCGGTAGCACATGAATTATATGGTACCGAAAACCTTTCGTTGATACCGGGGTCGGTTGGTGCAGCACCCGTGCAAAACATAGGCGCTTATGGCAGCGAGGTGTGCCAGTTGATTAAACTGGTTAAAGCTGTTGAAATAGATACGGGCAACGAGGTTTCGTTTCTCAATTACGAATGTCGCTTTGGGTATCGCGACAGCGTGTTTAAAAATTCTTTAAAAGATAAATATGTAATTACATCGGTGCTGTTCAGTCTCACAAAATACAAAAACCTGAACCTGAACTATGCCGATTTGCAACAATATTTTGCTCAACGGCCTGAACCGGGAATTCAAGATGTGCGAGATGCTGTGTGCGAAATACGAAATGCAAAGTTGCCCGATTATAAGGTGTTTGGCAATGCCGGTAGTTTTTTTAAAAATCCTGTTGTTGCAGTTAGTGAGCTACAGGCATTGCAATCGGAATTTCGTGATATTCGCTATTTCCCGATAAACGAAAGTTTTGTGAAACTGGCTGCGGGTTGGCTTATCGATGCATGTGGATTAAAAGGATACCGAAAGGGCAGGGCAGGAGTGCATCAACAGCAGGCTCTGGTTCTGGTAAATTATGGTGGCGCAACGGGTTCGGAGATTGTTGCCCTTGCCGGCGAAATACAACATCGTGTGTGCGAAAAATTTGGAGTAAATCTCGAATACGAGGTCAATCGATTACCATAGCTGAATAACATACCGGTTTTGCCTGATGGCTGTTATATGTTGATTATCTTTTAGTTAACTGCGAATAAACAGCGATTTTTATGCCAAATACTCATAACTTTTTGCTTTTTTATGCTGTCGAATCTTGGCAGTTTCATTTTTAAACCATACATTTAGCTTGAAAAAAATGATGTAGATTTTAGTCTGTCATTTATTTGAAATAAAGAGTATTAATAAAATTGATAAATAAAATAGAATTATGCAAAAGTTAGTATTATTAGGTGATGAGGCTATTGCTCAGGGAGCTATCGACGGAGGGGTATCGGGGTTTTATGCCTATCCCGGAACGCCCTCAACCGAGATTATGGAATATGCACAGCATTCGAAAGAAGTGGCTGCTAAGGGTATTCACCGCACATGGTCGGCAAACGAGAAAACAGCGGTTGAGTCTGCTATTGGAATGTCTTATGCCGGTAAACGCGCCATAACCCAAATGAAACATGTGGGTTTAAATGTGGCTGCCGATGCTTTTGTGAATGCTTCGGTTACGGGTGTTAATGGGGGGTTGATAGTGGTAGCCGCCGACGATCCATCGATGCACTCTTCTCAAAACGAACAAGACTCTCGTTTCTATGGCGATTTTACAATGATTCCCATATTGGAGCCCAGCGACCAGCAGGAAGCTTACGATATGGCATATTCGGGATTTGAATTGTCGGAAAAATGCAATGTTCCGGTTATGATCAGGCTTACAACACGACTGGCTCATTCACGCTCGGGTGTTGCCCGCAAAGCATCAAAAGAGCAGTTACAGGGCTCGCTTCCTGCCGATCCGCGTCAGTTTGTTTTACTCCCTGCTATTGCACGCCGAAACTACAAGAAACTGCTCGATATGCAGCAAACCATTCAGGAAGCATCCGACAATTCAGTGTATAATGCGTTTATCGATGGCAACGATAATTCAATGGGTGTGGTTGCCTGCGGTTTGGCATACAATTATTTAATGGAGTCCTATAAAGGTAAATGTCCCTATCCGGTAGTTAAAATTTCTCAATATCCTATACCACGCAAGCACCTTGAGCGCCTGAAAAATAAGTGCAGTACTATTTTGGTTCTCGAAGATGGTTACCCAATGGTGGAACGTATGCTTAAGGGGTTTTTTACTTCCGACCTTGTTGTTAAAGGTCGACTCGACGGCAGTTTACCCCGTGATGGCGAATTGAATCCGAACAACGTGGCACTGGCACTGGGCAACAAAGTTACCGAAGGCCAGGCAATTCCCGAGCTGGTGCGCAATCGTCCTCCATCCTTGTGTCCGGGGTGTGGTCACCGCGATGTGTACAATGCCCTGAACGAAGCCCTTGCTGCTTATGGTACCGGACGTGTTTTTTCTGATATTGGATGCTATACACTGGGGGCGCTTCCTCCTTTCAATGCCATTAATTCATGTGTAGATATGGGGGCATCAATAACCATGGCAGTAGGTGCTGCCGATGCCGGCCTGGTGCCTGCCGTTGCAGTGATTGGCGATTCAACTTTTACCCATTCGGGCATGACAGGTTTATTGGATGCAGTAATTAAAAATTCGCCAATTGTGGTGATTATTTCCGATAACAGCACAACAGGCATGACCGGTGGGCAAGATTCGCATGGTGTTGGACGTATCTATGAAATTTGTAAAGGCCTGGGTGTAGATGAAAAACACCTCAGGGTAGTGAATCCACTTCGCAAAAATCATGACGAAAACACGGCCATTTTCAAAGAAGAGCTGGCATACAATGGTCTTTCGGTAATCATTCCGCAACGCGAATGCATTCAAACTGCAGCACGCCGAAAAAGAGCCGCAGCAAAAGAATAGTACTAATTATTGATAACATTAAAAACCTGAAACGATGAAAACAGACATCATATTAGCCGGAGTAGGAGGGCAAGGTATATTAACCATTGCTGCCATAATTGGCGTATCTGCCGTAAACAAAAACATGTACCTGAAACAATCGGAAGTGCATGGCATGAGTCAGCGTGGGGGCGATGTACAATCGAACTTACGCATATCAGATGAGCCTATTCATTCTGATCTGATCCCTAAGGGATGTGCCGACATTATATTATCGGTAGAGCCGATGGAAGCTCTGCGTTATTTGCCATACCTTAAACCCGATGGTTATGTGATAACTAATTTGGTCCCGTTCAACAACATTACCGATTACCCCGAAGAAGTGTTATTACACTCCGAAATAGAAAAACTGCCGAAGAAAATTGCCATTAATGCCGACGAAATCGCCCGCGAAATTGGATCGGCTCGCGCCAGCAATATTGTAATGTTGGGTGCCGCATCTCGGTTTTTGAACCTTAGCACCGAAGATATCGAATTCGGTATAAAATCGATGTTTGGCCGTAAAGGCGACGATGTTGTAGAAATGAACATTAAGGCCTTACATGCAGGTATCGATGCCGCTGCAAAACAAATGTAAATGTGATTAACAAACAAAAAAAAGGCTGCCCAAATGAGACAGCCTTTTTTTTTGTTGAAAGGATTCTACCAATCCATATCTTCCAGTTTGTCGTAGCCTTCGCAGCCATAGAGTTTAAACGAAACTTCCATCATGTCGGTGAGGATTTTTTCGTTGTCTTTTTCTTTGGCCATTTCTTCGAACATTTTCTCAGCTTCTTTGTCGTCTTTGTACTTTTCGTCAAATTTTTTGCCGAGTTCGCTCATTTCTTTAATGATTTTGTTCAAATCTTTAGCTTCGCCATCATCAATTTTTTCATCTTCAACGGCTTTTTGAGCTACTTCGGTGTATTTTTTCATCAGACCAAACATTTTTTTAGCGTCTGCCTGAGGTCCACCGCACGAAGCCAAAGCAAATACAAAAGCTGCCAAGCTTAAAATAACAGTAATTCTTTTCATAATTTAGTTGTTTAATTATTACACTTAATTCTTCGTAAAAATAACAAATAATAATATGAACACAAATTAAATACTGTACTTGTTAATTTGTTGTTTTAATTGTTAATAATATTCAACAAAAAAGGGCCTTCCGCAACGAAAAGCCCTTTTAAATATGTTAGCTATTCTCTACCAATCCATATCTTCCAGTTTGTCGTAGCCTTCGCAGCCATAGAGTTTAAACGAAACTTCCATCATGTCGGTGAGGATTTTTTCGTTGTCTTTTTCTTTGGCCATTTCTTCGAACATTTTCTCAGCTTCTTTGTCGTCTTTGTACTTTTCGTCAAATTTTTTGCCGAGTTCGCTCATTTCTTTAATTACTTTGTTCAGTTCTGCAGCTTCGCCGTCATCAATTTTTTCATCTTCAACGGCTTTTTGAGCAACTTCGGTGTATTTTTTCATCAGGCCGAACATTTTTTTAGCGTCTGCCTTTGGTCCACCACACGAAGCCAATGCAAAAACGAAAGCTACCAAGCTTAAAATAACAGTGATTTTTTTCATAATACTTTGTTTTTAGTTAATGGTTAATTTCATAATTCAAATATCGAAGTATTTTTTCTTAGAAACAATAGTTTTGAAAAAAAAAATAACAGATAAATTCTTTAAAGTTTTTATATTCCTTCAAGCTTCTCGGCTCCTTCACAAAACATCAGTCGTATCATTGCTTTACCCATGTCGTCGAAGATTTTTTTGTTTTCTTCTTTTTTGAGTGCTTTTTCAATCGAAGGTTCATTCTCGTCGAATTGGTTCAGGGCTTCAATAATAATATTGAGCTTAGCAGCTTCCTCATCATCAATTATCTGGTCGTCGGCAGCTGCATTGGCTTCTTTTGTGAATTCTTTCATTTTCGCAAATGCTTCTTCGGCATTTTTGCTTCCGGAACACGATAGCAATAGCATTGCGATAATGCTTACATAAAAAACTGCGATTAATTTCATGCGATTAATTTTTTGTAATGATACAAAAAAAGCGCATTCTCATGCGCTTTAAACTTTATTTTTTTGCTTTAGCATCTTTTACAACTGCTTCAAAAGCCTTTGGGTGATTCATTGCCAAATCGGCCAGTACTTTTCGGTTGATTTCGATACCTTTGGCATGCAATAAACCAATAAATTGTGAATAACTGAGACCATGAAGACGGGCACCGGCATTTATTCTTTGAATCCACAGTGCTCTGAACTCTCTTTTCTTTGCACGTCGGTCGCGATAAGCATACTGTAACCCTTTTTCCAATGCATTTTTGGCAACGGTCCACACATTTTTTCTCCTCCCAAAGTATCCTTTGGTGAGTTTCATCATTTTTTTTCTGCGCTCTCTTGAAGCAACTTTGTTAACACTTCTTGGCATTTTTTTTCATTTTTTTTTGATCGTACAGCGTTTCCTCCATATTTAGGAAAGCTTCAGGCTGTAACAATCGGTTAAACACTCATTTTTCTTCTGATTAAGTTTATTTCATGCAAAGCATCAGCTTTACATTCTTCTCGTCGGTTTTGGCAACGGTGGTGAAATAACCGAGATTTCTTTTCCGTTTGTTCGACTTTTTGGTGAGAATGTGGCTTTTGTAAGCATGCTTTCTCTTAATCTTTCCTGATCCGGTGATTTGAAATCTTTTTTTAGCACCGGAGTTTGTTTTCATTTTTGGCATCGCTGTATTATTTAAAAATTCGCACTTCTATTTCTTTTTAGCCGGCTTGGGATTAATTAGCAGAAACATTTTTTTCCCTTCGAGCTTCGGCAGACTTTCTACTTTGCCCACATCTTCAAGGTCGTTGGCAAGTCGAAGTAACAAGATTTCTCCTTGTTCTTTGAAAAGTATCGAACGACCTTTGAAAAATACGTAGGCTTTAACCTTAGATCCTTCTTCTAAAAACTTCAGGGCATGTTTCAGCTTAAACTGATAGTCGTGCTCATCGGTGTTTGGCCCAAACCGTATTTCTTTTATCACAACCTTTACCGTTTTTGCCTTCATCTCTTTTTGTTTCTTTTTCTGCTGATACAGAAACTTTTGGTAATCGATTACTTTACAAACGGGTGGTTCTGCTTTGGGTGAAATTTCCACCAGATCGAGGTCGAAGCTTTTTGCTAACTGCAATGCTTCACGCAGGCTCATAATGCCCGGATTCTCGACATTCTCGCCAACAACTCTTACAAAAGGTGCGGTGATGTGATGGTTCACTTTGAACTGGTCTTCTTCGGCTTTTTTATATGGTCTGCCGAAATTTCTGTTGTCTGCTATGGTTTTACCCTCCTTACTTTAGTTAATACTATATTAATTACAAAAACTCAATTATCTCGTCGCGAAGCATTTCGGCAAATTTCTTGGTTTCCATGCTTCCTTCGTCGCCTTTCCCTTGCCTACGCACCGAAACCGTGCCGTTTTCTTCTTCTTTTTCGCCAACAACCAAAAGGAAGGGAATCCGCTTCAATTCATTGTCGCGTATCTTTCGCCCTACCTTCTCGTTCCTTTCGTCAACGTGGCTGCGAATATCGTAATTTTTTAATAATTCTGAAACTTTTTTTGCATAATCGTTAAATTTCTCACTGATAGGCAGTATCACCACCTGCTCGGGGCTTAACCACAATGGGAATTTACCGGCTGTATTTTCGATGAGAACGGCAACAAAACGCTCCATCGAGCCAAATATTGCACGGTGTAGCATAATAGGGCGGTACTTCAAGTTATCGTTGCCTTTATAATATAAATCGAAACGTTCGGGTAGATTATAATCGACCTGAATAGTGCCCAGTTGCCATTTGCGGCCAATAGCGTCTTTAACAATAAAGTCGAGTTTCGGACCGTAAAATGCTGCTTCGCCCGGAGCGATTATTGGGTTCAGTCCCATTTCTTGTGCTGCTTCCTGAATGGCAAGCTCAGCCTTATCCCAATTATCGTCTTCGCCAATATACTTCGTTTTATCGTTGGGGTCGCGCAGCGAAATCTGAGAAACGAAATCGTCGAAGCCTAACGATTTAAAAAGGTAGAGTACCAAATCGATAATGCTTTTGAATTCGTCTTTTACCTGGTCGGGTCTGCAAAACACATGGGCATCATCCTGGGTAAAACTTCTTACTCGTGTTAATCCATGTAGTTCTCCGTGTTGTTCGTAGCGATACACCGTGCCAAATTCGGCCATGCGCACCGGCAAGTCTTTGTAAGAGTATTGCCCTGCTGCAAAAATTTCGACATGATGGGGGCAATTCATGGGTTTCAGCATGAACGATTCGCCTTCGTGGGGTGTATTAATTGGCTGAAATGAATCTTTTCCGTATTTTTCGTAGTGCCCCGAAGTTTTATACAGTTCCACATTTCCAATGTGAGGTGTCATAACCATTTGGTATCCTCGCCTCACCAATTCTTTGCTAAGCCATGTTTCGAGGCGTTTCCGCAACTCGGCACCACGTGGCAGCCACAAAGGTAAACCCATGCCCACACGGGGCGAAAATGTGAAAAGCTCGAGCTCTTTGCCAATCTTACGGTGGTCGCGTTTGCGGGCTTCTTCTAGCATAATCATATATTCCTCGAGCAACTTTTGTTTCGGAAAACTTATGCCATATACCCTTAGCAATTGCTTGCGTTTTTCGTCTCCACGCCAGTAGGCTCCGGCAATGCTTAAAATTTTAACCGACTTAATTTTATCGGTGTTGGGCAGGTGGGGGCCGCGACATAAATCGGTAAAATTACCATGGGTATAGAAGCTTATGGTGCCATCTTCCAATTCGTTGATTAGCTCAAGCTTATATTCATCATTTTTTTCGGTGTAGTGCGCAATAGCTTCGGCTTTGCTTACTTCTCGGCGCAAAAAATCTAACTTGGTGCGAGCCAATTCCAGCATCTTATCTTCGATGCGTTTAAAGTCGTTGTCGTTTAGCTGGCTGCCTTCGGGCAAATCGACATCGTAATAAAAACCACTTTCGATACTTGGCCCTATGCCCAGTTTAATACCAGGGTATAAGTGCTCGAGAGCCTGAGCCATGAGGTGTGCCGACGAATGCCAGAAAGCATGCTTGCCTTCGTCGTCGTCCCAAAGATGTATTTTTACACTGGCATCGGTGTGAATTGGCATCGTTAAATCTTGAACATGTCCGTTTACCGAAATTGCCAGAGCATCTTGGGCCAACCGGGGGCTGATGCTGTTTGCTATATCGAAACCTGAAACACCGGCTTCGAACTGCCGAACGCTTCTATCAGGTAGTGTAATCTGTATCATTTTCAGTTTTTTAAAGTTTGCAAAAATATCATATTTTTTGAGAATATACAAGGGTTTGTGGTATTAACCGCTTTTAAGTGCCAAGGTTCAGGTGGTATTTCGTAAAACTGCTATTTGCAGCGCAACAATCCATATTTTACAATACAGTAGATAGCACGGAATCCGTCTTTCCATCCTATCTTTTTTCCATCTTCGTAGGTGCGGCCATAATACGAGATACCTACTTCGTAGATGCGAATGCCTTTTATGCGAGATATTTTTGCCGTTACTTCGGGTTCAAAGCCAAAGCGGTTTTCGCGCAGGCTGATGTTTTTTATGATTTCGGCACGAAACATTTTATAGCAAGTCTCCATGTCGGAGAGATTCAGGTTAGTGAATGCATTCGACAGAAAAGTGAGAAAACGATTGCCCACTGTGTGCCAGAAAAACAAGATGCGATGTGGTTTGCTGCCCATAAACCGGCTACCATACACTACATCGGCGTGTCCCGAAATAATGGGTTCCAGCAGGGCATTAAATTCTTCGGGGTCGTATTCCATGTCGGCATCCTGAATAATGACAAAATCGCCCTTGGCTTCGGCAATTCCTCGGCGTATTGCAGCCCCCTTACCACTATTTACCGCCTGTGCCAAATAATTGATGCTAAGTTCGGGGTTTTTATCGACAAACTCTTTTACCAACACTTCGGTATTGTCGGTTGAGCAATCGTTAATTACAACAATCTCTTTCTCAACACCATGGTGTAGCGAAACAGCCGCAACCTTGGCCAAAATGTGTGCAATGGTTTTAGATTCGTTAAAGGCGGGTACTATTACTGATAGAAGCGGCATATACTACTTGTTATGTTTGCCGCAAAAATACACTTTTTTCCCGTTTCTATTCCGGTTTTTGTGCTACCTTTTCGAGTCGCGAAAGATCGTAACCCAGATTTTTCGCTTTTTCGGTCAAAAATACATAGGTAAAGTTGTCCATAACCGGAGTACGCGATAATATCCACAAATAATTAGGAGAGCTGCTGCCAATAAGTGCATAACTGTAGTTCACCGTATCGAGCTCCAGTATGTAGTAATCGGCATAGAAACAGAGAAAAAACGCTACCTGTAGGTGACCGGTATTGCTTGGGTCGGGAACGCGGGCTTTGCCTTTGGCTTTTTTTAGTTTACCATCGAGACCGTTTTTGTAGCCCTGATTCAGTACCGATATTTTTCCATTGGGCAACAAGGTATATGTGGCAGTAACCCCTTGTAAGTTCTTTTCGAAAGAATGTGGATATCGGGCAATTTCGTACCATGTTCCAACATATCTGTTTAAATCAACATTTTTAACAGTTTCCATAGTAGGTGGTTTATAGGAGTTGGCAAATGCACAATAGGTGAATCCTATTGTAACAAGACTTGCAGTAACGATTGCAATAATAATAATAATTCGTTTGGTGTTCATATTTGACTTTTAATTCAGCAATTTGTTCTATAACAATTAAGATATGTTTTTGTTTTTAAAAAAAAGCCCTACGTTTTTTCGGTCTTTTATACAATAGTTGCTATAAATTGATAATAAAATACTCAAGAATTTTCTGAATATTTTCATCAACAGCTTCGTGTGGATGATTGTGAAATGTAGTGAAAACTATTGAGCCACCGTTCCCTTCGCATGAACCAATGTGGTCTCCATGGGCTTCGTGTGCAGGCCATGCACTAATAGGAATGGTAATTGTTTGTGGATTGGCCGGATTACCGGGAGGATAGTGGCATATGGTAATCCATGTTTGGTTGCCGTTTTTATTCGATAATCCTCCCGAACCGTTGAAGTTTGTTCTAACGGCAAGTGGCCCATATCCATGGTTGTCATCGTATATTAATGTTTCCCAATTGTTGCCAAGCACTTTTATTACTTCCCAGGCCGGTAAATCATACTCAATATCTATGGTATTGGTACCCAGCCATGTGGCAAGTTCTTCGTTCATAACTACTGCATCGTGAACCACGGTAGCCAATCCGCTTCGTTGGGTACATAAATTATCGGTTCCAATAAAACCACCTGTACGTGCCGGGCATGTTTTCGATGTTGTTTCGGGCAAGTACCATGCATTGCGCTCTTTTGACTCATCCATTTTAGTACCGCTTAAATAACCTATTAGCGAACTGACAGCCCAGTCGGATACGTATAAACTGCCTCCTTGCTCAACAAATTGCCTCACATTGTCCCAGCGCAATTCGGAAAAACCGTAGTGGGTGCCGCAATTAATAAAAATCGCGCCATAATTTTGCAGGGTACTCAAATTATCAAGATCGTCTAGTAAAATTGGAGTAGCGGTGTAACCAAGACTTTGAACAATAATATCCTGTATCTCGTCGTAGGCCCCCGTTATGTAGGCAAGATTCACTACCTGTTGCAATTTTACCGTGGCTTCGGGAATTTCGGTGATTGTGTTTCTTGCAATTTCTACATCCATGTATGTACGGAAAATTTTACCCTTTCCTGTTTGAATATGCAATACTTGATTTCCTTCGGGAGCCAGAAGCTTAAAATAACCATCTGCGTCGGTTTTAGTAAAGTATATTTCGCCTTCGTAATCTACAAAAACATTGGCCATGGCAATAGGGGTAGTTCCGTTTTCGGCAAATACATGTCCCGTAATCCATCCTCCATATAAATACTGAACAGCTGGGGGATCGTCTTTTTTACAGGAATTTAAAAAACTTAAGGCCGAAATCATAACTAAGGTAGCGATAATGCATATAATCTTTTTCATAAGCGGGATATTTTAGTTTCTGTTGCAATTTACTGAAATAAAAATAATTATCAAATTATTTCATCGACAATGTTGGTATTTTATTTTACCTTTATACGGGCTCCACAAAAATATTATTAGTGTCTTAATTGTATTTTCGCATGCAATCATAGTTTTGCTCGTAAACAAAGACCTAGCAATATGAGCAAGTGTTTAATGTCGATATAATGTAATGATTTCAGCATCAGATACTTTGATATATAATAGCTCAGATATAAACAGAACTACTTATGGCCAAATAACTTTTATGCTAATGCATTTTCTGCGCCCAAACAAATTCGGCAAAGCCATACCAGTCCCAATACACCGAAGCCATTACATAGCCGTATTTGATGCGGTTGTGAATCATTTTAACCGGCATCAAAAAAATGTTGCGAATATCGCGTCGTATTGCAGCTTTAACTATTCTGCATCCTTTTTCTTCGAGTAGCAATTCAAGTTCATTTAGTGTAAAGATTCTTACGTGGGTGGGGTCATCGTAAAAATTCAGTGTTCCTTGTTTGCTGGGAAAGTTTACACTTCTTGCCGAAGGGTATTCAATGTAGATATACCCCCCGGGTTTCAGCTTTTTCAGCAAAGCCTCTATTACCTTATCGCCATTGTGCAGATGTTCGATAATATGAGTCATCAGAATAGCATCGAAAAAACTATCGGGAATATCATTAAACTGTAATTGTGTAAGGTCTTTTTCCCAAAAGCCTTCCATCAATGCAAAATCATCGGGACGATAGTTGTAGTCGCGGGTTATATCTATGCCGTAATAGAGGCAGCGCGGCATGTGCTTTTTTAGCTTCGATACAGCGTAATTTCCCGAGCCTACATCGAGTAGGGTAAAGGCTTTGCTGCCGAATACACTATGTATTTTTTTTAGATTCGCAGGAACCATATTGCAAAAACAAAATAACACCTGCAAAACTAATTATATTGTTCGAAGATTAGAACTTAATACAATAAATGATGTTAAAACTTTTTGCGATTCTATCGAAGATAAAAACTTGCGAATAATTGTAGTAATTCGAAATTCACAGCGCTTAAAACCTGTATCCAATTCGCAAACCGGGCTCCAGTCCCCATGGAGCTTGTCTAACTATATCAGTGCCAATGCTTATAGTTCTGTTTGTCAACGGAACCAGTATGCTCACATTGGGGTTGATAGTGAGATGTTTCCATAATACCCATGTGTAACCAATGGGCAAACCAATCATAAATGTGTTAAAACTTCCGGCTTGCTGATTAATCGATGTTATAACATCGTTAATCGAGAACAAAAGTATCAGACCGGTACTCCAACGCTTGAGTTCCTTATGAGAGAATACTTCGCCCCGATATCCGAAAGCAATAAGATGATCTTTCTGAAACGATTCGTCGGTGAGGTGCCTGCTGTTGATTTGTATGCTTGCAAAAACCAACGAGTGCTTAAACCTTCCGTGCCCAACATAAGCATTCAGGTTTACGCTGTGCCACTGACCAATGCGGGGAGCCATCAAATCGTATTCTATGCCCCACTTTAGTGTTGGTAATGAATCGGTTTGAGAAAACGCGCTTTGTGAGGCAAATACAATTCCAGCACTTATGAGTATGCTTCTGATTAATCTTGTCATTTGGTAATTGTTTGCAATTTACATTCTTGGTTTTTAAAAGTACTGCTTTATTTCGATGATTTCTGTGGTATCAGCAACCTATCATACAAAATTAGCAGTATCACTGTGCCAATACCGATAGCGCTGAATACCATCCAGATGTTACCGGGTTGGTAGGTATTCCATAAATACTGAGTTAGTTCGGTTTGGCTCATGCCCATTTGTTCGCACGCACGGGCTATGTAATCGTTTTGTGTGAAATTTTTGCCAATGGCCGGAATATCGAGCGAACGGGCAGCTACTTCGCGTTGCAACAGGCTAATCTTATCTGACATGTTTTGGTAAACGCTTCCCGATAGCAAGCCGGCAAAAAAGTTTCCACCGGCCATAGGCAAAAAACTACAGCCCATATACAATGCTACTTTTTCGCCGGGAGCGATGCGCCCCACGTATTCCGATATTTTTGGGGAGCCCGACATCTCGCCCAAACCAAAAATAAGAATGCTGAAAAACAGATACATGGGGTTATTGAACATAAACATCAATCCAATGCCAATGCTGCTTACCAAAAAACCTGTAATCATTGCGTGCAAAGGTTTAAGTTTCATTACTGCATACGACACTAAAATCTGAAACAGCACTATGTACATTGCATCGATATTGGTGAGCATTTCGGGAGCTACTGTGCCTTGTGTTGTGCCAATTTTTGAAGCCAGCCATGGGCTGATATTGTGCATGGCATCATACACAACCGAGGTGTCCATCCATTGCTCAATAAAAACGGGTAAGGTGTAGAAAAGCTGGTTGTACATGGTCCAGAATCCCACCACTATAATTAGAAATATCAGGAATTTAACATCGGTAAGTGCTGTGGCAATATTGCGAAAAACAGTAGAAACTGCTTTGCCCAGTTTTTCGTTATCGTGCTTACGCTCAGGCTCTTTAAAGAAAATCAACAATATCAACAGGTTAAGCAAAACAATACCTGCCGATACTGTAAAAACCAAGCTCCAGTCTGTGCCCCTAAGTTTTGAGGCAACAATAGGTCCGATAAAAGCTCCAATGTTTACCATCATATAAAAAATGCCGAACCCAACCGAAGCGGTGGCAGGAGTTGTGGTTTTTGCAATACAGGCCGAAATAACAGGCTTAAACAATCCGGCGCCGATTGCCAGCCAGATAAAACTAAAGAATACCGTTGCGTAGCTGTTGAAATACCCCATGAAAATATAACCGGAAGCCAACATGGCAAAAGCTACGGCAAGTACTTTCTTATATCCGAATTTATCGGCAATGGCACCCGTTATCAATGGTAAAACATAGAGTATTGCCACAACGCTTCCCATCATAATACCTTTTTGTTCCTGACTGAACCCCAGGGCGCCTGTTTCTGTGCTTCCGGTAAGATACAGAGCCAGTACCATAAACATACCGTACCATGCCCATCGCTCGAACAATTCCATGCTGTTCGACACCCAAAATGTGCGGGGATAGCTTTTTATTACTTGAGAAAACTTCATAATATTTTACAAAATTAAAAATCTTCGAATACGCCCAGCCCAAAAAGTGCAAAATCGTATTTTACCGGGTCGTCGGGGTCGAATGTTCCGAGTGTCGATGTCAGTTCAAGCACCGCTTTCCAGTCGTTGGCATTGCGTGTGAGCAGTTGCATTTTGCGCGCTACTTGGCCTGTATGTACGTCGAGGGGAATGTACAACTGAGAAGCTGAAATGTTTGTCCAAATGCCGAAATCAACCCCGCGGCGATCGTTGCGAACCATCCAGCGAAGAAACATGTTTAGTCTTTTGGCAGCAGCTCCTCCTGCAACATTGGCAATGTGTTTTTCGAAACGCCGCTCGTGGTGTAACTGAAGCACTATCCGACGAAATTCGACAAGTCCGCCGAAAATGCCCGAATTGTGTGTGAAAATGTTTTCTAGTCCTTCGTATTTAATGTATATGTGCTGCAAAGCTTTTATCGAATTAATGAGATCGTTTCCGTTAAATGTGCGATACACAAACTTACACAAGGGAGCCAAATCAGATTTTTCGTGATGCATTACAAAATTATAGGGGTCGTGGTCTATCAGACCCATCATGTTGTTGGCTGCATCTATAATAGCTTTGCGTCGTCCCCACGAAATTAGTGCTGTAAGCAAGCCTGCTATTTCGATGTCGGCTTTACTGCTAAAGCGGTGGGGGATGCTTATAGGGTCAGTGTCGATAAACGATAACTGATTGTATAATTCGTAGCGGTTTTCAAGTAAATCACGTATGTAGTCAGCATTTATAGGCATGCAGCAAAAATACGCAAAGCCCGGCGTATTTTTATTTCGAAAAAACAAAAAACTTTAATTATTTTGCAACCGAATTTGTCTGATATGCTTGTTGATTACATATGGAAAGGAGTTGTTATCGGATTGTCGGCGTCAATTCCACTGGGGCCGATTGGTATAGTAACTATACAGAGAACACTGAGCAAGGGTAGGGTGTCGGGTTTTATAAGTGGTATAGGAGCCGCTTCAGCTGATGCATTGTATGCCATTATTGCAGGATTCAGTATTTCGATTATTATCGATTTTATTGTGAAATTTCAAAATATTATAAAAATAGCAGGAGGCATACTTCTCTTGGTGATTGCCTGGCGTTTGTTTTTTGCCAATCCGGCTAAGGAATTGCGCAGGCAACTTAAGCAGAAAAACAAAGGTTACTGGGGCGACTTTTTGTCAACATTTGCCCTAACGGCCAGTAATCCAATCGGCTTATTCGTGTTTATGGCTGTGTTTGCAGGGTTTGGACTCATAGAGCAGGACATCAATTACCTGAGCGTGTTGCTGTTGATTGTTGGTGTGTTTGCCGGAGCATGTCTGTGGTGGTTCACGTTAACATTGCTGGTTAGCATTTTTCGCGATAAGTTTAAACTCAGGCGGCTGCTTGTAGTGAATAAAATTGCTGCCGCGCTTGTGTTGTTGTTCGCATTGTTTATTTTTTCAACAATGTTGTTTCCCTCTATACAAGAACGTAATGTTCCCGATAGCATTAAACGCAAGCCCAAGACTACCACCTCGATACAACTGCCCGAATCATACCGATTGCAAAGTGCAACAAAGCAAGTAGTTTATCTTACATAGAGAGGAATTGTTTTTTGTAAAACAGAATTCAGTGTTTTTTCTTGATGTTTGAACCTTCTGTTTTTAAATGTAAATCACTAAAATTAGCTTGTTTTCTTAACCCCGGTATCTGGAACATTTTGTTAATTATGTTTGTATTTTACAGTTAAAAGCGAAGTAAAATCTTGCTAATATGCTGTTAATCAGGATGTAATGACAATTTTTACAATCAATGGCATCATTGTTAAAAAAAATCATACGAAGCAATGCCAAATAAAAAAAAAACACTAATATTGCAGTCCGAAAATTATGGACTTAAAAGACAGAAAGTAATGGAATTAATGAAAGTTGTGCAACAGGAAACTACACTGGTTAGAGAAAACAATCTTCCAAACTTTAAGGCCGGTGATACCATAACAGTTCACTATAAAATTGTAGAAGGTAACAAAGAACGTATTCAGCAGTTCAGAGGCGTGGTATTGCAGCGCAGAGGTGTTGGCAGTACCGCTACTTTCACCGTTCGTAAAATGTCGGGTTCTTTTGGCGTGGAACGTATATTCCCCGATGCATCACCGTTTATCGATGCCATCGACGTGAACAAACGCGGTCAGGTTCGTCGAGCTCGTATATTTTACTTACGCGCACTCACCGGTAAAAAATCGAGAATTAAAGAAAAACGAAATTTTAAAGTTTCAGAATAAAAAAAAGCGCCTCGAGCGCTTTTTTTATTTATTTAAGCGTAAATGTTCTGGCTACTTTCTTGAATAATGCCAGATTCTCTTCAAAATATTTAAACGAAAGACCACTTATTGCGTAGTAATAGTCGCCTTTAAATAGTATTGCATGATATACCAGCTGTGGGCGATTGTTGTCTTTATTCACTGCCAGTCCATATACTTCGTAACCCTGCAGGCCTGCAATCTCAATAGGAATGGGCGCCGGTTTTTCGTTATTGGGCCATGTAACCGGGAAAATATCGAGCAATGCTATCGCAAATTTTTTCTGATCTTTTATGGGTGCTGCCGGCATAGTGCGACTGGCCATCATTACAACCTTGGCCTCTGTTTTTGGTGGCAGGTTTCCATCGTCGGAATACATCATCGAATTCAACAAAATACGAATTTGCTTTAACCCTGTTCCCGACATATTCAGTGTGAAATCGTAGCGTTCGTCGGCAGCCACCTTTTTTGTAGGCTGGTAAATCACCGAGAGCAGACAATCAACTATTTCAGCAGCATGTTCTAAACTTGTTACGCCGGGGCTGGAAGCATTCAACAGGAAGGTTTTTTCGTTGTCGCCAATAACCAGAAGCCACCTGCGATACATGGTGCCATAGGCACTTTGCTGCCCGTATTGCAACAGTGCATCGTATCCGTTTATCAAATATAATTCTTCTTTTTCAACAAGCAATCCGCGCTGAATCAGGTTTACCCTGCCAAACGCTAAAAAATTCTTTCTTACTTCGCCGGGAACTTCCGACACTACTATGCTTGTGCCCGCAATCTTGTGTTCGTATCCAACAAAACGCTCCGATTTCACAAAGCCTTTCGGTAATATTATACTGATTTGAGTTCCCTCAACAGCAGTGTAACCGGCCGTAAGTTCGTTGCGTATTTCAATGGCCTGATTATTGATGTCCTGAGCACAAAGCAAGAACGATAACGGTAACAAAACAATGAATAATGCCAATGCTTTCATCTCATATTTTTTTTGTAAAATTACGCAATTATTTAAAACTATGGCAGCTATTTGCAATTTATGTACCACAATGAAT
>CAZEHA010000057.1:0-21767 GCA_964511665.1 uncultured Bacteroidales bacterium
AACAACTTAGCAACAATTAAAATTTATTTCATATTTTTATCGGACAATAGTGATAAAAAAACAAATATGATTAAAAAATAGTCGTATATTTGACTAAAATTTAAAAGTATGTATTTCAGCAACAATCTAAAAGTACTGCGAAAGCGACGTAAGCGCACGCAGGACGATGTGGCCTTTACTCTTAATATGAAAAGAAGCACCTACAGCGGATACGAAAACGGGGTTGCGCAACCGGGCATGCAGGCATTAATCGTGTTGAGTGAATACTATAAAATCAGTATCGATACATTGCTTAAAACCAATCTTTCGGCCTTAACCGAGTCGCAGATTCGTATGCTCGAAACGGGAAACGATATTTATACTTCGGGCAAAAACCTTAGGGTGCTGGCTACCACGGTAAATAGCGAAAACAACGAAAACATCGAGTTGGTATCGGAAAAGGCGAAAGCCGGATATGCAATGGGTTATGCCGACCCGGAGTATATCAGGGTGCTTCCGGTTTTTTCGCTTCCATTTTTGTCGCACAATAAAAAATATCGCAGTTTTCATATTGCCGGCGACAGCATGTTGCCCATACCCGACGGTGCCTATGTTACTGGCGAATTTGTGCAAAACTGGCATGCGCTTAAAGATGGAGATGCCTGCATTGTTATCACCCGCGACGAAGGTATTGTGTTTAAATGCATCGAAAATAAAATTAAAACCATGGGTAAGTTGGGCCTGTACTCGCTAAATCCATTGTTTGAACCTTATCATATCGATGCTGCCGACATTAGCGAAATATGGAAGTTTGTTAATTATATTTCATCCGAAATGCCTCAGTCGATGCAATCAGAGCAGGAAATATACAGAACTGTGGCCAACCTGCGCAACGATATCGAAGAGATCAGAAAAAGTTTACAAAAGTAAAAGTTATTCTACCTGAATACCGCAACAAGCGTGAGTACCAATATGCGGATATCGGTAAAAAAACCGGCACTATTGATGTAATCGAGGTTTATAGCGATTTTCTCAGGCATTATTTCGTTAATATAAAGCTGTTCCGGATCAGCTGCTTTTTTCAATATCTCATTTTCGTTACGGTATTTTATTGAAGCATAATCGGTTATTCCCGGTTTCACCGAGAGCACTTTACGCTGCTCGGGCGTATATAAGTCAACATATTTACGCACCTCGGGCCGGGGGCCTACCAAACTCATGTCGCCAAACAACACATTAAATAATTGAGGAATTTCATCCAGCTTGTATTTTCGCAACAGGTAGCCGCTTCGGGTAATTCTGCTGTCGTTCATTCCAACGGTGAGCAATCCTTTTTTATCGGAACCACTGAACATGGTTCTGAATTTGATAATGTTGAAATCGGTGTTGCCCTTTCCAACCCTTTTCTGAAAGAAAAATACCCCCCCACGGCTATCGCTCACAATAATCAACGATAAAAGCAGCATTAGTGGTAGTAATAATACAACAAGAATAAGCGAAACCGTTATGTCGAAAATTCGTTTCATTGGGCAACGATGCGTTTATAGGCTTCTGCAACAGCCTCACAAACCGTGTTACACAATTCGCTATTCAGGTCGTAGTATACCGGCAAACTTATTTCGTTACAGTAGTTGCCATAGGCTACCGGAAAGTCGTCGATGCGATAACCCAGATATTTGAATGCACTGAGTAGCGGCAGCGGTTGAAAATGTACGTTGACAGATACACCGAGTGAGAAAATTTCATGAATCAATGCATCGCGTGTTTGTTCATCGATGTCTCGAATACGCAACATATACACATGATACGACGATTCGCATTGTGGTGTATTGCTAATGGGTAATATCGCCCAATCGCGATTATCGAAATACTTGTGATAGTGCTCAAATATTTGTTTACGTTTATTAAGTGTATCGTTTTTGTAGCGTTTTAGTTCTACCAAGCCCATAGCAGCCTGAATATCGGTCATGTTGGTTTTGTACCCGGGCATCATGATGTCGTATTTCCAGTTTGCTTTTCCCTGAGTTTTTTCAAGCGCATCTTTGTTCTGCCCATGAAGCCCCAGTACGCTGCAGTATTTGTACACTTCGGTGTTGTTGAATGGTTCGGGCAGGTTAAAGGCAATGGCACCACCTTCGGCAGTTGTGAGGTTTTTTACGGCATGAAACGAAAACACGGTGATGTCGCAAAGCAAACCGGTTGGTTTACCATGATAGAGTGCTCCCAGCGAATGCGCGGCATCGGAGAGTACCAGTATTCGACCCAGCTTTCGTTGATTCGCATTGCGTGCTGTGAATTTACGTTGCACTTTTTCATGGGTGATAATTTCATATATCTTATTGTAATCGGCAGGTAAACCGGCTATATCAACAGGGATGATGCATTTGGTGCAGGCCGATATTTTTTCTTCGATTTGCGAAACATCGATATTGAAAGTGTCGGGGCATACATCGAGCATTACGGGAGTGGCACCGCAGTGCAGCACCACATTGGCAGTGGCGCAATAAGTGTATGCCGGAATAATCACTTCGTCGCCGGGGCCAACACCAAACCATCGAAGAGCCAGCTCCAAACCTGCGGTGGCTGAATTCACACATAAAGTTGCCGGGTTTTGGTTGAATTCACAAAGCATTTTTTCGAACTGCCGCGTGCGTGGACCGGTCGTAATCCATCCCGAGCGCATTGCCGCTGTTACTTCTGCGATAATATCTTCATCGATGCGTGGTGGCGAAAACGGAATCATGTGTATGGGTTTTTAAATCGTAAATAAAAAAGATGTAAAAAAACACAAAAAAGATGATACCCGATTGTTTTTCGAGCATCGATTCGAATAAAAAATTAAACCCGCAAACAAACAGAAAAAACGAGAACAGATTGATGTTTCTGAATTTTAGATGCAGCATAGGTGCCACAAATACAGCAATCAACAGCAGCAATCCAACAATACCCTGCATCAGAAATGTTTCGAGAAACTGATTATGACAATTCAGTTTCTTATATTCGGCTTGCGAATACCCCTTGTTGTGATAGGCTTCTACCAGTATGTCGGAGGCATCGCCGGGTGATGTACCCAATATCCAGTTCTCTTGTATCAATTCTGCAGAAACCTGCCACACAAGTATTCTCGATTGGGTGCTTTCGCCGGTATCGGTATTTTTGTTTTGCGAATGGGCAATGGTGTGGGTTGTGCTAACCATGCGGGTATTGCTGAAGAACAGAATCGACAGGCTGCCAATTATTACGAGTGCTCCTATAAGCTTTGCGAACGAAAATTTCCGGAATATATATGTTGCCATAATTGCCGTACAAACCATCAGTAAAGCAAGCAGTCCGGCTTTCGACGATAACAAATAAATCATAACAAATATAAAGAAGCCCACACTGATATAGACCCATTTTTTGGGTCGTTTCGAAAACAGTTTAAAATCGAAAAACAGTATTACCAATGCAAAAGTTAAATAGCATGCAAAATAGGAGGTGTGATGAAAAAATGATAAGTGTGTGTAATAAAAAGCATTTTGTCCATCGGAATTATAGTGTGACGAGGCAACAACAAGGCTGACGATGCCGGCCAAAATATTGCCCGCTAAAAACGACCACATCACATGCCTTTTTTTATGTGGGCTTAGCTCTATCGATGGCAACAGCAAAAATGGCAGCACAATATAACTCAGCTTAATTTCGATTTTAAACCATCCGTTTGCTGTGTTTTCGGTAAAAAATGCCAATGCCAGCATCGACATGGCAAAAAGGGCTGCAAACAACCATGCCATAATATGTGGTTTCCTCAGTTTTTTGAACAGATACAACCACCTGTGACTGAATAATGCCACTACGGCCCACACTACAATAATCAGGCTAAGACATTCGCGGTACAGCGGAATGGCGAAAGCGGTCAATAGCATGCAAACATAACTGACATGATTCTGAATCGCTATGTGCTTTTCGCGATTCATCGCAGCAGGGTTTCGTTACTCATAATTATCGACTCTTTCTTACCTGTTAAATACATCGCCGAATAGAAGGCAAAAAATACCACACCGATTTGTATGGTTAATAAATCATCGGTAAAAAACATGAAAATCATGTTTACATTCCAAAAAACAAACAAGGCATTTTTTGTTACTATGGCTTGTTTCATCATTACAAAAAACATCAGCAACAATGCAGCAATACCGAAAACCCCGTTCATAATCCACGAAAACAGATATTGATTGTGCGGATTGGTCTGGTGAACATATGCACCACTTTTGCAAGTGTTTTTGTAGTATTCAATCATCGACTGTTGTACATTGCCGGTACCCACTCCCAGCCATATGTTTTTGTGAATAATGTTTTTAGATGCTTCGAAGGCCGAAATTCGCAGCGCGGTAGATTCGGGGCTGGCAGCTCTTTTTTGAGGATCCGATTCCAATACCTTATAGGCGAAATCGAGACGGCCTTTTATGTTGGTACTCTCATACAGGTATAAGCCCAGCATCGACATTATAACAATGAGCACAATGGCATGAGCCCAGGGAATAATTCGTTTGGCAATTAGCAACGACACAAACAATACCATGAGTACACAAAATATGAGAAAGGCTGCTTTTGATGCCAGTAAAAATAAAAAAATGATGAGTAGCACCAGTAACACTATTTTATAAAATGCCGAATTGTATAAAACAAAGTTATTGGCCATGCCCGACAAATCGGTAAGTAATAATATTATGGCCCAAAGTACATAATTCGACAAATGATTGGGACTCATAATGGCACTTGACAGCCGAGAATAGAAAAAGTAATCTTGCCGGGGGGTGTACGAGTAGTTTAAATAGGCCAGGCCCAGGCAAAGAAAAAACGCCGCTACTATTCCCATCACAAAGAATGAATGTATGTATTGATATCTATTGGCAATAGTGTTGGCATCGAATGCGGCAAAAATTACCACGAAAAAAAACATCGACGAAAGCACCGTGATACGATCGAGTCCATTTTGAAAATTGTCGGAGAATGCCAAACCGGCAATGGCAACAATAATGGGTAACAAATACAGCCATAAACCTATGCTTTTTAATTTTTTCAACACCGCATTACGTGGCTTTCGGTACACAAAGCTCATCAGAAACAGTATTCCCAAAGTAATAGAAGTGAGTTTTATGTACAATGGCAATACAAATGCCGTAAGGCACAATAAAAACAACTGAACCTGATAAAACCGGTTTTCCATAGATACGCAAAAATAAAAGAATTGCGCAACAATTTTTTAATTCGGGTTAATTAGTTTTAGATGCTGTAGTTTTTCTTAATTTCGTTGCATCGTTAAAACCAATGAAAATGAAAAGTTATTATTCTATTTTCATATTTGCTGCACTGTTTGCCGCTGTAGCTTGCAACAGTAAATCTCCCAATAACAAATACAACGCTATGGAACAACAATTTATCGACTTTGTAAAAAAACACAATACGGTGGTTGAACCTCTGTATAAGAATCTTACCACGGCATATTTCGATGCATCGATAAGTGGAGCCGACGAAGATTACAATAAAGCTGCTGTTTATGAACTGGAACTTACAAAAGTGTATACTTCTGCCGAAGATTTTGCAGTGCTGAAAAAGTTTGTTGAATCGGGCGAAATAATCGATTCGTTATTGAAACAGGAGCTGAATGTGCTCTATAATGCCTACTTGGCGAATCAGGCCGACCCTGTTATGCTCGAAGAAATGATTAATCTGGCAACAAGTATCGAACAGAAGTTTTCGGTTTTCAGGGCCGAAGTCAATGGTAAAAAACTCAGCGATAACGATATCGAAGACATACTGTCGAAAAGCACGATGAGTACCGAAGTTGAAACAGCATGGAAAGAAGCCAAGAAATTGGGTCCGGTGGTTGCCGACGATATCATTCAACTGGTAAAAATGCGAAACAAGCTGGCTCAATCGCTGGGTTTTAGCAATTACCACGATATGAGTCTGAGGCTCAGCGACCAAAACCCCGAAGAAATAAGCCGTATTTTCGATGAACTCGATGCCCTAACCCGCAGTGCGTTCGAAGATTTGAAAGACGAAATTGATGTGTATTTGTCGAAAAAGTTCAATGTTTCGAAAGACCAACTGATGCCCTGGCATTATCAGGATCGCTTTTTTCAGGAGGCTCCCAAAATGTATGAAATCGACCTCGACAAGTACTATGCCCATTGTAATATCGAAAAAATCACTATCGATTACTTCGCATCTATCGGACTCGATATTACCGATATGATTGCCAACAGCGATTTGTACGAGAAAGAAGGCAAAAACCAACATGCCTATTGCATCAGTATCGACAAGGCAGGCGATGTAAGGGTATTGTGTAATATTAAACCCAACAGCAAATGGATGAACACCATGTTGCACGAGTTTGGCCATGCTGTGTACGATAAATATATCGATGCCGATTTGTCGTTCAACTTGCGCGACCCGGCCCATACCTTTACCACCGAAGCCATTGCCATGCTTTTTGGACGCATGGCATCGAATGCTGTTTGGATGCGTGACATGGGAATTGTTGATGCTTCCGAAGCCGCAGTTATTGCCGAAACCGGTATGCTGTCGCTACGTCTCGAGCAGTTGGTGTTTAGCCGTTGGGCGCAGGTTATGTACCGTTTCGAAAAAGCAATGTACGAAAACCCCGACTGCGACTTGAATACACTGTGGTGGGATCTGGTAGAGCAATATCAATTACTGCAACGTCCGCCAAAGCGCAATATGCCCGACTGGGCCACCAAAACCCATATTGCCTCATCGCCTTGCTATTACCATAATTATCTGCTTGGCGAACTGCTGGCATCGCAATTAAATTATTATATATCGACAAATATCCTGAAAACCGAAGACTACATGCATCAAAGTTATTTTGGCAACAAGCAAGTGGGAGAATATCTCATCGAAAAAGTCTTTATGCCGGGAGCACGTTATCACTGGAACGATATGATAGAAAAGGCTACAGGCGAAGAACTAACTGCCAAATACTATGCTATGCAGTTTGTTGAGAAATAATTGATTGTGTTTTTTATGGTATTTTAGCGAATACTTCTACATACAATGCTGTTGCGTCATAAATTAAACTACCTTTGTGCGGCAATTTTATTAATTATAGATTTAATACCCGTATTATTGGCCTAAAGATGTTTGTACTCTAAATATATGTAAACAGACAGAACAATGTTAGCGCGGGTTCATAAAAAACATGAAAACATTTGAAGAACTGGGCATTCAGCCCGAAATTATTAAAGGAATCAGCGAATGTGGTTTCGACTTGCCATTGCCTGTTCAGGCAGAAGTAATCCCTTTGTTGCTGGCCCGCAACAGCGATGTGTTGGCATTGGCACAAACAGGAACAGGTAAAACAGCAGCCTTTGGCTTGCCCGTAATTCAACAAACCGACACAGGGCGAAATCAGCCTCAAACACTAATATTAAGCCCTACACGTGAACTGTGTTTGCAAATCACCGACGATTTAAAAGATTATTCGAAATATCTCGATCGTATTAAAATTTTGGCAGTGTACGGAGGATCCAGCATCGAAACCCAAATTAAGGCACTGCAACAGGGTGTTCATATTATTGTGGCCACGCCCGGAAGACTTATCGACCTTATCGAGCGAAAAGTGGTGAAGCTTGGCGAAATAAAAACCCTTATTCTCGACGAAGCCGACGAAATGCTGAACATGGGCTTTACCGAAAGCATCAATAAAATAATGGGCTATCTGCCCGGAAAAGTTCAAACTTTGTTGTTCTCGGCTACTATGCCGGGTGAAATCGCCCGTATTGCCGACACATACATGCACGAACCTGTTCGTATTACTATAGGAAAGCAGAATACGGGTGTTGGCACCATCAGGCATTTGTGTTTTACCGTACAGGCAAAAGATAAGTATTTGGCGCTGAAGCGAATAGTAGATTACTACCCCGAAATTTATGGTATTGTTTTTTGCAGAACCCGACGCGAAACCCAGGAAATTGCCGACAAACTGATGGCCGACGGGTACAATGCCGAGTCGCTGCATGGCGATTTGTCGCAGGCACAGCGCGATGCTGTGATGCAGAAATTTCGCATTAAACATATACGCTTGCTGGTTGCTACCGATGTGGCCGCGCGTGGCATCGATGTGAATAACCTTACACATGTTATAAACTACAATCTTCCGGATGATGCCGATGCCTATACCCATAGGAGCGGACGCACCGGTAGGGTTGGCAAAGCAGGTATCTCGGTGGCAATAGTCCATCTGAAAGAAAAATCGCAGATAAGGCTTATCGAAAAAAACAGCGGCATACAGTTCCAACATATCATGGTGCCATCGGGTAAGGAAGTGTGTATAAAACAATTGTATCATCTTGTCGATAAAATCGAAAAGGTAGAAATTGAACACGACGAAATTGCATCGTACCTGCCCGAAGTGTATCGTAAACTGGAATGGCTCGATAAGGAGGAGTTGATTAAAAGACTGGTTTCGGTTGAGTTTAATCGATTCTTGTTGTACTATAAAAACACCCGCGACCTGAATGTGAGCGACGACAGAATGATGTCGGAATCGCGCAATCAGAGATCGGGCAAAGACTTTGACAAAAAACTGGCCGCCGGTGCAAAACCTGCAGCCGGATACACCACCATGTTCATCAACATTGGCCGCTCCGATGGTTTGTATCCGAATATGCTAATCGATATGCTGAAAAAAGAAACAGGCATGAAATTGAAAATCGGAAAAATTGATTTGTTTAAGAATTTTTGCTTGTTTGAATTGCAGACGAATCTGATTCCGGTGCTTGTTGGCGCATTTGATGATGTGTATTTGGGGCAACGTAAAATTGTTGTGAAACAAGACGAGCAGAATGTTACATCGCAGGCCAAAACCAAAGAAAAAAACTTCGCAAAACAACGTAATCGTCACTGATAACAGCATTGGCTATTGTTACATTATTTGCATGGTTTCTATACTATGTTTTCATAATGTCAATACGAAATTGAGTGGTATTTGCCTGTTTTTTAAGAAATTTGTTGCTTTTCAATGAAAATTATACTATTTTTGTGTTAACAGTAGTAACACGCAACCAGTCGCCATGAGCTTTCATTGTAAATACTATTGTTGCAGTATTAACAATAAATTTAATTTTTATGAACATTTTTGTCGCTAAGCTGAGTCCTGCGGTTACCGCTCAGGATTTGCAATCGTTGTTCGAAAAATACGGAGAAGTGGCCTCGGCAAAAGTCATTATGGACAAAGCCACCGGTTTTTCGAAACGCTACGGCTTTGTTGAAATGAACAATGATGATGAGGCCAAATTAGCCATTCAAGAGTTAAATAACTCTCAGTTCGAAAACAGTGTTATCGTTGTAAAACAATCGCTGCCAAAAGATGAGTACGATCAACAACGGAAACCTATGCGCCCCCGCGAATAATCTATCCATTTTTTAGGGTACATTAGTGCCGGGTGTAACATATACAGTGTCAGAATTTGTTGCAAGTGCCTTCGATGGATGTTTGTGTAACATCTTCTTGTGCCATATTACAACTGTTATTGTCGTTAATGGCTTGTGCTAACTCTGCCAATGACGTATTATTAAATTTGGGAATTCGGAATACAGGAGACAGAATACAGAAGGGGCTTTTTGCTGTGCGATAGAAAACTGCTGCTCCGAGAGAATATTAAAACCCGAGCCGGAGCATAATATTATTTGATTGCCAGCCAAGCCTTCTGTATTCTGTCTTCTTACTTCTGTATTCTGATTCCTTACACCACGTCATTTCATATTGCATTAATTGCCCCAATAATTATCCCTCAGGGTAGCAACACCCCTGTCATGCTGAGTACTGGAGCGCAGCGAAAGGCTGAATTTATACTGAGGCTCTCGAAGTATCGAAGCATGGGCAGGGGTACTGAAAACGGCTTCGGAGTCACCCTTCGATATTTGGGGTGCCTCAGCATAAATTACCGCTTCACTTCGTTTCGCTACTACCAATGACGTATTATTAAATTTGGGAATTCAGAATACAGGAGAAAGAATACAGAAGAGGCTTTTTGCTGTGCGATAGAAAACTGCTGCTCCGAGAGAATATTAAAATTCAAGCCGGAGCATAATATTGTTTGATTGCCAGCCCCCCCTTCTGTATTCTTACTTCTTACTTCTGTATTCTGACTTCTGACTTCTGACTTCTGTATTCTGTCTCCTGTATTCTTTAAACCTCCTTACTTCATATTGCTTTTATTACCATAAAATTTGCCTTCAGTTGGCTTAACTAATATTTTTTAAAAACATCTACAGTGGTTTAAATATTAGTTTTAGTTTTGTTGTTGGTAATATTTCTATTGCATTATGAAGCTTCGATGGTATTATAAATTATTGCTCAGTGTTCTTTCGGCTGTATTGCTCAGCGCCGGATGGACAGACTTTGGTCTTGGTCCCTTGGTGTTCTTGGGTTTGGTTCCACTGCTGATTATTGCAGAATCGATGTCGGTTCGAAACAATGCATCAAACACCAATATGTTCCTGTGGAGTTTTATTGCGTTTTTGTTGTGGAACGCCATCACTACTTGGTGGATCTATCATTCAACTTTGTTTGGAGCTATTGCCGCTATAGTATGTTCCGCCTTACTTATGGCTATGGTTTTCGATATGGGTTGCCGTATCAGCCGCAAAATGGGCACACCGCAATCGTATATGGCTTTGATAAGCTTTTGGCTATCGTTTGAGTTCTTGTTTATGAATTCTCAGATATCGTGGCCCTGGCTGATTCTGGGAAATGCCTTTGCCAATAATATTAGTTTGGTGCAGTGGTACGAATTCACCGGGCATTTAGGCGGAAGCTTGTGGGTGTTAGTGATTAATGTGTTGTTGTTCAGATTGTTAATGGCTTTTATGAATACATTGGGTCGGCAAAAAATTATCCGATTTTCGTTAATCACAACATTGGTTCTTGTTATACCGATTACTTTTTCAATTATTCGCTATTACACCTACTCCGAAGAAATCAATCCGGTGGATGTACTTGTTTTTCAACCTAATATCGATCCGTATAACGAGAAGTTTACCACCCCGGCCATCGACCAGCTTACCGATATGCTGCATCTCATCGAGAGTAAAATGGATGACAAGGTTGATTTTATTGTTGGTCCCGAAACGGCTATCCCTACCGGCTTTTGGGAAGATGATGTTGACAACGAATCGAGTTTACTCTATCTTCGTTCGTTTTTAGATTTGTATCCCAATGCCTCTATGATTATCGGGGCAAACACACGTATTTATTACGAGAACGGGAATGGCAAAACCAAAACAGCAATGCGCCTGGGTAACACAGCTCACTGGTACGACCTTTTCAATACCGGTGTTTTTATCGATACTTCGCCACGGGTGCAGATATATCACAAAAGCAAGCTGGTACCCGGAGTAGAAATGATGCCTTACCCCGAAGTATTGGGTTTTTTGGGTGAAATGGCTGTTGACCTTGGCGGGATGCAAGGGAGTCATGGAACCCAGTTACACCGCACACCCATGATGCGTGTTGCCGACAGTTTGCAGGTGGGAACAGCCATTTGTTATGAATCGGCATACGGAGAGTTTTTTTCCGAATTTGTGAGAAATGGTGCGGGTTTTATGTGCATTATAACCAACGACGGTTGGTGGAGTAATACTCCCGGTCATAGGCAGCACAAAAGTTTTGCGTCGCTGCGTGCCATCGAAACAAGGCGCAGTATAGCCCGTTCGGCAAATACCGGTATAAGTTGCTTTGTAAATCAGCGCGGCGACATTCTTCAACCCACTAAATGGTGGACTACCGATGTTATCAGAGCACAAATAAATATAAACCACCGGTTGACGTTTTATACACGATATGGCGATTATCTGGCGCGCATGTCGTTGGTGCTTTCGGCAGTGTTGATACTAATGAGTATAAGCCGGTGGATAATGAAAATTACCCGTAGAAAAAGTACAACAATCAGTTAATACTGTACCTAACCCGTTTTATTATTTGGCTGCAATGGTTTCAATCTCGACCAATGCGCCCAACGGCAAGCCTTTCACGGCAAATGCTGCACGGGCAGGTGGGTTTTCGGCATAGTATTTTCCGTACACTTCGTTCATGGCTTTGAAATATTCCATGTCGGCAAGTAAACAAGTCGATTTTACCACGTTTGCAAAACTGTAACCGGCTTCGTGCAATATCGCCTCAATGTTTTTCATTACCTGCTCGGTTTGGGCTGTGATGCCTTCGGGAATGGTTCCTGTTTCGGGATTAATGGGTACCTGCCCCGAAATAAACAGCATGCCGTTGATTTCGATGGCCTGACTGTAAGGTCCGATGGCTTTTGGAGCCTTGTCGGTGTGGATAATTTTTTTCATTCTAATACAAGTTATTTATCATAAACTTTGGGTTGCATTTCGCCTTTTAGTACCATCAGGCCGTTCATAGCCAGTGCCAACATTTCGTCTTCGCCCGGATATATTTTTACGGGTGCAATAAAACCGGTCATTTCTTCGATGAAACCGCAGAACTGTTTGTTGTATGCAATGCCACCGGTAAGTAAAATCCCATCAACATTCCCTTTTAAAACGGCTGCTAACGAGCCAATTTCTTTTGCTACCTGATATGCCATAGCGTCGGAATAGAATTGGGCTTTCGTATCGCCTTGGTTGCATCGTTTCTCTATTTCGTAAGCGTCGTTCGTCCCCACATAGGCTACAAATCCACCTTGTCCGGTAATCATTTTTTTAATTTCGGCTTCGGTATATTTTCCGCTCAAGGCAAGTTTTACCAGTTGCCAGGCCGGTAGTGTTCCCGAGCGCTCGGGAGAGAAAGGTCCTTCGCCGTTAAGTGCGTTATTTACATCAACTACATTCCCTTTTTCGTGGGCACCAACCGAAATACCACCGCCCAGATGCACCACTATAAGGTTCAGGTTTTCGTACTGTTCATTTATATCGGCAGCATAGCGCCGGGCAATGGCCTTTTGGTTCAGGGCATGAAAAATAGATACTCTTTCGAAGTTCGGATGACCGGCAACACGGGCTATGTCGTTCATTTCGTCGACCACCACCGGGTCGGCAATATATGCTTTCACATTGTTTAAACTGCAGGCAATGTCGTCGGCAATCAATCCACCCAAATTCGAGGCATGTTCTCCCATAGGGGGATTAAACAAATCGCGCTTCATGGCTTTGTTAACTTCAAAAATACCTGACGTAACCGGATGTATCAAACCACCACGTCCCACAATAATATCGATATTGTTTATGTCTTCGTTGGCATCTTTCAATTCCTGCAAAATGGTTTCTTTGCGAAATTCATACTGCGATGCTATGGTTTTAAAAGGAGCCAGTTCTTCGGCACTGTGTTTAATGTTCTTAAGAAAGGCTTTCTCTTCGTTTTCGAATACGGCAATCTTAGTAGAGGTCGATCCCGGATTGATGGCTAAAATTCTGAATTTTTTCATGTGTTATTATTAGTCATTAAATTATTTCATCATAGCTGCAGCAAATGCTATCGACAGTAGTTTGGCTTCTTCGCTGTCGGCACGCGATGTGAGTACTATTGGGCATTTGGCTCCGGTAATAACTGCTGCCGAGGTGGCTCCTCCCATAAACGAGAACATTTTATATAATATGTTCGCGGCATTCAATTCGGGGGCTACCAATATATCGGCATCGCCACCTACTTCGCTTACGATTTTCTTCTGTTCGCATGCTTCTTTCGATACAGCATTGTCGATTGCCAGCGGGCCATCGATAATGCAGCCTTTTATCTGACCCCTGCGGTTCATCTGGGTAAGCATGGCAGCATGCACTGTACTCTCTATTTTAGTGTTAACCACTTCAACAGGGCTGATAATAGCCACTTTTGGATTCGCTACACCTATGCCGTGCATTGCCTCTACAGCATTGTTGATAATTGCTGCTTTTTCGTGAAACTCCGGCGCAACATTCATGGCAGCATCGGTAACGCCAATGATTTTATGATAGTAGGGCGATTCGAAAAGGGCAAAATGCGACAGGGTGTCTCCCTTTCGCAGACCTATTTCTTTGTCGAGCACAGCTTTAAGTAGCACGGCAGTTGCCACCATGCCTTTCATGAGCAGGTCGGCCTTGCCTTCGCGCACCAAACTTACCGCAAGGCGGCTGGCTGCTGCATCGTTGGGTTCATCAATTACGGTGAATGTATTCGCATCGAAGCCGATTTCGCCGGCCATGGCCAAAGTCTGAGTTTTGTCGCCAACCAGTATGGGGCTTACAATGTTTAATTCTGTGGCACGGTGCACAGCTTCAAGCACGTGTTTGTCGGCCGAAGCAGCAACGGCTATTCTGCGAACGCCTTTTTGTTTCGCAATATCTATGAGTTCTTCCAATTTTTGTAAAGCCATCGTATTCCTGTTTTTATTTGTTAAATCATCGACTGAATAAAAATATAAATAATTTGCGAGATACAAAATAAACCGCAAAAAACAAAAAACGCAACATGATCTTAGTGTCATATTGCGTTTTTTAGCAAAACTGTGTCAATTAGCTTGTAACTTTCATTGACGTAACAATACTCAGGGTATCGCGTGCAATAACCAGTTCTTCGTCGGTGGTAACCACCATAATTTTAGTTTTTGAGCCGGGTGTAGAAATTTCGCAATCGCAGCCTATTGTTTTTGAATTTGTTTCGGCTTCGAAACCGGCACCCAGATATCCCAAATGTTTAGCAATGCGTTCGCGTACCGGCCAGGCGTTTTCGCCAATGCCTCCTGTGAAAATTATTAAATCGATACCATTCATGGCGGCAACGTAAGCCCCTATATATTTTCGTACACGATAAGCAAACATCTCAATGGTAGTATCAGCCAGCTTGTTGCCTTGTTTTCCGGCAGCCATCAAATCGCGCATGTCCGACGACACTCCCGAAAAGCCCTGCAGACCGCTTTTTTTGTTAATCAGGTTGTTGGTAGCTTCAAGGCTGAGGTTTTCTTCTTTCATTATGTGAAGTATAGCCCCTAAATCGAGGTCGCCAACGCGTGTGCCCATCATCAAACCTTCAACAGGGGTGAAGCCCATGCTGGTATCGACCGATTTTCCTTTGTCGATGGCACAAATCGAAGCACCGTTACCCAGATGGCATGTGATAATCTTTTTGTCGTTGAAATTCCAGTTCAGCATCTTGCATGCTTTCTCGGCAACAAATTTATGACTGGTGCCATGGAAGCCGTATCTTCTTATTTTGAACTTTTCGTAATACTCGTAGGGTAGTGGGTAGAAAAAGGCATAGTCGGGCATGGTTTGATGAAACGAAGTGTCGAATACGGCCACCTGTGGAACATCGGGCAACAGCGCACTCATGGCATCGATACCTTTGAGGTGGGCAGGGTTGTGCAGTGGAGCCAGACTGCAACATTTTTCGATATTGCTGCGGGCTTCGGGTGTAATAAACGAACTCTTATCGAAGTATTCGCCGCCGTGGGCTACACGGTGACCAACAGCATCAATTTCGCCAAGGTTTTTTATTACTCCTGTTTCTTCACCGGTAAGCGCATCGAGGATTAGTTTAATGCCTACAGTGTGATCGGGAATGGAAAGGTTCAGTTCCAGCGGCTTACAGCGAGGCCCCTTGTGGTTCAGTATTCCTTCGGCAAGACCAATTCTCTCGATAAGTCCTTTTGCCAGTAATTCCGGCTCGTGTTGCATGTCGAGGAGTTGATATTTTATAGAAGAACTCCCACAATTCAGTACTAGTATTTTCATTGTTTATGCGATTTAATAAATATGTAATTCTAATTAGAAGCTGCCTGATTGGCAGTAATGGCAATTAAGTTCACAATGTCGCTTACCGAACAGCCTCGCGACAAATCGTTGATGGGGGCTGCCATGCCCTGTAACACCGGGCCTATGGCTTCGGCATGAGCCAGTCGTTGCACCAATTTGTAGGCAATGTTTCCGGTTTCGAGCGTGGGAAATACCAACACGTTTGCTTTTCCGGCAATGGGGCTGCCCGGGGCTTTCTTTTGCCCTATCGAGGGAATAATGGCTGCGTCCGACTGAAGTTCTCCTTCTATCATCATGTCGGGAGCCATTTCTTTGGCTATGCGGGTGGCTTCCACTACCTTGTCGACCATAGCATGGCATGCGCTGCCTTTTGTCGAAAAACTCAGCATGGCAATGCGCGGTTCGAAACCTGCAATGGCACGGGTGGTTTTTCCGGTTGCCACAGCAATTTGCGCAAGTTCCTCGGCAGTAGGGTCGGGGTGCACGGCACAATCGGCAAAAACCATCACGCCGTTCTCTCCAAATTCCTTGTCGTTCAGTATCATGATAAACGCACCCGAAACCACCGAAATGCCCGGCATCGTTTTTACAATCTGAAAAGCAGGACGCAACACATCTCCTGTAGCATTATCGGCACCCGCTACTTCGCCGTCGGCATCTCCGTTTTTAATCATCAGCACTGCCAAATACAGCGGATTCTCAACCAGCTTTTCGGCATCGGCATAGCTTAAGCCTTTGGCTTGGCGTATGTTGAACAGTAAATCGGTGTAAATCTTCTTTTTGTCGTGTTGCAGCGGATCTACAATTATGGCCGATGCAAGATGCCTAAGACCATGTTCGGTTGCCATCTTGCCAATGGTGGCATGATTACCTATTAGTATAATTGATGCCAAACCCTCGGCAAGAGCCTGGTCGGCTGCCTTCAAGGTTCGCTCTTCGGTGCCTTCGGGCAACACTATACGCATGTTTTTGCTGCGTGCACTTTCTTTAATTTGATTGATTAAATCCATCGAGAATTGATATTTTTCGGTATAACAAAATGTAAACAGCCAAATTTATAAAATCGCAACAAAAAATAGCATGAGTTTTTACATTTATTTCAAAAATATTTCGGCTTTTATTCACCCATGTTCCAAAAGAACGAAAACATTACTCCTGCATATTTTTTAGTTTGCTCAAAATACTTCAAATTTCGTAAATCAACATCTTTGTTGTGCTCCAAAATCAATACGCCATCGGGCATGAGTACATTGTTCTGGAACACAAAACGGTGAATTTCCTCGTAACGTCCGCTACTATAGGGCGGATCGGCAAATATGATGTTGAAACGGCGCGTACAGTGTTGCAGATAGCGGTATGCGTCGGCTTTCAATACTTGCAGCGATGTAATGTGGAACGATGCTGCTGTTCTTTCGATAAACGAAGCATATTTTGCATGAATTTCGACAGCTGTAACCGATTTGCAAGCCCGCGAAACAAACTCGTAACTGATATTTCCGCTGCCGGCAAATAAATCGAGCGCGCAGCATTCTTCAAAATTGAAATGATTATTCAGTATATTGAATAAGCCTTCTTTGGCAAAATCGGTGGTGGGACGTGCATCGAAACCCGATGGCGGATTTATTTGACGGCCTCTTAGTATGCCCGAAACTATTCGCATCGGGCTACACTTAAAAACTGATAGAAGCGATGTGCCGCAAGGTCCTGAAATTTGTAATGATAGTTGAAACTGCTGTTGCGGCTTTCGAAAAACACAAAGCGAATAAACTTGCGTAGCTGTATTACCGCCAGGTTGTCGGTGGCAATTTCTCCCGAGAAAATTAAATGTGCTTTCTCAGTATCAATTTTGTATTGATCGAATACGTTCAGTATGTAATACACCATGTCGTTGGGCGTTTTGTACCTGAATGTGTTGAACAATATCAGCCGGTCGTTGTGTGCCAATACCAAATCGATGTAATCGGAATGCACCTCGGTAAATAGGCTGTATTCGGGTTTTTCGTTATTCAAACGAAGTCGGGTTATGGTGTTGTCGATAAGGCAGGCGGCCGTGGTCATAAACACTGCATTCGGGAATTTGTGCCTGATGCACCGGTAAAGGCTGCTATCAACACCAAACAACATGTAATTGTCGGTTTTTTTCAGATGGCAGGCCAGCACCGAAACATTATCGGCATGGCTGAAACTGAGCCGGAACATGTCTTCTTTGCGACTTTCGAGGTAAAGCGCAGCAGGGGTAATCAGAGAGTTGGCCGTGTCGAAAAGTACTTTCACCGAGCGATAGTTAGTGCCGAAATACTCGTTTTCGTTATCTATAAAAGCTATTTGCTCGGCAGTGGTCTTCAATTCGGGATAGTGCATCAGTAATACATACTTTTGCTGTGGGTGGTGAAACAACGAAAAAGAAAGTCCATCGCAGCTAAGCCGGATGGACAAATCAAGAAAATTATTTTCCGTTCTATTCAGTTCAATATCCTTGATGCTAATTATCGCCATTCATGAAATGAAATGATTATTCCCAGTTACCGGCATTGTTGTTGGCTACTTCGAGGCTTCCAACTTTTAGCACTGAATCTTTTTCGCTGTTATAATTAATAATGTATTGCCTGTCGAGTCCGTCGAGAATATCCCAGTTATTAGCCCTGGCTTCGAATACCTTAACCGATACATTCGAACCTGTCATTACTGTGGCTGTATCCATACGGAATTTTATTTTTTTTCCTACCGGCAGATACCCCAGTTCTTCGATGGGGTAGTTGATATGTTTGAACAATGTATCAACAATATTCAGGTAGAATGTGTCGCGTTGAATAATTCCCAGCTTGAGTGCTTCTTTTTCGGTGAGACTGTCGGGAACGGAACCAATCGCTTTTACAATAGGAAGTTTACCGGTTTTTACAAAAAACACCAGCGTGTCGAATGATGGGGTGAAGTATCCATACTGGTTTTTGTAGGCTACCTGCGCCGTCCTGATATCAACAAGCCTCTCTATGGTTTTTGCAAACCTTTCTTTACGATGTTTTTCGAAATCGATAGGCTTTTGAATGCCTGCATAAATAAAATATACCAAAACAACGGCTGCTGCCAGCAACACCAGTTTAATCAGAATTTGAACGATCTTCATTGCTAATGTTTTAAAATTTTTGACCAACAAAATTAATTTATTTTTGATTAATCCTCATAATTTATTTGCAATTTCGTGGCATGACCGAAAAGTTTTTTATCGAAACAGTGCTCGAGCAACTGCCTCACGAACCCAGCACAGGGCAGCTGACAGTGTTGAGAGCGTTGTATTCTTTCGTATTACAACAGCATGAGCAGCCTGTTTTTGTATTGAAAGGCTATGCCGGAACCGGCAAAACAAGTTTGTTGAGCGCATTTATCAAAATATTGCCCATGTTGCGGTGGAACGCAGTGCTTATGGCTCCCACCGGCAGGGCTGCCAAGGTGCTGGCATCGTACACAGGTAAACCGGCTTTTACCATTCACAAGTGCATCTATAGGCAAAAGAGCCGCAGCGATATGTCGAAAGGTTTTGCTTTGAATTACAATAAGTTTAAAAACACCATTTTTATTGTTGACGAAGCTTCGATGATTTCCGACACCACTCAGCAGCAGTCGCTGTTCGGTTCGGGGCAACTGCTCAACGACTTGCTGCAGTTTGTGTTCGATGCCCCCCGATGCTCGCTGCTGCTATGCGGCGACGATGCACAGTTGCCTCCGGTTGAAACCGAACACAGCGCAGCTCTCGATATCGATTTTATGAAAACCCTGAGCAATGTGCTTATTACTGCCCGTATGGATGATGTGGTAAGGCAGGCTATGAATTCGGGTATATTGAGCAACGCCAATGCAGTGCGCAGCCTGATTCAGGCCGCATTGCCACAATGTCCGCGTGTAGAAACGCAGGGTTTTACCGATGTGAAACGCATCGATGGCAGCGAATTGGTCGAAGCCATTGAACAGTGCTACAGCGAGTTTGGCATGGAGGAAACCAAGATTATTGTGCGTAGCAACAAACAAGCCTATCGCTATAACATGGGTGTGCGCAACCGGATTATGATGCACGAAGAAGAACTGGTGAATGGCGAGATGCTGATGGTGGTGAAAAATAATTATTTCTGGATTGCATCAGAAGAGGGTGTTGAGTTTATTGCCAATGGCGATACCATCCAAATTGTTCGCATTGGCAAACGCTACAGCCTTTACGATTGCCGCTTTGCCGATGCATCGCTGCGCTTAAGCGACGTTGATAATCAAGAGTTTGATGCGCGCCTGCTGCTCGATGCCATTACCAGCGAATCGGCAGCTATGCCGGCCGACTTCTATAAGCGTTTGTTTGCAGCCGTTGAAGAAGACTACATGCATATAGAACCGCTGAGCAAACGCCGTGAGAGCGTGATGAACGACCCCTTTCTGAATGCACTTCAGGTGAAATATGCTTATGCCATAACCTGCCATAAAGCTCAGGGTGGGCAGTGGGATGCTGTGTTTGTTGATGCGGGTATGGTAAATGCCAACAACTGCGACATTGCCATGTTGCGCTGGTTATACACCGCATTTACACGTGCAACAAAACGACTGTATCTCGTGAATTTTGCCGACGATTTTTTTATGGCAGAATAGCGATTATCGAAAAACTAGTGTAACTTTACCTGCTTTTATGCCCGGTGTATGATAAGTATATGTATTCCGATTTATAATTTTGATGTGAGACCGCTGGTGGGCGAGCTTGCCAGGCAGATAGAGCTTGCCGGCAAAGCCTGCGAAATTGTGTGTATCGATGATGCATCTCACGACGATTTCAAAAATATTAACGGCAATTTTTGCATTAAGCACGGGCAATATATTCAATTGTACGAAAATGTGGGCAGGGCACAAATCAGAAATATGTTTGCCGGATATGCCCACAACGATTATCTCTTGTTTTTAGATTGCGATTCGCTGATTCATCATCATAACTTTGTTGCAAATTACCTGAACAGCATTTCCGATCACGCTCTGGTAGTATGCGGCGGAAGGGTGTATCCACCCGAAAAACCCGAGCAACACTTTCTGCTTCGCTGGCGATATGGGCTAAAGCGAGAAATTAAAAATGCCAGGCAACGACGAAAAAACAGCCACAAGTCGTTTCAGACCAATAACTTTATGGTGCATAAAGAAGTGCTGAAACAAATCCCCTTCGATAACAGCCTTACGCGCTACGGGCACGAAGACACATTGTTTGGCTTTATGCTCAAGCTTTGTGGTATTCCGGTGATACACATAGAAAATACTGTGCTTAATGGCGAAATCGAAACCAACGAGGAATTCCTTACCAAAACCGAAGCCGCTGTCGACAACCTGGTGTATATTTATGCGCTCTTACAGGGCAACAACGACTTTGTGAAGAATGTTTCGTTGCTTAAATGGTATTTCAGGCTGCAAAAGCTGCGTATGGTTTTTCTGCTGAAGCTGTTGAACTATTGTTGCACAGGTAGATTGCGTAAACGGCTGTTGCGCGGTAAGGCCTCAATGCGCACATTCGACCTGTATAAACTACTGCTTCTTCACGAGAAATTTCGAAAGATGAATAAGCCCGAAGATAAGAAATCATAAGCTGAAGCACCGATAGGGTAGATGTGATTAATCTCCTAAATTAATTTTCATACATGCAGGGCTTTGGCCTTTGAAGCCTTGTGCATTTCGAAGCGCTGTTTGCTATAAGGGTTGAGGGTGTAGCAATTGTGGAATAGCCTGTTAGGTTTTCGTCCCCCGACGAAATCGTACAGAACGGGCTAAACCGCACCGCCAACCCAATAAATGCCCACATAAGCGACACCCCATGTGTGCTCTGGTAATTATATTTTCACGAAATTCCTAACGTTTTGGCGGTATGTTTTTGTTGCCGATTACGAAGCACTTACCTATCAAGTTACAACTACTTTTTATACGAGCTGTGCCGCTCGAATACCCACTGCACCGGCAATTAACTATACCGCGTGTGTGTGCCCTGCATGAGCAGCGCACACTTGTTGTACGCTCTTGAAAAAGTT
>CAZEHA010000058.1:0-21353 GCA_964511665.1 uncultured Bacteroidales bacterium
TGCAACGGCTTTACCGATGGTTCAGCAATAGCACAGCCTTTCGACGGAACCGGAGTATATTCCTATCAGTGGGATGCCAATGCAGGAAATCAGACCACTCAGGAAGCCTTAAATTTAGGCGCGGGTACTTTCTACGTAACCATCAGCGATGTGAATGGCTGCAGTATTGTTCGCGATATCACGCTTATAGAACCTCCTCAACTTGATGCTACCACTTCGGTAACCTCCGATTACAACGGACAGGATATCAGTTGCAACGGCTTTACCGATGGTTCAGCAATAGCACAGCCTTTCGACGGAACCGGTCCTTATACCTATCAGTGGGATGCCAATGCAGGAAATCAAACCACTCAGGAAGCCTTAAATTTAGGCGCGGGCACTTACTATGTAACCATCACCGATGTAAATGGCTGTAGCATTGTTCGCGATATTACGCTTATTGAACCTCCTCAACTTGATGCAACCACAGCGGTTACTTCCGACTACAACGGACAGCAAATCAGTTGTGCCGGCGCCGCTGATGCAATAATTATTACCTATCCGATTGATGGAACCTCTCCATACGTATATCAATGGGGTGCAACCGCCGGTAATCAAACAACACAAACTGCAGTAAATATTGCTGCCGGCACTCATTTTGTTACCATTACCGATGTAAACGGATGTAGTATTGTGAGAAATATTAGTGTAGTTGAACCCTCGGCCTTATCAGCAACCACTGCTGTAACCTCCAACTACAATGGCCAGCACATCAGTTGCTTTGGAGCATCCGATGGTTCGGCATTGGTAACAGCTTCCAATGCTACGCCACCCTATATCTATCAATGGGGTGCATCTGCCGGAAACCAAAATACTGCACAGGCATTTAATCTGCCGGCAGGAATACACAGTGTTACGGTTACCGATATCAACGGTTGTAGTGTTGAACGAACAGTTACACTTGTTTCTCCCATTGCTCTGGAAGCCTCTGTTACCGTGACTTCTAATTACAATGGTCAACATGTTAGTTGTTATGGTTCAGAGAATGGATCAGCTCTTGTTTCGCCAAGTTTTGGAACTGCTCCGTATTTTTACTTGTGGGATGCCAATGCAGGTAGTCAAACAACACAGGTGGCACAGAATCTGGGAGCCGGAACCTATTATGTTACGGTTACCGATAACAATGGGTGTAGTGTGTTTAGCTCTGTTACATTGAATAACCCACCTCAGTTGAATGTACAACTTAGTGTTATTTCTGATTACAACGGACAAGATATCAGTTGTGCCGGTTACAGTAATGGAATTGCTCAAGCAGAAGCTTCTGGAGGAACATCACCCTATGGGTATCAGTGGGATGCCGCTGCGGGGAATCAATTGAACCCAACGGCAACAGGTCTTGTAGCCGGAACATATACAGTTACAGTTACCGATTTGAATAATTGTACTATCAGTCAGGTAATTACCCTCACTGAACCACTAAGCCTTACCGCTGCCAGCTCGGTTGTATCCGATTACAACGGACAAGATATCAGTTGTTACGGTGCCGCTGATGGAAGTGTAGAGGTCGTTGTAGGACAAGGTACTGCTCCATATTCCTATTTGTGGGGTGCAAATACTGGCTATCAGACAACACCGCAGGTTGATGGTTTGCCTGCAGGGAATTATTTGGTTACCATTACTGATATTAACGGATGTACAATATCTTCTGGCATTGTGCTTACACAACCTCAGCAACTGGCTGCTCCGTTAAGCATTAGTTCCAATTACAATGGGTTTGCAATTAGTTGTTATGGCGCTTTTGATGGCTCTGTAATGGCAAATCCGGTACATGGAACACCACCATACTTCTATCAGTGGGGAGTGAATACCGGAAGTCAGACAACACAAGAGGCCGTAGATATTCCTGCAGGAACTTATGTGGTTACTGTAACCGATGTGAATGGGTGCTCGTTGTCGAATATGATTACAATTACGCAACCTACTGAAATTACTTTGTTGACCAATTCTCAACCGGTTATTTGTGGCGCTTCACTTGGCACAGCAACTGTTATTGCAAATGGAGGTGCCTCCGGATACACTTACTTATGGTCTGATGGTAGCTCCGGAGCCTCAGCACCGGGCTTGCCCGTTGGGGAACACGTGGTTGTTGTTACCGACCAGAACGGATGTTCTGCAACTACCAATGCCAATGTAGGTCTCATAGGTAACTTGGGTGTTAACTTCACACAGCTTGCCGCTGTTGTATGCTACGGAGGAACCGAGGCTATATTAGCTGCATCAGCTGTAAATGGGGTGCCAGCATACAGTTTCAATTGGTCGAATGGGGAGAGCGGTTCTACTCTGTTTGATATTGGAGCCGGATTGTACAGTGTTACTGTAACCGATTCATGGGGATGTAGCGGTATGTCGACGCATCTGATTACCGAACCTTCTCAAATTGTCATGAATTATATGACATCAAACGTAAGTTGTTACGGTAGTACCGATGGTAGTGCTACAATAGTTACAACAGGAGGAGCCGCACCATATAATATTGTATGGGGCAATGGCGCATCCGGTGCAAGTGCTTCAGGATTAGCAGCCGGAACATATCAGGTTAGCGTTACCGATGCCAATACTTGCATGATGATTGGGCAGGTGAACATAACTCAGCCTGAGGAACTGTTGATTGGAATTGTAATCGACAGTATCGATTGTTTTGGAATGCGTGGAGCGATTGCTTCTGTTGTGAGTGGTGGTACCGGACCTTATAATTACCAGTGGCTTGGGCCGAATGTGAACTCAACCCAGTCGGGAATTATTAACCTTGCCGAGGGAGTTTATATGCTTACGGTTACCGATTCACACGGGTGCAGTGCAAACACTATGGTCATGCTTCCACAGCCTGCAAGGCTTACCGGAACGTATGTGTACGATAATCCATCATGTATTGGCAATTTCGATGGCTCTATTACAGTGGTGTTATCAGGAGGAACAGCTCCATACAGCAGCTATCCGGGTGTGGTAGACGATAACAGGGTTTATTTAGATGGTCTCTACGAAGGTCAGTACCAATTGGAAATTACCGATAGAAATGGATGCGAATTATCAATGGGGCCAATTGTTCTAACCGATACCGATGCAGAATGTCTCCGAATACCCATTGCTTTTTCACCCAATGGTGATGGGTCGAACGATACCTGGGAGATAACCAATATAGAACTGTATCCGGGCGCCGAAATAAATGTGTATAATCGTTGGGGACAAAAATTGTGGACGGGTGACCCCTCGGTGCAATGGGATGGTACTTTCGAAGGTAAACCTTTACCAACAGGTACTTACTTGTATGTGATTATATTGCATAACGGACATAAGGACAGAGTAGGTAATGTGACTATTCTGTATTAATTTGATAAAGTCATACAGTGGACGCTGTTACACTGTGTGACTTTGTTGTATATAGGTGTCGCAATAAATTTTTAGTGTAAACGCATTTTGCATTGTAATATTCATTTTTTTTGCGGAATAATTTTACAGTGAATGAACGAGCAGGAGAGTATTGTATTAAGAGGGGTTTGCGTACACAACCTAAAGAACCTCGATGTTGATATTCCGCTGAATAAACTGGTTGTAATTACAGGCCTTTCGGGTTCAGGGAAATCATCACTGGCTTTCGATACGGTGTTTGCCGAAGGACAGCGTCGTTATGTGGAGAGCCTAAGTTCTTATGCAAGGCAATTTATGGGTAGAATGAATAAGCCCGAGGCCGAACATATTGGTGGTATTCCACCTGCCATTGCTATTCGACAAAATACCGGCTCGCGAAATCCACGCTCTACCGTTGGTACCATTACAGAAATTTACGAATACATGAAACTACTGTTTGCACGAATCGGAATTACATGTTCTCCGGTGTCGGGCAGCGTGGTGAAAAGTCACACTGTTAAAGATGTGCTCGATTTTTACAATCAACAAACTATAGATAGCAGGTTCTATGTGTGTTTCGATTATTGCCTTCGTGAGGCTCCTATTAAAGAACAATTTCAATTTCTTTCGCAGCAAGGCTATTCGCGATTGTTTTATAACAATGGGGTAGTGAGGTTCGATGATGTTCCCGCTGATCTTAAACCTGAAGATAATCGTTTTCGTATTGTTATCGATAGATTGGTGGTAAAACACGATGACGCGGTGTTAAACAGACTGGCCGATTCGGTGCAGAATGCTTTTTTCGAAGGGAATGGAACTTGTATGGCAATTGTTGAAAACAATGACCAAATTAATATTGCTGTATTTTCGAATCGATTCGAGGCCGATGGAATAGTGTTCGAAATACCCAGCGAAAACATGTTTGCTTTCAACAACCCATTAGGTGCATGCCCAAAGTGCGAAGGTTTCGGACAAACATTGGGTATCGATCCCGAGTTGGTAATACCCGATAAAAGTCTTTCGGTTTATGACGATGCAGTGGTATGCTGGAAAGGCGATAAAATGCTGGAATGGAAAGAATATTTTATAAGAAATGCACATAAGTACGGTTTTCCAATCCACAAACCCTATCATGAACTTAACAATGAACATCGGCATTTGCTTTGGGAAGGGAATTTAGAACTAAAAGGTATCAATGCTTTCTTCGAAATGCTCGAAGAGCAAAAGTATAAAATACAATACAGGGTTATGTTGTCGAGGTACCGTGGCAAAACTCTGTGTCCGATGTGCCGTGGAACCCGCCTCAAGCAAGAGGCTTCATGGGTTAAAATTGCTGGTGTGGCTATTACAGAACTTGTAGATATGCCCTCTGTTGATCTTGTGCGTTTCTTCGACAAACTTGTTCTAAGTGATTACGAAAAAACGGTAGCAGGCAGACTGTTAAACGAGATATCTGGTCGTCTGCATTTTTTGTGCGATGTCGGTCTGGGTTACCTGAGCATTAACAGAGGCTCAAATACGCTGTCGGGAGGCGAAATGCAACGCATTCACCTGGCAACATCGCTTGGCTCAAGTCTTGAAGGTTCACTGTATATTCTAGACGAACCCAGTATTGGATTGCACCCTCGCGATACATATTTGTTATTGAAGGTATTAAAACAGCTACGCGATTTAAACAATACGGTTTTGGTGGTTGAGCACGAAGAAGAAATAATTAATGATGCCGATTATATTATCGATATTGGACCGGCAGCAGGTGTATATGGTGGGAAAATCGTTTTTCGGGGAACTTACAATGAATTGTGCGATTGCTCGGATAGCCTTACCGGCGATTATCTGTCGGGTAGGAAAAAGGTGAACATGAAGAAAACCGGAACTCTTGGACCCAACTACATAGAAGTGTGTGGAGCGCGTCATCACAATTTGAAAAATATCAACGTGAAGTTCCCCCTGCATGCTATCACTGTGGTTACAGGCGTTAGTGGATCAGGTAAAACAAGTCTGGTACGCGATATTTTATTTCCTGCCTTAAAAAAGAAACTGGGTTTAGCCAATCAAAAAACAGGTGATTTCACCTCGCTTAATGGCGATTTGGGATTGATTTACGATATAGAGTATGTCGATCAAAATCCCATTGGCCGATCATCGCGGTCGAACCCTGCAACCTATATCAAAGCCTACGACGAAATCAGAAAACTATTTGCCGACCAAAAGCAGGCACAAATCAACGGGTTGAAGCCTGCCCATTTCTCGTTCAACATAGATGGAGGACGCTGCGACGAATGTCAGGGAGAAGGCGAAATTCGTGTCGAGATGCAGTTTATGGCCGATGTTTATTTGATTTGTGAATCGTGTGGCGGAAAACGCTTTAAAGATGATATTCTCGAAGTGAAGTTTCATGGAAAAAACATTCATGATATACTCGAGATGACTATAGCTGAAGCGGTTGCGTTTTTCGAAGAACATGGCGGAAATACCGGTAAACGCATCAATACACTATTGAAACATTATCTTGATGTAGGCCTGGGATATCTCCGTATGGGGCAGTCGTCGAATACCTTGAGTGGTGGCGAAAGTCAGCGTGTGAAACTGGCATCTTTTCTGAGTCACGAGAAAGCAAATCCGGCAATATTTGTGTTCGATGAGCCTACAACGGGCTTGCACTTTCATGATATCAATAACCTGCTGGAAGCATTGCAGAAGCTGCGCAAGAATGGACATACAATCATTATTATTGAGCATAATCTTGAGGTAATACGCAATGCCGATTGGGTTATCGATTTAGGGCCCGAAGGTGGCGATACAGGTGGGTATCTGTTATTTGAAGGTAAACCCGATGCCTTGATGCAGTGCGAAAAATCGTATACCGGTACGTTTCTGAAGAATAGAATATGTCACAAAATATAGCATCAATGTGCTGTCTATATCAATACCTGTAGACGACAGGCCACAAGGTTTTTATATTCATTTGAATTCGTACTCTGTTTGTAGTTTGGTCGCCTTTGCCACTCTATTGTGCATTTTAGATTGTGCCCTGCAACAAAAACGTTCATGCCAACGTCGTAATGCAACGAAGGAATTTGCATAGCTTCAAAATCGCAATAGGTAGCTACTGCGTACAATTGAAACCTTTCTCCGCTTTTCAACACTACCGGAAGTAGGTATCCCAATTGAGTAAGTACGGCATTACCGGTGCCTAACTGTACTTCGCTGATAGCATTGGAGTAGGGGTTCATGGCAGCAAAACTCAGTAAATAATTTGGGCCGTAGTTATAGTAGTAATATGCTGAGTAAAAACTGATTGCCATATTTTTCCCGAAAGGTATGTCAGCAAAAATATCAATGCCTACATGCGTTTTGTTGTGTAGGGTCAATGCTCCCGTTTCACCGTATGTGTCAGTAACTGTTGCAGTCGATTTGGGATGATAATCGACACCCGCACCAATGTTCAACACTTTCTTGGTGCCGATGTATGTTGCCGAATAAAAAGGCATCATTGCTGATTCGTTATCGAAAAACTGATATTGAAAATAGCCTTTATATGCAGGGCTTGTATTCGCAACATCATAGGCTGTGTTTATTGCAGGTGTTTCGGGCATGCGTTCGCACCTGAACGGTTTAGCCACGGCAACCCGATAATCGAAGTGCCCGATTTTACCGCTGGCAAACACACTCAATTGCCGTGCTGACTGATCGGTGGTAATCAGGTTTGGTGCAGTTATCACCGGAACATCCATGCCCAAAGTGCGACCCGAACTGCTCGAAGTAAGGCGCGAAACACCGTTAAACATATTCAAACCGGCACCTATCATTAGTTTGTTTCGCACTACCTGATAGCCCAGCCAATTGTCGTACAGAAAAAACGAAGGTTTGGCAGCAGAGAATGGTGATGCTGCTGTAGTGTTGGGCTGTGCAGCCATGGCCGGCATCACAAAATAGGTAAAACGGCCCAGTGATGCATACAGCGAAACATAGGTTCGGTATAGCGATATGTCGCTTTCACCCGAAATCGGGCCACCGCCCCAACCCAAAGTGCCGGGGTTAAATTGCATGTATCGGGCAATGATTTGGGTGCCAAAGCCGGGCTTGATAAACATGCTGCCTTCTTCGTTCAGATTGATTTTTATTCCTTTTTCGAGAACACTGTAATCGGTCTGGCCAAAACCTGCCTGAGCGATACTTACCAATATGATGACAGTAACTATGATTTGCTTCATACAATGGGTATTTATGAAGCCGAAAGGTAAAATATTTTGAGCTGAAATAAAACCTTAATTCAGAAAATATCAGCTTAAAAATTTAAACGATATAAAAACATGGGGTAAAAACCCTGTTGGTAGGTTTGATAAACCCGGTTGTTTACGTTGTCCCAGTTGAGTGCATACACATTTTTGTTGCCACTGAGGTTTTGCAGATCGAGAGCCCACTCTTGTGTTACTTTTTTGCCAATGGTTTTGAAACTTAACCTGAGGTCGGTTCTGAAATAGGGTGTGGTGCGTTTTTCGTAGGCACTGTCGAAATTGTATATTACCGTGTTTTCTTGTGCACTGCGCACTTCATCAATGGGTAAATATCGTAAACCGCCCGCAAATACACCTCTGAGGTCGATAGAGAAAAAACCTTTTTTACCAATTTTAAACTCATAGCCGGCCAAAGCATTCACAACATAATTGTTGGCAAACAGGGTATTGCGTTCAATATTTTGTTTGGTGGTATATTTCGATTCAAACAGCGATGCTGTTACCAGGAAATAATATTGCTTGCTAAAGAACTTTTCAATGGTAAGTTCTATGCCGTAGTTGCGGCCGGTGCCTTGGTTAACAAGCGAGTGAAAACGCCACTGATAGAAGCTGGCGCCACTGTTGAGCACCGAAATGGCCGTGGGTGTGTCTTGCACCGGAACATCATAGAGGTACTGATAATAGGCCTCGGCCTTTATCCTGAAATCGGGAATTGGGGTGTAATGATACGATATCACGGCATGGTGGGCACGGGTAAACCCCAAATTGACATTGTTTTGGATATAGGTTCCCGGAATATCGTGCTGTGCCACTTTTACAAAGTACAAATACATCGATTGCATTTGGCTGTGCATGCCATATCCTGCCGACAGCGATTGCTTTTCGGTAAATTGCCACGAAAGGCTGGTTCGGGGTTCAACCGATAACGAATTGTTCATGCTAAGTTGCTGATAATGCAATCCTCCAACAAATGTAAGATTGTTGTTGAAACGATGCTTCCATTGCGTAAAGCCCTGAAGCAATACCACATTGCCGGTGTCGATTTCGGTTTGTCGGATATAGCTGCTTTCGCCCCATCCGTAGTAGCGCCCCACTTTTACCGAATCGATGTAATTCAAATAAAACACATCGGCCGAAATTCCAGCATCAATAAAATTGCGCGCATTTATTTTTGTGCGATATCTTGTGCCGGCAGCAAAATGCAGTTCGCTGTTGTTTTCGTGAAAAAACTGTGTTTTTACTATTGAATCGTTGTTCACCCCTTCGTATGCAATTGAATCGACGGTAGTGGTAATACGGCCCCCCGAAAGGTTCAGGTACGATTCGAAACGCGATTTTTCGTTTACAAAATAGGTGTGCCCCAGATTTATGGTCATCATAGCCGTGCCATTACGGGTATCAACACCGGCAGCGTTGCTGTAAATGCCATCGTTGTTTGCCCGGTGGTCGAAGAAAATTCCCGATTTTCCGAGAATACCCGTTAGCGAAAAGCGACCTGCTTTGGCAGTAGGCATATTAATTTTAAACGAAAGATCCTGATATTGCGGCACTGCGCCATTGGCTACGTCAAATCCAATTTTGTCCATCACGTCAAGGGTAGAATACCGGTAATTTATCAGATACGACGATTGGTGGTTTTTCGAAAAAGGTCCTTCTGCTCCCAATTCATAACCATTGAAACCGATTTGAAATACATACTCGCGCTGTTGATTGTTGCCATTTCGCATGTTCAGGTCGAACACGCCCGAAAGGCAATTGCCATACTCGGCCGGCCATGCCCCCGTAAAAAAATCGGAATTAGCAAGCAGATTGTTATTGAGCATACTCACCGGACCACCTGTGCTTCCGAGTGCTCCAAAGTGGTTCGGATTGGGAATGTTTACTCCGTCGAGGCGCCACAACAAACCTGCAGGTGAGTTTCCTCGTATTATAATGTCGTTGCGATGATCGCCTGCGGTAAATACACCCGAAAAATTCTGTGCCATACGCGACGGGTCGCCCAAACTGCCGGCATAGCGTTCGGTTTCTTCAATGGTAAACGAACGGGCACTAACAGCAGCCATTTTGTTGATTGTTTTTTCTTTTTCGTTGCCTGCCTTTACCACTATTTCGTTGAGTACTTCAATGTCTTCTTCCATCTTAACTTCGAGCACAAGCTCGGTTGAGCCTTTTAGCAATAAGCCTTTCATAACAACAGGTTTGTAACCTATTGCCGTGAACTGTAATGAAATTCTGCCCGCCGGAACATCAGCTATGCTGAAATTTCCATCGGAATTGCTGCTTCCACCCAACAAAGGATTGGTTTCGAGTATTACAATGTTTACACCGGGCAAGGGTGTTTGGGTGTACACATCGCTTACCACACCCCGAATTTTGCCGGTAACTTGTGCTTGCGAAACCAGATAAATCAATGTGAATACTAAGAAGTAAAAGGTTCTTTTCATGGCTTAAATTCTACTGATATATAGTTGTATTGTAATCAAAATAATAGAGTTGCAATAAAAAGTTTCATATCTTGCAAAAATATTGCCATAATATAATGTTTGCAAATCTTTTGTATTATGTTGAAAAACAAGTATGTGTGTGTGGCCTCAACCATTTGGGACAAGCAAATTTGGTCTCAGCAAATTGATAAGACGACTTGTGAACATGGCTGCTTTATGTTTGCATTGTTAACCAATAAAAAGCAAAAACGATGAAAACAAATTATGTGCAAAAAGAGTATTACGAGTTGCAAAAGCAATCACAGAAATGGATATGGTATCTCATGTTATTTTTGCTGTTACTCAACGTATGGGCAATCATTCAACAGGTAATTTTTAATATACCGTTCGGTAATATTCCTGCCCCAAACTGGGTGCTTTTTGTTGCCTTGGGTGTGCTGGCAATGTTTTGGTCGGTGCTTCTTTTTTCGAAACTCGAAACAAAAATCAACGAAAAGGGAGTATGGTTTCGCTACCATCCATTTCATATGCGGTATTGTTGTATTGAGTGGAACGAAATCGATAAAGCTTATGTGCGTTTGTACCGCCCCATGAAAGAATATGGCGGATGGGGTATGCGAACGGCTTTTAATGGCGACAATGGCAAGGCATACAACGTGGCAGGTAATATAGGTCTGCAACTGGAATTAAAAAATGGCAGTAAGGTGTTGATTGGCACGGCACAAGGTGTAGAAATGCGAGAGTTCTTACAAATGTCACAATTCAACACTGCCAAATCATGAATGCATCTGTAATTGTTCTGTTACTGCTTTGCCTGTTTTGGCCGGCATTGCTTTTTCGTTATCTGCGTGCATCGTTTCGAGTGACATGGCAAGTGGTTTTTCTTATAATACTTGCACCGGTATTGTTTATGATGTATTTGAACGATTTAGCACTTATTCACATCGGCAACAACCTGTGGTTTGTTTTGCAAGTATTTTATGCGGTGGTGTACGTTCCGATGTTTTTCAGACTGTCGGTACTTTTGCCACTTCCGAAGAAATATTTTCTGTCCGACTTATTGGTAATTTCGGTTATGGGCATTCTTGCTACATGGGTATATTTCAATCGACAAGCCGAATGGCTATTGGCATTCTGTTTGGTAGCTGTGCATATAATATATTTGACAAGGGCAGCTATATCGTTTTATAATGCAGTAAAGCAGTATGATGATACGCATCGCTGGTTTACGCAATATAGTTTTCGCTTTGCTGCATTAACTATTCTGTTTTGGCTACTTTCAATAGTTGCCACAGTATTTTTACAGTTTTTTCAAAACCCTGATGGTAATATTGTTGCTATGGTATTTACCTATGTTTTGGCTGCCTATGTATTTATAGCCGGATACATGAGCCTCTCGCAGTTTTTTAATAAATGGAAACCCGAAGCTCAAAAACCGAAGTGTCGTAACCAAAATTCCGACGTATTATCAGTAGAAGTACACCGCCTGATGAAAGAAGAAAAACTGTTTGCCGACCCCGACTTTAATCTCGAAATGCTGGCACATCGTTTAGGTATCAGTGTTTTTCAAACATCGCAACTGCTCAACCAAACAATGAATACCCGGTTTCATGCTTTGGTAAATAGCTATAGGGTAAACGAGGTGAAAACAAAGTTGAAAAGTAACGACAACCGTAAGTTCACGCTGTTGGCTATTGCATTTGATTGCGGATTCAACAGTAAATCTAGCTTTAACCGTGTTTTTAAGGAATTTACAGGTAAAACTCCCGGCGAATTTGCAGGAAAAACTGATTAAAATTGATTTTCTTTGGTCTGTAATTTTTGAACTTAAAGAATTTGACGATTATGAAAGCTACCCGAATAGTTGCACTAATTGTGATTGCGCTTTTTGCCTGCAGCCTGAACAGCTGCATTGTTGTGAAACGCGACAGATACGGAAGCCATTACCGCTTGAATAAAAAAGATTCGAAACATCATAAAATTCTGATACAGGTGGGTAAAAACAAAGGCAAGGAACCCAGGGTTAGTTCAAAGGGTGTGTACCGGCCCAAACCTTCGCGTTAATTGTATCGTGCTAAGTACAGCACTTATATTAAAAAGAAATTGTTGATCGGGTTTATTCGGTAAACCATTGTTTTAATAACTCAGGATTGATGCCTGAAGCTAAATAATATCTGAGTTTATTTTCTTATCTTTACAATGAGCGATGAAACAAGTTTTTTATACTGAATTAAATTGAATCAGATGAAACATGTTGTAAATGAAGTACGTGTATTTTTCCTGTTAGCAATAGCAATACTGGTTTTTACTGCCTGTGAATCGTATCAAACTGTATCGTTGGTTGTTAAAGATTCGGAGACATTACTCCCTCTCGATTCGGTCTATGTTCAGGTGAAAGCCGGTAAAAATGGCGACTACACAAAAAGTGGTTGTTTTGGGTACACCGATTCATTGGGTAATTATTCATGCAGTTTTATGATTGGGTGTGCAGGGGGGTGTTACGATATATATATGGAATGCAGTAAACACGGATACGAAAACTATGTATCCGAAATAAATGTTATAGAATCGGTTGTATTGCTGCACAGCCTGCCGGTTGATTCAACCCCTTGACAATAAGTGCTGCCAAAGGTTTGGTCAAAACAAGTATTTTTGTTGAAATTTAAACATCAGTATTATGAACCCGTTTACTTTTCAGAATACCACACGAATACATTTTGGAAGAGGGCAAATTGCCAAGCTTTCGAAAGAACTTTCATCGTACCATAAAATTATGCTTGTGTATGGTGGAGGAAGTATTTTTACTAATGGTGTTTACAGGCAGGTAAAAGATCAACTTGCCGGAAAAAAATATGTAGAGTTTGGAGGCGTGGAACCCAATCCGCGCTATGAAACATTAATGAAGGCGGTTGACGTGGCTCGCAGCGAAAACGTCGATTTATTACTTGCTGTAGGAGGGGGATCGGTAATCGATGGTACTAAATTCATTGCAGCTGCATCGCTTTTTACCAGCGGCGACCCATGGCTGATATTGTCGGAAAATGCAAAGTTCAGCACAGCCTTGCCATTGGGTGTTGTGCTTACATTGCCCGCTACCGGTTCCGAAATGAACGGTAATGCGGTAATAACACGCGAAAGCGTAAAACAAAAGTTGGCCTTTGGCAGCCGATTACTTTTACCGGTATTTGCAATTCTCGACCCCGAAACCATGTATAGTTTGCCATTTAAACAAATCAGTAACGGTATTGCCGATGCTTTTGTGCACGTAATGGAACAGTATCTCACATACCCTGTGAATGCTCCGGTTCAGGACAGGTTTGCCGAAGCCTTGCTGTTAACAATAGTAGAAGAGGGGCCGAAGGTTTTGGCCTACAGAACCGATTACGATGCATGTGCCAACCTTATGTGGGCAGCAACTATGGCGCTGAACGGACTTATTGTGGCCGGTGTGCCCGACGACTGGTCCACTCATATGATTGGGCACGAACTTACCGCCCTTTTCGGCATCGACCATGCCCACAGTTTATGTATAGTGCTCCCCGGTGTTATGGAACTGATGCGACACGCCAAAGCCGAAAAAATTGTGCAGTATGGCATACATGTCTGGGGAATTGACGAAGATTCCGACGATGCGATAATAAATGAAGCAATTTTTAAGACAGAGCAGTTTTTCAATAGTATTGCAATTGATACCCGTCTTTGCAATTATTCAATATCAGCCGATGATGTAGAGCAAGTGTGTAAACGACTCGAAAACCGAGTACTGAAATGGGGCGAACATAAAAATATTGAAGTTGAAATGGTGCGAAAAATTTTAACTATGCGATTGTAAATTAATGAATTAATACTAATTTTATCAAAATTTAAATTAAACAACTATGAAGAAATTTATATCTATTATTTTGAGTTTTGTGTTTGCCATTACTGTTTATGCACAGCATGTTCCCAAAACCCTGAATTGGGATGGCATCGATCGTGATTATCTTGAATACCTGCCTGCTTCATATACAGGAGAAACCTCCATACCTGTAATCTTTTGTCTGCATGGGCTGGGCGATAATATGCAAAACTTTTCGGGAGTTGGCTTTAATTACTTGCCCGGGAACTGGATTGTAATTACACCTCAGGCGCTTATGGCTAGTCTGTCGGGTTATGAAATAGGAACTGCCTGGAATTCGGGTGCAGGGGCTGAGTTGCCTTTTTTTGGATACACAGTGCTAAATGCAGAGGTAGATGATGCAGGTTTTCTGATTGCAATTCTCGATTCGCTCGAAAACAATTACAACATCAACACCGATAGTGTGTTCTTCATGGGCTTTTCGATGGGTGGGTTCATGTCACAGAAAATGGCAGTTTTGCATGGAGATCGTATCACCGCCATTGCTTCGGTAAGTGGAACACTCGGGTCAGATGTTACTGAAATGCCACAGGTGCCAATGAATGTGTTACATTTTCACGGAACTGCCGATTCGCAGGTTCAATACGAAGATGCCGGATTTAATTCAGGTATGGGCTATTATTCGGTCGGATTGGGAGCAGAGCAAACCGTAGAATATTGGCGTAGTTATAATAATTGCGATATGGAACCCGTGGTAACTTATTTTCCCAATATCCGCGACGACGGAAAAACATTCGAACGATACTTATATCTTAACGGTACCAACGAAACCTATACAGCTTTTGTTAAAGTTATTGGCGGCGACCATGAATGGTACTATGCTCCGCAAAACGATATTGATTACACCACCGAGATTTTTAAATTCTTTACCAACAATATGGATTTCCCAACAGGATTGGCAACAGCCACTGCCAAAAATATACATGTCTATCCAAATCCTGCTTCCGACTTTATTAGCATTGAATGTAACACAAATGCTGAAGTGAAAATACTCGATATTACAGGGAAGTTGGTTAAGCAGCTCAATATAGGTGATGGTGCCACAACCATACAAGTATCGGAGCTCAGTTCAGGTCTGTATGTGCTTCAGATTCAATCGGGTAGTAATATCACATCGAGTCGTTTCGAAATAGTACGGTAGTCCATTGTAAAAAACACGCTGTGTGTTTTAGTGAATTATCAGCTTAATTCTGATTAAGAAAATTGTCAACCAAGCTAATTGTTTCCGAAATCGCTTGGTCTAAAATATCGTTGATGATTTTTATATCAAACTGAGTAGCAAACTGCATCTCATATTCTGCTTTGGCTATGCGCCGCAATATTGCTTCGTTGCTATCGGTCGATCGCTTTATAAGCCGGCATTCGAGTTCTTCAATCGAAGGGGGCATAATAAAAATAGACAAGGCTTGCTGCCCGAAATATTTTTTTAAGTTCATTCCACCCAACACGTCAACATCAAAAATTAAATTGTTGTTGTTGCCAAATACCCTGTCGATTTCCGATTTCAGAGTGCCATAAAAAGAGTCGGTATATACTTCTTCCCACTCGAGGAACTCGTTGTTGTCAATCTTTTGCCTGAATTCATCAGCGCTAATAAAATAATAGTGCTGTCCGTGAATTTCGTGTTCTCTTTTAGCACGGCTGCATGCCGATACCGAAAACTCGAGCCTGAACTCAGGCCTCGCCAACAATTGTTGCACAATGGTGGTTTTTCCTGCTCCCGACGGAGCCGAAACAATGATTACTTTCTGCTTGCTCATCAGCTTGTTTTTGCAAATATACATTTTTTGCATCTCAATATGATACATGCTTTTGGGGCATGATTTTTGGAAAAACATCGAAAAACCGATTATGAGAACAATCGTTTTGCTACTTGTTTCTGTTTTTTATTTCATGAATGGATATGCCCAAAGCTCAGAATCAGAACTTATTCGGCTGAAGGTTTCTCCAATTTCGGTTCATCCTACTAACAAAAGCTATCAGTCGTATCTTTTCGAATTGAATGTGGAGGAAGTAATAAATGGTGATTATCAGGCCAATGTAGTTGTTTTTGAGAGTCATGCTGTTTTTTTTGGTGACGCGCTTCTCCAGATTTTTAATTGCTCGGTCGAAAACAATGGTACTGTTACCAATTGTTCAGGCAGTGCAATTATTGACGTAGTCATCAGGAAAGTCCCAGATTTTACGCATGTAGTATTGATTTCGGTAGAACCCGATAAACGCTAAAGATACTATTCAATTTTAATGCAACGTATCGAATACCCATAGCTGACATCAAGGTTAGCCTGGCCAACAGATCCGGGATTGAGGTATACAATACTGGCCATCCCTGTTCCAAATCCTGTACTCGACCAATACGTAGCCGACGTGCCTTCGTTGTAAACGCCTTTGAAACCGCTGCGGTCTCCTCCTAAACTTATCATCAGAGGTGAATTGAAAGCATCGTTAGAATTAACCCAGCCACCTACCGATAGAGCATCGGCCCATTCGGTTTCGTTCGGAACTTTCCAACCCTCAGGGCATGGGTCTGCCGCAGTTCGTAACCCAAATTCATCCACCCATCGATATATCCAGGTTTCATCTTCGTTCCAGTCGTAGGTATCAGTAAAATTAAAAATATATTCATTATGCCCGGGTTGCTGTCCTGCAGGAGCTAATGTTTCGGTGCTTAAGCTTGTGCGCTCTTGATGGCCGTCGGCTTCACGACCCCATTGAAATAAATCGCCATATCCGATCATGTCTTCGGGATAAGAGGGAACTCCTGAAGCTCCCAAATCACGATCGAGCCAGCAACGTCCTGCAAAAGAAACAGTACCGTAGGTAACTTCAGACCCATTGTACATAAATGTTAGCGGATCGCCACAGGTAAAAGGTACAGGAGTGGTGAACATAAACTCTTCACCATAGGCTGTACCGGCTTCGTTAGTGGCGTAAGCCCTAACGTAGTAAGTTGTTGCAGGTGTTAAACCGGTTAAAGTGCTTGTGAATTCGCCTGCATCGGGTGCATCAATGCTAAGTCCTTCGTTTGCTTCAACAGTGGGCTCAGTGGTCGTGCTCCAAACTACTCCGCATATCAGCATCGTTCCACCTCCGTCGTTGCTGATGTACCCACCCGAAACAGCCGATGTTGGCAATATGTCAGAGGGTTCGTAGGTGAGTAACTCGGCAAGAACCACTTCGTTTTTCACGCAACGCACCGAATAACCGCTGGTTTTTTCTTCGGTGCTGCGGTAAATCGTGTTTCTGTCGTATGCCAATGCTCGCATCCATGCAACATAATTGCTCGATGATGTAGAAGTCCACATATAAAATCCTGTGTTAATATCGCTAAAACTTCCGTTGTAATGTCTGTAGCCACAGGGTAATGCCGTGAAGCCACTGTAGTTGTTGGCATCAAGATTGGGTTCCTGCCAGTGTTCGTAGCCGGCTTCCTTTAGTTTTCCACCTGCCAGTGGACCACGCCAGTTAGCATAAGCTAAGTGATTGGGGTCAACACCCAAAAATTCCTCTAGTAGCTTAAACTCATCATCGGTAATAATATGCCAGCCTTGTGGGCATAAGCGGCCATCTTCAACGGCGGCAAAATTATATAACTTTCCGTATGTGTCACCATATGTAACCTGGTCGTGGTTGTAGTAAGAGTATCCGGGAATCTGATAGGCGGAGTTCCACTGGCCATCATCGATGATTTCAGTAATGGGTTCGCCATCTTTAAAGTTTGCTGTCTTCAGGTTCTCCGACATCATCTCAACGCCGTTAATAATGATGGTCTGGTAGCTTCTTCCATCTATATCAGACACACCTAAGCCCGGTTCAAAAAGAAACTCACCGGTGGTGAATGATACTTCGTTTCCGTAAGCAGTGCCAAAAATATTGGTAGCATAGGCCCTCACATAATATGTGGTCGACGAGTTCAGTGAAGTAATGTTGCTGGTAAAACTACCAATCCCCGTGCCGTCTTCGGTGTGTCCATCGCACATTAATAGGGTGGGGTCCTGATAGTTAGCCCACACAACACCGCGTTCGTAAACTGCCGATCCACCATCGTCGGTAACCGTACCTCCCGATACAGCAGAATTGGTGGTAATATTTGTAGGGGTGGTGGTTTCAACCTGAGGAATAGTGCCCACATCTTTTATACAACGCACCGAATACCCCCTGCGTTTATAGTACGATGATATTACAGCGTTTTCAATATTATACCCCAGCGAAAGATAATAGGCACTGTCGGCATCGGCTTCCACCGAGCTCCACCAGTAACCCCATTCGTCTATTGCTATATAGTTGCCATCGTGTTGGCGATAGCCACCCGGATGTGCAGTGAATCCGGTTTCGTTGTTGGCTTCGGTATTGGGTTCTTGCCAGGTTCCAAACCCCGATTGTATGGTTTCGGTCGATTTTAAGAATTTCCCGGCATTCTCAATACCTCCGGCATTTACACAAAGAGTATTCCACTCGCTAATTGACGGAATGTGCCATCCAACCGGACACAGTTTTCCTGTTCCAACAGCATGCCAATTATAGAGTTTGGCATACGTCTCGTCGTAGCTTGTAGAATCGTTTTCGTACCAGGTGTAGGCTCCGGTATTATCGGTAGCCCAGTCGGTTGCATCCAGTTTTTTAGCTAATGGGCTGCCATCGTTGTAGGTTGTTGTGCGTAAGTTTTCGCTTATCCATTCCTGTGTGCCTACAATAACAGATTCATACTCGTTCCCCTCGATGTCGATAACACCTGTACCCTGCATATACAAATAATCGCCGGTGTTTATTTCGTATTCTTGGCCGTATATAGTTTCGGTGGCTGTACTTGCATAGGCTCTAACATAATAGGTTGATAGTGGCAGCAAACCCGAAATCCAGCTTGTGTATGGCCCTGATCCAGGACCGTCGAGGGTGAGTCCATCGTAAAAACTGTGAGTTACACCCGGTGTAGCACTCCAGATAACGCCACGATTAATAATGCTGTTTCCATTACTCACTATGTCGCCCCCGCTTTTGGCAGATGTGGCAGTAATGTTGCTTACTTCTGTAGTGCTTACTGTGGGCGAGCCTAACGGGTCTTTAATGCAGCGCACCGAGCCTCCGGTTCGTTTGTCGGGTATCCAATAAGGGACATTTTGGTCAATAGCTTGTACTTGAAGCATGTAAGCATTATTTACTAAGACTGCGGTACTTGACCACATTTGAGCATACATTCCCAAATGCACAAAATTTCCTGTGTTCTCGCGCATGCCACCGGCTCTTGCCGAAATACCGCTTGTGTTGGTGGCACCGTTGTTGGCCGGATACCATAACATGTCGGTGTTTGTATCTTTCAGCTTGCCACCTGCAACATCGCTTCCTCCAAGAAACTCAATAAGTCCATCCCATTCTTCGCGTGTAGCAACATGCCATCCGGTAGGACACAAATTTCCTGTTTCTATGGCCAACCAGTTATACAGTTTTCCGTATTTTTCGTCGAAGGCAGTAGAATCGTTGTTATACCAGCACCAGGCGCCTTCTGTAGTCGAATTCCACTCGGTGTCATCGGTTATCTGAAATATTTCCATACCTGTGCTATATGTGGTTGTATGCAGGTTTTTAGTAGTCCACTCAGCATCGTTAATAATAATGCTTTCATAGAAGTTACCATCTATATCCCACACGCCTTCACCGGGGGTAAAGAGCACTGCCAGTGTTGTAAAACTAGTTTCGTTACCGTATGCCACTCCGGCAGCATTAATAGCATATGCTCTTACGTAATAGGTTGAATCGGGATATAGCCCTTCGATAAAGCTTGTATAACTGCCCGTTCCGGTGCCGTCCTCGGTATTCCCGAGCATGTTCTGAAAGCTTACATCAGGCGTTAAACTCCATAACACACCTCGTTGTGTAACTGCATCACCGCCATCATCGGTGATTTCCCCTCCGCAATGGGCACTTGTTGTAAGTATGTTCACTACTTCGCCGGTGTTTACAGTTGCCAGATTATAGGGTAAGGTAGTGAGGCTGTCTTTCATGCAACGCACCGAAAAGCCCATAATCTTTCTTCCATCGTTGCGGTATATCTCGCATGTTTCGTTGCTAAGTGCTCTACACCAGGCATTTAATGAATTCGACTCGCTTGCTGTCCACCAAACAGCGTTTTTAGTTTCATAAAAAAAGCTGCCCGTGAAGTTGCGCATACCCGCCGGAAGTGCCGAAAAACCCGATAGATTGATGTCATCTCCGGTTTGCGACCATGTTAATCCTGTATGTTCTTTCAAATAACAGCCTTCGGCTATACCTCGCCATCCCACTTCGTCAGCTTGTATATGCGTCATCCCCAAACTGCGTTCCATTTCTTTGAAATCGTCGTCGGTGGGCATACGCCATCCGGTAGGACAAATTCCTCGTGTATTGGTTGCGGCATACCAATTGTATAATCGTCCGAAGGACTCGGAGTTTGTTTCGTCGTTGCCATAATTGGTAAAAGCTCCTGCCTGTGTGTTTATCCATTCGCCTGCATCTTCAATGCCAATTATATCGGTGCTGTCGCTGTAGCGAATAGAATGCAAGTTTTCGGCCATCCAGTAGCGATCGCCTATTTTTACAATAGAATACATCCTGTCGTCAACATCTTTACACAACATAAAACCAAAGTCCACTGTGAATTCGTATGTACTGCCAATAGTGTCGGAGGCCTGTATTTTCAATGTGTTTATGGTAATGTACCCTTCGCTGGAAACAGCTCTGAAAAGCAGAATATCACCAAAACTATATACAAATTCATGCAACACTTTTTGCGCAATCAAATCCTGTTCAAGTTCGTATAGAGGAGCAAAACCCAAATAATCGACCGAGAACCCCGTGTGTGTGGCACTGTTGCTTACCATTTTTGCATGATAACAGTAATGTGCCGATTGAATCGATACCTGATATAAACCTGCCGGCAAATTGTTGAAGCTGAATTGGTGTATTCCTTTTTCGAGCTCTCTTGTGCTTTGATGAATTGTTTTTCCAGTGATGTCGAAAACACTGATTAATGCTTCGCCCGGGTGCACTACTTTGCATTCAAGATAACAAATATCGGAAGACGGATTGGGATAGACTAAGATTGATTTATCTGATTGCTGCATCAATCGGTTTTGAGCAGGAAATACTAGTTCTAGTAAATCGTTGCCGCCAATGCTGATAGAAGTATTGTGCGTGATATTTGTAATATGGATGCTGTCGATGGCCGACGACTCACCATGTGCTTCGAAATGTAGCGAAAGGTTTTGGCTATTGGCACAAGGGCTTACAAATAGAGTTATTATGATAATATGTAATATTCTTTTCATGTTTTTCGAATTTGGGTGTTCATTATTATTTAATAAAGTATATTAGAGCTATATTAAAAACCGAGTTTTTGGCGCTAATGGTTTC
>CAZEHA010000059.1:0-21098 GCA_964511665.1 uncultured Bacteroidales bacterium
CGCTATTCAAGAAAAAAGATTTCCTAATTTTGAATTGTTAAGGATTGACTAAATAAAAAGAGGGGCTGATTTTTATTCAGCCCCTCTTTGTATCGACTAGCAGCCCCTATCGTTTAATGAAGCGTGTAGTCATTTTCTGTCCGTTGCTTTGCAATGTCATCATATATACTCCGTCTTTCAAGTCGCCGAGATTCAGCGAACGCGAATGTTGGCCTCTATCGAGACCGGGCATGGTGATGCTACGTATCAGGCTGCCTTTTACATCGTAAATGCGCAATACTGCATCGGCACTATTTTCGAGAGTAAAGCTGATATTAGCTTGATCTATCACCGGATTGGGGTACAAATTGAGTTTTGAATTCACTGTATTGTTAACAACAGGATCGATCGAAACAGGTCCGGCATAAGCTTTTGTTCTGAAAATACCTCTGCCGTGTGTTCCAGCCCAAATGTATCCATGATTCCGTATTCCATTATCGAAACCTACGTCTTCCATCCAACCGTTTTTAATAGTCTGCTGGCGTAAATGATACACAGGCACATAATCGAGTCCGTTTGTATTTTCATCGGTCCAGACCGGGTTTTGAGCCATTATATTTGCTGTAGCGTACACCCCAAATTCGGTACCCACAAGCACTTTACGCGAATCGTTCCAAACTATTAATGCATCATAAACCGGCATTTGGGGCAAGTTACCCTGCTTCGACACAAATGTTCCAACACCGCTGGTAACATGGGGGGCAATATGTGCACTATTCGAATAATAAATATAATCGCTATTGTCGTAATTACCCAAAGTAACGGCAACATTTCCGGCAAATTCAGGGTCTATACCGATACCGGTAATATGACGGTTGCTGAATACTGCAATCTGCGACTTGTCGAGTGTATAGGTTGAGAAATCGGCATCGCGCATACTGTCGGTGCGCATTTCATTGAAATTACCCAAACGATATAGGATAGAGCCTTTAAAAAAGCCATTTTCAATATGATTTGTAGCAAAGTACAAATAAGCTCCATCGGCACTCCACTCTAGATGTTGCACAACTTCATAGTTTGTGGCTTCGTTCCTAAGCTTTGCAACCGGCTGCCATACCGGACTTACTCTAAAATTGAGCGCATCTTTGGTCATCCATACACCACCTTTAAACCCGATAACAAAACGCGATTGCAGATAATCGGTTACATACAATGTATCGTACTGATTTAAAGGTTCTTCGAGAATAGTAACCAAATAATGTTCTTTGATGTTGCTTTCAACATATAAAGTATCACCGGCTTCGTAATCGCTGTTGGCAATATAACGACGGGTTTCTATTGAGTTTAGATCGTTGAAGCTTTCCCACAATGCAATGGGAGTTACAAATGAGTGACCGGCGTCTTTATCACCCGGATTAACACTATTGGTAAGACGTGTATCGAAAAACCAATGAATTTCTTCACCAACATCTTCGGAACGATACAAAGCTCCATAATAAATGGTTCTAAATAATATGGACGGACTTATCTGAGAAATTTCGCTATACCCTCCGTCGCCACCACCGGGTAACTCAACTGCTTCGTTTTGCAAACCAGTAGTAATCAATCTATCGGGATCGATATATAAAGTTCCGTTATCCTGTGTACCGCCAATCAGTTTGTTGGTTCCATCGTGTCCGATTGCGTAGAACTGTGTTACTCCAAAATTTTTGTTCAGAGTAATCCAACTATTACCACGAGTGGTCGATCGGTGAATTCCACCGTCGCTTCCGCAATACACAATATTGCTATTGGTTGGATGGAACTTTAACTCGTGTTGGTCGGCGTGCACATACATAGAACTTGTTAGTGGCAGGCTCCAGAATGTAAGCATTTCCCAACCCGAGTTAAGACCCCATTTCCATAAACTATATTGACCGCCGACAATAATTTCGTTTGCATTGTCGGGGAATACAGCAATAACATTATTGTAATCGCCTTGTGATCCCAAGGGATTAAACTCGTTGCTACCTCCCGGGCCTATTATCGACCAGTTCAGACCGCCGTCGGTAGAACGGTACACATTCATGAGACTGCGATCGTTTTTTGTAAGCATGGCATACATAACGTCTTTATTGCTTGGAGCAATGGCCAGTTCGCTGCGTATTGAGTTCGTGGGCAGCTTACCTGTATCGGTTCCTGTAACCTTCACCCAGGTTCCTACATCACCATTCTCATGCGACACATACACATTTACGCCCAAATCAACAATTAAATACGACCCATCTTCGCTGATAGCAACGGTACCACAAGTTTCGTTGATTGGAAAACCGGCAATGTTCAGGATTGGATTGGTCCATGTTTCACCTCCATCGTCTGATACCTGCAGACCACGCTTTGTTGCAGCAAATATTTTGTTGGGGATAGTAGGATGAGCCACCATTCGGTTAACAAACACAAAAGTATTTTTACTTTCGGTTGTTGACCAGGTACTGGGTATGCGTGTAAAAGTTTCACCGTCGGTCGATTTCCATATTCCGGCACCCTGAAATCCGGTATTCTGTGTGCCATAAGGGTTTGCAAAATATTCACCGGTACCGAAATAAACATGACCATTGGCTGTTTGGCAAACGCTTGCCACATTCAGATTAGGAATGAGACCTGTTTCAGCATCACCGGCATATTTCACCTGAAACCAACTGGTTCCACCGGTAGTCGATTTCCAGAGACCGCCCGAAACGCCCCCTGCGTAAATAATATCGGGGTTGCTTTTGTCAATCTGAATAGCGCGACATCTACCGCCAATGTTACTTGGGCCCATAAATTCCCATTCAAGATTCAACGAATTCTTGGTGCCTTGCAATCTACCTATCTGCTTCAGAGCCATTTCGATGGCTTCAGTTCTTATAAGACCTGTCTCTGCATTTGCCTGACGGTTATAGATCCATTCGGCAGCACCCGAAAATCCTTTATCGTAATTAAGTTGATTGTTCGTTTCGGGTACATAAACAGGTTCATGCTTTTTAAAAGCATCAACAGCCAAAATTAATCCGGCTCCCGCTATAACCACCATCAAAGCAAGTAATGTTAACTTTCTCATATTAAATAATTTACATAAATATATATACAATTCACAAATTCATTTTTAAAGTTCCTAAATATAATTTGATTTTTTAATAAAAACAAAATTTTTCATTCGTTCTCAACATTTTTTATAGGTCTTTACGCGCTTCTCTGCTTAACTGCGAATCGTATTTACTTCCAAAACGGTATGAAATATATACCGATAAAAACATATTGTTATAATTTTCGGCCATAATTTCTACCGATCTGAAGTAATAATCGAAAGCTACGCCTGACTCTATAACATTGCTTTTCAACACATTGCGACTAAAATCAAACGAAAATCCGGTTTTAATAAAAATACCGGGCACAAGTTGTATTTCGCTCAATCCATTAACAAAAGGAGCTTTACTTACAACATCGGTAGGATTATACCTGTGAATATCGAGACGATGAATTCCTGTATAATAGTATCGCTTGTCGTTTATAACAATAGTGCTATCGACCAATTCATAGTAAATGGGTTTTTCTACGCCCAGTATTCCACCAGCACTCCAATGGTGATGCACCGAAATGCTGCCTCTGTCGCGTTTTTCTAACAGCATTCTGTTGAAGCCCACACCCAACTTTAAGTGCTGAAAGGAATTCATTTTGCCAAAAACGAATTTTTTTTGCACTGTTAAATATGGATTTACCACTTTAATTTCTTTTGGATCTTTCACAAAACCAATTTCGGCCTCATAAAAATTTCGAAGGCGATGGTTTATTCGTTGCGAAAATCTGTAATCAAGCCCCCACCCGTTGGAATTTAATTTAAAGCCAAATGAGTTTTCGTTGTACTTATCGGGTTCTCGTAAGGTTTCTATCTCACCTTGCGCAAACATAAATACCGAACAGAACATCAGTATTAAGGTAAAAATATATTTACTTCGGAATAAAATCATGTTCACGCAAGCATATATTACCATTGCATAATACGCTTAAAACGCCATAATGCAATTAAAATTATTAGGCTACAAAAAACTATACCTTATCTTCAACCCGCGGGGCATCAGCATAAGCAGGACAATCCTGTGTACCTTTGCAAGAATAAAAAGCAATTGCTGCTACAAATGCCAGTGCAATAATTATAAGTAATCGTTTCATGCTTGTTTTTTTTTCAAAAATATCAGTATGAGATTAAATATCAAATTTATACATCAAATAGTTATTAACAAGTTATGGTTTAATAACAAAACGGCAGAAACAATGTTTTATTTCTGCCGTTAATAAAATTTAAGAGCCGTATTTATTCTATCACGAAAGTTTTTTGAAGCGAGCCCAAGGGTGCAGTAATACGGATTACATATAAACCTGCCGGCAGACCTGCTACATTAATCGATTCAAAATCACGCTCTGTTTCAATATTTAGCACAGTTTTGCCCGTGATATCGTTTACCGAAACTGATTTTTGTCCCGTAAGCAATCCAAAATTCAAATTCAGCATATTCTTTACAGGATTGGGATAGATGTTAACACTTTTCACCAAATTGGGTTCAACAAAAATACCTTCGGTTACTGTAAGCAACATTTCGTCGTAAGTTTCACATTCGTTATTGGCAATAACGCGCACCCAGATCAGATGGTCACCTACGCCCAATGTTTGTCCACTGATAAGGATAGTATTGTCGGTTGATTCGTCGAACCATAGGTACGAAGCGTATCCGGGATAAGCCGAGAGAATAATGGTTTGATCTTCGGTGATGGTGTTGTCGGGGCCGAGATCGACCAATGGCGATGGCAGCACTGTAAGAATCATGGTATCGGAATTATGGCAACCAAACTCATCGGTAATAGTAACTGAGTAACTGCCTGATACCATCACTTCGATTAGCTGCAGTGTATCGCCAGTACTCCAAACATATTCCACAGCAACTGGAGCCTCCAGTTCGAGTGTATTGCCCGAACAGAAAGTTACGTCTTCGCCAATATTCACTTCAGGAGCCACGCGATAGGCAACTTCAATTTCATCTGATCCACTGCAACCATAAGCGTCGGTAACTGTAACAGAATACACACCTGCTTCGCCAACAGTAAGGGTACTTTCAACCGAAGCATCAGACCAAATCCATTCAGCACCTATAGCAGGATTAAGAACTACACTATCTCCGGGACAAGCCAACACATCATCGCCGAGGCTTACAATAATATAATTAACAAAATTAACCGTAACATCGTTGTTTGCAGAGCAACCTGCTGCGTTAAAAATAGTAAGAGTATAGGTTCCCGACTCTGTTACTGTAATAGATGCTGTTTCATCACCGGTGCTCCACAAATAGGAAGCAGCCGTAACCGGTGATTCTATCTCAACTTCCGACCCGTCGCAGGCAAATATTTCTTCTACCTCAAATTCGAATGGTTCAGGATTTTCGGCAGCAATTATTTCAATTTCATCAGATGCTTCGCAAGTTCCTTGAGTAACGGTAACCGAGTACACACCCGCTTCGGTAATCAAAATATCGGCACTTGTTGCTTCGGTGCTCCACAGATAAGTTCCGGGAATAAGTACCTGTATATGGATTGAACCATCGGGACACAAGAACATATCTTCACCCAAATCGAGAGTAATTTCTTCTTCGAAAGCGATGGTAACCGAAGATTCGGCAGTACATCCATAAGCATCGGTTACTGTAACTGAATATTCACCTGCTTCGGTAACCGTAAGGGTTGGGGTAGTTATATCGTTGCCCCAGTTATAGCTGTCAAAATCGCCGGGAGCTAAAACAACTTCGTAAGCTTCGCAATAGCTGGCATTTTCGCCCAGATAAGGCATAGGAACAGAAATTGAAACATTGATTGGTTCTGAAACCACAGAGCTTCCTTCGGTAGTGGCGGTGCACACATACACACCTGGGGCGCTTACTTGAATGCTTGCTGTTTCGAATTCCAACGCTTCTTCGTTGAGTGTCCACGAATACGTTACGCCTTCAGTAATATTCACTTCAACAAACAGATTTACTTCTTCGCCTTCGCATTTGATAATATCATCAGACTGGTTTACAATTTGGAGCTCGATTATTTCATCCTCAACAGTAACAGAAGCATCTCCACTGGCAAGAATAATGTATTCGGTGGCGAAACTTTCGGGTTTATTCGTAACAACATCTATGCTAAAGTTGTGAATTCCCTCGGGCAAACCTTCAACAACCAAACTCCAGGTAATCACCAGGCCTGCATGACCCAATAAAGCTGTTCTTTCGGCTTCGATAAGCTCACTCAGATAAATCCATTCGGTTTCGGCATCAATGGTAAAAGCGCCCAAGTCGATATTGGCACCCTGATTGTCGCTATAGTTAACATGAACCGTAACTGTTTCGGCCAATCCTTCCTCGAAAGCCATCACTGCATCCATCACATACTCGTTTAAAATCGGATTGATTGTTTCGGGGTATGTAACTACGGCTGCGAGTTCAGCCTGAGCACCTGTTTCGATGGTTTGCGTTTCGGGGTTGATAACGAGTTGTGTTCCTTCAACCACATCGGCAAGAGCTTCGGTTTGATTCTGCACCACATTAATAACCAGATTGTCGCTGGCCAGAGTAAAAGTACTATAGGGACCATCGGTAAAATCGTCGGCAAATGAAGCAATTTCGGCCTCATAATTCCCCATGCCTAATCCAAAAACCGTAATCGACCATACATCGCTGAGCCCGGAGTGCCCCCACAACAGTGCAGGTTCGGTTCCCAGCATCTGCGACAGGCTTAAAAAGCTGGCGCCGGCTTCAACCGGATAGTTAACATCGATACCATAACCCGTATGCACTATGTTAATAACAATTCCGGCAGGCAATTCACTGTCGAAACTTATGTGTGCATCAACGTAATATCCTGCAGGCAGATCGCCCGAAAATACTGCATAGTCGATATTTATATTAAACACAGCTTCGCCGCCATGATACACGGTAACCGGATTGGGTTCCACAACCAGGGTGGTATTGTCGATAGCATGCTGAATGGCATTGGCGACAGGGTTTCCGAGATTAACAATGTCGTCGGCCGAACGCGGGAGCACTTTAAACGCAGCATTGGCAAAATCGACAACACCGGTAACATCATACACATTTCCGGATACGGGGGTATATGCAAACATCAAATCGTCGATATTAATCGCACCTGAGCCATCGTCAACTGTCCATTCTCCAAAACCGGCATCTTCAACAAGGCACTCAGCTGCTGCCAGCGAAACCAAGACACCCTCGTACATTTCGGAAGCAGCTTCGGCTGTAGTTACAGCGACAGGGGCAGGCAATTCATTATCCACAGAGTTAACAGTATATTCCGAAATGTTTGTCATTTCGGTTTTACCGTTAAACTCGGCAACAATACCAGTAATAGTAACGTCATCGCCGATCAGGGGATTGTTTGTATTGTTATACACATAAATTCCATTCCATGCTCCGCTCCCATCCTGAATAAAATATCCGGAGGCAAATACACCGGTAACAATACCACCGGTGGTAACCTGCTGCCCTACGTAAGGAGAAGCGTTGGCCATACCCTGAATCTCAGCAATGGTATATTCGGGAATAACGGGCTCTGCCCAGTTTTCGAAAGAAGCATTGGGAATAAGGTTCTCACCACCGCCCATGGTAAACACGGCATTATCGACAATGATGTCGCAATCGCCATCCCAGTTGGCCGCCACATCGTAGAATCGCAGTAAAATCTGCGCGGTGGTAGCTGCAGCGGGAATAGTTCCAGTGAAAGTAAGGGTTTGCCAATCTTCGGAATCGACAGAATAGGAATCGATAAACTGGTTACCTGAGCTCCAGGTAATACACAGCCTTACTCTGCCGGCATTATCGTTGTCGAAAACGTCGAGTGAGTAAGTGAAGCTTTCATCGCCGGTAACTTCGAAAACAGCGGAACGAATGTCTTGATTTTCGGCACTGGTGAAATTCACATGCATGGCAACATCACCGTGATTTACGTTTACCATTTCTTTTTCGACGCTGATTAGCGAAGTAGCAATAGTCCAGTTTTCGGGCAATTGTTGACTCTTTGCACCCATTGCAAATATCATCATTGCAAACAGGATAAAATAGATTTTTTTCATGTTACAAAAATTTAATTTTTTCGAGGCTAAATATACCAATTACTATAATTGCTTCCAAGAAAAAAAATACTTAGATATTAAAATCTTTTACACATGGCTTTTCTTTATCGGTTTCGGCCTTACACAAAAAAATAAATTTATCGCAAAAAAACATTTGATATTCACATAAATCTTTACTTTTGCTGTTCGAAATTTTCAACAAAACTTAAAACTTACAGTTATGACCGAAACGATTAGAAAAACCTTAAAAGATTCGGCAACAGCACGTTGGATTGCACTAGGACTGATTTCTCTGACCATGTTCTTTGCATATTTTTTCGTTGATGTTGCCTCTCCCATCAAAAACCAATTCGAAATAAATTACGGATGGACTTCTGAGGTCTTTGGCCTCTATGGCGGAATGGAGTTTTTCTTTAATGTATTCTTTGCATTTCTGATTTTGTCGGGCATAATACTCGATAAAATGGGCATTCGATTTACCTTGCTTACATCGGGGTTGACAATGGTTGCAGGTGCCGGATTGAAGTTTTACGGGCTAAAATTTATCGATCCGAGTATTATGACCAGTGTATTTGGTTATAATCTTCCGTTAACAGCAGTATATGCAAGTATTGGCTTTGCCATATTTGGAATTGGGGTAGAAATGGCAGGAATTACTGTTTCTAAAACAATAGTAAAATGGTTTAGGGGGAGAGAATTGGCTCTGGCTATGGGGCTCGAAATGGCTATTGCCCGTTTAGGTGTGTTTGCTGTAATGTGGTTATCACCATTATTTGCAAACAATGGAACCAGTAATCCTGCCGAATGGAATACAGCAAATGCATTTTTATGGGGGGGCGTGTTTCTCACTATAGGCTTTTTGTGCTTTCTGATATACACCTTCATGGACAGAAAGCTTGATAAAGAAATAGGAGATGCAATGACAGAGGAAGAGAAGAGCAGTGAAGAAGCATTTAGAATTAGAGATATTGGAAAAATCTTCACCAATCCCGGATTTCTTGCCATTGCCGGCTTATGTGTATTATTCTATTCTGCAATTTTCCCATTTCAACGCTTTGCCACAGAAATGCTGGCAGGAAAACTGGCTGTTGACCCTAAAGAAGCCGCAAGATACGTTTCGATGTTTCCGATTGGAGCCATGATACTTACTCCATTCATAGGATTTTTTCTCGACAGAAAAGGATTGGGCGCAACAATGATGCTTTTCGGTGCTTTGCTCTTAACAATTTCGCATTTGATTTTTGCACTGGTACCCAACGATGTTTTCAACCTACCCATTGCCATTGGTACTATTGTAATACTTGGAGTTGCTTTTTCTCTCGTACCGGCCTCGATGTGGCCATCGCTACCAAAAATTGTTGAAGACCGATATTTAGGGTCAGCATATGGAGCTATATTCTGGATTCAGAATATGGGGTTATTTGGTGTACCAATTTTGATTGGCTGGGCTCTTTCGGCTTCAAATCCGGGCATTACTCCCGAAGCACTTGAGGCCGGAGCAGTATATAATTATACTGTACCTCAGTTGATTTTTGCGGGATTTGGAGTATTGGCCGTTGGTCTATCATTCGTTTTAAAATATGTTGACAAAAAACATGGCTACGGACTTGACATCCCTAATATTAAGAAATAATTGAGGTCTCTTTCTTGAAAAAGCCTGGTAAAAACGGGCTTTTTCTATTTTTACACCCTGAACAAAAACATACAGCTATGAAAAAACTATTTTCGCTACCTGTACTCTTGTTATTGGCACTGCCGCTGTTATCGCAAAGTTTGTTGTGGGAAATTTCGGGCAAGAATCTAAAATCGCCATCGTATTTGTATGGCACCATTCACATTCAGGATAAACGTGCTTTTGGATTCGACAGCATTGTTATCGAAAAACTGTTGCAATGCGATGCCTACGCTATGGAACTGTTGCTCGATGATATTCCATACAACGAAATGATGAATGCCATGCTGATGAAAGACATAACGCTGAAGGATTTATATACAGTAGAACAATACAACAGCCTCGATAGCATTATGAAAAGCCTTACAGGGCAAGGCATTGTGCTGTACGACAAAATGAAGCCGTTTTTTTTGATGAGTCAATTGATGCAAATGAAAATTGTGTCGGATATGCCAGAGGCTCTCGACCTGTTTTTTCTGAAAACGGCCCGAGAAGCCGGTAAAAAATGCCTCGGGATTGAAGAATTTTCGGACCAGATACAAGCCATTGATGCCATCACACTTCAGGAACAGGCCAACATGCTGTTTGATGCCCTTAACGATACTATTTCGATTTCATCGTTCGACCAGTTCGACAAACTGTTGCAAGCTTATGTTGATCAGGATTTGGAAAAACTGTTCGAGTTTTCGAACGATACTGCCCTGCCTCCGGCATTCAACGATGCATTTCTAGTGAAAAGAAATGTTAAAATGGCGAAAAAAATTGCAAAATTCAGCAAGAAGCAAAGCACATTTAGTGCCATTGGGGCAGCGCACTTACCGGGGAAACAAGGCGTAATTGAATTGTTACAAAAAAAAGGATATACGCTCACACCAATTTCATTTCAATTCAAGCCAGAAAACAAATAACACTTCAATATCTTGTTAGTAGATGTTGTAACACGATTTATGAAAATTGCTTGATAGTATAATAGTTTTTTGCAAGACCGATAGTTTTGTTCAACGTGTAATAATAATTATCTGTTGATTTTTAATTATTTATTACAACTAGCTATCCATATCTGAATACTATGTTTTAAGTTTGTAAACTAAAAACGAGTTGCATTATGAAAGATGAAAAACCAAGAAAACGCCGGCGAATAGGGCTAAAAATTCTCGCAATTGTAGTGCTTCTGATTTCTGCCCTGCTGTTCTTTTTGTCGGACATTGCCAAATGGTACATCGAGAACAACGGCGAAAAACTGATTGGCCGCAAAATAAGTATTGCAGGCTTAAGTATCAATTACCTGAAATGCAGCATTACGGCGAATGACTTTGTGCTTTATGAACAGAACGGCACCGACCGGTTTGCATACTTCGAAGAATTTGTAATTGACATTGACCCCACAAAACTACTACAAAGTCAGTATGCACTTTCGGAGTTGCAGCTCAAAAATTTTGGAGTTTCTATTGTTTCCGACATCAACGGCTTCAACTTCGACGATATACTCGAACACCTCGACAGTGGCGACGAAGACCAAAGCAGCAGCAGCGACACTATTAAATATTTGATAAAAAACCTTTCGTTGTCGGGCGGCAGCATCCGTTACGAAGACAAAGCCCTGAACACCGTAACCGAAATGAACAATGTGGGACTGAATATACCCGAAATTGCATGGGACAACACCCGTTCTGACCTTGGCCTTGAATTTGGTCTTGGCGAACATGGTAAAGTGCATCTGAAAGCGTCGATTGATCAGGCAAAAGCTTTTTACGAAATTAATGCCACTACCGAGCAAATTGATATATCCCCATTTAAAGCATATTTTTCCGATTATATTGATGCAGGATCGATTACCGGTAAATTAAACTCTGATATTTCAATTAAAGGTAGCTTAATCGACTTGATGAAAGTTGCAATAACCGGAGAAGTAATTGCAACCGATGTTATGATTACCGACCCCGGTCTAATGCCGTTTATGAGCATCGAAAAAATCAGCGTTGAATTGAAAAAGATTGACATGTGGCGCGAAAATTATGAAATTGGATTTCTCGAAATCGAAAATCCCAAAATTATTACCACACTTAACAGCAATGCTGCGAACTATGATATTGTTTTGGCGCCGTATTGGGCCGATACCATACCCGACATTAACGACACCATAGAAATGCATTATTCGGTAGATGAACTCATCATAAGAAACGGCAGCATAGCGTATTCCGATTACACCTTGAACCGTCCGTTTTTGCTCGACATTTCGGAACTGAACTTTTTTATGCACCGATTTACTGATGAAGCCACCCGTGTTCCGATGGAATTTAATATGAAACTGAACAACGATGGCAAACTTACCGGAAAAGCAACTGTAAATACCACCACTTTCGAAACATTTTTTCTTGAAGTCGGACTTAAGGACCTTGACATGATATTTTTATCGCCCTATTCGGAGTATTTTTTGGCACGCCCAATTCTAAAAGGTACGATGAACTACGATGCCAGCATTTATATGAACCCGGTTGCATTAGACAGCCAGAATCATTTCCACATTACAGACCTCGATATGGGAAAGAAAACAAAAGATACTACCGCATATAAAGTGCCCATTGGATTGGCGTTATATATTTTAAAGGATCGTAACGATGTAATTGATTTTGATGTTCCGGTAACAGGGAATCCTGCTGACCCCAAATTTAACCTACGAAAAGTAATTTGGAAAACTATCGAAGAGTTCTTTATTAAAACCGTTGCTGCACCCTTTCAGGCCATTGGCAAGGCTGTAGGTGGCAATCCCGAGAAAATTAAACAGATATCGTTCAATTGGCTACAAGACAGTCTAACTAACGAGCAACAATCAGACCTGGACAAGATTATCGGGTTCATAAATAAAAAAGATGAGTTGGCATTTGTTTTTACCCAGACCACCGACCCCGATAAAGAGAAAGAAATGCTTGCCGTTTATGAAACTAAACTGATGTATTTAAGGTCGATGAAGCCTGATGCAGCTTTTTCCGATTTAAAAAAAGAACTTGCCGGTTTACCCGACAGCGACACTGCCTTTGTTGCCTATTTGGGTCTGACAACCGATGCCGACAGCAAAATAATTGCTGCAGCATGTATTCAGAAGTATACTCCCGAAAAAGCACAGTTACGGCTCAACCAATTACTGAGTTTGCGCGAAAACCTGATAAAATCGTATTTTACAAAGAAAAATGTTGAAGCAGGGGCATATTCGTTTACAATGATTGATTTTAGGAACTTACCAGCCGAAATGAAAACGCCAAAATTCATTATCGATGTAACGCTCAGGTAGTATAGTTACCCACATCTCGCCATGATTTAAGCCGGCGAGCCGCTCGATATCGCGATGCGATTTGTTTATCGCACCCTGAGTGATGACCCCACCCTGAGTATACTTTCTTCGGTAATTCCATTCAAGGAACAAATGCGCGAAACAGAGATACCATAAGCCCTTGAAATACCCCAAAGGGTATCGCCCTGTTTGATGTAATGATATTTAGCCTCGCTAAGTTCTTTAACGTGCTTAAAGTCTGAAGGCATCAATATTAGGGTGTCGGTTGCCAAACGATTATTCTCGATATCGGCAATTGCACGCGGATTGAAAGGATTGTCGCGATATCTCACTTCCCAGTGCAAATGAGGAGCAGTACTGCGTCCGGTACTTCCACCCAGCCCAATTACTTCACCGGTTTGCACCCATTGATTCTCGACAACCAAAAGCTTCGACAGATGGGCATAATAGGTTTCCAAGCCATTGTAATGCCTTATAATTATCATATAACCGTAGCCTCCCGGATTATAATATGACTTGCGAACTTTTCCGCTAAAAGCTGCACGAACCGAATCACCGGTTCTAAGATCGATATCGATACCGGTATGCATTCGCGCACCCCTCCAGGTAAATTCTCCGAAAATACGCCCTTGCACCGGCAAACAAAATGTATCGCGCACCAACAAGGGTAATGCCAACGTATCTTGACAATTTTGAAAACTCGCACCTCCATAAGCAAACAATTCAACATTATCCCAGTATTCGTCGAAAATTGCAGCACTATCGGCAGCGAAAACCTTCTCGCTGAGAATATATTTCATTAATTCTTCTGAATGCCGGGTAAATATTTCCTGCTCAACCGAATCGTGATTCACATAAAGCCACGAATAATCGTCGAACAAGATAATGCGGAAGTCTTTATAATCAATTGTATCAACTATTGCAGGTTCATACTGGGCTTTTGCAGAAAAAACAACAACCAAAAAAAGCAACAACACATATAATTTTATCCTTCTACCTGCCACAATTTTTTCATTTTGCCTGCAAATATGACACTATTAATTGAAATGCAGAAAAAAAACATGTTAAAAAATAGCATTATTCTACAACCCTGAAAGCAAAAACTGCGCTTGAATACGGGTATCCTACTACTTATTACTACCGATACAGGGCACACGACAGACAATTAGAGATTGTTAAAAAAATAAATTATAAAATACTGCGTTGCATATTGTAAAAGAACAACACAGGCATTAATTTTGAATGCTCTTTACAAAAAAGCACCGAATATGAATAAACTGATTATTGCATTTTTACCATTGATGCTGTTTGCGCAGGTTCTTACGGCCCAAACCGGTCATAAAGAAAACGACACCCTGATAAACTACATCGACATTAACATGAAGAAACAGGGCAAATGGGTGAAGCGCTACGATAATGGGCAAATTCGTTACAAAGGATTTTTTGATAACGACCAGCCTGTAGGCACTTTTTTCTATTTTCATCGCGACGGCAGCCTGAAATCGGTGCTCGACTATACTCATAAAGATTATATTGCCGCCGAACTTTACTGGCCCAATGGAAAGACTGCTGCGGTAGGAAAATACAATCACAATCAGGAACGCAACGGGTACTGGAGGATGTTTTTCGAAAACGGTGTATTAAGCATTGAAGCAAATTACGTAAACAACATTCTTCATGGCTTTGTAAGGATGTTTTATCCTTCGGGAGGGAAGCTGGTCGATTTTAACTTCAACATGGGCATTCAAGAAGGAGCATACAGTAAATATTTCGAAAACGGTGTATTAATGGAAACGGGGAATTACAAAAACAACAAACGTGAGGGGCATTTTAAAATTTACGACAGCGCAAAAAACCTAAGCGAAGAAGGTCCTTATGTAAAGGGAATGCGCCATGGAATATGGTATTTTTATAATAATGGAAAAATTTCTGATACCGTAAACTATATATACGACACACCCGATAATTTTTTGGAAGTAGGCAAAGAACTTCAGGAAAAGATTGAATGGGCTAAGCAAAACCAGGATAAATTTAAAAACCCCGAAGATTATCTCGACAATCCAATAGATTTTTTTAAACCCTAATGCCTTGCATTTGTTAATCAGTTGTGAGCATTCGACGCAAGTCGGTAAATAGAGTACATGAATAAATTGCAACATAATAGGGTATTGCTGGCTATGAGCGGAGGTCTCGACAGTTCGGTATCTGCTATTTTACTGAAACAAGCCGGATATCACGTTACAGGAATTACCTTTAGACCCTACGACAGCGTTTCATTATCCTGCCTCGAAAAAGAAACCGGTTGCTGCAATGCCGATACCCTGTTCGAAGCTGCTCAAACGGCTAAAAAACTAGGCATAGAGCATCACATTGTTGATGTTCGCGATGAATTTAAATCGACTGTTATCAACAATTTTATTGAAGAATATTTACAGGGGCGAACCCCAAATCCATGTGTTCTGTGTAATAAAACGATAAAATGGGGTGTGGTGATGCGTTATGCCGATAAGCTCGGTTGCCAATATATGGCCACAGGACACTATGCCCGTATTATGAACAGCAATGGCAGGTTTTGCCTGAGTAAAGCTGCCGATGAGGCCAAAGATCAGTCGTACTTTTTATGGATGCTTGGGCAAGAGGAACTGAAAAGAACCTTGTTTCCGCTTGGCGACCTAACCAAAACTGAGGTACGAAGTATTGCCCGTGAAAACGGTTTCGTAAAAATAGCCGACAAGCGCGAAAGTCAGGAAGTTTGTTTTATTCCCGACAACAATTACCGTCGTTTTCTCGAAGATGAAGCAGCACAATTGCCGGGCGAAGGGAATTACACCGATATGGATGGAAATGTGATAGGCAGGCACAAAGGCTACCCATTCTACACTATTGGTCAAAGAAAAGGATTGAATATCGCACTGGGGGAACCCGCATATGTAGTAAAAATTGATGCTGCAAACAACATTGTGGTTTTGGGAAAGCGCCACGACCTGAAAACCGGAAATGCTGTGCTCGAAAAGGTAAACATAACATGTTCATTAGCCGACGATACCCGTATTATGGTTAAAATCAGATACAGAACCCCTGCAATAGCAGCAAGGCTGAGTAACAACAATAATAGTTACATGCTTCATTTTGCAGATATGGCCACAGCTGTAACTCCGGGTCAATCGGCAGTGTTTTACCTTAACAACATTGTGATAGGTGGTGGTGTGATATCAAAAATTGTATAACTTTGCTGTATGAGAATCAGGCTGAATATACTTTTTGCGCTAATGATTGTGATGGTTTCGTGCACACCCGAAGACATTACACCCACTTCCTCCAATTATAATGGAATACGTTACTTTCCGCTTGACAGCAGTGTAAGCATCACATACCGGCACACCGAAATCACCATCGATAAACCCGTGAATCGATACGACACGGTGGAATATTATGTACGCGAAACTATAGTTGAATCATTTATCGATGAAACAGGCAACAGGGCTTATGTAATTGAACAACAATTCAGTAACGATATTGGTCAAAATTATTTTGCCAGCAGCCGATACATTGCCCAGGTATTTAATCAGGCTGCTTTTGTTGTTAAAGATAACATTAGAACGGTAATCATCAGGTTTCCGGCACAGATAAATAAAACATGGAACCTCAATGCTTTCAACACATTAGAGCAACTCATCGTTAGCATCAGCAGCATCGACGCACCATTAACTTATGATAGGTTCGAATTCGACTCGGTGCTGGTTATAACACACAAAGCCGACTCGTCGTTAATACACAAAAATCTGGAAAAAGAGATATTTGCTGCAGGCATAGGTTTGGTGTACCGCGAAAACATACAACTCAATTCTCAGGAAGTAATTCCTCAGGTTCCTGTTGAAAACAGAATTACTACAGGCACTATCTATAAAACCGCAATAGTTGATTATTCCATTAACAATTCAATGCAATGAAACACTTGATTCATCTTTTTTTCATCACCTTGCTTTCGCAAACTCTAATTGCCCAAGTAGCTCCTGATAAATATTTTATCGAATTCAACAATAAAACTGGTACCCACTACTCGCTGAGCAATCCCAACGATTACCTGAGCGAACGGGCTATAGAACGCCGACTGCGCTACAACATTGCTATCGACAGCTGCGATTTGCCGGTCAATCCCGATTATATTCAGGCTGTTGCCAATGCCGGTGTTGAAATTCTGAATGTATCGAAATGGCTCAACGGAGTAACCGTGTATGCATCATCGACCTCGGCCATACAGAGCATATCCAACCTGCCTTTTGTAAAATCGGTTAACCTGGCCACCAAAAAGAAAAAGAAAAACAAGCAATCAATCGACGACAGTTCAATGGCACCAAAACCAGGTTATCGACAGGTAAAAAACGATCAGGATGTGCTGAACTATGGGCTGGCAACGCCCCAAACTTACCTGCACAACGGGCAGGTGCTACACAACAACGGTTTTCGCGGCCAAAACATGATAATTGCCGTTACCGATGCAGGATTTACAGGTGTAGATAACCAATCGGTGTTTGACAGCCTGTTCATCAACAACCGAATTATTTCTACGCGCAATTATATTAACAGTAACGAAGATATATACCGTTACAGCACCCACGGAACGAACGTGCTGTCGATAATTGGAGGCAATTTGCCCGGAACTATGGTTGGCACTGCTCCCGAAGCACATTATATATTGCTTGTAACCGAAGATGCTGCCAGCGAGCACATCATCGAAGAAATAAACTGGTCGTGCGGAGCCGAATTTGCCGACAGCGCCGGTGCCGACCTTATCAACGTCTCTCTCGGATATTTTGAGTACGATTTTCCGTATTGGTCGCATCAGGTATCTCACCTCGACGGTAATACAGCCTGGGTAAGCAAGGCAGCAGGCATTGCCGCCAACAGAGGCATGATTGTGGTGGTATCGGCAGGTAATTCGGGTAACGAAGAAATACCTTTTGTAGCTACTCCGGGCGACAACGAATTCGTTCTCACAGTAGGAGCCGTTTCTTACGATAGTATCATTGCAGGTTTCAGCAGCATTGGGCCCACAGCCGACGGAAGAATTAAACCCGATGTGTGTGCCATTGGAGCAGGAACATTCTGTTCTCAATGGGGCGAAATACTTCCCGGTAACGGCACCTCGTTTGCAGCACCTGTCCTTTCTGGCTTAATTGCCTGTTTATGGCAAGCTTTTCCAAACATGACCAGTGTGGAACTTATACAAGCAATTAAGAATTCGGGGCACTATGCTTCGCTGCCTACAAACTATTACGGTTTTGGAATTCCTGATTTAGGCAATCTGTACCTTCAGCTTAACACTATCAATCAACAACAGGGAACTGCAACACCAACAATACGCGTATTCCCCAATCCATTTGGCGACACACTCAACATACAATATTCGAACATGAATACCGACCTCTTCGAAGTGGTTGTAATAGCATCTGACGGTAGTACAATCCTTAAAGAAAGCCATCGTACAGCAGGTGAACAAAGTGGCATCATAACACTGAGCAACACGAAAAGCTTACTCCCCGGATCTTATGTTATTAGTGTAGCCGCCGATAAACACGTAATCAATCAGAAAATTATTAAGGAGCCATAGGCATGAACGGCAACCTATCGCTGTATGAACTAAACTTACTCATTGGCAATACCATTAAAACCCAGTTGCCCGATTATTTCTGGGTTGTTGCCGAAATAAACCAGCTAACCGAAAACCGACAGGGGCATTGTTATCTGGAACTCATCGAGAAAGATGCTGTAAGCGACCAAATCAGGGCATCGGCACGAGGAATAATATGGTCATCAAAATACAGGATGTTAAAACCCCATTTCGAGCACAGCACCGGACAAAGCCTTGGCCCTAGTATTAAGCTTCTGATCCGTGTGGTTGTGGAGCACCACCCTGTTTACGGACTCAGCCTGCTAATCAACGACATCGACCCTAATTATACACTGGGCGACATTGCCCGAAAACGACTCGAAACAATTCAAAAACTAGAGGAAGCCGGTGTTTTCGATATGAATAAAACATTGGAATTATCGCCTGTTATTCAGCATATTGCAGTAATATCATCGGCAAGTGCAGCCGGATACGGCGATTTTGTTGATCAGTTATTTGGGAACCCTGCCGGTTATGGCTTTCGCATTAAGCTTTTTGAAGCTGTTATGCAAGGGCAGCAAACCGAAAAATCGGTGATTGAAGCACTGAACCATATATATAACTCACGTGAACATTTCGATGTTGTTGTCATTGTAAGAGGCGGTGGTTCAAAAACAGATTTAGCCGCATTCGACAGTTTCGATATTGCTTTTTACATAACGCAATTTCCTATACCTGTAATTTCGGGCATCGGCCACGAACGCGACGAAAGCATTACCGATATGGTAGCTCATACGCGCTGTAAAACACCCACCGCCGTAGCAAGTTTTATTGTCGATAGAAATACAAGCTACGAATTTCGAATCAAATCGCTTTACAACGAAATTGAATTATTCACCAAACGCTACCTTACCGACCACAACAGTTTGGTGAACCGCCACGCAGTGGTGCTTATCAATAAGAGCTACGAAGTTATTAAGCAGCATCAACAGGTATTGCATGGTTTGCAGCGCAACACTCAACAACTTGCCAGGCAGTTTACCGGCAAACAACACTTCACGCTGAATTATCCGGCACAGCGCTTAAGTTCGGCTCTGCGGTTATACTTGCAAAAACAAGATTCGAACCTAAAACAGTCGGAAAGAAATATCAAGGCCTTGGTTTCATTCAACATGAACCGGAACAATAAAACATTGCAACATCTCGAAAAGAGCATCAGTCTGGCACACCCCGAAAATATACTGAAAAGAGGTTTTTCGATTACACGTGTAAACGGCAAAGCACTGAAATCTATTCATTCGATATCATCGGGAAATATGGTGCAAACCGAACTGGCCGATGGCATTGTTAATGCTAGCGTTACTAACACAGTGGGCAAATGAAACGTTTGACAGCAATAACGATTCTTATACTTCTGCCTGTAGTAATGTTTGCCTGGGAGCGACGTTCAGACACTACACTATATTTGGGCTATTCGGGAGGGATAAGTTTCAGCGGTCTGCGCAATTTTTACAACGATTTCGACCGGAGAATTGCACAAAACCATTTTGTTTTTGCCGAATTTCAGCCCACCCGCGAGTTTTCGCTGCGGGGTGGCTTTAGCTACCAGCAAAAGGGCTATAATTACACAAGCAGATTTGACGATGTACTTGGCAATCCTTTCGATACAACCACAATATCGGCATTAAACTATATCTCGGTGCCGGTGTCGGCCTGCTACAATCTGGGGCAACGCTTCAATCCTTATGTGGGTGCGGGCATGGAGTTGTCGTTTCTGGCTGCTGCCCGGCAATATGCAAGGCTCCCTGCCACCCGCAACGGCATTGCTGTCGATCCGTTTGATGTTGACATGATGGACTCGGGCTACTTTCACAAAATTGAATTTTCGGTGAATGCTGTCGGGGGAATAGAATACCGTATAAAACCTCAGTTCTCGGTTTTTACCGAAGCCAGCTACGCTACCTCGCTAACAAAACTATATGCAATAAACACCACGGCTGGTAACAACGTAAAAACCACCAGCCTCAGTGTTAAATTGGGTGTAAAGATTGGTATCCCGCTTAGGTTTGTTGTGTGACGTGGCTTGCAGTTTTTTACGAGCCAGAATTCTTAGTTCATTCAGAACAAAAAGCTGACGCCTAAGTCAGCTTTTTTTGTTTCAGGAAAGTGGTTTTTCGAACAAGAATGTTGAGGGATTACTCGCTGCGCTCGTGATACCCAGGGGGGGGGAGGCTTTACAGAACAAAAAGCTGACGCCTAAGTCAGCTTTTTTTGTTTCAGGAAAGTGGTTTTTCGAACAAGAATGTTGAGGGATTACTCGCTGCGCTCGTGATACCCAGGGGGGGGGAGGCTTTACAGAACAAAAAGCTGACGCCTAAGTCAGCTTTTTTTGTTTCAGGAAAGTGGTTTT
>CAZEHA010000060.1:0-21013 GCA_964511665.1 uncultured Bacteroidales bacterium
CTATTCAAGAAAAAAGATTTCCTAATTTTGAATTGTTAAGGATTGACTAATTATACGGATATGAAAAAAATAGTATTGTTGTTTGCCGTGTGCATTCTGGCTTTTTTCGACCTGGCAACAGCTCAGGAATACAAGGTAATTACCAGTGTGGAATCGATTGTGCCAATGGGTGTAGGAAGGTCGAGAATTATCGATCATCAGGAAAAGGTAGATGCCGGCTTATTTACAACACAACGCAATCAGGGAACCGACAGCAAACAAACCGCTGTAAGCCGCGACGAAATAAAAATTGATAAGTTCGAAGAAACCAAATTGCTGAATTTCTACAGTGCCGTGGGTATTAACTTCAGAAATATAGCATCGAACGATGCAGTGATTTCGGCCAAAATAAACCAGATGGTTGCCGATGGTTGGGAACTTGCTTTTGTGGTTACAGGCGTGGAAAGTGTGGGCGGTAAAGACGATGATAATGGGATATTTATTACACGATATATTTTTAAGCGAAACACACAATAACTGCAAACACAGAATATCGTTTTTTGTTAATTTTATAATCTTTTCGGCAAAGCTTGTTCGATATTATGAATAGCTTATTATTTTTGCGCAAAATACATACATTATGAGTCCCGAAGTTTTAAACTGGCTTGTGTTACCATTGCTGATTTTTACAGCACGAATATTTGACGTAACCATTGGCACCCTGCGAATTATCATGGTGGCGCGTGGCAAAAAAATACTGGCTCCCATACTTGGGTTTTTCGAGGTGTTGATTTGGATTATTGCCGTGAGCAAAATTATGGACAACCTCGATAACTGGGTAAACTTTGTGTTTTACGCAGCCGGTTTTGCCACCGGTAATTACATCGGTATGCTAATAGAAGAAAAACTGGCCATGGGTACAGTGGGAGTAAGAATTATCACTGCAAAAAGCGGCGACAGGCTCATCAACACCCTAAAGGAAAAAGGGTATGGCCTAACATTTATGAATGCCCAGGGAAGGGAAGAAAACGTGAATGTGATTTTTCTTACTGTAAAGCGATCTAACCTGAAAGAACTAATTCCTATTATTCACAATTTTAACCCTAACGCTTTTTACACCATCGAAGACATCAGGTATGTCAGCAGCAGATCAATTACAACTGTGAAACACGAAAAGAGATTGTTTTCGTGGCGCAAGGGCAAATAGCATGAACTTGTTATCGCGTATACCACACCTGGGATTGTTGCTGACGACAATTTTGGTTTCTCATGTATTGCCGGCGCAAATTCTCAACATCGAAGACGAACGCATAAAAACCGACACTACAGGTTGGGGCGGAAAAACCCGTTTGTCGCTCAACTATCAAAAAACCGATGTCGACTTTTTTAAGTCGGATGTATTCGCGCATTTACAATTTAAAAGGCCGGCACACCTGTATCTGCTGCTTCTGGAACACAGTTTGTCGAAAGGCGATGGAACTGAGTTTACCAACGCATCTACACAACACTTTCGTTACAACTATAAACTAAACAAAACTGTAGTTGCCGAAGCTTTTGTTCAAGGACAATTCAACAAGGTGCTTCATGTGCAATACCGTTTCCTGGCCGGAGCAGGCCCTCGTTTCGCCCTGATAAAAAAAGATTATCTGCGATTATACCTGGGCAATATTTATATGTATGAGACTGAATACCTTACCGATGGCATAGTAAATCGGCAACACCGCCTCAGCAATTATCTTTCGGCTACAATACAGTTTTCGAAATGGCTGAGCATGGTGCATACCACCTATTATCAGCCTATGCTAGCCCATTATCACGATTATCGTATTTTTTCGCAGTCGGCACTAAAACTGTCTTTCACAAAACACTTCAGGTTCAGTTTCGATTACAAGTATTATTTCGATTCGCATCCACCTGCCGGCATTGTAAATTCAACCCATTATGTGTTGAATGGGATAGAATTTGTTTTTTAAGATAATCAGGTTTTTGTACATTTACATTATAAACTGTAACACCTTGAGCATGAAAAAACTTGTTGTATTAAGCGGCGCAGGCATCAGCGAAGAAAGTGGCATTGCCACATTCAGAGGATCGAATGGCTTGTGGGAAAACCATAAGATAGAAGATGTGGCTTCGCCTGCAGGATGGATGAAAAATCCTGAACTTGTACTGGAGTTTTATAATCAAAGGCGTAAGACAGTGCTGGAATCGGAACCCAACAAGGCTCATCGTCTGCTGGCAGAACTCGAAAAGCATCTTGAAGTAACCATTATTACACAAAACATCGACAATCTTCACGAAAGGGCAGGAAGCAGTCATGTTTTACATTTACACGGAGAAATTACTAAATCGCGCAGTAGTGCATACCACGATATGATATTCGACATTGTTGGCTGGCAATTGAACATGGGAGAAAAATGCCCATTGGGTTCACAACTCAGGCCACACATTGTATGGTTTGGGGAAGCAGTTCCCATGATGGAAGATGCTATTGAAACTGTGAAAACTGCCGATGTTTTTGTAGTAGTGGGAACAGGCTTACAAGTGTATCCGGCCGCTTCACTGATTGATTATATTCCCGAACATGCTACCCGTTACCTGATTGACCCCAACAATGTTTTCGTACCCAAATACTACAGGTTTAATTTTATTAAAGCCAAGGCCTCAGAAGGTGTTCAGATTTTAGTCAAAGATATTACAGGAAACAATACATGATTGTGCCTCCCAAAAGCGTCCCCTGTATCTCACTCCTTGAAAAACCGCAGGAAAAGCACCGTATTTTCTGTTTCAATTCTCAGCATATATAATCCCTCTTTAAGTGCAGAAACGTCGATAGAATTACAATAATTATGTTCCGAAACCGGTTTACCCTGCACAGTAAATACTGTAATGGTTTTTATCAAATCGTGTTGAATGCCTGCGATATATATTTTTCCGGAACCGGGATTGGGGTACACCGATAGGCATTCAGTGGGCGAATTTGAGATTTCGTTTGAAAGCACCACGGGCAATTCAAGATATGAGCTATGCGCGCTTTGATGATATACCATATTGTTTGCCACCAGCGTATCGCCGGCTTCGAATGGTGCTGCCGTTGTGTTTTTGTTACGCTGATAACGCGGCCAGTTGCTTCCGGTAATATCAACTCTGATGCGATGACCCTCGCCAAAGGCAATTGCAATATCATACAGCTCAATGTCAATCTCTCTGATTTCGCCGGGTACCGGAAATGTGGTGTCGGCAGCCCAAAAGCCACCATCGAAACGGAGACGGTGAATTCCTTCGAGTAACAGCATCGAGCGACCATCGGGATACACGTCGGTGAGCCGCACAGCCACATCGGTGTCGCGACAATCGGTTGAAACAAACAATTTTAGGCGGGGGCGGCCTTTCACCACCAGCGGTTGCATCAATTGCGAAGAAGTAAAAATTAAAATATCGCCGCGTTCTTCAACCACCTGGCCTTGGTCGTAGGGGCCCTGCAACAAATCGTTACGCAGCGTGGCGCCGCCATGTGTTGGCGAGGGATCTTCAGGGTCGTAAACATATAACGAAGAAGAATTCTGGGGCAAAACTATATCGGTGCGCAAACCCAAACCTGGCGTGAAATAGTACTTTACTGGTGTTGTTTCATCTTCAGGTGGCCAAGTATCGGAGCTCATCCATTCGTTGGCACCCATCAAAAAATATTGCACACGAGGACTTGCTTGCCAGTTGTTATCAGCATCAAGCAGATAGTATGCTAAAAAATTTGATGCAGCCATTGTTGAAAACGATTCAGCTTCGGGATAATACAATTCGCCCTGCTGGGAGGAACCAACCTGCACAGCACCATGACCTCCGTGTACCCATGGTCCCATCATCAGCCACTGTTGGTCGCGCACCGATTCGTGAGCTTGGTTGCGAAGCTTGTTATAAAAGTCTGTTTTCATATAAGTATCATGATCGTACCACCCGCCTATCATAAGGCAGGGTATTGCAATTAGTTGAGGATAATTGTTCTGGTTTTGGGTGTATTGCCACACAAAATTAAAATACGGATTGGCCATAAGCACTGTCGACATTCCATAACCAAGCGCATCGAGTTGCTGCACAAATTCTTCGCGATACACTCCCCCCTGATAGTATTCACTGTATAAATACTCGGGAGAAGCTACAACCGGAACAGCACAAATATGTGCAGGATGCTGGTGTTTTGCTGTCATAAACTGAATTTTTCCAAGTGCCGAGGGACCCCAGGTACCAATTTTCGCATTCGACCAATCTTGCTGCACTATCCACTCGATGCAATCGTACCCATCGAGCCCGCGGTCGTACTGCGCAACAGCAGCCGATACCGAACCATAAAAACCACGCCAGTCGACCACAACAATGTTGTAGGGACATTCGTTCACATTCACACCATAACCCAGTGGTAAACCCCATCGATACAGGTTCTTATTATACGGTGTTTGAATTAATATGGTGGGCCTTGGAACTTGAGGTTGTGGAATATACACATCGGCTGCCAGCAACTTTGTGTCGCGCATCTCAATATTTACCGTAAGGGGCGTAAGAGGTTGTGCTGCAACGAAAAAAGCCTGCGAGCAGAACAACAACAATAACAGATTCTTCTTCATTTGATAGCTTATTATTTCAGGATTAAAAATACAATATTCTTTTTAAACAAAATCAGATTTCAGCAATCGAAAAATTTTAAAAACAGGATAAAGCAAAACCATGCCGCAATGTAAACTTAACATTAACTTAATGTTAAGCCTATATTAATTTTCATAGTTTTATTGCGGAAATTTGAAATGGAATATGCTAACTTTTTACATCATAATTATTGTCCTGTTTTTGCTGTCGTTTACAAGTTTGATAGTAGGTGTTAGCAACGATGCTGTTAATTTTCTGAACCCTGCTGTAGGGTCAAAGGCAGCCAAACTGAAAACCTTATTTATACTGGTAAGTATTGGAGTTATTCTAGGAGCCGTTTTTTCTAATGGCATGATGGAAATTGCGAGAAAAGGCATTTTTAATCCTGAACATTTCTATTTTGATGAGGTGATGTTTATTTTTATTGCAGTAATGTTTACCAATGTTATATTGCTCGATGCGTACAATACACTGGGATTACCCACCTCTACCACCGTTTCGCTGGTATTTGCACTACTGGGTGCTTCGGTGGGAATGGCTCTAATAAAAACCAGTACTCAAGATGGTGCAACGACGCTAATGAGCTATATCAACACATCGAAAGCCCTTGCTATTATTTTTGGGATATTGTTTTCGATAGCTATTGCATTTATTACGGGAGCATTTATACAATGGCTTGCCCGGCTATTGTTTACGTTTAACTACGAAAGCAAGCTGAAATATTTTGGGGCCTTATTTGGGGGCATATCGATAACTGTGATCATTTATTTTATGCTTATAAAAGGAGTTAAAGATGCCAGTTTTATGACGGATTCAGCTCGCGAATACATCAACAAACACACTGCAATAATATTGTGTTTAAGTTTTGTTGTTTCGTCGATAGTTCTCGAAATACTATACCTGCTGTTTCGCATCAATGTTTTTAGAGTAGTAGTTCTTGTTGGAACAATGGCATTAGCCATGGCCTTTGCCGGCAACGATCTGGTAAATTTTATTGGTGTCCCGCTAGCCGGTCTGGCATCAATTAACATATATATTGAATCGGGATTGGGGGAGGGCTCCCTTCTGGCCATGGGGGCATTGTCGGGTCCGGTTCAAGCAAACATGTACATTTTGATAGGCGCCGGGTTTATTATGATTTTTTCGTTGTGGTTTTCGAAAAAAGCCCGATCGGTGATAAAAACATCGATTGATTTAAGTAGACAGGGAGAAGGGCACGAACGCTTTGGCAGCAGTTTGCTTGCAAGGCAAATTGTCCGTTTTGCGGTAAACTCATCAAAGGCCTTTGGAACAATAGTACCTGATGCGTTACAAGCACGTATTTCGAAACGTTTCGAGCCGAAAGCCTACGCCATCGACAATGTAGATGACCGCCCTGCTTTCGATTTATTGCGTGCCTCAATCAACCTGATAGTAGCCAGCATACTCATAGCTTTAGGCACATCGCTAAAGCTTCCGTTATCAACTACCTATGTATCGTTTATGGTAGCCATGTCAACTTCTTTTGCCGACAAGGCCTGGGGTCGCGAAAGCGCAGTGTATCGAATAACAGGTGTACTTTCGGTAATAGGCGGTTGGTTTATTACTGCAATTGTTTCGTTTGTGATGGCAGCCTTAATTTTGGTTGTGGTTTATTTTGGAGGATTAATTTCGATTGTAATATTGGTGGTGTTCACTGTTTTCTTTTTTGTTCGATCGAACCTGATGCACCGAAAACGCAATTTGGAACAAGAAGAAGTGGTAGCCAGTATCAGCAACTCCTTTACCGAAGAAACAAAAGACCAGTTGCTTCAATTCACCGAAAGAATAAACTTAAATTTATTGGAAAGCTTCGACAACATTTGTGATTTCAAGTTTAAAAAAATAAAAAAACGCCTACAAAAAAGTCTTGAAATAGAAGCAGACACCAAAGCATATAAAAAGCGCATCTATCACACCTTAAGCATCACAGGAATCAGCTTCGAAAACTCGGGTGTTTACTATGTGCAAATGATCGATTATTTGAGAGAAACCTCCGACTGTTTAAAATACATAATAGAGCCTGCGTTTGAACATGTTAGCAATAACCATAAGGAATTGTCGAAAGCACAAAGAGAATCGCTCAGAAAGCTTGGCGGCCCACTGGCATTTTATTTCAACGAATATTCATCGGTATTGAAAAACGATTCTTTCGAAGATTTAAGCCGGCTGAACAGTATGGCTACCGAATTGATTAATGTGATTTCGGCATTACGAAGCGAACAAATAAAGCGAATCAGAAGCAAAAACGATCCTACAAGTTCGAGCCTTCTTCTGATAAATATTCTTCAGGAAAGCGAAAACCTGATAGGTGATTTGCAAAAGATGATAAAAGCTTACATTCAATTCAGAGTTTCGTTTTAAAACACTACCCTGTAGCATCGCGTTTTAGGTTTTTACCGGATGCTTCAGGAATTTTTCCTCACAAAAATTAACGCTAACTTAACAATTACTTAAGACGAAAAAACGGCGATTTCGATACTTTTACCCCCAAACTTAAAGGCACAAATCATGTTGATTTATCAAATCATTTTATTCGTACTTCTGGTGCTGGCCATAACCGATTTAACCGTTGGGGTAAGCAACGATGCCGTAAATTTTATGAACCCAGCCATCGGGTCGCGATCAGCCAAACTGCGCATTATTTTCATTTTAGTGAGCATAGGAGTGCTTGTTGGTGCTACCTTTTCGAGTGGCATGATGGAAATTGCCCGAAAGGGAATTTTCAATCCATCTAACTTTTACTATCACGAGGTGATGCTGATTTTTGTGGCGGTAATGCTTACCGATGTATTGCTTCTCGACGCATATAATACATTAGGATTTCCTACAAGCACAACTGTTTCGCTGATTTTCGAGTTGCTGGGTGCGGCAGTAGCCATGGCTATCATAAAAATATACACTCAGGCCGATGCCCTGAACCTTTACGAATACATTAACACTTCGAAGGCAATGGCGATAATTGCCGGAATTTTAATATCTATAGTAGTAGCATTCACCGTGGGGGCTATTGTACAATGGCTTGCCCGCTTGCTTTTCTCGTTCCATTACGAATCGCGCATGAAATATTTCGGTTCCATTTTTGGAGGATTATCTATTGCTGTTATCATATATTTCATGCTCATAAAAGGAATGAAAGGAGCTTCGTTTTTAACAGAAGCCAATCAGGCATGGCTAAAAGCCAACACCTGGAATATTATTTTATACAGCTTTGTTGGCTTTAGCATACTGTTTCAAACATTATACTGGCTTTTTAAAATAAATGTACTTAAAATAATCGTGCTGGTTGGCACTGTTAGTCTTGCCATGGCCTTTGCCGGCAACGATTTGGTGAATTTTATCGGAGTACCCATGGCCGGTTTGTCGTCGTATGAAATATTCTCGGCTTCGGGGGCTAGCGATCCAATGGCCTTTACAATGGACGGTTTGGCAAAACCGGTGCATGCCAACACCTATTTGTTGTTGTTTGCCGGTTTGGTTATGGTGCTTTCGCTTTGGCTCTCGAAAAAGGCACGCCGAGTGGTGAAAACATCGGTTGATTTAAGCCGTCAGGACGAAGGACACGAGCGGTTTGGAAGCAGCCTTATGGCTCGTCAAATTGTTCGCTTCGGCGTTTCAATGTCGCAAAGCTTTGGAGGCATCGTACCCAATAGCGTAAAAAAGAAGATCGACAAGCAATTTAAACCCAGGGTATACACCGATATGCCCGTTGAAGAGAGGCCGGCATTCGACTTGTTGCGCGCTTCTATAAGCCTAATGGTTGCCAGCATTCTTATTGCGTTGGGAACTTCGCTTAAATTACCGCTTTCGACCACCTATGTAACGTTTATGGTTGCCATGGCCACTTCATTCTCCGACCGATCGTGGGGACGCGAAAGCGCTGTGTATCGCATTACCGGTGTGTTGTCGATAATTGGTGGCTGGTTTGTTACCGCCTTGTTTGCTTTTATTATTTGTGCAATTATTTTAGTGATTATTTACTTTGGAGGTCTGATTGCCATTTTGGGGCTGCTACTTCTTATCGGGTTTCTGTTCGTTAGATCCAGTATAAAGAGCCGCAAAAGCAAGGTTGATTTTTACGAACATCAGGTAGCCGTATCAAATTCGTTCACCGAAGAAACAAAAATAAAAATTGGAGAATTAAGTGTGTCGATAGCCGAAAGCTTAACCGACAGCTTACGAGGCCTTTGTAGCTTTAAACTGAAGAAACTAAAGAAACTGAACAAGAAAGCCCACGAAATAGATACTGTAACCGAGGATTATAAGAGCCAGATTTATGCAACGCTTAGCAAAACCGGTATCAGTTTTGAACATTCGGGAGTATTCTACGTTCAAATGATCGATCGCCTCAGAGGAGCTGCCGTTAGTCTGAAGTTTATTACGGAGCCTTCGTTTCAACATGTAAACAACAACCATAAGGAACTAACACCTGCACAAACTGACGATTTGCAAAAAATATTGGGGCCACTTGAGTTTTATTTTATAGAATTGAATGCTTTGATAAATAAAAACACCTTCGAAGATATCGATAAACTAAACGAATTGCACGAAAACCTTATTCAGGTCATTCAAAATGTGCGACTCAACCAGGTGAAACGTATCCGTGGAAAAAACGACCCCACAAGATCGAGCATTCTTATTATTAACCTATTGCAGGAAACACAGAACTTACTAAACGAAATGCACAAGATGCTCGAAGCCTATATAGGTTTCAGAAATTCATTTTAGTATAAATGATTTCGTGCAGTTTGGAAAATGCCATGTAATGGCTAATTTTGCATGATAATTATTTGAACCGTATGTGGACACGCATTGCCCGATTCATTCTGCGTAACCGTATTGCACTGCTGGGAGTTCTTGGTGTAATTACCATTTTCATGGGTTGGCAACTGCCCCAATTAAAAATGGACTATCACTATGCCAGCATGCTTTCGGACAACGACCCCGTGCATCTCGACAATCAGGAGTTTAAAGCCACATTTGGAGAAGAGGGTAATGCCATTTTTATTGGTATTAACGATGATAAATTCTTTGAACTTAGTCATTTTAAGCAACTCAATTCGCTTTGCGATAGCCTGAAAAAAATTGAATACGTAAAAGCAGTGCTGGGTGTGCAGCAAGCAGTAAACATAAGGCAGGTAACGCTCGAAACCGACAAAGGACTGAGTCGGCAATTTGAGATTTATCCTTTGTTTCCCGACTCTATTGCAACGCAACAGCAACTCGACAGCCTCAAACAGGTATTCTATAGCCTTCCGTTTTACTCGGGATTGTTAACCAACAAAGCCAATACTGTTTTTCTTATTTCGGTTACGTTGCAAAACGAAATTTTAAATATGCCGCAACGACTCATTACAGTGCAGCAGGTAGAAGAAACCCTTCTCGATTTTTCTCAAAAAAACAACATCGAAGTGCATATATCGGGGCATCCGTACATTAGGTCGCAAATGATGATGCTGATTAAATCGGAGATTCTTATTTTTATTATTCTGGCAGCTTTAATGTCTATTATAATATTATTTGTTTTTTTCAGGTCGTTCAAGGTGCTTGGAGTTTCAATTCTGTTGGTGGGCACCGGAGTGGTTTGGGCAATGGGGCTAATGAGTTTGTTGCAATTTAAAATTACGATACTCACTTCAATGATTCCACCCTTGCTCATTGTAATAGGAATTCCCAATGCTGTTTACCTGCTAAACAAATATCATAGTGAACTAAAAAAACACTCGAACAAAATTCTTGCATTGCAGCGAACTATACGCAAAACCGGAAATGCCATATTCTTATCGAACCTCACAACGGCAGTTGGATTTGCTGCTTTTACAGTTACCAACAGTAGGATTCTTTCTGAGTTTGGAGCCATAGCGTCGATTGGGATTTTGTTTATTTTCGTTTTAGCAATTATAATTATTCCCAGTGTTTTCAGCTTGTGGAAGATACCCTCGGAGCGCTATACCAAACATCTCGAGAACCTTTTCGTTAAAAAAATTCTGGTACATATCCAACGCATTGCCACATACAAACGCAAGCAATTATTTTTTATTTCAGTGGCAACGGTGCTTCTGGGTATTGGTGGGATTTTCTTTATTAAGCAAACGGGATACATTATGGACGATGTTCCGCACCATGCCCGGATGTATAAGGATTTGAAATTCCTTGAATCAACATTCAATGGGGTTAGTCCGCTCGAAATTATGATAAAAACCAAAGACAGCCTTAGCGGCCAGCAGTTTATTTATCAAATACAAAAGATTGATTCGTTGCAAACAGCCCTTAGCCACTACAGCGAACTATCGCGGTCGGTGTCGGTTGCCGATGCCGTTAAATTTCTTCATCAGTCGTATGCACGCGGAAAAACCGAAAACTACTGCCTGCCCGACAACCCAAAAACATTTGAAACCATATTCAAAAGGCTGCCAACAAACCTGAGCTTCAACGAAAGTTTTATTAAGTCGTTTATCGATTCAACCAAAACTGTAACCCGTGTAAGTTTGAATATTGAAGACATAGGCACCTATCGCATGAAAAAATTACTTCCCGAGATACAGCAACATATCGACAGGTTTTTTCCGCCTAACGAGTATCACACTGTAATCACAGGCAGTACAATACTATATTTTACAGGTACCACATATTTGATAAAGAACCTTTTTGGCAGTCTGGCGATGGCTTTCGTAATAATAGGATTTTTACTTTTCTGGATGTTTAAATCGGTAAAAATTACCCTGTTATCATTGGTTCCCAATGTTATTCCAATGATTATTACTGCAGGTGTTATGGGTTGGGCAGGTATTCCACTAAAACCTTCAACCATCTTAGTTTTTACCATAGCCTTTGGGATTTCGGTCGACGGAACCATTCATTTCCTGAACAAATACCGCTACGAATTGCTCGACAACAATCGCAATATGGGTATTGCCGTGAACAATGCCATTTTCGAAACCGGTATCAGCATGACTTATACCTACATCATTCTTTTCTTTGGTTTTATAATTTTCAGCATTTCCGATTTTGGAGGCACCCAAGCACTGGGAATACTAGTCTCACTGGCTCTATTGGTTGCAATGTGTTCAAATTTGATTATTCTTCCTTCATTATTATTATCTTTAGAAAAAATTTATAACCGGAAAGATTTAAGCAAATCATCTGTTCAAAATATTGAAGCAGAGGGTAAAAGTAAGCCGAAAGAGGGTGCAAATGAAAACGACGACAAATTAAAATAAAGTATTATGTACACAACTCCATCGCGCCATTCGTTTAAACGAAAAATAATGATTACCGGAGGTGCCGGTTTTATTGGCAGTGCATTAGCCGAAAAACTTGCCGAAGACAAAAACAATCTGGTAGTAATAGTTGATGATCTTTCAACCGGGCATATACAAAAAATTCCGACAAGCTACGATAATATCAGGTTCATAAAATGCGATGTTAACGAATACAAAGACATTGTTGAAGTGATGCTGTCGTATCAGTTTCACTACGTTTTTCACTATGCTGCAGTGGTAGGAGTACAAAGAACACAGGAACATCCTGTAAACGTGCTAAAAGATATTAGAGGTATCGAAAATATATTGCGTATAAGTAAGAACACCGGAGTAAAGCGTATTTTTTACGCATCATCGTCGGAGGTGTATGGAGAACCTGTTGAAATTCCACAAAACGCACATACCACCCCACTAAATTCGCGCTTACCCTACGCCATAGTTAAAAACCTGGGTGAAGCCTATTTGAGGTCGTATCATAAGGAATTTGGTTTGAACTTCACCATTTTCAGGTTTTTCAATACATACGGCCCCAAGCAGAGCAAAGATTTTGTCATCTCCAAATTTCTGGTTAACGCCCTGAATAACCACGATATAACCATTTTTGGCGACGGAATGCAAACCCGTACTTTTTGCTACATCGACGACAATATCGATGCATGCGTACTAATAGCCAGTAACGATCTTCACATAAACGATGTCATCAACATTGGGAACAACGAGGAGACAACTATTCTCGATTTAGCCGAGACTGTTATTAAAATCACAGGCTCTCGCTCAAAAATTAAGTATTTGCCACCTTTGCCCGAAGGCGATATGACGCGTCGTTGCCCCGATAATTCTATTATGAGCAAGGTACTGAGCCGTAAGTTACTGAGTTTAGAAAAGGGTATTGAAAAAATCTTGGAACAAGGGCTTTTCGAAATAAAACATCAACTGTAATGCTCCATGTAAAACAGCTTCAGGATGTGGTTAACAGCTATTTTGCTAATTATCATATTCCCGAACAACCCGAGCTTCTTTACAAACCTATAGCCTACTCGCTTTCGATGGGAGGAAAACGCATCAGACCTGTACTATGCCTAATGGCCTGCGAAATGTTCTCCGATTCGTATCTTCCGGCTATGGATGCAGCAGCAGGAATAGAAATATTTCACAATTTCACGCTGTTGCACGACGATATAATGGACAAGGCAGACCTGAGAAGGGGTAAGCCAACAGTGCACAAGTTATGGAACAAAAACATAGCCCTGCTTTCGGGTGATGCCATGTCGATAATTGCTTACCGGCACATTGCAGCTACAAAAAACCAGACAGCCGAATGCCTCGAAGTATTTAGCAACACCGCCTTACAAATTTGCGAAGGTCAGCAAATTGATATGGATTTTGAGAATAACGACAATGTAAGCATATCGCAATATCTCGAGATGATACAAAAAAAGACTGCAGTGCTTATTGCCTGCAGCCTGAAACTGGGAGCCCTGGTGGGTGGTGCCGGTAACAGAGAAGCCGACTTATTGTATGATGCAGGCATAAACTATGGACTGGCCTTTCAGCTACAGGACGACTACCTCGATGTGTATGGTAAAAAAGACGTTTTTGGCAAAAACATTGGGGGTGATATTACCGCCAACAAAAAAACATACCTTCTTATTGAAGCACTTAATAGTGCTGATTTTGTGAATGTTGCATTACTAAAAAAAATCTTAAGAAACAAAAGCATCTCGTCGTCAGAAAAAATAGAACAGGTTACAGCTATTTACAATCGACTAAAAATTGACGTGTTGTGTAGAAATAAAATATCAGAGTACTTTACATTAGGGTTACAAAGACTAGAAGAAATCAACATAAATGACCAACAGAAAAACAGAATGATAGGCTTTGTAGAAAGCATTGCCGGGCGCAAGTTTTAAAAACATTGCGAATTTCTGTTGATGAAATGTTGTTTTTTTAAAACCAATAGTTTCGAATAAAAAAATTGTTTCTATATTTGTTTGACTCAGAAAAAGTATCATTATGGCACAAATTACAGGTGAAATAGTACAGGTTATCGGCCCCGTGGTTGATATAAGTTTTGATCGTAGTTCCGAAGAACTGCCAAAAATCTTTGATGCGCTCGAAATAAAACGAGAAGATGGAAGTATTTTGGTCGTTGAGTGTCAGCAACATATTGGCGAACACACCATCAGGGCCATTGCCATGGACAGTACCGATGGTTTATCGCGGGGAACAAAAGCCTATGCCACCGGAGATACCATACGCATGCCCATAGGAGACAAGGTTAAAGGTCGTCTGATGAACGTAGTAGGCAGTCAGATTGATGGCATGGACTTATTAAGCAACAAAGATGGGTATCCTATTCATCGTGAGCCGCCCCATTTCGATCAACTAACCACCACCTCCGAAGTGCTGTACACCGGAATTAAGGTAATCGACCTGATAGAGCCATACGCTAAAGGAGGAAAAATTGGACTATTTGGAGGTGCCGGCGTAGGTAAAACCGTACTTATACAAGAGCTTATCAACAATATTGCCGTGGGCTACGATGGCCTGTCGGTATTTGCAGGTGTTGGAGAAAGAACACGTGAAGGGAACGACCTGTTGCGCGAAATGATTGGGGCCGACATCGTGAAATATGGCGAAGAGTTTAAAAAATCGATGGAAGAAGGCAGCTGGGATTTAAGCAAAGTTGATAAAGAAGCCATTAAAGATTCGAAACTGGCCATGGTGTTCGGCCAGATGAACGAACCTCCCGGAGCCCGTGCACGTGTTGCACTGTCGGGATTAACCATTGCAGAGAGCTTCCGCGATGGCGACGAGCAAAGCGGTGGTCGCGACATTCTATTCTTCGTTGATAATATTTTCCGTTTCACACAGGCCGGCTCCGAAGTATCGGCCTTATTGGGGCGAATGCCCTCGGCGGTAGGATATCAGCCTACACTGGCCACCGAAATGGGCGAAATGCAGGAACGAATCACAAGTACCAAGCAGGGATCAATCACTTCGGTGCAGGCAGTTTACGTCCCTGCCGACGACTTAACCGACCCCGCTCCTGCAACCACATTTGCCCACCTCGACGCCACTACCGTACTGAGTCGAAAAATTGCAGGTCTCGGTATTTATCCTGCTGTTGACCCACTCGATTCATCATCGCGTATTCTAACTCCTGATATAGTTGGCAAAGAACACTACGACACTGCACAACGGGTAATTCAAATATTGCAGCGCTATACAGAACTACAGGATATTATTGCTATTTTGGGTATGGACGAGTTATCGGAAGACGACAAGCTTATTGTTCACCGAGCCCGTCGTGTGCAGCGCTTCCTGTCGCAACCCTTCCATGTAGCCGAAGCCTTTACCAACATTAAAGGAGCTTTGGTTAATATTGAAGATACCATTAAAGGTTTTAAAATGATTCTCGACGGCGAAGTTGACAAATATCCCGAAAACGCATTCATGCTGGTAGGAACCATTGAAGAAGCCATAGCTAAAGGCGAGAAAATGATGGCTGCCGCAAATGAATAAAACTTTTTTAATATTACGCTGATGAAAGTATTGATTCAATCGCCCGAAAAAACCCTGTTCAGCGGGGAAGCAAAGCTTGTGGAAGTACCGGGGTCAAAAGGCCGTTTTCAGATGCTCAATCATCATGCATCGATAGTTTCTACCCTGGTTAAGGGAAAATTAGTAGTAACCACTGCACTCGATGAACAAAAAACTTTCGAGATTTCGGGTGGAATTATTGAACACAAACAGAATACAACTGTTATACTTGTCGAAACGTAGAAATAATATTTCTTTATTCTTGTTAAACTTTTCCTCGTTTCGGTAATCTAATGATTTTATTATTAATTTTAATATTGTATGTTTAAACACAGTATTGTATTGTTGGCTATGCTTTTGTTGTCGCTAACACTACTATCGCAAGAGAGAGGGCAGCATTCGGGCAATATGCCTGCCGAAGGCATAATTAGCGGTTATGTGATCGATGCCAAAACAAACCATGCCATAGAATATGCAAATGTAACTGTTTATGCGCAAAGAGACTCTTCAATTGTAACAGGAGGTATCTCCAACAAAAAAGGGTATTTCTATATAACAGAGGTGAAATACGGAAAGTACTATATTGATATTGATTTTATTGGATATGGCAAATACCGCATCGATAATATAACAATAAAGCCCGATAAAAAAGAAGTCGGTCTGGGTCAAATTAAGCTTGATTTAGCAGCCGAGTTACTGGGAGAGGTTGCCATTGAAGCCGAAACACCCCGTGTTGAATATAAACTCGACCGAAAAATTGTAACTCCCGACAAAGACTTAAATGCAGCAGGAGGAACAGCCGTTGATGTTCTCGAAAACACTCCATCGGTGCAAACCGACATCGATGGAAATGTGAGCATCCGCGGCAGCTCAAATTTCTTGGTACTTATCGATGGACGCCCCAGCCCCATTCAAGGCAGCGAAGCACTGCAGCAAATACCTGCAGGAACCATTCAAAGCATCGAAATTATTACCAACCCGGGAGCCAAATACGACCCCGACGGCGTTGGCGGTATTATAAACGTGATTTTAAAGAAAGAAAAACGCCAGGGGATTAATGGATTGTTTTCGGCCTCTTACGGATCATTCAATACCTTAGGAGGCGATTTCCTTGTAAATATAAGAACATCTGATTTCAATTTTTTTGTTGGAGGCGACTATAACCAGCGACGCAACGAAGGCACCAGTGTATCGGAGCAGCGAACATATAGCAGCGACACCTTATTTGTTTTTACCGAATCGGAACGCGAACGTGGCAGAACCAATGGACGTATCAGAGGAGGCTTCGATTATTATATTTCGCCCAAAGATGTAGTTACTCTATCGGGAAGTCTGGGTTTAAATAAGATGTTAAGCGGTACCGACGATGATTTTACTTCGTATTGGATTCGTGATGGCATAGAAAGCAACCGTCTCGATTATTTCAACGAAAACAGATTCAATACCAACGGAATGTTTTATTCGGGCGACCTGAACTATCAGCACAAATTCATGAAACAGGGTCACGAAATAAGCACCTACTTGTATTTTGACAACGATAGCGACACCGAAACCAATCGTTACGATCAATATTTCGAAAATCCCGACTCAACCGGCAGCTATCGCACATACGAAGTGTCGTCGGGGCAAAACCTGAGGGCTCAGGTCGACTATATTCTCCCCCTATGGGATAAAGGCAAATTTGAAGCCGGCTACCAATACCGTCAGAAGTGGACAAACAACGACTATAAATACGAAAGTTTAATCAGCGACGACTGGCAACCCAGTATCAATAATTTGTATTCGTTCGACCAGAATATTCAATCGGGATACGCTACCTTTTCGCACGAAATCGGGAAATTCGGGTATATGTTGGGGGTTCGCAGTGAATACACCTATCGCATTATTCATCAGTCGAATACCAGTATTCCATTCGATTCGGTTTACAAAAGTTTCGATGTTTTCCCAACCTTACACATATCCTACCAAATGCCATGGGATATGCAAGCAATGGCAAGTTACGGCAGACGCATAAACCGGCCCAGAGGTTTTTTTCTTGACCCATTCCCTGAAGTTGTAGATGCCTATAATATCCGACAAGGAAACCCCATGCTAGAACCGGAATATACCGATGCTGCCGAATTGAATTTTCAGAAACGTTTTAAATCAAATTTTGTTTCGTTTGAGTTGTATTACAAGCATACTTCCAACAAATTCGACAGGATAAAAAAACTGCACCCCGATAATCCCGAAATCATGATAAGCACATGGGAAAACATAGGCGAAGATATGTCGCTGGGCAGCGAGATTATGGGTAATGTAAATATAACCAAATGGTGGAATATGAACCTGAGTGGAGATTTCTACTACTACGAAATTATAGCCGATGGCAACAACAACACCCGAAGCAACAGCACCTTTACATGGGGCAGCCGAATAAACAATTCATTTAAAATTAAGAAAAGCGGCACCAGTTTTCAGCTAAGCGGCTTTCTCCGTGGCAATTCGATAAGTTCTCAGGGAACAACCAAAGGCATGGGTATGGTTAGTGCTGCTGTTCGACAAGATTTACTCGACCGTAAACTCACTATCACATTTAATGTTCGCGATATATTCAGAACTATGGGTCACGAAAGTATTACCGACACTGACTTTTTCTATGCTTTTTCGTCGATGACCCGCAAATCGCCTACTTTTAGTATTTCGGTAACGTACCGCCTAAACGATTACAACCGGCGCAAAGACAAGAGCGTTGAAAGAGACCTTGAAGGTGGCGATGAAATGTAGCCAGTTTTGGAGCTGATTTGGGGTGAGATTTTCACAAAGGCATTTGGGAATAGGGTTGCAGCAGAAACACCTTAAAGTATCATGGGTGGAGAGGGCACTTCGAGAACCTCAGTGCCCATTTTTTCGGTTGTTGAGGCTCTCGAAACAACCGAATAGATAATGCTCTTGAGATGAAGGTACTTCGAGAGCCTCAGTACCCGAAGGAGAAATAGAAGGCCGCTATAAATTGTAAATATCTTTTTGAAAAATTGCTTTTGGGGCAGTAAATTGGTTTTAGAATTAGGCCTATATTTAGGCTTTTAAACAAAAAGCATGAAGGCTTACCTCGATTTACTCAGCCATGTGATGGAGCATGGTGCTGCAAAAACCGACAGAACAGGTACGGGCACCATTAGTGTTTTCGGATATCAAATGCGCTTCGACCTGAGCGAAGGGTTCCCGCTACTCACTACCAAAAAGCTGCACCATAAATCAATTATTTATGAATTGCTCTGGTTTTTGAGAGGCGACACCAATATAAAGTATTTGAACAATCATGGCGTAAGCATTTGGAATGAATGGGCCGACAGTGAAGGTGAACTGGGTCCGGTGTACGGGCATCAGTGGCGGTCGTGGCCTACTGCCGACGGGCAAAGCATCGATCAGATATCGCAGCTTGTAGATTCACTGAGGAACAACCCCGACTCGCGCCGTCATATTGTGAGTGCCTGGAACGTAGGAGAACTAAACAATATGGCCTTACCTCCATGCCATGCCCTGTTTCAGTTTTATGTGGCCGATGGCAAACTTTCGTGCCAGTTGTATCAGCGCAGTGCCGATATTTTTCTTGGAGTACCGTTTAACATTGCCTCCTATGCCCTGCTCACTCACATGGTAGCACACGTGTGCGGCTATAAGCCGGGCGACTTTGTACACACACTGGGCGATGCACATATTTACCGAAACCACATCGAACAAGTTAGACTTCAGCTAACTCGTGAACCCAAACCCCTACCCCAACTGCTCATAAAAAACAGGCGCGAAGATATTTTCAGCTTCGAATTTGAGGATTTCGAAATTATTAACTACGATGCACATCCACATATTAAGGGTGCCATTGCCATTTAAACCAGTTAAAAGATATGTCATTTTCAATAATAGTAGCCATTGGCAACAACAACGAAATAGGGCGCAACAACGACTTACTATGGCACATTTCGGGCGATTTAAAACGGTTTAAAGCCATCACTACCGGCCATACTGTGATCATGGGAAAAAAAACCTACGAATCGCTCCCCATCAAGCCGTTGCCCAACCGAAGAAATATTGTGCTTTCAGATATCTGTAACGATTGCATACCCAATGTTGAAGTTGCAAATTCCATTGACGAAGTAATTGCATTGTGTGCAAATGATGAAGAGAGTTTTATTATTGGAGGCGGTATGGTATATCAACAATTTTTACCACTGGCCAACAAATTATATCTCACAAGGGTACATCGCAGTTACGATGCCGATGTGTTTTTCCCCGAAATAAATTTTTCGGAATGGGAATTGGTATCTGATGAAGCACACAACGACCACGACCCGGCATTTTCGTATCAGATTTACAAAAAATAACCATAACTATGAAATATTCACTAATTTTTTTAATTGCGGCACTTACAGTGCTATCGGCATGCACTGTTGAAAAACAAAACCCGCCAACACCCGAAGAAACACTTAGGGCAATGCAGGAGTATATTTTGGTATCGGGCATGTTTTCGGATGCTTTCGAAGAAAGCAACGACGCAGCCAAAGATAGCGACAACCAACTTTCGGGAAAAGAGTATGGTAAAAATGGGTTTCCGGTGGTTAGTATCGAACCTTTCGATTTGACCACCTGGCCAAAAACCATCACTGCCGATTATGGGAACAGCAATTATTTATGTATCGATGGCAGATATCGTCGCGGTAAAATAATAATAACCGGCAGCGATTTTTATCAAAATGAGGGTTCTGAATATACGGTAAATTTTGATGACTATTTTCAGAACGACCATAAATTAGAAGGGACACAGACCATAATTAACCAGGGGCGCAACACCGATGAGTTCTTAGTTTACGATGTTGTGGTTAGCAATGGAAAAATTACTACACCCGATGCTAAGATTATATATTTTGAGCAAAACAGTTCTCGCACATGGATAGAGGGTGAGGGTACAATTTTTCAGCCTTGCGACGATGTGTATCTGATTGACGGGACACAAAACGGTATCAGTTCCGACAGCATCAACTATACCATTACAGTGGCGCAAAGCCTGAATGTATTAATCTGCTGTAAATGGATTCGGTCGGGCATTCTAAATATTAACATCGAGCAATTACCCGTAATCGGTATCGATTATGGCGAAACCCAGTGCGACAATCAGGCTACGGTGAGTTTTGGAGGAACCAGCTATCCGGTTGTGATGCAATAAATCGCATTCGTTTACCCCTAAGATTCAACAGGTTCATCGGGTTAGCGCAATTCATGTTTTTGTTTGCGTATTAAGGGTGGGCACTTCGAGAGCCTCAGTGCCCAAATGCCCAAGCACTTTCCCGCTCCGAGTCACCGTCACGGGACTCGGAGCGAGCTTTTACGTTGTTCATTATGAAGTTTGCGGTAATACGGTTGCATCCGAGTCCTCTGCGAGTGACTCGGATGGTGAGGAGGAATAATGGCACTTCGAGAGCCTCAGTGCTTATTTAGAGTTGGGAGGGGAGGTTTGGGTAAAAAAAAAGCCCTCAAAAAGATGAAGGGCTTTTAAGAAATCCGGCAGCGACCTACTCTTCCGCTGTACGCAGTAC
>CAZEHA010000061.1:0-20026 GCA_964511665.1 uncultured Bacteroidales bacterium
TATCATATCAGTGGCAATACTATAGTGCACCCAACTGGATAAATACAGGAACCAACAATGCCGTTTTTGTTACTCCGGAAATGACTGCATCAACAAACTACCGTTGTCAGTACTCAGCTTCAGGTGTTGACTGCGGTACATCAACAAGTAATACTGTCTTGGTCAACTTGTTTCCAGACCCCAGTATCAGTATTGCCGCTTCATCAACCTGGATTTGCACTGGGGGTACAGTGCAGCTTACTTCCACAGCATTGGGAGGCTATGGTGCCCCGAGTTTCCAGTGGTACAGCTCAGCCAATGGCAGCGATTGGACAGCAATACAGGGGGCCTCTGAATCAACATACAATTCACCAGCGTTGTCGGCAGGAATATATTATCGTTGTACCTACGATACAGATGCCTCTGGCTGTGATTTAGCAACATCGAATCAAATTTATATTAGTGTTAATGCAGATCCATCTTTAACAATTACGAGTATTAATGATCTCATAATCTGCGCCGGGTCAATAGCAGCATTTTATGTTCAAACACATAATGGGGGTGTTGCACCGATAAGCTTTCAATGGCAGCGTTCAACAGATGGGAATACTTGGACCGATATAGGGGGGGCAACTGGCAGCAGTTATAATGCAGGTTTTTTATATGCATCATCATATTTCCGTTGTGCAAAAATTTCAGGCGCATCTGGTTGCGAAACAGGGTTTTCCAATGCAATTTTGATTACGGTAAATCCCGATCCCAGTGTATCTATTACAGGAACCACAGAAATATGTTATGGGGGCATTGCTCATTATACTGCGGTTGCCGGTGGTGGCGTAGGAACCCTGCATTATCAATGGCAATATAACATAGGTATCGGCTGGAATAATACAGGTACTGATTCTAATCAGCTTGATTATTCAGATATGAATATTTTTACATCTATCAGGTGCCTGGTATCGAGTACAGGTCCGGGTTGTGATGCATCTACCAGTAATACGGTTAATACGGCAGTCTACAACGACCCTGCCATATCCATCAGTGGTGGCACTACGGTATGTACAGGGGGGGCAACCACATTAACGGCCTCTGTATCTGGAGGTACCGGTACTTTTACATTTCAGTGGCAGTATAATACAGGCTCAGGATGGGTGAATACCGGAAGCGGCTTGCTAAGCTATACAACTTCAGATTTGACAAGCAACACTGATTATCGTTGCATATTTTCTGCCACCGGAAACGGCTGTGATCAAATAATTAGCAACACTGAAACAGTCTTTGTAGTTGCCGACCCAACTATCAGTGCTTCCACATCGAGTAACTGGATTTGTACAGGAGGAACAGTACAGTTGTCTTCAACTGTAAGTGGTGGTGTGGGGACAGAGTCTTATCAATGGTACAGTTCTCCCAATGGTAGCGTATGGACACCCATTGCAGGTGCAACAGAATCCATTTGGAATTCACCTGCCTTGACTTCAGGAAGTTATTACCGATGCACATACTCCACAAGCGGATCCGGATGTAATACGGCAACATCAAATCAGTTGTATGTAACAGTAGATGCTGATCCATTTTTAACAATTATGTGTTTAGGCAGCACAACTGTTTGTACAGGCGGCAGTACCAGTTTTCTGGTAAACTCTCATGGCGGAGGAGCACCTCCTATAATTTTTCAGTGGCAAAACTCCACTGATGGAGACAATTGGAGCGATATATCAGGAGCTGTTACATCTTCATACACTACAGGTGCATTGAATACCAGTACTTATTACAGATGCGCAAAAATAGCCGGTGCATCTGGTTGCGATATAGGTTATTCCAGTTCAATATTAGTAACGGTTGCTGCCGATCCTGATATCACAATAAGTGGTGCGACAACAATCTGTTCTGGAGGAACAGCTTCACTCACAGCCTCTGCTTCGGGGGGAACAGGAACGCTGACATATCAGTGGCAGTACCACAATGGAACCGAATGGGTTAACACAGGAACAAACAGTTCCGGCTATACCACATCGGCATTGAGTTCAAGCACTAATTATCGGTGCCTGTATTCAGCATCGGGAAATGGCTGTGATGCAAAAACGAGCAATGTAATTACGATAACTGTGATTGCCGACCCAACTATCAGTGCTTTCACATCGAGTAACTGGATTTGTACAGGAGGAACAGTACAGTTGTCTTCAACTGTAAGTGGTGGTGTGGGGACAGAGTCTTATCAATGGTACAGTTCTCCAAATGCAAGTGTATGGACCCCCATTGCAGGTGCAACACAATCAATATGGAATTCACCTGCCCTGACTTCAGGAAGTTATTACCGCTGCACATACTCCACCAGTGGATACGGATGTAATTCGGCAATATCAAATCACCTGTATATCACAGTGGATGCTGATCCATATTTAACGATACAATGTACGGGAAGCACTGCGGTTTGTACAGGAGGCAGTACAAGTTTTCTGGTAAACATGCATGGTGGTGGAGCACCCCCCATTAGCCTCCAATGGCAGCAATCTGACGACGGTGATAATTGGAGCGACATCCCGGGTGCAGGCACATCCACTTACTTTCCAAGTTCCCTGAATTCCAGTACCTATTTTAGATGTGCCAAAATAGCAGGCGGGTCGGGTTGTGAAACCGGTTATTCCGGTGCCATACTTATTTCTGTCAACCCAGATCCTGATATCACCATAAGTGGAGCAACCACCCTGTGTAGTGGCGGAACAGCTTCACTCACAGCCTCTGCTTCGGGGGGAACAGGAACCTTGGCTTATCAGTGGCAGTACCACAATGGAACCGAATGGGTTAACACAGGAACAAATAGTCCCGGTTATACCACATCGGCATTGAGTTCAAGCACTAATTATCGGTGCCTGTATTCAGCCTCGGGAAATGGCTGCGACACCAAAACGAGCAATGTGGTAACGGTAACTGTTGTTTCTGATCCTTTGGTTAATATATCAGGCACAACGATAATGTTCCCCGGAGGTATTGCCAATTTGCAGGCATCTCCAATAGGGGGTAGCGGAAGTGGCACGTATCAGTGGCAGTATTTCGATGAAAATGCATGGGTAAATACAGGATCTAACAGCAGCGTTTTTAATTCAGAGCCGCTTACTCACACAACCGACTTTCGTTGTATTTTTTCTGACAATACAGTTGGGTGCGATGTAGCTGTATCTGAAATTCATACGGTGTTTATCGACCAGAATATTTATGTTTTTCTCGAAGCAAACACAACGGTTTGCACAGGTGGGTCTTCGTTGATTACGGCTCAGGTTGAACCAATAGGCGATTATACATACCAATGGCAATATTTTCTGAATGGTTCCTGGAAAATAATACCCGGAGCAGTGAATTCATTCTTTGTTTCTAATCCTCCTTACACACGTCAATACAGGGTTCTTGTTACTCCCGTACCTGCCGGAGCAGGCGTAATTATAAGTGACCCAATTACAATTGTGGTTGTAAACGATCCTTTAATAAAAACCCACCCAAAAGGAAGAAATATTTGTACAGGAGGTTCCCACAGTATGTTTGTTCAGGTAAACGGTGGAACATCGTTATTGTATCAATGGCAAAGTTCGTCAGATGGAATAAGCTGGCACGACATCCCGCAAGCCAATCAGACCGAGTATACAACAGAGCCATTGCTTGAGTCATATTATTATCGATGTCGCGTAGGGAACCTGCTATTGGGTTGCAACGAAATTCTAAGTAATGTTGCTCATGTTATTGTACACAACGACCCTGTAGCGTGGGCAACCGGAGATATCACTGTGTGCCACGGTGCTTCCGTAATATTGAATTCGGGGGTTGTTGGAGGTGTTGGGGTATTATTGAGGCAATGGCAGATTTTTAATAGCGACGCTGGTATATGGGACGATATTCCAGGTGAATCAGAAGCTCAGTACGCTTTTGTAGCTCAAAACTCAGCCATCTATCGGTGCATATGTAATTTTGGGGGGCTGGGTTGCGATTTGGCTATATCCAACAGCGTTCAAGTGGTTGTAGTTCCCGATCCATATATTGTTGATCAACCGCAAAGTGCTGTTGTAGAGGCAAATCAGCCTCATGTGCTCAGTGTTGTTGTAGAAGGGGGAATGCAACTCAGCTATCAGTGGCAATATTATCTGGCCGGTAGATGGCGCGATATTCAAGATGCCAACAACAATAGCTTTGTGGCACATCCTCCGTTTACCCGCAACTACAGGGTGAAAGTGTTTTCGACCGGTGAGGGATGCAATGCCCTGATTAGTGAAACCGCCACCTTAACAGTACCCGATGAATTAGCCAAGTCTTCATTAAATTATAATAACGGGAGTGTAGACAATTCATCTCAAACTAATAATATAATTTCTCAGAAACCTGAGTTATGCATCTACCCAAATCCGGTTCTCGATATAGTAAGTGCTGAGTTATTCAATATTAGCAAGGGAACACTGTGTATTCAGATATACGACTTACGAGGCGTGATGGTGTACGAAATGATATTAGCGGTTGACACTGATGTAATGCAACTGGAGTTTTCTCTGGAACATCTTGAACCATCGGTATATTTGGTTCGCTTAATAAACAACCAATTTATGGTTCATGCACGAATAGTGAAAGAGTAACCCATGAAGAGGATAAGCCGCACTGATGATGTTAACTGAAACTACTTTACTTGGCCAGCACTTTTTCTCCGATATTTTTTCCAAACTCTATCAGTTCGGCACTGTTTCTTTCACCCGGCCTGAATTTCATGGCTTTGGGAGCTTCCACCACATCGAGTTTTAGCCCTTTAAGCACAGAATCGATAATGCCCGGGCCTTCGCCGCTCCAGCCAAACGAGCCAAAAGCAGCTGCAATTTTACCACGGTCGCGCAAGGGGTTTATAAGAGCAAACAGTTTGTAAACCGGAAGAAGTATGTTCTGATTCAGGGTGGGGCATCCAACCAAAATGGCATCGGCGCTTACAAGTTTTGCATCGAGTTCGCCCAGGGCAATATTCTCGATATCGAGAAGTTCGGTTTCGATGTCGCCTGCCATAGCAAATCCTTTGGCTATTAAACCGGCCATTTCGGCGGTGTAGCCATATGCCGAAACATATGCAATAAGTGCTTTCTTTTTTTGATGTGTGTTAGCTGCAATGTATTCTTCGGAATATTGCTTCGAAAGCTGAACTTTTTCTTTCCAGGTGCTGCGCAATATGGGGCCATGCCCGGTGGCAAAGGTGTGAATGTCGAGATCTTCAATTTTCTCGATGGCTTTCAGCATAAACTTACCGAAAGGTTTCAGAATAACATCGAAATAGTATTTAAAAGCATCGGAATAGTCGCCCACAAGGTCGTCGAACATTTCTTTGTCGCAATAATGTGCCCCAAACGAATCGCAGGTAAATAATATTTTATCTTCAACCAAATAGGTGTAAATACTGTCGGGCCAGTGCAGGTTGGGCGCTGCAATAAACTTCAGTGTTTTGTTTCCAAGGTCGAGTGTGTCTCCATCCTTAACAATCAAATTTTTAAACGAATGCCCCACTATGTCGCTCAGGTATTTTATGGCTTGACCGCTTCCCACCACGGTTGCATTGGGTGCCAGTTTCAGTAAATGTACCAAACTACCCGAATGGTCCGGCTCGGTATGGTCGAGAACAATGTATTCGATATCGGCCGGATTGGCAAGGCGCTGTAGCTTTTCGAGAAAAGTGTCGAAGAACTTTTCTTTTACTGTTTCTATTATAGTTTTTTTATCGGCATCAATAAAATACGAATTGTAGGTTGTACCATATTCGGTTTCCATTACAATGTCGAAAGTAACAATTTCGGAATCGAGAACACCAATCCATCTAACATCGTTGCTGATATTCAGAACTTTATCGTCGACCACGTTTCTGCTAAAAGCCATAATTATAATATTTAGTTTCAGGCAATAAAAATAGTATTTTCGCAAGATGAAAAAACAAAAAACCAACAGAAAAGTTCAACCGGTTCTGGTATATACCGATTTCACCGACACAGGCAACAAGGCTTTGCAATGGGCGGTGTTTATGTGTAGCGAGATGAACAGGAGGCTGATTGTTTTGCATGTGGCCGATCACAATACACGCATCATGGCCTCGGGCGATGACCCGATTGCCTGGGCACGTAAAAAACTGAGCGATATTAAGGCTCACACCGAGTTGCATTATAACGTAAAAACATCGACGCATGTTGAAGAAGGTTGCAACTGCACGGTAATAAGCCGCTGTTCCGAAGACGAAGATGTGATTTTTTCGGTATGTGGAGTTCATGCCAAGAACGACCCACAGTATCTTAGTGGTAAAACGGTTGTGAAAATGGCACGTCGCTCGCGCATTCCTTTTTTGTTTGTTCAAAAGAATACTCCCGATCCTGCTGGGCTGCAAAGAATTGCATTTCCGGTAAGCATTCAGAGGCAGGTAAAAGAAAAAGTGTCGTGGGGCATTTTTCTGTCGAAGCACTTGCATCGCGAAGTGGTTGTGTTAACGCCCAAAGAAAAGGATGAAATCCGCAATAACATGCTTTTTATACAGAAGTTTTTTCAACAACTCGAAATACTATTCAGTGAACACACATTGGATTCGGGGTTTCTGAATATAGAACCCAAGGCAATGCAATATGCTACTAAAAACTCGTTTTTATTGTCGGTACTGCTATTGGCAAAGGGTAAGAGTTTCTCGGAATTGCTGTTTGGTCCGCAAGAATTACGCTTTATATGCAACAAATACCATCACGCAGTGTTTATGCTCAATCCACGCAAAGACTTGTATATCCCTTGTATTTAGATTACAATTTTGCCTCGCTTTTTATTGATCCAAAGTCAAGTCCAAGCATAATTTCGTGAGTGCCTGACGAGAATTGATGCAGGGCTCCCAGCGAATAATCGAATGCGTAAGCAAAGTGTATGTTGTTGTATCGAACACCCACCATCATGCCAATAGCATTTCGGGTTTTGTAAGAAATTCCGGCACCGAATGTACGGTTAAATCTTACCTGTGCATTGATATCAGCAGTTATTCCAATCCCATTAAAGCAGATCATCATCGATGGTTCCACCGATATACGGCTATCGGGCTCAAACCTGTAGCCTCCGTTTAGCATAAACGAACGCATTACTCTGTTTTCGTCAGACTCGTTACCCCCAACACTAATATTGGGTTGCAGTAAATTCAATACCGAAAAACTTGCAAAATAGGTTTGATGATAGAAATACATTCCAAAGTCGGCATCGAACACAACTTTCGATTCACGCGACAAGGCAAGGGCCTGATCGTTCTCATCGAAGAAAACATAATTATCTTGATGCATCGAGTATTGATAAAAACGGGGTCTCAGTCCAAATGCCAATCTTCCGGCTTCACCTGCCTGAAGATGGTAGCTGTAGGTAAGCCCAATTCCTGTTTTACGGCTGTTGCCAAACTTGTCGTTTGAAACAATTAATCCCAAACCATAATTCTCGTATGCACTTGATAAACTTAGCAATTGTGTGCCGGGATTATTATCGGTAAACCCCATAAAATACGAAGTTATATGCAGTCGCAGTTCGGTGTGGTTGGTGCTTCCTGCATATGCAGGGTTAATCAGATACAGGTTTTCGGTGTAATTCGAAAAATAGGCATCTTGCTGAGCATTCGATTCTAATGCTAAAACAAGCAATAGTATCAATAATATATTTTTCATAATTCTCATATTTTCCATTATCTAACAATATCTACAAACCCTCTTAATACTTCGCTGCCATCCATTAAGTCGATAACATAGAAATAGGAACCCGTGGGTAGGTTTTTCCCATTTAATGTGCCATCGAAGTTGTTACTGTAATCATTCGATTCAAAAACCATTCTGCCCGCTCTGTCGAAAACCTGTACCAATGCATTTGGGTGCAGCTCGATAAACTTAATTTGCCATGTGTCGTTTTTGCCGTCGTTGTTTGGAGTAAAAACATTGGCCGGCACAATGCAGGTTGAATAAATGCTGCTAAGGCTAATGCTCTGCGTTAGTGTGCAGTTGTAAAAATCGGTTATGGTAACCATATAGTTGCCAGCCGAAACATTTTCAATAAAATATTCGTAGCTTCCGTTCGACCATTCGAATGCGTAAGGAGGTTCTCCTCCTGTAATATTCAATGAAATGCTTCCATCGGAGAGGTCGGGGCACGAAGTTTTATGTAGTGTGCTTTCGATGCCAATCTCAAGAGGGCTCTGAAGTTCAATGGAATACGTGATATTGCAATTGTTTACATCGGTAATGCTCACGGTGTGTGTGCCCGGGTTAAGGTTGCCGGCTATCGATTCTGTGGCTCCATTACTCCATTCGTATGAGTAAGGTTCAACGCCACCGCTTACATATACTTCAATTTCGCCGGCCTCGTCGGTGTAACATAACCCCGATAAAATTTGATGATTTACAGCCAGTGCAGCGGGGGCATCAATCAGCACATCGAAAGTAGAAACACAAAAATACCCGTCGATTACACTTAGCGTGTATTCACCGCGTGGTAAGCCTGAAACGGAATTGCCCACAGCGCCATTCGACCACATATACTGGTAAGGAGCATTACCGCTTGTAATGGTTGCTATCGCTTGTCCATCGGCACTTTCGTAGCACGATGCCGGTGTAATCTCGATGTCGGCAGCAGCATTTTGTACTATTCCAAAATTTACTGGGACAGCAAGGCTGGTACACGACATGTCTTCGTTGGTTTGTGTTACATAGTATGTGTAATTGCCGGGTGCAGTAGTCGCTAAGCTTATACTGTTGGTTTCCGACAACAGGTTCATGAGATTCTCGTCGGAGTACCACCTTATGTTGTTTCCCTGAGCTGTAAGTAGTGGATTGGCTTCGTTGGCACAGAAAAAATCAGGGTGGCTTGCTACCTCAGGTCCTTCGATATACTCAATTTCGATGTTTAGGATTGTGGGTACACTGGTACAAGAACTAACTGGACTAGTTTGCGTGGCAAAAATAGTGTAGCTTCCGGGTTCTGAGAATGTGGGAGTGTAGCTGGAACCACTATGAATCTGATTCGTGAGTTGTTCATCGCTATACCATGTAATTTGAGTTCCTTGAGCCGTGATTTCGGGCATCGGCTGCCCCGGACATATATTGATTTGATTGGGATTCAGTGCCGGAGCCGATGGTGATTGGTACACCGTAACAGTTTCATTTTGAGAGAAAGTAAGAACCGGTTTATAAAAATCGACTGTTATCTGCAAGGCTCCGGCTGCAGTAGTTGTGTTTATTATCGATTGGTAGGCTCCAAATCCGTTGCTATTGTAAGGTGGAAGTGGTATGGTAAGTTGAGTTGTATTGCCTTCGCCATCGTCAAGGCAATTGTCGTCGGCATCGAGGCTGTCTTTATCCCATATCTGTATCCAAATAGGAAAATTGGTTCCTATGTTAAATTCATTAATAGGGAGGTTAATAGTAACATAGCTGCCTTCTGAAACATCCTGAGTTTGGTCGATTGTAGTGTATAAAACATTGCCACTGTTATCTAAAATTTTAATGTAAATCTCCACCGTATTGTCGAATGGTGTTGAGTCGTCGCAAGCCAAATGCCCTGCAAGCGATACTCCGGTTATTTTATAACCAATTGTATCGATGTTGACCACATAGCTTACCTCGTAAACACCCGGACCGGCGTAGGTAACTGCTTCAGGGTTCATTGCGGTTGATGTGACTCCGTTTCCAAAGTCCCATGAGTAGGTAAACCCTGTGGTTATCAGGAATACCGGACTGTACCCATTGTTGGGATGTAGGTTGGTGAAATCAACTGTTACATTATCGCAGGCATGAGTGGGGTTAAGCTCGAAGTGTTGGGCCTGTGCATAAATTATGGTAATAGAACAGATAAGAAATAAAGAAAGTTTCTTCATAAAATCATAGTTTAATAATTCGTTTTGTTTTAACAATTCCACTTTTTCTGGTAATACTCGCCAGATAACTTCCTTTTGGCAAATCCGACAAATCGATATCAAAATAGCTTACATCGGCACAACCCGGATTGAGTACGGCTTCAATAATTTTTTTACCATTCATGTCTGTAATTTCCAATTTGCATTCGTGGTCGTGGGCCGAAAAATACTGAATGGTAATATGGTTGTTGAATGGATTGGGATAAACACCCAGAATTACCAGTTCTTCAACCCCATCGACGGGTTCGATTCCTACCGACTGAATTGGATATTCGGGAGCAAAATATGGGTTCTGTGAAAGGCGCACGGATGGCACCGGCGATTGCCGCAAAAAATTCTCGTTATTGTTCACATACCACGAAGAAGCATTCGATTCAAAGTAGTTTGTCGATTCGATATTGTTGATAAAATACCAATCGGCCTGACAACGGTTGTGGTTTACATCTAGAATGTAATATCCCCTGCTAACCAGTTCCACCCATTTCATGTGGGTGTTAATCAATTGAATAGCCCCCGAGCCCAAACCTCCTAAAAAGCTATTGGTCGACGGGCTGGTAACCGATGGGGTTACAAACTCAACCGTGCCCGAACCTTGTCCATTGGAACCATAACTTCCCATCGATGGGTTTGGCACATCGTTGGCCCAGCTGGTGTGAATATCTCCGGTAAGAACCACGGTGTTTTTAATTCCCATGCCGTAAATCCAGTCGAGAATGCGTTGCCTTTCGTACTGATAACCATCCCATTGGTCTTTGTTGGCAACAATGCCGGCAATAATCAACGGGGCAAACATCACCTGCTGGGTTATAAGTTTCCATTGTACGGGTGTGGTGAATTGAAAATTGTATAATTCCATTTTTAGCCAGTTGAACTGCATGTCGCCAATCAATCTTTTATTTGGGTCGTCAACGGCTAAACCATTGGGATCGTCGCGTTCTTCGTATCGGGTATCGAGAAGCATGGCAGCAGCCAGGTCGCCAAACTGAATAGTGTGCCTAATCTTATTTTTGGGATCATCGGGGTCGTTAATTCTTCGCATAGGAATCCACTCAAAGAAAGCCTGAATTCCTGCATTCATGCGAGTTGTCCAGTCGCCTTCGCCTGCCGAGTGATTCTCGGCACCTCCCACATATGAATTATTGGCGGTTTCGTGATCGTCGTATATTACATACCACGGGTATTGTTGGTGAGCGTATCTCAGATCGGGATCTAAACGATAATGAGAATAGCGCATGCGATAGTCGGATAGTGTGATGATTTCATTGTTGGGTTGCAATGCCCTTTCGGAATGAGTACCATATTCGTTGGTAGCGTATTCATAAATATAATCGCCTAAATGAAATACTGCATCTACATCGTTTCGCACGGTTAAACTACGATATACATTAAAAAAACCGTTGTTGTAGTTTGAGCCCGATACCACAGCAATACGGAGACTGTCGTTCCCCGAAACGGGAACTGTTTTAGTTCGTCCGATAACCGAATTCAAATCGAAAGCCCTAAAGTAATAATAGTACCATGTGTCGGCTTGCAATCCGGTTACATCTATTTTTACGGTATAGTCAACATCTTCGTCGGTGGTGTAGGTTCCATAAGCTATCATATTCGTAAATAGCGTATCGGTAGCCATAAACCATTCCACTTCAATGTTTTCAACCGTAGCAACCGGTGTTACCCGAGTCCAAATAATAACCCTGTCGTGAAGTGCATCGCCCGAGGCAACCCCATGATAGAATGGAGCAAAATCGGGGTCAAACGAATAGGACAATCGATTGCAATACTCTTTTTCACGATCGTTATCCGTCTGCGAAAATGCCGTTGCAGCAACCAAAAGAAACAGTGAAATGGAGAAAAGAACTTTCATTGCTATTGATGTTTTATTATTTTATGCGATTCGGTTTTCCCATCTTTTTGTATGATGATGAAGTAAGCGCCATCGCTTAATGAACCGACATCGAAAATAGTTTTTGTTTTACCGCGCTTAAGTTCAAATTGTCTCATGGTTTTACCAAAACCGTTGTGAATGCGTATAGTTGCTCCGTTTGAGTTTTGGAATAGTTCAATATTAATTACACTATTTGTTGGATTTGGATACACTTTCGACATTTCTTTTTCGCTTATATCATCGATTGAGTTGGGTTTTAGGTACAAAAGGCTGTAGGTTTTAGTTGTGATATTATCAGGGGCTATCACCATAACTGTGGCAGTGCGTTGCGCCATGCTACCATTTACGTTTACCGGATTGAAAATACGTACTGTGGCCTGAACATCTTCGGGTACTGCATACACTTGTGCTTCGGTGGTTTCATCGGGTATTTCAACATTATAGAAAACTACCGACGGGTTGAATTCAGGTGAAAGTTGCCCCGGTATTGAATATAAATCGGACAACAAAGCATTATCCTGATTGGAGGGAACTAAAACCACACTTGCAGTATATTGCACACTGCTATTGTCTTGAGCTGTTACGGTGTAAACAACCGGTTCGTTGAAATTCTGAGGAACACCCGTGTCCGGATTAAGACTGCTGCCTATATAGGTAATAGTTGGTGCCAAAGAGCTAACATCGCTGCCTTCGGGCATTGAAACACTTATTGTTAAGTTTTCCTGATTGATAGTTTCAGGAGCTGTTTGTCCTGCAATATTAAACGATGTTATCATTTTTGCATTGCTCGACGCAACTACAAAGTCTACAGTATAGACGTTTATAGTTTGGTTATCGCTGGCTGTAACAGTAATACTTGCCAGGCCATCAGGCGATGATGCCTGACTGATTACCACTTCCGCATCAGGGTCGGTGGGTGTGGCCGAGACTATGGGAACTGTGGTTACACCGGCATCTAGATTAACTGTATAATTATAAATGTTGGGTGCAAACGATGGGGTTAAAGTGCCCAGATTCGTTGTAAGCGAGCTAAGTGTTGCTACTGCATTGGCTTGCACCGAAAACTCGATTGTATAGGTTTGTGTGTTTATCAAATCCTCGGCAGTAACTACTAATGTGGTAGTTCTTTGTGCTGCACTTCCTGTTAGGTTTACGGCGTTGCTAGTACTTATAGTGGCACCCGGATGATTCGTAATAGCGTAGCTTACGGGTACATTTATTGTTCCGGCCGGTAATACAACATTGTAATGAAATGTATTGGTGTTAAAATCAGGGGCTAAGCTTCCTTGGCTGGTATATAATTGAGCCAGACTGGCGTCGGACGAAAAACTGAAGAAAGTATTTGGAAGGATATATACATTAGAACCATTCATCGACCAATACACCAGACCTGAAGGCATTGTCCCCACCGGATCCGATTCCTGAACCTGTCCCACTGAAGTCGAATTGTCGAATTTTGCAGTAGTAATTTCTATTTGTTGTTTTTTAATCGTGATTATGTTGAACCCGGCAAACCGATCTTGTGCATGCGTCCATGCAAAAGCTTTACCGCCTGCACTGGTATATAATTCTCGCATAGGGGCTCCCCACGATCCTTCTCCCAAGTATACAGTGCCTTCGTTGTCGTGTTGTATCAGCCCATTGTCGCTACCTGTGCCGCTACCCGGGACTACCGGATTTGTTATCTTCATCACGTGTGTGTGTCCTTCAAGTGCCAATCGTACTCGGTATTGACGGAATAAGTTGCACCAGCAACCTATCAGGTTCGATAACACACTATACTCTCCGTGTGGAGCGATAGGGACATGAAACTGAATAATCTTCCAAAAAGGCTCATTGCTTCCACCTGTGTAGTTTTGCAAATCGGTTTCGAACCAGTTTAACATAGTATTGTCACATTCCAAATCGGAATTCAAGCAATAAAAACGAGCCAGATTTCCTCCGATGTTCACTGCATAGTAGTTATCGGCACTGGGGATATCAAAAAAGTTGTAAATGTCGTCGTTTTGTTCATGGTTTCCGGTTACCGGTAGAACAGGAATAACCCTGCCTTTGGTTGCAGCCGGACCAATGGTTCTCATCCAGTCGTTCCACCAATCGTTCCATTGGCCGTCGTCGCCCGGAATAAAAATAAAATCTCCCGAAAAAGCGATAAAGTCAGGCCTAATTTGTGCGACAAGGTCGCATCCTTTTTGGCGGCGAGGCCTACACTGATCTGATTGATACTCGACAATTGGTGCGCCTGTTCTGGTATCTCCTCCCGCAATAAAACAAACCGGATCGTTGGGGTTGTCAGAAAGTGTTTTGAACGACATACGTGAGCTGACTCCCTGATCGTCTTTTATCACAAAATAATATACAGTGTTGGGCTGCAAGCCGGTGAGTCGGGCAAAATTACTGGTTATCCCCTGATGACTGGTGGTTCGGTCGATACCGTGATTGTTGGTATACATCGACCAAAAGTCAGGAGCATAGTCGGTGGTGCCGTAATAAACTTTGGCATTTGTAGAGGTTCCGCTGGGACTCCATCCAATAACTATGGTGGTAGCTGGGTCGTCTCTAAACGAGGCTCGGTAGAACTTGGTTCCTGCAAAATGAATGATTGGAATGAACAGTAAAGCCAAACTTAAAACAATTTGTTTCATGTAAACAGATATTGGTTAAAAACGATATTGAATTCTTGCTGTGAAAGCATCATCTTTTATGTCGCGCAGGTATCCCGGCGATGGGTATTTTCCTTGCCCGATGTTGGCATTCTCAAAATAGGCATTCAGCGAAGTGTTTTCGTTGGTAACATTTTCGTAATGCAAACCTATTTTTACATGCTCGTTTATCATCCAGTTCCAACCTATGCCTATAGTACTATACTTCACATCGGCAGGCGACAGATAGGTGAATGTTTGTGCGTCGTTCTGATGATATGTCAGTTTAATTTCTTTACCCGAAACATCGGTATTTGGGTCGTACCAATCGTATTTTATCACCAGTTGGTGACCCGTTTCGAGAATGTCTTGCACATATTGGAAATATCCTCCACTGAAATTTCTAATAATAGTATGGTGCGGTTTGTATTTTGATGAAACAGGCGAGGGGTCGTAGGGGACAGGTTGGTCGTAGTTTGGATAGGAAATACCCATTACCGGTCCGGCAGGGCTCATGGTGTGTATTACATTGTACAGAGTATTCATTTCGTCGAGATATTTTGTGTACACAAACGAAGGCTGCACACCCCAAATATATTCGGTGCTGATTTGCGACTTGCCAAATGGTGTTTTTACTGATAATCTGGCATTTACGCCGTAGTATTTTCTGTCGATTGCAATCGGATTGGCGTTATTGTCTATCCTACTAAGTTCCATATCGGGTAAAAATCCTAAATAGCTAATTACCGTGTCGGGAATCTCATTGCCAATGGGGTAATTTACCGTGTTTTCGCCAAAGCGGTAAACCAAATAGTGTCGGTTCCCACTCGAGTCGGAAGGATTGCTCACGTGTTCAACTTTACCTTTATAATAAGAGAATCCTATTCCTGCTGCAAAATTGCTTTCATTGTTTTCGGGAATATCAAAATATACATGGCCAATAAAGTCTTTGTAATTGTCGGTTTCTACAGCTGATCCATTGCCATTCACAATAGCTGCATCCATACCGAAATAGTGCAGCAATCCGCCTTCGGGCATTCTAAAACTTAACTTTGCACCCACTTCTCGCTCGTTAGGGAAAAGGGTTTGCACTATACGGCTTCTTTCGGGGCTTTCGCGAAATTGCGACGAACGCTCGATTTCGTAACCAAACGGGCGGTTGAAAGAACCGGCTGTAACTGAAATTGCCTTAGCCCAGGGGTCAAAAACCTGAACATAAACATCTTTAACCGAAAAACCCTTGTCGGTAAAATCGAACGATAGCACCGCTTTGGTAAACTCGCTGCCATGACTTATTTTAATTCGGCCGCGACGAATCATAAAACGATCGGCACTATAGGGCGAGGCAAAATCACCGCCGCTGAATCGCGCAAAACTACGGGTGCTTCCACCAATGGTGTCGGCAATAAAAAAATGTTGATACTGAGCCTGAATGTAGCCATTAATGTGTAGTCCTTCCGAATCGGAATTTTCATTCTGCGCCCATGCTGTTTGACACAATTGCATCGAAAACAATACGAATACTAAAAATAGTGCTGATTTATTCATTCCTGTAACTTTGTTTCGCAAGCAAAATTACCGGTGCTATGTTAAACCTGTGTTAACTCATTCTTATGAAAACATATTATTTGACGATGTGAAAATATTGCAATAACAAGCTGCCGTTTTGAAGGAATTATAAGGCCGGCAAGGCAATACCTTTACTGCAACATAATTTCGCAGGCTTTTTCTATAATGCTGTCGAGGCCATTGTCGGCATCTTCGCGGGTGCAGTGTATTTGAACATGAGGAGGAATGCCCAATTCGTAACACACTCCTGAAACCGACAATATTTGCGACCCCGCATAGTGTATTTGCCAGCCGTTGGGCAATTCGGTGCCTATCGGTAGCCCTAGTCCTCCACCTGTGGTGTCGCCTATAACAGTTACATTGTTAAGTTCTTTCATCACCAAAGTAAATACCGACCCTGCACTGTAGGTTTTTCGGTTTGTCAACACACACACAGGTTTATTCCAGTAGGGTTCTTCAGGCTTCAATTCCGATATTACAAGCGACGAAAAATCGTTGTGACCAGAACCTGACTTCATTACAGACCCGAAAACATCTTTGTTCTCGTTGGTAAAATGCGATGCCAGCTTATATACATTATCTACCGCACCGCCGAAGTTGTTGCGAACGTCTATTATCATTCCGTCGCAGCCGGAATACAAGTCGATAAGATAGGCAACATCGCTGTGATTGAACGAACTGCTAAAGCTTTCGTAATAAATATAAGCAATTCTACCGTTTTTAATGGCTGTGTGCTGAAAGGCAGCGGTATAGTTACCCCAGCCCCCGAAGTAATGGTCGGTTATCAAACGGTAATCGAAGTTTTCGGGGCTGTTGATAAAAAACACAACATTCTTATAAGCATTAGTAAACGAATTCAATCCCGAATGTCCATCGCGCAACACAGCAATCATCTGCGACAATATGTCGAAAAATGCTTCATCGCTCATGCTTTCTGATATTTGTGGCTTATATACCAAGTACACCGAATCCCAGTCGATGTTTTTTAATTCGAAAAAAGCATATTTCTCATCAATACTTGTCCAGGCATATTCAAAAACGGCCTGTTTTGAAGATGTAGGCGGGTTAAATGCAATTTTTTCGCACGAGGCCAAAATTATCAGCAAGCCCAAAATAGCTGCATATTTTCCATGTTTTGAATTCATTTTCTTACGATTTTTTTAGGTTAACCATCAGGCTGACACCTACCCAGGCATATAGCGTTTTAGATGTGATGAATGTGTGCCTGCTGTAGTAATAATTGAATTGATACTGCAACGCCAAGGCATTGCCATTTTTCATATGCCATATTAGCGATGAATTTATTTCGGGATTGATAAAAGCACCCAAAAGACTATGATGAACATTGCCAAAATCAATCATACTGCCATCGGTTCGCAGGGCATTGTCGGGTAAACCATTGTAAGGTGGTAAAACATAGGCTGCATACAACGGATACGAGATGTTCACCTGTACCGAAAAGTTTCTGCTCTCGTTGAAGCGCTTGCAAAGGCTGTGCAACGAAAAATACTTCTCTACATACAACACAGGCATCAGGGTAAACGACATGTCGTAGGCAAACGAATTATTATATACATTCGCACCTGTTGTACGAAACCCAAATTGAGTTTTCACACGGCCACCTGCATATACATATAAGTCTTGTTGGGTGTTGGTCATCAACCGTCGTAAATATTCTACCTGCGTGTTGTTGTGATAATAGTTAACACTGTTGTCGTATCCGGTAATTTCAACAGGTAACATGAACCCGACACTAAAAAAATTGCCTAACGATAAGCGGTACTTTAACTTTTGTTTCGTTAGTGTTGTGTTTAAACCAAAACCAAATCCTGAGTAAGGCAGGCACGAGTTAACCTGGTCGAAGGCAGCAGTTTTAGTGAGCCCTGTTCCCAGGTTCAGGTAGGTGTACGAAGGGGGCACTGTGTCGGCAACAGCATTGCAATGTAACAATATCACGAATAAAACCATTGTAATGAAATATCTCATTTGTCTTTGAATAGGTTCGGTTCAAAGTTATCTTTATTTTTAGTAATTATAAATGGTCAACTATCTAATTTAGCGTATTCATCGATAGCTTAATATTTTTTTTCGAAGACCCAAATACGCTAATTCTTGCCACTGTACTATCGAATTGTACATATTTTTACAACATTCGTGGTTTTATTGCAAAAGATTCTGACTTACTAGAGGCTTTTATGTATTTTAGCCGTCAGTTTAATTGAATATGTAACACATCGGAAAAACGCTACAATGAAAACCATTATCACCAACATCAAAACTTTGCTGATGGCCGAAAATGAACCACGACTATTGGTTAAAGGAAATGACATGGCCCATGTTCCTTCGGTCGAGAATGCCTGGCTGCTTATAGAAGACGAACACATCACAGCTTTTGGTAATATGAACGATTGCAAGGGCATTGAAGCTTTCGATGATGACATGATTACCGAAATCGACGCTACCGATAAATTGGTACTACCTTCGTTTTGCGATTCGCACACACATTTGGTGTATGCAGGCAGTCGCGAAATAGAGTATTCCGACAAAATTCGTGGACTCAGCTACGAAGAAATTGCCAAAAGGGGAGGGGGAATTCTAAATTCGGCTAAATTGCTGCACGAAACCTCCGAAGATGACTTATATGCACAAAGCATGGAGCGCATTCACGAGATTATTTCGATGGGCACCGGTGCTGTCGAAATAAAAAGCGGCTATGGCCTGAACACCGATGATGAGTTGAAAATGCTCAGGGTTATCAAACGCATTAAAGATACTGCTCCTTTGCTGGTTAAATCAAGCTTTCTTGGTGCTCATGCTTTTCCGGCCGAATATAAAGCCAACCCCGATGCCTATGTCGATTTGATTATAAACGAAATGATTCCGGTGATTGCAGCCGAAGAGCTTGCCGACTACATCGATGTGTTTTGCGACAAAGGTTTTTTTACGCCCGAGCAAACCGAGAGAATTCTTATGGCAGGCATCAAATATGGCATGCGACCCAAAATTCACGCTAACGAACTGGCCTTTTCGGGGGGCATACAGGTTGGGGTGAAATACAATGCTTTGTCGGTCGATCATATTGAATACACAGGCAAAGCCGAGATCGATGCCTTGCTTTCGGCTGAAACCATGCCCACCATTCTTCCCGGTGCTGCTTTTTTTCTGAATATGCCATTTGCCCCTGCACGAGAGATGATGAATGCCGGTTTACCGGTAGCCATCGCTTCCGACTACAATCCGGGATCATCGCCATGTGGAAATATGAAACTGATGATGTCGTTTGCCTGTGTCAACTACCGTATGCTGCCTCAGGAAGCCTTAAATGCCGTTACACTGAATTCGGCCTATGCCATGGGTGTTAGCGATGTTGCCGGCAGTATTTGCCCCGGCAAAATGGCCAATCTTATTATTACCAAACCCATTCCAAATCTGGAGTTTATCCCTTATGCCTATGGGTCTGATCTAATCGATACCGTTATATTGCGTGGCCAAGTGTTGTAAGCGGTTTTTACATTGATACAAGCCAATTAAGTTTTTGATAAACCGGTGTTTTTGTATGATAATTATTTGTAGATTTGTGTAAAGCAAATTCTATGCAACTGAATAAAATCCGTTTTTATTTCTCGTCTGATTACCGCTTTCAGCAACAAACCCTGTTGGCACTGGCTGTTTTTGGGTTTGTAGGGCACATACTGTTTTGGCTTGTTTTAAAATTTGCTGTAGGTTATTGGGAGTCGTCAGCAATACGGTTTACTACATCCGCATTGTTTTTAAGCTTGCTATTGCTTCCCCGAAAAGCGAATTTTAAATCTATTCATATTTGGTACTATGAACTGTTCTATGCACTGGTTTTCCCGGTGTTGTTTGCGATATTCTTTATAAAGAACGATCAAAATGCCTATTGGTCGGCTTCGGTGCTGTTCGCAGGAGTATTATACGGATTCTTGACACATCCGCCAAAGGCTATAATAATCTATCCGCTGAGCATTGTTATCACCATATTTGTTCTGAAACTGACAGGTGTGGAGGTGGGTA
>CAZEHA010000062.1:0-19385 GCA_964511665.1 uncultured Bacteroidales bacterium
TAATTGTTTTTATTCAACTTAACCAGTGGTCCAATTTTCGGGGAGTATTATAGAAAGACCCGGAAGCCATGCTTTTTAAAGATCCGCCGGTGTTTTACAACGATGCGGGCTTTATACCACAAAATCCGGCTAACTATTTTCAGCAGAAATACCCGAAATTGAAGCGCGACAACAAAACCAATTACATAGAATCGTTTCGCGACTTTTTGTTCAACAGTTCCGATTCGTGTTTTGCCCGCGAAATTTCGAATTGGGTCGATATACAAAGTGTAATCGACTGGCATATTATTTTGCTTTTTACCAACAATGCCGATGGCATAATGAAAAACTTTTATCTGTATAAAATCGATAAAAACACCCCTTTCAGGTTTGCTATTTGGGATTACGACCATTCGTTTGGACGCGACGGCGACAACGAACTGAACATGGCCGAAACCGAGCTCGACTGGCAACGATCGATACTGCTAAAGAGGCTGTGCGAAATTCCGGAGACGGGATATACCGACAAGTTAAAAACCCGTTGGTTCCAACTCCGCAAAAGCAACATCATATCGCTCGAAAACTTCAGAAAACATATTAATAATAACGGGGTAATTATAAGAAAAGCTGTTTACGAAAACTTTGCCATGTGGCCTATCGACAGCGAATGGTATTTCGATAGCAATACCTATCAGCAAGAAATCGATTTGATGCTGCAGTTTGTTGAACGCAGGCTTCCCGAACTCGACGAATACATCAGTAAACTATAGATACGCCTGCCTCATAAAACGTAGATTTAGACTCCGTATTCAAACAGGTAGAACGTTTGTAGTTTGAGCCAATACGATATGTTATAAAAACAAAGAGGCAACACTTCGTGTTACCTCCTGCTTATGTATCAACAAAACAATCTACAAGTTTAATTCTATTCTGTATAGTAAATTCGATTCATAGCTTTCACAGCCCTGTCGCTGAAAAAATCACAACTTGGGAATAGCCTGAATGCTCCTCCATCGGTTTCTTCGGGGCGATATATTACCAGCACATCTGCCTGGTCGTTCCGGTTACATATTTCGCTATAGGTATATACCGCCCGATAACCATCATCGGCAGTGGCCAAAACTAAGCCATTGCGGATTGCCTGTTGTGTTGGCTTCACCTTTTCATTAATAAGCTGTTTTAGGGGTATTCCTGTAAAAGGCTGAGTACTGTGAATACCCCTGCCCCTTCCATAAAATATGGTATGTAGGGTAATGTCGGCAATATGTTGTGGGTTTTCGTTATACATGGCATCGCTAATACCATTCCTGAAAAACTCGAATGTGGGCGAAAATATGGGGCTTTTGCCTTTTTCATCGGCCAAATCGATATTGTACGATTTTACTGTAATTTTACTGGGATTGCTGATATTTCTCTCGGTAATTAAATCGCTAACCACCACAATTTTGCTATTGGTTGGCAGCTCCCACAGTTCGTTTGTTTTACTTGGAACAATACGCATTACCCTTGTGGCGATAATAATCTCATGCAAATGATTCGGATAATACAATTCTCCCCAACTGAAAACTACTTTATCGCCCTCGGCATTTTCAACCTCTACATACATATCGATTATTGGGCGAAATGTATTATCTTTTCTTTTTTCGATTTGATAATGGTTCAGGATATCGAATAACGAGTAACCATCGTAACAGTAGGCTCCTACAAATGAATCGCCACTCTCTGAGAGCAATGTCTCTTTTACGATTACACTACGCAGTGGCAGTTGCGAAAAATCGACTATGCCCGGATTCGAAACTTCGCCACAAATTTCGAGTTCACAACTTGTCAACTCATATTTTTCGGCATTGTCGTAAAAATTGTTGGTTAAATCGGCTGTATCGGCTTGTGTTATTGCCTGCCTGTTGTTGTTCTCTACTTTCTTTTGACCATCGCCACACGACCACACTACTGCAATGCTTATTGCAATTGCTGCTAAAATTCTCATTTTTTTCATTGTACTTTATTTTATTGGTTTATACTGTATTTAATTTTTCCCATGTAAAAAATTCCGGGCGATCGGTATCCCCGGCTATCGGTGTAAATTGTATTTAATAGGTTGTCGATTTCGATACTAAACTCAAATGCATTAAACTGCCTCCACAGCTTCATATCGATGGTGTAATAGGCAGGATAGGTATCAGAGAACAGATAGATATCATCGAACTTGTTTTCATCGTTCAACCATCGTTTACCGGTATATTTCACCGACACTGATGCATGTATTGGCTTTGTTGCCACACTAATACCGGCCGAAAACTTATGCTTTGGTATATCGGTAAGGTATTTGTTGGTTAAATCTTTATCGGCACCGGGCGTATTGATAATATATTCCTTTATTTGGGAGTGAGTGTAGGTGTAATTCGTAAAAAGACGTAACCATTTACCCAGTTTCGCTTTGGCATCGGCTTCCAGTCCAAATATTTCGACTTTACTGATATTGTCAACACGATAAACCGGCACAATGGTGTATCCTAAATTAACCGAATCGCCTGTAGTGATAAAATACATAAAATCGTTGCCTCGCATGAAGAATATAGAAGTTGAAAGCTCTATATTACGAAATACATTGAACTCGGCGCCCGTTTCGAAATTGGTAATTTTTTCGGGTTTCAATTGGGGATTTGCTATTTTGAAGCCTATTTTTTTGCGACCTGTGCGGCACAAGTCTTCTAACAATGGGGCGCCAAAACCACCGGCTACCGAAACATACCATCGTAGGCTGTTTTCAGAAGAATACTGCATGGTCAACTTAGGGTTCAGTGCCGACCATTGTTTTGACCCAACTGTAGTGTACTGAAAATCGCTGAGATATTCTATTGAATACGATGGCATTTCAATTGAAAACGAAGCATCATAAAAGAATGAATAATCGTAGCGCAAGCCACCATAAACCAGCCACTTGGGCGATATTTTCCACTTCGATTGAGCAAAACCTGCCAGCGTGTTCATTTTACCTCTATTGCTGATAATATCGGTTGACGTAAAATATACATCTTTTCCATCGACACTACCTGTTTTCAACTCTGCACCCACCAATGCCTCAATGTTGCCTGAAATATTGTACTCTACCCATGTTTTTGCACCATAATCGAAGCGCTTCGAATCGACTTCGTACAGTTTATATTCACCATTGCTGTAGTATTCGTTGAGTTTGCCATAGAACTCGTTCATAAAATACAGATTTGAATACACTGAACACCTGCCAAAAATACCACGATACTTGGCAAAAACATGATAGGTGTCGTGCTCGTCGAACGCACCCATATCCTCAAATATTTTTATGCCGGTTCCTCGTTGGTCGTCGTAATAATTTGCCGAAACCTCGATGCGGTTTTTTTCGTTCAGATAAAAGCCGAAAAGCCCGCCAACATTATATTCGCGCAAATATACCGGACTTACAATAGTGTCGTTTTCTTGAATCAGGTAATCGGGAGTATTGATGTATCCGTTGCTGCGCTGAGCACCGGCGTGTAACTTCCAGTAAATCAAATTTGACTTGTTGCGGCCTGAAGCATAAAAACCGGTTTCGAGCGTATTGAATCTGCCATACGACAAAAAAACATCGGCAGCCAGTGCCGATCTGGGTTTTCGTGTAGTAATATTGATAACGCCGCCCATGGCATTGCTACCAAACATAACCGAACCCGGGCCTTTCATAATTTCTATTTTCTCGATACCGTCTTTGTCTATCATATTCCAGTTCACCGATCCCGATTCCGACTTATTCACCGGGCTGCCGTCGATTACAACCAATGTTCCGCTTTGCTTGCTCCCTCCCAACCCACGCAACGACACTACCGTTTGTGAAGAGAATATTCCGAACTCATTTTTTACATCTACACCCGAAACTGTATTGAACAGTTTTCCGGTATTGGCAGCCGGAAGTCGCATTATTTCATCGACATCCATAGTTTGAATCCTTACCGGTGCGTCAATTTTATTGAAACCGTCGTTCTGCCTGGCATTAATTTCGACTTCGTCGGTGAAAAATTGGCTACGCTGCATCGCAATATTCAGTGTTACATCTTTGCCTTTGTGAATCACTATATTATGAGAGACGATGTTATATCCAAGAAAACTCACGGTAATTTTATATCTCCCCGGCTCCAATTCAAATGAGTAATACCCTAATTGATTGCTCACCGTTCCCATTGAATTCTCGCTAACAATAATATTTGCATTTGGCAATGCAGCTCCGGTCTCATCGCTAATGTATCCCGAAAGACGCTGCGCAAATACCTGTAGAGCCATTGCTGTACAAAGCAAAAATGATATTATCGGTTTCAACTGCATTAGTCTGAAAAAGAAATGCCGAAAGTGTTACAACTTCCGGACATTTCAATTATGCGTAACTGATTATTCAACAACAATTCGGTTCGAAACAGGTTTTTTGTCGTTATTAAAATACACACGAACAATATACATTCCTGCATTCATCGATGCAGTAGAAATGCTGGTTTCGTTTTGACCTATCTGGTAGCGTGCAACACGAGCACCCTGAAGATTGTATATTTCTACAAATTCAATTTCTTCTATTGTGCTTATGTTTAATACTCCGTTGCATGGATTCGGATACATCGCAACCGAGTTCACCACCAGTGCAGTTTCAACACCAGTATTGTTAAAGCCGGTTACCATAATATCGTCAATTTTCGACTCACCGGCTTCGGTAACAGTTCCCCCCGAAGTATTATCGTTCGACGTCATAATCCAGCGAATATACACCGAAGTTGTTCCGGGGTAGTTAATATCGGCAGGTAATGCCAGTTCTTCAACTACTCCTGTTGTCCAGTCGGCTGCAACACTTATTGCTCCATTATCAACCTCGATCCAATCTTCGCCACTTTTACGTGTTTGCAGTTTAAAGTCTTGGGGACCATTGGCATCGGAATACTGTTTTGATGATACTTTGAAATCGTGATAACCATCGGCTTTGAACTTAATCGACCAGAATTTATCGTCGGCTCCGTTATCCCAGCCGGTTGCTGTAGCTGCATAGTTGCTGGCGCCGTCGGTATAACTCAGAGGTCGGGTGCTTTGTGCAGCTTGATTTTCGGCACGAATATCGTAACCTAAATTAGCTTCGAGCCCCTGATTGGCATTGAATTCAACATCAGTGTTATCGGAAAAATCGAAACCGATTATTACATCAGGCACAGGGATTGGGCTTGCGTAAATCATAATATCGTCGATACGAGAAACACCTTGGGCAGTTACGGTATTGTTATCGACCGAAACATTACTGGTCATCAACCATCTCACATATATTGATGTTGTTCCCGGATTGTCTAATTCAGCAGGTAACGAAAGCTCTGTAATAACTCCGGTAGTCCAGTCGGTTGCCAGCGTTACCGTATTACCGGCAACATCTGTCCATGTACCACTATTACCAATTTTATACTGAATTTTAAATTCTTTCGGCCCGTTAGCATCTGAGTACTGTTTCGACGAAATTTTAAAGCTTTGATAACCATCGGCTTTAAATTTTATCGACCAGAATTTTTCGTTTGCGCCATCGTCCCACCCGGTTGCTGAAGCTGCATAGTTCGATGCTCCCTCTTCATACACAAGGTCACGAACATCGCCGGCATTGTTTTCGGCACGAACATCGTAGCCTAAATTACCACTTAAGCCCTCATCGGCTGTAAATTCGGTGTTGGTATTATCGGCAAAGCTAAAACCGATAATTACTTCTTGCTGTGCAATTGCAACGGTGCACGATAGCATGATAATGCTTGCAATAAAAAATACATGTTTCTTCATAAATATTACATTTTAGGTTATAATTGAATTTTCATCGAAAACTTAATGCTTCCATTTGATACCGTATCGGCCTCAAGCACTTTAATAATGCCTTTTTTTCCTGCTGCTGTTTCGAAAGGAATAAAAGTTCCGGGCATTGCCCACTTATACTTCTTTTTACCCCAAACATTGTCGTAAGAAACTATTAACAGACTGTCGTTGTGAGCAGCTGTGAATTTTTCGTTGGTAATTCCATGCTCAAGCCTTATGTCGTATTTGGTGTAATTGCGCACCGGCCAGTCGATTAGCTCGGGATAATACTCGGTATAGAGCAAGCCGTAGGAACCGGCATCTTCGCCAGGCGACGAAAATGTAGGCGATGGCAAATTCACTCCTTCATCGACACTGTAATTAAAGTAGCTTAATATATCAACCTCTTGCATAAACAAAGCTGCCGAATCGACAAAATATACGTTGGGCAAAAACGGAAGAAAGAACTGACCAATACTATTATTATCTTGATAGCCTACAACAACTTCATCGAATTCGAGAATACCACCAAACTGAGAATTGGGGTCTTTATGTATGGTTAACGAAACTGTTGACGACTTACGGTTACGGTCCATTACGGTAAAGCACCATTCTACATTTTCTTCGATACCCTGATAGAAGGTTTTCGTCACGGTGAAGCCCGAAGAATTCAAACCTGAGTCGAGTACGGGTTTTCGTGTACCGTTATATACTTTTTCGATTAAAAAATTTGTGATAGAGGCATCGATACCCGTAGCTGATATGGTAACTCGGAATGGCCTGCCAACAGCAAGCGTATCGCCATTGCCGGCATCGCCTTCCGAAAACAAAATTTGAATTTCGGGTGGTGTTGGGTCATCGGGTTTACACCCATTTCCCATAATCATTAACAAGAGAAAACTCAATGAACTTAGCAAAAAAACCCATTTATTCATGTCGTATTGCATAAATTAACACCTCGCCAAAATTAGAAAATAGTTTTATATTTCAAAATGATTTTTTTCGCAATTCGCTTTTATTTAATTTGTTTGGATATGAATCACTGTAAATTGTAAAAAACATGATTTCGGTAAAACAATTAATCGTATTTTTGTTGTACTAAAAAACCAATTATTATGGAAAACATTGAAACCCATTGGTCGTATCAAGAATTTTTGGCATATGTATTACTTTATGCAGCCAATGCTGACCTTGATATAAAACCCGAAGAAAGGGAATTAATTATCGAAAAAGTCGACACTACGGTGTATGCCAGCATTAAGAAAGAATTCAATAAAGACAACGACTATTGGCAGCTCGAAAAGATTAAAGCATATTGCAAGACGCACCTAACAGCCGAAAGGGCTAAAGATCAACTCTTTAAAGATATTGAAGAATTATTGTGGAGCGATGGAGAGTATAGCGCAATAGAAAAAAGTTTTTTCAGGGCATTGAAAAGAATACTTGATTAGTCGGTATTATTCGGAGAAAAACACCCTGATACTACTAATAACAGCATCGCTTTTAAAATCGTTAGATTTCAGCATAATCATATCTGAAGCAGTTTTTAGTTTATTTTTATCGCCGGTATAATCTTTTTTATCAATAAGAAATTGCACACCCTGCAATTTGTTTGTTTCAAGAACAAATCTATCGCTAACATAGGTGTACCAGAGCTTATAATCGGGATAAGCAACAATGAAATCTTGCAAGCTGCTCCCTACCCCCATATCTTCTTTTGTTACAGGCAATGCCGAAAGCACCGATATTTCGTTGACTTTATCGTCTTCACTCAGCTCTATACGCATCATAGCTGTTCCATTATTGTTAAGAGTAAGTGTCTTAATCTCATAATCGACACCCTCTTCGGAACGGGTAATAGTTTTGAGTTCGTAACTGATGTTCGAAGGTATTTTATGAATTAGGCTATCGCCAATTACCACAAAGCCTACCCTGTTTTTCGAAATTTCGAAATCAGCAGCCACAAGCATCCTATCCATATTCAATGTATTGTCGATAAGCTCGGCATCTATCAAAGCTAAATCATCGTCGGAAACAGTAGTTTTTTTTGTTTTACCCGAATTACAGGAGACGAGCATACAAAAAATCAGAAGCAAAGCAAACAGTTTATTCATAATGATATATTTTATAAATCAATAGCTCCGGTTAAATCACATACATTTTTCACACCGTGTTTCATGCAATATTCTTCGATACCGCAAACAATTTTTCCAGAAATGGCAGGGTCGATAAAGTTGGCTGTTCCAATCTGAATGCATGAAGCACCGGCCAACAAAAACTCGATGGCATCGGCGGCACTCATTATACCACCCAAACCACAAACCGGTATTTTTACAGCATTATACACTTGCCAAACCATTCTGATAGCCACCGGCCGAACAGCAGGGCCCGATAAGCCTCCTGTAATGGTGCTCAATTTTGGTTTGCGGGTTTCGGTGTCGATGGCCATTCCAAGCAGTGTGTTGATTAACGAAACACTGTCGGCTCCTTCGGCTTCAACGCTTTTTGCAATATCGGCAATATTGGTCACGTTTGGCGACAGTTTCACCATAAGGTGCTTTTTGTACACACTGCGTACTTCTTTAACCACCTGCGACGCCGATGCACAACTGGTACCAAATGCCATACCTCCTTCTTTAACATTAGGGCAGCTTATATTCAGTTCAATAGCAGGAATATTATCGAGTTCGTTCAGTACTGATGCAGCTTCGGTGTAATCGCTTATCTGAGAACCGCTCAGATTCACAATCACTGCGGTATTGTAGTGCCCGATGCGGGGATAGATATGCTCGGCAAAATAGTACACCCCTTTATTCTGAAGCCCTACAGCATTCAGCATACCCATTGGCGTTTCGGCCATACGCGGGTAATCGTTTCCTTCGCGTGGAAGCAGGGTGGTTCCTTTCACTATAAAACCACCCAAATTATTCAAGTCGAGAAAATCGCAGAATTCTTCGCCATATCCAAAGGTTCCTGAAGCGGTAAGCACCGGATTTTTCAACTTTAGCCCATTAATATCAACTGAGAGGTTTACCATATAATGTCTTTTATATTAAAAACCGGACCTTCCTGACAAACGGTTTTGTTTCCATCAATAGTTTTTTGCACACAGCATAAGCATGCACCAATGCCACATGCCATCAAATTTTCGAGAGACACTTCACATTCAACATCGTTGTTCATTGCCCATGCTCCTACTGCTTTCAGCATGGGCGTAGGGCCACAGGCATATATAATATCGATATTATTTCGATCGGAAAACACAGGGTGGTCGGTTACATACCCCTTTACTCCATGACTACCATCTTCGGTACATGTAAGCAATTCGGCATATTTACGATACTCGTCGCGCAACAAAATACCCTTTTTTGAACGCGCGCCCACAAGCACTCTGGGTTCGAACCCATATTCTCTGAAATAACGGGCTGCATATAGCAATGGAGCCATTCCACAGCCTCCTCCAACCAGCAAGATATTTGGTTTTTGGGGCATACTGAATGAATTTCCTAGCGGATAAACCATGTCGACAGCATCGCCTTCGCGTAGCAAACTGAGCTTTTGCGTGCCTTTTCCGGCTATGCGGATTAAGAGCCGCAGCAAATTGTTTTCGTAATCGACATCGTGAATACTGATAGGCCTGCGCAAAAATACACCCGGCTCGCCTTCCACTAAAATTTCGACAAACTGCGCCGGAAGAATATCAGGGAGTAACTCCTCGTGGGTTAACTCCAGCACAAAGTATTCATCATTAATTGGGTAGTTCTGTATTACAGGCAGTGTAGCAATATATTTCTTCATCGTTGCACAATGGTTTAGGCAAAGATAAAAATATTATGTTGCACGAAAATATATTCTAAAGGTATTATTCGAATAAAATACAACGATTTTTTCAATTTCTCCTTGTTTGTTGTCGGCTAGTTCAGCTAGCAAGTCTTTTTTTTCAGACTTTGGCGCAATTCCATTGGAACCTGCAACGGGAATTTGAGTAAACAAATCATGTGTTTTAGATTCGGATGAGACAGGGTTTTGAGATTTATACATTTCGCCTTTACCTAACAACAGCCATTCGGAACTAATAGCCCGATATCGTTCGAGAACTTTAATTAAAAAGTCGGTACTCGGATTATTTCGTCCCGATAGTATATGAGAAACACCCGATGCCTGTACTCCAATTTCATCGGCAAAACGTGCAGCCGTTAGGCCTTCTTCTGCTATAATTTTCGAAATTCTGTCTTTCATAAAAGCAATATTTTTGACATTACAAATGTAAACACAAATATCTTTACATTTGTAACTTTTATGATATTTACATTTGTAATCATATAATGTTGGCCATAAATCTCTATCTATTCTATCAAGTATTGTAATGATGCGCCATCTCTTCAATACTTATCAATACAAAACAAAGCCGAAGTATTAGTTTAACTAAAGTTATTTAAATACTGATTTATTGATATTTACAAACAATACTTGAAACTAATTATTGCTTTTTGCAGTCGTTCTGTACTATTGTAAACCATTAAATGAAATCATAACTTTATATATTAATCATATACTATTGATTTAATGTATTTTATCAAATATATTTTTACTTATTTTTAGCGCTCTGATTGCTTGGAAAACATGATTACAAGTGTATAATCATATGACTCAATTACACTTGTCATCATTGTTGACCGATGTAATTATTTACTGATGTAACAATATATATGTTTACATAAGTAAATTATAGGATTTATTCCTAAAACTCTAAGATCTTATTTGGGGCAATATCTCAAATAAAATAGCCATTGGCATTATTAGAAAAAAACGTCCGAAAATAGGCCTAAAAATGCGCTTAAACAGGCATCCTGTTTTTTTCTAAAAACTTCTCTGATATGTTTTTGATTTTTTAAAATGAATTCAAATTCATGTTTAAAATTGGGAGTAAATATTCCACTATCGATGTTTTCTTTCAGTTCCGAAAAATTCCAGAACCTCACCTCCTCTATCTCCGATTTATCGAAATCAGGTATTTTTTGAACAAAAGTAAAAAAGCTGTACACCAGTTCTTTTTCGATTTCGCTTTCCCAAACATAGCTACACAATTTATAGGTGCTTATTTTACTTAGACCCAATTCCTCGGCTGATTCTCGTTTTAGAGCATCTATAATATTCTCACCATAATCGATATGACCACCGACGGCTGTATCCCATTTTCCCGGTTGAATTTGCTTCGTATTGCTGCGTTTCTGCAACAGCAACTGCAAATTGGCATTGAATACGTGCAAATGCACTACAGGGTGCAGCATTTTGCTGCCGTTGTGCACGTTGCTTCGTGTAGCCTTTCCTGTGATACGTCCTTTTTCGTCGACCAGAGGCACCCACTCTTCTAAGGTATTATGGGCACTGTTTTGTGGCATGAATCGAGCTTTCAGCAGTTCATACACAAAAAATAAAGCCAACAGAATAAATAACAAGGGACCACTGATAAATCCCCAGGCAGCATTGCTCATTGAATAGGCTGCATAAAAGCTTAAAGCCGTGTGCGCCACCAGTATCCAAAACATAACAAGCAACGACTTGTGCATTTTTTGTTGCGCTTGAGCGTTTATTTCGATGTTTTTCAGATATCGCTTCGACATAAGCATTACTAAATTACGTTTCGAAAAGGCAGAAACACCAATCAAAGCACAAAGAATGAGCCCAATAATACCCGGCTTCAGTTTAAAAAACAATTCGTTGTCGAGCAATAGCGAAACCATTCCCAGTGCGATTAGCAACAGGATATCGACCAGTACAAATTTTTCGGCACGTTTCTCTTTAATATATATGTATAAGAGTTGTATTACTCCTACTCCCACGGCTATAAACATGCCGATAATTGTTCCCCAAAGTTCGTCGGCAACAACAAAAATCAGCACCGGTATTAAACCCGGTACTAAGGTTTTGAGCAGGTCTTTTTTATTCATTCTAAAAAATCTCACAACAGAATGCACAAAAATAATGAAGCCTTTTTGTTTTTCTCTGATTTGATATTAATTTTAGCCTTGAAATAAATCTCAATATCATGAAAAAAACGCTGAGCTTTTTATTGCGCAATACACCGGTTATTGCATTTGTGTTGCTTACATGCATTGCAGTATTCATGCCTCTGGTAGCTGAGGCACGCATGGGAGGGGCCGGTGGCGGAGGCGATAGCGGTGGAGGCGATGGAATAGGAGCATTAATATTTTATATTTTAATGATGATTCCATTTCCGTGGAATTTAGTAGTAATAGCCATACTTATTGTAGCCTTCTACATTGGTAAGAAAAAAGCCAAACAGCGTTCGATATTAAATTCTATTCCCGACCCGACTAAATTCAGTGGTAAAGACAATGCAGTTCAATTGCCCGGCCTCGACCCTGAATCGTTCACTCAGAAGGTAAAGACTGCTTTTGTTGAGTTGCAGCAAGCCTGGGCTGCAAAAGATATGGGCAAGGTGCGACGCTATATAAGCGACGGCATGTATCAGCGCCTGAATATTCAGTTCAAGATGATGGATATGCTTAAGCAGCGCAACGAACTCACCAAAATTGAAGTAAAAGGAGTTTATATCGACAAGGCTTATCAGGACGGGGTTAATGACGTAGTACATGTAGCCGTGCATGCCGTTATTACCGACAAGTTTATTTCTGATGAATTTAAACAGCTGGCCTCGGGTGGTAGAGAAGAATTTGTTGAATACTGGTCATTCATTCGCAAAAGCGGTGTGGCTGAACGCGACATGTATCACAGTGTAAATTGTCCGAATTGCGGTGGTGAGCTTCCGCTCGATGGTGGCGAAGTAAGCAAATGCCCCTATTGCGGCACCATTACCAATAGCGGTGCCTACGATTGGGTGCTTGCCGAGATTACCCAGGTTGACGATTATAAATCGACGAATTTGCTTCAGGATCTCAGCCGTAATCTGGGTGACCGTATTGCAGGACTGGCCGAAGATTACGAAGGGTTTTCGGTGCAGCATATCGAAGACATCACCAGCAACGGGTTCCTGCAGATTGAAACAGCACGTGTGCTGCGCAAACCCGAAATCATGCGACGTTTTGTAAGTAACGAACTGTATGACAGACTAACTCAGGAATTCGAAAATACTGCGGCATTTCTCTATAATCGCATTTTCCTTACCGATGTTACTTTAATAGGTGGTTTAACCGATGGCAACATCAATAAACTCACCGTATCGGTTAAGATGGCATATCAGCGTGTTCAAATAAACAACGGTAGTCTTGTAATCCTCGATGCAAGTGTCAGCACACAAACCCGCATCGTAATACTCAGCCGCGATGCCAAAGCACAACAGCCCAAAGCCTCGCTCTATGCACACCAATGCCCATCGTGTGGAGGAACCCTTGGCGACACTACCGATTTGCAATGTCCATACTGTGGCAGCACGCTGAACAGCACCATGTACGAATGGATTATCAGTGACGTGATGGATGTAAGTAACTACACAGCCTATTATAAAAATAATTACAACCTGTTTACCGCCGGCATAAAACCGTCGAAAATAGATGGTCTGTATAAAGTGCGCGATTACGCTTTCAATAATGTGCTGATTATGATAGCTGCCGATGGTAAGTTCACCGACGAGGAAATTGAATTTGCAAATCAAATTGCCAAAAAGTGGGGCTACAACACCGATAAAATTCAAGGTATGATAGAAATGGCACGAACGGGTCAGTTAGCAATTAAGATGCCTGAAGATGTAAAAGACCGTGAGAAAATTTATAAGCTTATGGAAAAAGCTGCCCATGTTGACAATCACCTTGATGCGTCAGAACAAGCACTACTCGATCAGGTTAAGAGGGAGTACCTAAGCTAAAAGAGATTTACTTTATTGTAATTGCAATGATTTTGTTGCAATATCTACAAGGCATTTGTTTACAACAACAGCATATCGGTGATAGAAACGTTTTTCGCCAAAAGCCTGAACCCAACGAATTCCGTGTAATGAATCGATAATGTAAACTTCATCGACATTGATTAAATCGCGTGGTCGAATTTCGGCATCATACAAAAGTTTGAGCCCTGCGTTTTGCAATGCTTCTTCGAGCGGTTCCATCAATACATCGTGAGTATATAGACGAGAAAAACCGGGGATGAGAGCTTGATTGCCTGCAACAAACACCACATTGCCGTCGGGGGCCTGAATCAGCAAATCATCATTATTTATCAGTAAAAAAGAATCGGCTTGATATTCGTTAAAGTATTCTGACAGTTGTGTAAATCCCAGTGCATTCGGCGAAACACGAAAGGGCAGCTTATCGTTGGGTAACTTCATAAACTCGGCAACCGCAACACGCAATCCTATTTCGTTGAGTGTATAGTTTTCGCAATGGTTGGGTTCAATTTCAATAATAACGGAACTTCCAAGGGTATTGGTAACATAAAAACTTTCGTTTTCGTTTCTGAACACAGTAATACGAACATTAGCACCCTTATAAATCCGACATTTTTGCAACAGCAAATAAATATCATGCTCAAGCATTTTCTCATTCATCAGTGCCGGTTTAGGAATACCTGTTTCAGCAAGCTCTTGTAGCAATTTATTGTAGTAATTTTCAAAAAAATAGACTTTACTGCTGCATGCCCTCATTACCATGCTATATACTTCACCATAGAGTAAGCCGCGGTTTCTAGCAGACAAGCATGCTTTGTCGGCCGGTACAAACTCCCCGTTGAGCATAAGATATTTAGCTTTCATTGCTAGTAATGTGATTGCTTGTTATTCTGCGACAAACCGGTAATAATTCGGCATTGGCTTCAATTAAAATACCATTCACCCCTGCTGCTTCGGCGGCTTCCATATCGCGTTGTGTGTCGCCAATAAAAAATGACCTGCCGGCGTCGATATCGAAACGAGCGATGGCTTTCTCTATGAGTAGTGGTTTGGGTTTGCGACACAGACACATTCCGATAGACTCGTGATGTGGACAAAAATAGAACTCATCGATTGCAGTTCCATGCTTTTTAAGATAATCCATTAATTTACTGTGCATGGCTTCAACATCATTGAAACTATATAGATTGCGGGCTATGCCACCCTGATTAGATATTACAATAACCAAAAAACCATTATCGGTAAGAAGTTTAACAGCCTCTCCAACACCTTGATTTATATAAAAATCGCCGAGACAAGTGGTATATTTTCCTGTTTCACGGTTTATAACACCATCACGATCGAGAAATACAGCTTTTTTCTTCATCAGAATGGTAGGTTCGAAATAGTATTGATAAAATGAATAATAAGCGCGGGCTTCATTATCAAGGGGTATGCAAATCCAAATATCGCACCCCAAAAATGTGCATCATGACCTATATTATCGGTTCCTCTACGCCCTTGTCGGTAGGAATATATCAGATAAATAACACCGAATAGAATACCTGGTATGGGAATTACTCCGAAAAAATAAATCATATTCCAAGGGTCGAACACCAGGCAAGCAAATACAATAGCCGAAGTGGCCCCTGATGCTCCAACTGCACTGTACCAGGCATTGTTGCGATGCTTTAACAGCGAGTACACCGACGATGCCACCACCGATGTAACATACAACACAAGCCAGTGAAGAGCCGCAAATTGACCAAAAACAAAGCCGAAATACACCATCAAGGCTTCGCCAAACGACCACAGAACAAGCATGTTTACTAGAAGATGTACCCAGTTGGCGTGAAGAAAAGCATGGCTGATTAAACGAAAATATTCGTGATAGTGTACGATGCGGTAAGCGCTAAACAGGTATTTTTCGAACAGGGCATTGTTTTTCCATGAAATGTAACTCACAAATACAGTTAAGCCAATTATTATATATACGATAAAATCCATCAATGTAGTATTTTAAAAACCATTTCCTTCATAATATCGGCTGGTTCAAGCGCAGCCACGTCTACCCCTTTACTGTTAACATCAGCCTGACGTAAGGTACTTATCACCTGCATCAGCTTAGCGAGAGGATAATTATTTGCTGCAGTTTTATACTCATCAGAGAAAAAAGGACTAATACCCAAAGCAGCAGCAACACTATTTTTTCCCTTATCGGTAAGTGAATGATAGATAATGAGTTTGTTGAAATATTCGAACAATTGAGACAACACAAAAACCAGCGCATGGTTTTTCTGATCTTTGGCAAAATAATCAACTATTTGATATGCACGAAGCGCATCGCGATGCCCCAGAGCCTTATTCAACTCGAAAATGTTAAAATCGCGGTGAATACCAATATGTTTACTAACCAGATCTTCGGAAATTTGAGTTTCTCCATCGGGCAATACGAGCAATAATTTATTCAATTCAGATGAAATGCGCGACAAGTCGTTGCCCAGACATTCGTTAATTAGTGCCGAAGCTCTAGGGTGTATTGTTTTATTCCGCTCGTCTAAATAATTGCTGACCCATGGGATTATTTGGTTAGAATATAAGCGCCCCGATTCAAGCAACACCGATTTTTGATCGATTTCTTTAAATATTTTTAAACGTTTATCGATTTTTTTATGTTTATGAGCAAATACCAGCAGTGTGGAAAGCATAGGTTGCTTCATATAGCTTTCGAGAAGCTTAAAGTCTTTGAAGTTTTGTGCTTCTTTAACCACTACAACCTGGTGACTGGCCATCATTGGAAACCGTCGGGCCGTATCGATTACGTTAGCTAAAGTGGTGTCTTTTGCATATACCACGGTACGATTAAATGCTTTTTCTGATTCGCTGAGTACATTGTCGGCAATAAAGTCGGTTATAACATCAATAAAATAGGGTTCTTCTCCATGCAGAAAATAAACAGGACGGTAAATCCTGTTTTTTAAATCGTTCAATATTTGCTGAAACGTCATTGCTGAGTATCGAATTAATGCACAAATATAATGTTTTGCTTTAAGCGATAAAAACAGTTCAGATTATAATTCATCACGGTAACGTATTTGTAAATAGAAAAACGCAGCTTGCCATTCAACGATTATTATAAAAATATTTCCGATTGGTATGATTGCTTACCTAAATCTTTCAAATTTAAACAATTGTCAAAGGAATTGGTTATTTTTGCAACACAACTATTAAAACTTGAGTTTTATGAAAACAATATTTACACTTACTTTGAGCCTTCTAAGCTTTGTAGTACTTGCACAGAGCTATTCCATCGGATACAAAAATACATCCTTTTACGATGAGAATCGCGATAGAAATGTTACAGCCTATGTGTACTATCCTTCCAATTCTGAGGGTCAGGATGCCATTCCCCTACAGGGAGGATTTCCGTATGTGGTTTTCGGGCATGGTTTTATGATGAATCAGGGCGACTACGACTATCTGTGGGAAGCGTTGGTACCCAAAGGATACATATTGATTAACCTAACCACTGAAACAGGAACGGGGCCTAATCATGAACGTTTCGGGCGTGATTTGGCTTTTATTGCTGACAATTTTTTTACTTTTTCGGAAAACGGCTCCGACTTTTTTTATAATACTGCTATTGACAAATGTGTAGTAATGGGACACAGCATGGGTGGCGGAGCTACACACCTGGCCTCTTCATATACTCAGAATATGGAAGCAGTTATCACATTCGCTGCTGCTGAAACCAACCCTTCGGCAATTGAGGCGGTGGCCGGTGCCAATGTTGAAACATTGGTTTTTTATGGTGAGGGTGATGCTGTTACACCACCTGACGAAAACCAGATTCCGATTTATAACAGTTCGTCTTCCGATTGCAAAGCATTGATTGGTGTTTTGGGAGGGATTCACTGCTATTTTGCCGAATCGCAATGGGCTTGCGACTTCGGCGAAACAGTTTCTGGCTCCGATGCAAGCATTTCGAGAGACGAGCAACATGATATTGTTACCGACTTGGTGGGTTTATATCTCGACGGAAAACTGAAATCAGACATGCAAGCGCTACAACAATTTCGCGATTCATTGTCGCAATCGCCACGAATTCAGGCTGAAACCAACTGTAATTTTACAGGCATGAACAATTATAAGCCTTCGAGAATAATGATATTTCCGAACCCGGCAAACGAACGTGTGTTTTTTGAGAATTTACCTGTTGGCAATGTGTCGGTGCAGATTTACAATTTAGTCGGGAAATGCCTTGTGAATATTGAAAATCCTGAAAGTTTGTATATTGGCAATTTGAAACCATCGATATATATTATTAAAGTTTTTATTAACAGTGAGTTAATTAGTACCGATAGATTGGTTGTGTCGGGATAAAACGGCACCACTCCTATTATTATTCTCATAAAAAAGCGTTTATTCATTCTCACAAAAAGGGTAAATACTCTTGCCTTGTATTAATGCTTTCCGATTTCTTCGGTATTTAGCAAGCCATAAACACTTGCGCTGCTTAGCTCAGGTGAGATTAGTCGTTTATTAACCGTTAAGTAACGGATAATTATTTTTTAAGGTTTCCTGGAATATATATGTTTTTTCGAAAATCTCAAACAATTGCGCTGCTTAACTCAGGTGAGATTAGTCGTTTATTAACCGTTAAGTAACGGATAAATTTTTTAAGATTTTATCTCATCGCAATAGTATTTTTTTAGCGCAAGCATAAGCGTTCAACTATTTTTTATAGTTTTGTGAGACTATGAAAAAAATTCTTGTAACCGGAGGAGCCGGATTTATCGGATCGCATTTATGCGAAAAGCTTCTAAACGAAGGCAATGAAGTGGTGTGCCTCGACAATTTTTTCACCGGATCGAAATCAAATATAGTTCATTTACTCAACAATAAGTATTTTGAATTGGTGAGGCACGATATCACCATGCCCTATTTTATTGAAGTTGATGAAATTTATAATCTTGCCTGCCCTGCCTCTCCCATCCATTATCAGTACAATCCTATTAAAACTATTAAAACATCGGTAATGGGCTCGATAAATATGCTGGGATTGGCTAAGCGTATTAAAGCTAAGATTTTGCAAGCAAGCACCAGCGAAGTGTATGGCGACCCTACCATACATCCTCAGCCGGAAACCTACTGGGGTAATGTAAACCCAATAGGTAGCCGCTCGTGCTACGACGAAGGCAAGCGTTGTGCCGAAACACTGTTTTTTGATTATCACAAACAAAATGGTGTTTGCATTAAAGTGGTGAGGATATTCAACACCTACGGTCCCAGAATGCACCCTAACGATGGCCGTGTTGTTTCCAATTTCATTGTGCAGGCTTTGCAGGGCAAGGATATAACTATTTATGGCAACGGTCAACAAACACGTAGTTTTCAGTATATCGACGACCTGCTCGAGGCGATGTGCCGAATGATGAAAACTCCGGCACTTATTACAGGGCCGGTAAATATTGGCAATCCCCACGAAGTTACTATGATTGAATTGGCTGAAACTGTGCTCAGGCTAACGGGTTCAACTTCGAAACTGGTTTTTCTTCCCTTGCCCGAAGACGATCCAATTAAAAGAAAGCCCGACATCAGTTTGGCAAAACAATATCTCAACAATTGGGAACCCGGAGTACATTTAGAAGTGGGCCTTGCAAAAACAATTGAGTATTTCAGAAAGAGTTTACAATTATGAAATATCCATGAGCGAATAAAAATAAGCACACCAACCGCGATGAATATT
>CAZEHA010000063.1:0-18203 GCA_964511665.1 uncultured Bacteroidales bacterium
CATAGTTCACCTCTGTTCTTTCCGGTAATTTAACTACCATAAAATTACAACTAATCTTTACGGTGCTAATCTAAAGGCAATGACGTTTGAGAGCCCGTCATTGCGGGGGTTGAAAACCCGAAGCAATCTGCATTGAACAGGGGTAGTTTCTCGACTCTGTATTTATGGATAGCTTCACTGCGCTTGCAATGACGTTTGGGAGCCCGTTATTGCCTTTAGATTAGCACCGTAAAGATTAGTTGTAATTTTAAGGTAGTTAAATTACCGGAAATAAACTTAACCAAAAAACGCCCCACTTCAATATGAAACGGGGCGTTTGTTATTGTGCCCAGGACAGGAATCGAACCTGCACATCCTTGCGAATACTAGTCCCTGAAACTAGCGCGTCTACCAATTCCGCCACCTGGGCAGGTGGGCTGAAAAGCAGCGCAAAATTACATGTTTTTTCGAAATAAAAAAGATACAGTAAAAAATATTCGATTTTTTTGCCGAATGTCGGTTACCGAAAATATCAGAGTTGTTTGGTAATTCAAAAAAATCGATTATTTTTGCACCTCAAATTTTAAATGAGTTATTAACAATTTATTAAAACGAAACAAAACTATGATTAATCAGTATGAAACCGTTTTCATTGCTACTCCCGTTTTGTCTGAAGCTCAGATGAAGGAAACGGTTGACAAGTTTCGCAAAATCATCGTTGCCGGTGAAGGCGAAATTGTGCACGAAGAAGATTGGGGCCTGCGCAAGCTTCAGTACCCGATTCAGAAAAAATCGACAGGCTTTTATCACCTGTTTGAGTTCAGGGCCGACTCGTCATTTATCAACAAACTCGAAACCGAATACCGTCGCGACGAGCGCATCATTCGTTTTCTGAGTTTTAAGATGGACAAGAATGCCGTTGAATACAGCGAGAAAAAAAGAAGTAAAAAGCAGGAAAATCAAACAAAGGAGGACTAAGCCATGGCACAAGCACAATCAGAAATCAGATACCTCACTCCGCCTACCGTTGAGGTGAAAAAGAAAAAATACTGCCGTTTCAAAAAAAGCGGTATTAAGTATATCGATTACAAAGATCCTCAGTTTTTAAAGAAGTTCCTCAACGAGCAGGGTAAAATATTGCCCCGGCGCCTTACCGGAACCTCGCTGAAATATCAGAGAAAAGTGGCTCAGGCGGTGAAACGTGCACGCCATCTGGCTTTGCTACCTTATGTTGCCGATATGTTGAAATAGTAATAAATCAGAATTATGGAAATCATTTTAAAACAAGATATTACCAATCTGGGTCACAAAGATGACATCGTAAAGGTAAAAGACGGATACGCCAACAACTATCTGATTCCTCAAGGAATGGCTAGTCTGGCTACTCCATCAGCAAAAAAAATGCACACCGAAAACATGAGGCAACGCGCCCACAAAGAAGAAAAACTGCGTGCCGATGCTCAGGCTTTCGCCGATAAAATCAGTTCGAAATCTTTTAAAATTGCTACCAAAGTTAGCACAACCGGTAAAATATTTGGTTCTGTAAACACCATCATGCTTGCTGAAGCACTTGGAAAAGCCGGTTACGAAATCGATCGCAAGAATATTAAAATTCGCGAAGAAGACGTAAAAGAAGTGGGTGTTTATCATGCTAATGTAAAGGTGTATAAAGACATCAAAGTAGATATCGAATTCGAAGTTATTGCCGAAGAATAAGGGTAGGTTAAAACATGAAACTGCAGGCCGATTGTTCTCAATTGGCCTGTTTTTTTACAGGAACAGTGCAGAACCAATCTGGTTAATCAGCAATGCAACTATCCAGGCCAGTGTGGTGGTGTACACAACAGTAAATGCCGACCAGACAAATTTCTCCGATTCTTTCCAAATGGCTACCACCACACCCATGCAGGGGAAATAGAGCAGTATAAACATAATAAATGCAAAGGCACTCACTTTATTGAACACGGGAGAACCCTTGTGTGGCCCCTCTCCTATTTTCTCGTTGCGCAATTTTACAGGTAGGCTTTCGGCACCGGTGCCTGTTTCTTCCTTGGCTTGATATAAAACCCCCATGGTACTTACCACAATTTCTTTGCCTGCAATACCTGTAAGAATGCTGATGCTCATTTTCCAGTCGAAACCCAGCGGATCCATTACCGGCTGAATAAATTCTCCTATTCTGCCTATATACGACTGCTTCTGCCGCTCGGTTTCTTTTTCCATTTCTAGAACAAAGGCTTCGTCGTCGCTTGCAGCCATACTAATCAAACTGTCGAAGTCTTTGGTATATTCCACATCGCGCGGATAATATCCCAATGCCCATATCAGTATCGATGCCAGCAAAATAATACCTGCTATTTTCTTCAGATACTCGCGCCCACGCACCCAGGTGAAGTGCAACAGCAATTTCGACGAAGGTTTTTTGTAGGGCGGCAACTGCATTACATAGGGTATCTCCTTTTTGCGGAATATGGTTTTGTTGAACAGATAGGCAGTGATAATAGCAAATAAAATGCCGATGGCATAAATACCAAACAGCACCAATGTGGGGTTTTTCGGAAAAAAAGCAGCTATCATAAGCACATACACGGGCAATCGGGCACTGCACGACATAAATGGCACAATGAGCATAGTCATAAGCCTGCTGCGCCTGTCGTCGAGCATTCGCGTAGCCATTACTGCCGGAACTGTACATCCAAAACCCATAATAAGCGGAATAAACGACTTGCCGTGCAGCCCAATGCGGTGCATGTACTTATCAACCAGAAAAGCCCCCCGCGACAGGTAACCGGTAGTTTCGAGCAATCCAATGAAAAAGAACAAAATAAATATATTGGGAATATAAACCAGAATTCCACCCACACCTCCCAACACTCCGTCGATTACAAGGCTTTTGGCAGCCCCTTCGGTCATGACGCGCTGAAATAAATCGGTAAGATAAAGAACTCCTGTTTCGAGCCAGCCCGAAGGGTATTTGCCCAATTCGAAAGTTGCGTAAAACGTAACAAATATAAAAGCGAAAAATATGGGAATCCCCCAGCGCTTATGAGTAAGAACAGCATCAATTTTGCGTTGTGTTTCTTTGGCTTTCGATGCCGAAATCACACTGATATTTTCTTTGATACCGCCTTTTATAAAGCTCATGCGCGCTTCGTGCATGATGTCGTGCACACTGCTGTCGAAAAGTCCTTCGAGGCGGCGAATCTCTTTTTCGGTAAGGCATTTGCGACGGTCGCAGCGGTTACAGAACGATACCTTTTCTTTGATGAACTCATCGCGCTCGAGCAAACGAAGGGCAGTAAATCGGGGCGCTACTTCTTCGTGTATGCCAATGTCGTGAATTACATGTTTAGTGAGACGTTTCAGCGTTCGTTCCGGCTCTACACCGTAGTTTATGTGAATATGACGTACCCAGGGTTCGGTGTTGTGATGTATGTTGAGCAAGGTTTTCAGAATGTGCTCACGGTCATCGTTACCCTTGTAGGCAATCAATGGAGTTCCAAGCATTTTTCCCAAATGTTCGTAGTCGAGACGTAAGCCTTTCTCGGTTAGACTGTCGAGACCCTTAACAATGAGCATCATTTTTATGTCCATATCAATATAGAAGCTTGCCAGATACAGGTCTTCCTCGAGCCTTGCCGCATCGATAACCCCAACAATTAAATCGGGATACTGTCCTGTTATCAGCTTCCGTATGGCTGTTTCGTTTTCGCCCGAACCCGAAATCGTTTGCACTTCGGGCAGGTGTGTAAGATGTATTTCGTGATCGTGATAGGGCAACTTGCAATGCCCAAAGGCCTGAAAGTCGCAGCCGAATATGTCCTTTAAAACATCGGGGTCACCAAAACTAAAGGCAGGTATTACATTGCAAAGCGCATCGATTTTTTGCTGATAATCGGGGTCGGATGCCGAAACCACCGTAACAAAAGGCGTAATACTAAGCAAGAGTTTGCGCTTACGCTTATTGCCATTAACCTGATAATACAGAAACTCGCTGTCGGCCGACTTTATTTTAATATGAACACCATGATTCAATCCTGCTGCCATCAGCTTACGACGTATACCCCAACGTCCCGATAATCGCGCTACAATCAGGGTATCTCCGGTATGAACTTCGCTTAGTAACATAGACAAAAATCAAAAAGCAAATTTAAAATAATTCTAAATAAGAACACAATAAAATCATTTTTAATTCATATAAACGCTTAATTTGTTTTGTTTGATTATTTTCGTAAAAAAAAAGATGCTGGGAGATGTATTGCTTATTACCGACAAACACAGGCAGGCTGCCGAACAATTGGTTGCAGCACTGTTACCTCTGCGCAAGCCGCGCATGGTGTTGGCTATTTCGGGGGAATCGGGCAGCGGTAAATCGGAGCTGGCGCATTGTATCGGCAAATTGCTGGTAAAAGCCCATGGCATTCCTGCCAAAATTATTCACTCCGATAATTACTATAAAGTTCATCCGCATGAGCGTACACAATGGCGCACAGAACACGGTTTCGATGCCGTGGGGATGAGCGAGCTCGACTGGGAACGCTTAAACGCCAATGTGAATGCATTCCGAAAAGGCGAAATTGCCGAAATGCCTTGCATCGATATTGTTCCCGACGAACCCGACACGCTGATTACCGATTTTTCGAAAATTGATTTTTTAATTATCGATGGGTTATACGCCCTCAATACTCAGGGAGTTGATGTGGGAGTGTTTATAACGCTGACTTATCACGAAACCAAAAAAGCACAAGCCGACAGGGGAAAAGAACCCGTGAACGAGTTCAGATGGAAGGTGCTCGAACGCGAACACCTCGAGGTGCAATCGCTAAAAGGAAAGGCCGATATTTTGATCGACAACAATTATTCATTATCGTTTCTAAAAAACAAATCTAAACTATGAGAATATTCTGTATTGCAGCGCCAGTAGCTGTTTTTTTCTTCTTTTTTGTGGGATGCAGTGGCAATAAATCGTCGCAACCTGAATATGTTTACGATGCTGTTGATTGTGTGTTTACCCCATTGGTGCTGCACCCCGGCGAGAATATTATTTTCACAAAGACTTACTTTAGCGATGTAACGCTTGTCGACTCAATACGATTTTCTCAAGCCGGCTTTGCCGAGATTAGTGCCGACCTAAAAAAAATTGTGATTACTCCCGACTTCGAGCAGTTGCGCCCTCTCACCGAAATTGTATTTTATGTAGATGGGCATCCCTATTCGTTGCTGTGTAAGAAAGCCGCTATGGTAAAAACCACATTTTCGGTTGACGTAAGCCGCGACCTCAATTACAATAAAGTGTTTCTGGCCGGCGATTTCAACGGGTGGCGCAGCAATCACACTCCGCTAACTTTTGAAGGACACCGTTGGGCTGCCTATTTGTTTCTCGAGCCCGGAGAATATGCCTATCGCATTGTAGGCGACGATAAAAACGTATTTGTGGCCAATGTGCGCGATTCGGTTCGCAATGCCGATGGTGGATATAATTATATTAAAAAGGTACGCGATAGGTTTACCAAAACGCCGGTGATAAGCCTGAAGTCGTTGAGCAATGGCAAACTGCACATTGTCAGCAATCAGGAAATTACCGAGTATTTTTTCTATTGGCAAAACATGCGTATCCCTGTAAAACTTTCGCAACTCGACGAAGAAAACTATTATCTCGAGATTCCCGAATCGGCAAGGGCGGTAAAAAACTCGCTGATACGCGTGTATGCATTCAACCGCAACGGAATATCGAACGATTTAATTATTCCTCTGATTCAGGGTGAAATTCAGCCCGGCATGGGGAAATATGCCAAATTCGACCAAACCACAATGGCTTTGCTCTTGCCCGAAAACACATATCGCGAGCAGGCAGAACAACTCATAAGTAGTGGTTTTTTTGAGAACACCGGAATTACCGCAGTATTGCACAGCAACGTGAATTCGTTTTCCGATGCTGCATTTATCGGATCAGGGCAATTGCCGCAGCATCCTCTTACCTGTGTATTGGGTTTCGACTGTAGCGAAAATTTGTCGGATGCGATAAAACTCTTCAATGTGCCCCAAACAACATTTGCCATGTTCGACTCGAAACTGTTTGCCGACAGCTATCTTACGTTCAACGACGACAGTTTTTCGTTTGAACTATTGGCCGAGTCGTTGCGATATTCAATGCGAAGCTATGGCTACAACCACCTGCTTGGCAACCTGTTGCCCGATGTGCTGAAAAGCAATGCCGGCAGCGAGTTGAACGATTTACCCGAAGAACAGCTGAAAATGCTGCAGTTGTTTGCTCTCAATATTAGCCTTCCGGGAATACCCTGCATGATGAGCAGCCACTCAAGCCTCGAGGCCTTGCAGACTTTCGACGAAACTGCAGCATCGAACAAGTCGCTTGTTTCGGTGGTAATGAAATTGCTCGAATTGCGTCGCAATAATATGTCGGTGGTTTTTGGCGATTTCAAAATTCTTGAAGCCACACGCTACGGTTTTATTTATCAGCGCAAGTTTCTTGATAATGTAGTGATAGTGGCATTCAATAAATCATCGTTCAGGCAGATGATGGGTGTTAACTTATCTGACATACCGGTTCACACACAATTCAAGTCGCATTTTGGGCATTTGAACAAACAGTCGGAACTATATGTTCGTTTCGATTTACCTCCACATTCCTTCGAAGTACTCACATCTGTTAAGAACTGATATTAGCCACTATTCCCAATAAGCAGAAGCATGAAAAAAATGTATCACAGCGAAAAATATCCTCCCGGGTACACTTCATCGTCGGTAGTTTATGAGGTAAACCTGCGCCAATACACGCCCGAGGGTAGCTTAAAAGCCTTTGCCGAGCACTTGCCACGTTTAAAAAAAATGGGGATAGACATATTGTGGTTTATGCCTGTGCATCCTGTGGGTAAAGTCAATCGAAAAGGCAGCTATGGCAGTTATTACTCGGTGCGCGACTACACTGCGCTAAATCCCGATCTGGGTACCTTCGATGAGTTCAAACAATTGGTTACTCAAATTCACGCACTGGGCATGTATGCCATTATCGACTGGGTAGCCAATCACTCGGCATGGGACAATGTGTGGACAGAGAGTCATCCCGAGTATTTTTCGAAAGACGAGAATGGTGGTTTTATGTGTAGAGTGAAAGACTGGAGCGATGTTATCGATTTGAATTATAATGAACCGGGCTTACGCAGGGCCATGATAGATGCCATGAAATTCTGGGTTCGCGAAGCCGATATCGACGGCTTTCGCTGCGATGTGGCCATGATGGTGCCCTACGATTTTTGGGAAGATGCACGCGCCGAACTCGACGCCATAAAGCCCGTATTTATGTTGGCCGAAGCCGAAGACCCCATGCACCATATTGCATCGTTTGATGCATCTTACAGTTGGGAACTGATGAATACCCTCGAAGATATTGCCCGTGGAAAGAAGCCCGTGAAGGCACTCGATGATGTATTACAAATCGATCGCCTAACATTTCCGGCTAAAGCATATCGGTTGCGGTTTGTGACCAATCACGACGAAAACTCGTGGAACGGATCAGAGTTTGAACGGCTGGGGCATGCTGCCGATGCCTGTGCAGTGCTGAGCTACACATTGCCGGGAATGCCTCTGATGTATAGCGGGCAAGAAGCTGCACTCAACCGCAAACTGGCTTTTTTCGACAAAGACTGCATCGAGTGGAATACTTTTCATAAAGAATCGTTCTTTACAAAACTCAATCGCTTAAAACATGACTTATCGTGTTTGCACAATGGAAGCCATGGAGGTGAAATGATTCGCATTGAAACCGGAGACGAACGCTTATTTGCCTTTATCAGGTATAAATACGACGAGGTTGTGGTGGTTTTGCTAAACATCACAAACAGCACAGTGAACACCGATGTGTCGCTACCCGTTCGTTTCACGGGACTGTATCACAATTACTTTGACGGATACAACATACCCCTTGAAAGCCGCAATGCCTTTTCGGTTGCAGCAGGTGGGTATAAAGTTTTCATCAGGAAACCGGAAACCGAGTAAACAGCTTACTTGGTATGCAGGTGTTTCTCAACCAGCACGGCTATTTCATCGTTTTTTCCATACAGGCGTTCGCTCAGATTCTTGTCGTCGTAAGCCAGCAGTTTCTTTATAGTGTTGTCGATAAAACCTTTCGAAAACACACCTGTTTGCTCAAAATAACTGCGTTTTGCTTCAAGCGCTAATGCCGATTCGTGACACGAGGCAGGCAGACCTTTGAGCTGAGCCAGTCGGTCTTTGTGTTCTTCTTTAAAAATATTGACACCCACATACAGCTCTTCGGCTTTTTTCAGGGCATCTTTCATGCTGAACCCGGCCAGAGCCGAAACAATGATACCTGCCAAAAATGGGTAGAGGTCGGCTGAGCCGTCGCCGCTGCGCAACTCGAAGGTTTGTTTCGAGTTTTTAATTTCGGGTTTTTCTTTTTCTTGTGGATTCACTTGAGTTATAATATCGCCGGCGCCTATCCAGCCTAGTGGTACTCGTATAAGTGTACTGCGATTGCGATCGCCCCAGCAAATGTTGGTGGGTGCTTCCTGATGAGGCACCAAACGCAGGTACGAGGTGGGTATGGTGTTGCCAAAAGCAGTAAGGGCATCGGCATATTCCAGAATTCCGGCTATCATGGTGCGGGCTGTGGTGCTCAGCGTGTTGCCATCGACCAACAGGTTTTTACCGTCTTTTTCGGCCAGCATGTGTACGTGCATACCGCTGCCTGCTTTACCTACAGTAATTTTTGGCGCGAAGCTTACATTCAATTCATAATCGTCGGAGAGTTTACGGATAATCCACTTTGCAATGACCAACTGGTCGGCTGCTTCTTCAACTTCGCAGGGCAAAAACTCAATCTCCTGCTGCTCGTAGTAGTAATCTCCCGTAGTAAAGTTACCCACTTCGGAATGCCCGTATTTCACCTGACCACCACATTGGGATATGAGTTGTAAGGCCTCTTTGCGCAGAAAGTCGAACTTTGTGAACGGATCCGATTCATGATATCCTTTTTGGTCGGTAGCCGGAAACATGGCGTTTTCTTCGGCATCAGCTATCAGATAATATTCGAGTTCGCCAAGCGCCTTAAAGGTGAAACCGGTTTCTTTTTTAAACAAATCGTGGGCTTTTTTAAGCATATATTCGGGAGCACTTTCGAGGGGCTTGCCTTCGAATGTATAGTACGAGCATAAAATATCGAGAGTAGGAACTTCTTCGAATGGATTTAAAAATGCGGTGCTGTAGCGCGGTATAACATACAGGTCGCTGCTGCCGGCCTCGATAAACGAGAACAAACTACTGCCATCGACACGTTCGCCATGGCTAAGAACATCGTCGAGGTGCTCGAGGCTGTTAATCACAAAATTTAAACTTTTCAGCCTGCCGTCTTCGGCTACATACCTCAAATTCAGCATTTCAACGTCGTGATTTATAACAAAATCAATAATATCGGCTTTGGTAAATTCATTCGGCGATTTCTGTAAATATTTTACCAGCACATTCGGATTCAGCTCTAATTGTTGTTTGTTCATAATTTTAGCTATTTTCGCGTTTAAAGTCAGTAAAAATACAAAAACAATTTGTGAAATGTTATGAGCAATCCTGTTTTTGAACAATAAAAGGTTTTATATCATGTTTTTCGTGCTTTCAAAAATACTTCAGTATGTGTTAATGCCTGTAGTTTGGCTTACAGTGCTTATTGTTATGATAATGATAGTGAAAAAGCCGAAACTGCGACGCAACCTGTTTATTGCCGCTGCTGCCATTCTGTTGTTTTTTTCGAACCCTTTCTTTGCCAATGTTTTTATGGGAGCATGGGAGGTGAAAACTACTGCAAAAAGCGAACTGAAACCGCACTACGACTATGGTATATTGCTCACAGGAATGTTGTCGTACGACAGTAAATACAATCGTATTAATTTTTGGCGCAGCAGCGACCGCTTATTGCAAACCCTCGATTTGTATTACGACGGTACTATTGGCAAAATATTTATTACCGGCGGTTCGGGAGAAGTGTTTAACCAAACTCAGAAAGAGGCTGCCATACTGAAAGACTACCTGTTGCACATTGGTGTTGCCAGCGAAGATATCGTTATCGAAACCCAATCGCGAAACACCCGCGAAAATGCCCTGGAATCGGCCAAAATTCTTCGGCCCGAAACAAACAATAATTCTTATTTGCTCATAACCAGTGCTTTTCACATGAGGCGTTCGGCCGGCTGTTTCCGCAAGGCCGGTTTCGAGTTCGATGTGTATGTAACCGACCGATATGCAGGCCCGCCAAGCCTGAAGCCCGACCACAGCATTATTCCCAAAGCATCGGCACTGCAGCAGTGGACGTTGCTTATACACGAAGTTTCGGGTTATCTGGTCTATAAAATCATGGGGTACTGCTAGGTGTAGGAGTGAGTGGAACTACACTTTTTAACATGGTGTTGTGTTAATTTTCTAATAGAATAGCTTGCAATAGACGGGTTGGATGATTATTTTTACAAAAAACATTACAAAATTGAAAAACACGGTTCTATACTTAGGCTTACTACTGCTTATTGCTTGCAATCAAACCGTTAGCAGCAGTCATAACAAAAAGTTGGAGGCACCCGTCGGCATCGAAGAACCCGCGAAACAGGAGCCTGTGATTGTTGGCGCCTCTCGCACCGACCGCTATTTCGAGCTTCTGAGGGGACGAAAAACTGGTGTAGTAAGCAACCATACCGGTATGGTGGGGCCTCGCCATCTGGTCGATACGCTACTGGCTTCGGGCATCGAAGTGGTGGCCATATTTTGTCCCGAGCATGGTTTTAGGGGAACTGCCGATGCCGGTGCCGGAATTGGCGACAGCCTCGACGAAGCAACAGGTCTGCCGGTGATTTCGCTGTATGGTAAAAACAAAAAACCACAACCCGATCAGTTACAAGGCATCGAAATCATACTGTTCGATATTCAGGATGTGGGCGCTCGTTTCTATACCTACATTTCGACGCTTCACTATGTAATGGAAGCGTGTGCCGAAAACAGTATTCCGCTGATTGTACTCGACAGACCCAACCCCAACGGGCATTATGTTGATGGCCCGGTGCTCGATACTGCCAACGCATCGTTCATTGGAATGCATCCGGTTCCGGTGGTTCATGGTATGACCATGGGCGAGTATGCCCGTATGATCAGGGGCGAAAAATGGATTCACAAAGCCGGAAATTGTGCATTAACGGTGGTAACGTGCCTGAATTACACACATGCAACCCCTTATGAACTTTCCATTCCTCCATCACCCAATTTACCCAACAGCCGTGCGGTAATGCTCTATCCCACATTGTGCTTTTTCGAAGGTACCTGCCTGAGTATGGGGCGTGGCACCGATAAGCAGTTTCAGGTACTAGGGCATCCGCTGCTTAAAGAATGGACTATGGCCACCTTCAGTTTTACACCCCAACCGCGCCCGGGGGCTACCAAACCGGTGCTCGAAGGGAAACTCTGCTATGGTTTCGATTTCAGCCAAAGCTGTGAACCATTTGTTGAACGCAGTCACGAACTGATGATTGATATTGTTATTGAAACCTATCGTAATTTTCCCGATAACAAGATTTTTTTTAACCGCAGTTTTCGTTTGCTTGCCGGAAACAATACATTGCAACAACAAATTGAAAACGGAGCAAGCGAGGCCGAAATTCGCGAAAGCTGGCAACCGGCACTCAACGAATTTAAGGAACTTCGAAAAAACTATTTGCTCTATGATGAAGAATAAATGCATCAGTCTATTGGGTTGTATGTTCGTTGCAATCGCTATGATTTCGGCTGTTTCGTGCAGCCACCAATACGATAACCATGCATTGGCTGTGATGAACAACACCGATGATACCATTGTTTTAGTGAGGCATATCAGCAGCCTGCCGGCGCGTAACATAAGTATTGCCCCGGGCGAATACGGCAAGTTTTTCGAAACCTCAACCGATATGTGGTTGGGGCCGGTAAACGAGTTGAAGAAATGCAGCGATTCGTTATGGGTTGAATTGCCCGATAAAACCCTGATGTTTTCTGAAAACTACACACGAAACACTAGCGCAAATCCCTATTCGATGAATTCGGAATGGCAGGTTATAATAGAAGATTACGAAACTTCGGCATTTATTGGTACACGAGTCGAAAGCTTCTACATACACTATTTTGAGATAAACGGCAATTGAAACCGTATTTCTGAATGTTCTCAAGTTCACCCCCTATCGACCTCGTTTGCAACGAGCTCGCGGCTACACGCAGCATTTGTAATGCAATCATTTCACCCCATTCGAGTTGCTTCCGGTAATCTCCCTTCCCATCCCTCACTCGAAGAAGACTCGGATGTAACCCTATCTATCCGTGTCGAATCTACACACAGCATTTACTATACGGTTTTAATGCAAGCAATTTCCTGTAATGGGTGAAGCCTGTGCTGAACGTTTCGTATTGCAACAAACACCAAAAAAACTTAGTCGGTTATCTGCGGTTTGTATCCGGCAACAAACTGCTCCCAGGTACCGGTGGTGTAGCCGTTTCTTCTGATAAATTCCAGATACATCTCGAAATTTGGCGGCGCCACATAGCCTTTAAAAGTATAAATCACACGAAAATTTTCGTCGAGTAATATCATCGATGGCACTGTTATCATGGGTTGCAAAAAAGTTGCGGCCAAATCGTGGGGCGACCCGGGAGCCTCCATGTTATTCATAAAAGTACGTCCCAAAAACTGTATTGTATCGGTTGCAGTTACCTCAAGTCGTGCAGCATAATAGCTTTCGTTCAAGATGTCGGCTATCACCGGATGGGTAAAAGTAGTAAAGCTCATTACCCTGCAACTGGGGGTATTGTTATGGTATATGTATAACAATACTTTTCCGGGTTTTTCGCGTTGCTTCTGTTCCACTTCCTCAAAACGCATCCAGTTTACCTTACCTCTCATGTTCAGGTCGGCTGTGTCGGGGAAAAAGGTTTTTTTGAAGTATTTTTCGAAATCGGTATAATTGGCTGTATGATAGACCCTTTCGGCAAAATAAATAAGTAAGGGTTCTATTTTTCCGGCATCCATATATCCGGGAACGGCATTTACCCTGAAGTTCTCGTCGATATACACAATAGTGGGGTACGACATGCGGCCACCGAGCAATTTTATGGCCAGATCGTGCGACGAACGCGGCCCCGGCCTTTTATTCAAATACATGGTGTCGCGGTAATACACAGTGTCGCTTCCTTCGGCATCAAATTTAACTGGGTAAAAATTCTGATTGATGTAGCGCGCTATTCCCGGGTTGCTGAACGTAGTCTGATCCATCTTCTTACACCAGCCGCACCAGTCGGTGTACATATCGATAAGAATGGTTTTGGGCTGAGCCTCATGCAGTTTTACTGCTTGCTCTATTGTAAGCCATTTCACAGTTTCGGCCTGTTGCACCTGATTCTGCGAAAAAACACTTGAGCTATTCACCAGCATTACAACCGAAAGAAAGCCAATAAATTTTGTTAAATTCGTCATAATAATTTTTATTCCTTCTGAAAAAAACGTAATTTTAAAATCTTTTTTTAATGTCATAATAAAAACAGTACAAATATGAGCAAGATTTTTGAATTAGAACCCAAACAAGTCTGGAAACACTTTTATAGTCTTACCCAGATTCCGAGACCTTCCAAAAAAGAGGCCAAAGTAATTGAATTCATGAAAAAATTTGGTAACGATTTGGGCCTCGAAACCATTATCGATGAAGTTGGCAATGTGATAATCCGCAAGCCGGCTACTGCAGGCATGGAAAATCGCATGGGCGTGGTGCTACAGTCGCATCTCGATATGGTGCCGCAGAAAAATTCCGACAACAATCACGATTTTGAGAAAGACCCCATTAAAGCCTATATCGACGGCGAGTGGGTTACCGCCGACGGCACTACGCTGGGTGCCGACAATGGCATGGGCGCTGCTGCCGCAATGGCAGTACTCGAAAGCAAAACTCTGGTGCATGGACCGGTAGAAGCCCTGTTTACCATCGACGAAGAAACCGGAATGACAGGTGCCAATTACCTGAAACCCAATATTCTAAAAGGCGATATACTGATGAACCTCGACTCGGAAGACGAAGGCGAATTGTATATTGGATGCGCAGGTGGTGTAGATGTGAATGTAGCTATGGAATATCCCGAAACCGAAGCTCCCAAATCGTTTACTACCTTTGCACTTTCTCTTACCGGACTTAAAGGCGGCCACTCGGGTATGGATATAAATATGGGGCGTGGCAACAGCAATAAACTGATGGCGCGCTTCCTGAACCACTGCATTTATCATTTCGATATGAAACTGGCAAAATTCGAAGGTGGAAGCCTGCGTAATGCCATACCGCGCGAAGCTTTTGTTAGCGTTATGGTACCCGACGCCCAGGCCAAAGCTTTTGCTGCCGAGGTCGATAAATTCAATGCCATGTATCGCAGCGAATTTGCAGTTACCGAGCCCGATCTCAAACTCAGTGCAATGCAGGCCGAAAGCCCTGCCCGTGTGGTAGCCGATAATTTTGCCGATAAAATGATTAAAGCCGTTTTTGTTTGTCCTCACGGTGTTGAACGAATGAGCGACAGCATGCCTGGTTTGGTAGAAACTTCGAATAATTTGGCTATTGTAAAAATGATCGACGGCATGTTTACCGTGAATTGCCTTGTGCGCAGTTCGGTAGATACAGCCAAAATGGGAACCATGTATAAAATTGGTACCGTGTTCGATTTAATTGGTGCCGATGTCAAGTTCGAAGGCGCATACCCGGGTTGGAAACCCAATGTTGATTCTCCCATACTGAAAACGATGCAAAGCGTATATCATAATTTGTACGGAAAAATTCCCGAAATTAAAGCCATACATGCCGGCCTCGAATGTGGTATTTTAGGCGCTGCCTATCCCAACTGGGATATGATTTCGTTTGGCCCCACCATTCGCTATCCGCACTCACCCGACGAAAAAGTGAATATTGCAAGCGTTGGCAAATTTTGGAAATATCTGGTTGAAACACTGAAGAATGTTCCTGTAAAATAAAAACACATCTTAATATTTCAACGAAAAGCCGGTTCATTTTCATCCGGCTTTTTTTATTCATACAGTTGCTCTTGTTATCGCGAAGTGCTACTAAATATTCAGCTTAATCAATTGAATATGTGATGCCTCAATTATTTGAAGGATGTATATTCCCTGTTTAATATTCGAAGCTATGTTCAGGACATTCCCCGAAAATCTATCATTTCGATACAGTGTGTTACCGGCGATGTCGTGTATTGTTATGCAAGCATCGCGAATATGTTTGTTCAGTTTTATTTCGCTTCCGGCTTTCACCGGATTGGGGTGGATGTTGATTACAGAAAGGAAATCATTATCTATGGCATTGTTCTCGTCAACGGTAATCAGTACTTGTCGGGTTGTGATGCACGTTTCGCTAACTATCAGCACAGTGTAGGTAGTGGTTTCTTCGGGTGATGCTATGGGGTTGGCAATAAATGGATTACTTAAACCAAAAGAAGGAATCCAATGATAATGCTCACCGCCATTTACCTGAAGTTGTACCTGATCACCATAATAAATTGTCAGGTTTTCGGTGATTGAGATATCGCAATTTTCCGAAAACAGAATATCTCTGTCGGCAATCGCCAAGTTTATTCCATTTGATCCATCGTAGTACATAAGGTATTTATTCGAGTCCTGAACAAAAACCACTTCGGGTGCCCAGGCCGATGCATTGTCAGCTTCAGGATTGACCGGTGGAAAAAATCTGTCATAAACCGGATTATTGGGGTATTTAATCCAGTTAATACCATCTATTGAAACGGCATAGCCAATACTAATAGAGTCCCACATGCTTTGGATGGGAGGTGCCCCACAATACCACATCTCAAATATTTCACCTGATTGAATAACACAAGGCACATACACCCCTACTAAATCATAAAAATCCGGACCACCTGTTAATACCGGGTTTTCGGCAGATTTCTGCCATGCATGTGCATTGTAAGAAACACCTAAACCGATGGAACTATGAAGATCCCAAGGCATGGCACCATACCACATATAGTAGGTTTGGTTCTGCTGATTGAAATGTACTGTGGGCGACTCAATCCATCGGCCGTCGAATGCAGCACTGTCGCCTTTTTGCAGAACCGGATTGTTGTTGCTTTTTATCCAGTGAAAGCCATCGGCAGAACTTGCCATACCCAAAGCACAGGTAATGGAATCGTATGTACCAATGTTAAACAGCAATCGGGTGGTGGAATCGCCGTAGTAATACAGATAATACATATCATCCCCCATCAGTATTTCGGGAGTGTCGTGCCAAATATTATCCCATTCATTTTCTTCGCCAAGCGATAATACAGGATTACCATTATTGTAATTATTCCATATTATGCCATCAATCGACCATGCCGATTTAATCCTTGATACACCCATGTAACCAGAAGCATACCACATTTTCATCGTATCGTTATCGATAAGACATGTGGGTTGAGCTGCGTAATGCAGCACCGGATTGTTCTGATGCTTAGACCAGTGCACCTGTGCAATTGAATTTGAGTGAAGCATCAAAAAAACTATTATTGCCATCGCATATTGTCTCATAGGTAAGAAGTTTTATTATTCGATAATTAAAAACGCATTCATAGTTTTTTCTGTGTTGGTAATGGTTACTGAATATATTCCGGGCTCCAATTCGTAACCTTCGAAAATTCTGACATTGTTGTGTATGAACCCAACATAAACGATTTGCCCCAGCATGTTTGTAACCGTAATACTTGCGTTTCCGAAACTGCAACTAGAAAAAATACTCGCATTGCATGTGGCTGGGTTTGGATACAGATGTAGCTTGGCTGCAGTTGTGTTATTGCGGATATCCGATGCCGGTTCCACAAAAACTGTTACTTGCTCTTTTGTAATGCAGTTTTCGCTTACTATCAGCACGGTGTAGGTAGTGGTTTCTTCGGGGGATGCTATGGGGTTGGCAACATCGGTTGCACTAAGCCCTTGGGGTGGGTCCCACTGATAAAAATCGCCACCGCTTGCAAAAAGTGGTACACTGTTACCTGCCTCAATGCTTGTATTCTGGCTGATACTCGTGCTGCAGTTGGGCGAATTGATTAGCGTGCGGGGTGCCGTTGCCATGAATATGGCATTAATCCCCACTGTTTCACCTGGCACATATGGGTCATCGTAGTGCCAGTGGTGGCTTTCGAAATACATTTTATACAGTTCTTCGTTTGGGTCCCAGACTACGTCGAATGCCCAAAATACGGTGCTATCGCCTTCGGCAGCCTGCATTACCGGATTACCGGGATATTGTATCCAGCTTGTTCCGTTTAGGCTAACTGCATACCCAACTTTAAGAGAATCCCACGAATCGTAGGGGTCTTCAACTATCTGTATTCCTGTGTACCACATTTCGAAAATACCATTAGTCTCAACCAATGCAGGGCCTCCCACGCCTATATCGTTAAACGACGGATAAGTGCCTACATCCATCACCGGATTCTCGTACCATTTTAACCATTCGTAACCATCCCACGAAACGGCCAGTCCTATTCTGATGTAGCCCGGTAGAGGATAATTCACCCTGTCCATGCCTGTGTACAACATGGCATATAAACCAATTTCGCTGTCGTAATATAGAGCCGGCAGTTCAATATGATGACCGTCCCAATCGTTGGGGGCACCCATTTCGAGTACCTTGCCCTGTCGGGTCCAGTTGATTCCATCGTTGGAAGTGGCTAAACCAATAGCAGTGTGATCGAGTACATCAAAATAAAGCGAATCGCCGTAGTAATACAGTTTATACTCAGTGCCATCCCACAAAATTCCAGGCGTGTCAATCCACTCTCCATCCCATTGCAATGGAGCACCTACATCAAACACAGGATTGTCGGGGTGCTTGTTCCAGATATAGCCGTCGAGCGACCAGGCGTAGTGAATTCGGCCTCTTACCACAGGGTCGGTTTGGGTTACCTCGGCAACTGCATACCACATTCTTATGGTGTCGTTGTGGATAATTACAGTGGGTTGTCCGTAGGCACCCCAGCTTACCAATGGGTCCATTGCCAGTATAGGCGTTTCTGAATAATATGTCCAGCTTACCTGTGCATATGCCGAACTAAGTAAAAACGATAAAACAAGTAATAAAATGCTTCTCTTTTTCATAATATGGTGGTTTTGTATTTGAAGTAGTAAACATGGGACTACTTAA
>CAZEHA010000064.1:0-6136 GCA_964511665.1 uncultured Bacteroidales bacterium
ATGAGTTGCAATTTTGTTGCCGCACTAATTTAGGAGAGCGTATGAAGTCAGGAATAAAGCTTTTCGCCACTAATCGAATACAATACCAAGCTGTCGTTATTACCTACACAGGCCAATAATAAATTGTCAGGAGAAATTTTCAGGTTCATAATTTCGGCATTGAAACGAATACTGGTTCTCTCCTGCCCAGTATTATCCCAAATCCGTATTGTAGAGTCGGATAAATAACCAAAAATCAAATCTCCATTTGACGAAAAGTTGGCGTAACAAATGTCTGCATTACATTCGGCAAACTGAAACAATGTATCTAATGGATCACAATCAGTGAGATGCTGAATTTGTTGCCGCCACATGTAAAAGGAATTCAAAATTGCTTTCTGCGTATAAACGCTAGGAAATTCTTTATGAGCTTTTAGAGCCGTGTAAAAAGCTTGCTTGTAATTACCATGATTTCCCAATGCAAACAATGCTTGTCTTTGCGATTGCATTTTTCTCACTTCGCGTGTAACGTAAATAGATAGTAATGCAAAAACAAGAGCCAACACAACAACCGAAAGAGCGGTAATGCGGTTGAGCACTTTACGACGTTTTACAATATCACTTTTGCTGGCTTGAATAAATGCGGAGAGCTTATCATCAAAATGCAGGCTACTTTCGTAACGCTCAAGGTATTTCAGATCGGATAGACTGAGCAATACGTTTCGTTTTTCGTAACTGAAATACGCATTCTCAACAAACTGCCGCACTTCGAACAATTCTTTTTCGGCAATGCTGATGTTTTCGAATATTTTCTCGGCCAACGCATCGTGACGCAGTTCGTAACGTCCGTAATTGTCGCGGTCGCGCAGAATTCGCAGGTTTACAAAATGGTTCAGCAGTGTTGTTAGTATTTCCGGTTCAATGGTTTTACCCATGCTACGGCAGAAATCGGCAATTTCGTCCTGTGTCGCTTGTTTCTTGGTACCTTTGCCCGACACCAGCGACTTAAGCATCGTCATTGCTAAATCGCTGTTTTCGAAGCTTTTTACCTGCTCATCGAGAAAGTCGCCCAACAAGTCTTTTACGTTCCCGCAATTATCGACCAGAGCGTTGGTAAAAGCTGGTACATGGCCCTCTGCCCCATTCCCTGTGGCCTGTTTATACAGCCGGTCGAGGAAAACCTGCAGGTAGGTGAGTTCTATTTCGCCACCACCCGAGGTCAGGCGGTTCAGCATATTTTCAGAAAAACCTTCTTCAACCTCAATACCCGCTATACGACACGGCCCTTCGATGGCCTGACGCGCATTCTCAAAGCCCATTTTTTCGATTCTCACTCGGTTACCCAGAATTTCGGGAATGATGCGTTCGAATTCTGTGATACCGGCCAAATATTCTTCGCGGATCACAAACAAAAAACGGCATTGCAAATCGCTGTCAACCACAGCCTTCACCGATTGCACAAACTGCTGTTTCTCGGTTTTGCTACCGAATATCATCAGCTCTTCGAACTGGTCGTACACCAGATACACCGGCTTAAAATGGTCGAGATACAACGAGCGTATCAGCTTGCTCATCCATTTAGGTTTGTTCAGGTCGGTGTTAACTTCGGTGAGCGCAGCTTTCTGCAGCTCCATCAGCGTGGCTTCGTTTATATCGCGCCCACGACGGATATTCACCGGCAGCCAGTCGCTTTCGTTAAACTTCGACGCCAGTCCGCAATGTATCAGCGACGATTTTCCGGTTCCCGAAACACCGTAAACAAGCAATATTTTACTCTCAAACACTTTTTGATACAGTGCTTCTATTTCGCGGTCGCGCCCGAAAAATACATTCCGGTCGTCGCGCGTGTAAGAATCGAGAAATTTAAAGGGAGATTGCATAATCTTAACTAATTTCAAAACAACTTTTTATAACTAACAATCAATGTTTTTTACCTGGCCAGAACTTATTCATAACAATATCGTACGATGGAATTAAATATCCACTATTGTTTAAAATAATAAGTTGTTCATAATAAAAGTCACCAAAATTAGAACCACCACTTAGAGGCATTTTTTTGTATTTTTCAATAATTTCAATTGCTTTTTCGTCTTCGTCTGTTACAAGATAAATAAGGGGTAATAAAAGATATGTGTAATGATTCGCTGGAGCAATTTTTAATGCTTGCTCAGCAAACAGCTTAGCATATTCATAATCTCTTGCTAAAAAACATTCATTTGCTTTATAAAAGTACATAGAATACACAGTATCGATACTTCTGCTCTGCTCTTTAGCCAGTAATTGAAGTCTATTCGTCAATGCATAATAATAAGTGTTCATATCAACAGTTTGATAACTTCGATAACGCCCAAGGTACATTTGTAAAATATAACTCAAATCATTGTAAGAACCTTTCTGTAATATTGTAAAAAATGCTTTATTAATTTTGAAGGAAAAATTGGTTCCGGTTAAGTTTTCGTATAGCATCATCACGTCTTGAAACTCTAATATAAACTTACCTGAAATACTATCCTGTACTATTTTTTCACAAATTTGAATTGCAAATTTTAGATTTTCGCTTCTTTTAGACAATGTAGAAGGTTTATAATAATGCTGTATATAATAGTTTTTTGCATCGATTAAACTATCAATGCTATTCACTGTTCTCCAATAATCATCAGCAAGCAATTTGTAGGAGCATAAATCGTAAATTCGCATTTCATCGTAATTATTCAATTTTTGAAATTCTTCGTACGGTTGTTTAAACTTCATGAAATAAGCAATATTTTGAATTGAATAAACAAAACTGTTTTCATGACCAATAAACTCAATTTGCGATACCGGTTTCGACGTTTTATAACTCCAAAGTTCAACACCATTAATACTCCAAAATTTAATTGTATTGTCGGATGCACAACTAATTAAATATTGATTATCGGTTGTGATGGAAAAATCAAAAACAGTGTTGACATGACCAGAGAAAACCGTTAAATAATTACCATGCACATCAGTTAGAATTATATCATTATCGGAAAATGAGTTGACAATTTTGGTAGAGTCAATATAAATAGTCTGTGAATTTGGAGGTAATCCTTGTATACCTTTGAAACTAAAAATAAAATCTTTGCCTTTGCCACTATAATCAACAATAAATACCTGATTGTTCAAGCCAAACATGATCAACAGCTTATTAATATCGTGAGCTACATTCATTGCAGTAATTGGGGCTACCATAAGAACTTCGGATAGTAACTTACCCTGCAAATTGTAAAAACGAAGCATCTTATCGTACCCAGCTGTTATTACAGTATCTCCGGTTTGAGTAAAACCTACAGAAGTAATTACATTGGTACCACCTATGAGTTCAGCAACAAAACTGCCATCAATACCCCAAACTTTTGCCTTTTTATCGAATGACCCTGCAACAATCATTTTACCATCTTTCGAAAAGGCAATATCATATATGCCATGAGTAAAACCTACGTATTCTCTTATAAAGTTTCCATTTGAGTCGTAAAGTTTCAGTTCACCTGCCATTGTTGAAATTAAAACACTTTTTTTATCGGGAGAAACTACAATTTTAGTTATACCACTTTTTTTTGCGAATGTAATTCTACCAACTAATTCTTCTATGATAAAGTTTTCTTCCTGAGTAATTTCAGCCAAATCATCGATTACCTTGTATAGATATGCATCATGAGTCCATCGCTTGAGGTTTCCATCAAAAGCAACAGAATAAATACATGAATCATCAGGAGACACATATATATCAACAACCCTATCGGCATGGCCTTTGAACCAGTCAGACTGCTCCCAATTTAAAATATTTCTACACATTATACGGTTTGAACCGTATCCTAAGTACACTCTTTTGCCATCAATACTAGCAGCCGAACTATATACCGGTTCATCGTAAGTGTCTTTAAATAATATATTAAAATCTTTGTCTATCATATACCCGCATCTATAACCCGAAAAATATAACTTACCTTCCTTTAACGAAGAACATGTAAACATCCGGTCGTCAACTTTTAGGGTTTTTAATAATGTAAAATTCTTGCTCCAAATTTTTATTGTGTTATCTGCTGATGCAGTAACAACAATATCTCCAACATTTTTCAAAACAGTTATTCTATCGGCATGTGCATCTATTATTCTATTTAGGCTTCCATCTCTATTAAAAACAAATATTTCATTATATGCTAGATTGGCCACCACATAATCGTCAACGAAAAGAGCATATTTACGTTCTCCAACATTCTCATAACCATATTTTTTGTTTTGAAATATTGTATGTACAGTGTCGTTTACCCAAAGTATTGCTGTGCAGTCTAACGATGCTGAAAGAGCTGACTTGCTATCTTCCGAAAAAACTATTGATGTAACACTGTTTTCGTGCCCATGTAACACCTTTTCGGAAAAATCAGTGCAATTAATAATTTTTACACTTCCATTTTCTAAACCCAAATAGTAGTCTTTACTAATAGGGTGTTGAGCAAAGCAAGTAACTTGCTCGCCAGCCTCAAAAATTGTTTTATAGAAATTGTTATGATAATAAATGTTGTAAAGGTTTTTTCTGATATCTTCATTTGCAGTGTCCATTTGTAAAGCTTTTTCGGCAATTCGCAAAGCTTTAGTAGGATCGGTTTCAGCCAATTCTTTCGCCATTAAATTTAAGCTGATTGCATCAGCCTTAATTTTTTCAGCCTGAGCAATAGCACTCTGCTCTTCCGCCTTGCTCCTCTCCCGCATTGCCCACCAGGTAAATCCACTCAGCACAATAAGCAGCACAATGGCTGCTGATGACAATATCCATGTTCTCCGCCTGCGGGCTTTGGTAAGTTCGCTTTGGCTGCGTTTTATGAATGTTTCATGTTCGCGCGATAAATAAAGCTTGTCGGAATAAGGAGCCAGATAATTCAGGTCACTTTTGCTTAACAGTACACCGCGCCGCAAATACAATTCATACGCATTCTCAACAAACTGCCGCACTTCGAATAATTCCTTTTCGGCAATGCTGATGTTTTCGAATATTTTCTCGGCCAGCGCATCGTGACGCAGTTCGTAACGTCCGTAATTGTCGCGGTCGCGCAGAATGCGCAGGTTCACAAAATGGTTCAGCAGTGTTGTAAGTGTTTCCGGTTCAATGGTTTTACCCATGCTACGGCAGAAATCGGCAATTTCGTCCTGTGTCGCTTGTTTCTTGGTACCTTTGCCCGACACCAGCGACTTAAGCATCGTCATTGCTAAATCGCTGTTTTCGAAGCTTTTTACCTGCTCATCGAGAAAGTCGCCCAACAAGTCTTTTACGTTCCCGCAATTATCGACCAGAGCGTTGGTAAAAGCTGGTACATGGCCCTCTGCCCCATTCCCTGTGGCCTGTTTATACAGCCGGTCGAGGAAAACCTGCAGGTAGGTGAGTTCTATTTCGCCACCACCCGAGGTCAGGCGGTTCAGCATATTTTCAGAAAAACCTTCTTCAACCTCAATACCCGCTATACGACACGGCCCTTCGATGGCCTGACGCGCATTCTCAAAGCCCATTTTTTCGATTCTCACTCGGTTACCCAGAATTTCGGGAATGATGCGTTCGAATTCTGTGATACCGGCCAAATATTCTTCGCGGATCACAAACAAAAAACGGCATTGCAAATCGCTGTCAACCACAGCCTTCACCGATTGCACAAACTGCTGTTTCTCGGTTTTGCTACCGAATATCATCAGCTCTTCGAACTGGTCGTACACCAGATACACCGGCTTAAAATGGTCGAGATACAACGAGCGTATCAGCTTGCTCATCCATTTAGGTTTGTTCAGGTCGGTGTTAACTTCGGTGAGCGCAGCTTTCTGCAGCTCCATCAGCGTGGCTTCGTTTATATCGCGCCCACGACGGATATTCACCGGCAGCCAGTCGCTTTCGTTAAACTTCGACGCCAGTCCGCAATGTATCAGCGACGATTTTCCGGTTCCCGAAACACCGTAAACAAGCAATATTTTACTCTCAAACACCTTTTGATACAGTGCTTCTATTTCGCGGTCGCGTCCGAAAAAAAACTCACGGTCGTCGCGCGTGTATGAGTCGAGGAATTTAAAGGGAGATTGCATAGTTGGTTATATTAATTTGATTGAAGATTTTTTGATTTAAGATTTATGATTGGGTTCGTTGAGTTGAGCATTG
>CAZEHA010000064.1:6236-17529 GCA_964511665.1 uncultured Bacteroidales bacterium
AGATTGAAGATTTTTTGATTTAAGATTTATGATTGGGTTCGTTGAGTTGAGCATTGTTTGTTATTTATTGTGACTGTTTTTTTAAATTCAGATTGAAGATTTTTTGATTTAAGATTTATGATTGGGTTCGTTGAGTTGAGCATTAGTTTTTACAAAGCACTTGATAATTAATTCATTACATTCTATTTCGTTTTACTTTAAGTTACAAAATCTACAAAACATAAATCACTTAGTCTTATTCATATTCTTCTTTAGTGTAATCAATGTTTTGGTAACAATACTTATAAGTTCATCGCTTTCTTTTTTCAAAACCAACAAATTTGCATCGTCGGAATTCACCATTTTTGAATGCTGCATAAAACCAATCCAAAAATCGACTTCTCGAATTTCTTTCAAAACAATTTGCAACTTGTGCGCAAAGTCTCTTTTGCTCTCGGCTCCAATAGCTTCCTGATAATTTGCCCCACACGACGTTGCCGAACGGAAAAGCTGCCTATAAACATGTCGCCCGCTGAAAGTTTTTATCATCTGTTTTTCGAGTCGATATACCGACAACGAAAATGCCATAAACCGATCCGCCAATTCTTTACTAGTCATTTATTAAATTTTAAATCACACAATGCAAAAAAATCTTAAGTCTTAAATCAAAAAATTTCCCCTCATCCACAAACTACCTTAATCAAATCTTTATATTCCTGAAGCAAATTGGCATAATTGCTGAGAGAACGCAGGTCGCATTTTTCGGTTACTTCGGTTCCAACATACATCAGATGATCGCTGCGGAATTTTGTAAACATAAAAATGTCCTTTTTTATGTCGAATTTTTCCTTGTCGTTGATAACCTCACAATTGGTATCGATAATAAGTGGAGACAGGTTCAGGTATTCGTCAATCGATTTAATGCTTTTCATGAGCAGCACACTTTGTGTTTCGGTATAGATGTTTTCGTCGATTTCCTGAATTTTAAAACCTGAATCGGAGCTATTCAAAATATCGACAGAATGCATGAATGATGCTTCTTTATTTTTAGGTTTCACAACTTTAATTTCGCGCACCGAAACCAATTTGTATTTAACTAAAAAACTGAGTTTTTCCAGAATGAATGCCAGTTTATCTTCGTATTCCACGCAACGTTTCTCGATATCTTCCTGAGTTAAATTAATCTGATAGTGCCCTATTTCGTTGCGTTCGGGAACCCAAAAATCAAGTGCATTTAAGAACTTAGAGTCGAATTCGGCCGTTTCGGGAAGGAACCAATCGCGCCCTTGCTCGGCATAAAACTTCGTTAGCATGCGAATAATCCAGGCATAATTACCCATTGATAACACCGAAAAACGCGACTCGAAATCTTTTTTAAAGCTTTCGGGCACTTGTATCAAGCCATTGGCAACATCTCGCCAAAGCTGGCAAATCATAATAAAACTTATGAATTGCATGCTGCGCTCTATGGTTTTAAAAATCTGGTCAAGCCGCATGCGATCGAGTTGGCGCATAGACCCTGAGAAAAGCCTCCGCAATTCGATACCCACAGGCCATGGGAAATTTCTGATAATAAGATCGCCGAGCATTCGCGGGTCGGCTTCATCGTCATCATCGTCGTCCATCACCACAAACTTGGCCAGAGCAGGTCGGTTTTTCACCATGGCGTTAAAAACACGCAGGATTAAGTCTTCGTTTATCTGTTTCATAATCAATTTATTAGAACACAAACTATTCAAAACCATTTACATTCACAGTAAATTTGACTATAAAACTAATATTTTAAAATGAAACAAACGACATTAATATAAAAAAAAAGCCTCATTGCTGAGGCTTTCATTCGGTTTCAATAACACATTCTAATATCTTCTGTTGGGATTGTTGTAACCTCCGCCACGGTTGTTATTGAATGAGTTTTCGGTTCTGGGTTTAGCTTCGTTCACAATTAGGTTTTTACCCATGAAATCTGTCCCGTTCAGCGCGCTGATAGCTTGTTGAGCTTCTTCGTCACTGCTCATTTCAACAAAACCAAAACCTCTGCTTTTTTGAGTAAACTTGTCGATGATAATCTTTGCAGATACCACTTCACCGTACTCTTCGAATAATCCCTTAAGTTCGTTTTCGGAAGCTTTGAAAGGAATTCCTGCTACATAAATGTTCATTTTACTAATAAAATTAATTTAACTATTAATACTCGCTTTACAACTTTGTAAAACAGGGCAAATATACAACAATAAATATTACTTGCAACATCTGCTAAAAAATAATTTCTATCGCCTGAAACCTGTATGTTTTCTACAATTCTATGATGGTGAGGCCTTCGGGAATTACAAACATATTTGCATCAACCGGACTTTCGTTGAACACTTCTGCTTCGATAATAATTTCTTCTCTACCGGTGTTACCGTGCGATTTCAATGGAATTCCCTTGTATAGCCACACCGTGGTTGGCATGGGTTTTTGGAACTCCACCACCGAGCAGTATTTTCCCAACATGGTTTCGTCGCCTATTTTTTTAATCTGATACTGCTCTCTCTGTTCTCGTGTAAGCTTTTCGTATTCGGTGGCAGGTTCCGGTTTATAAGGTGTTTTTACCATTTGCTGCGACCCCATTTGCATATCGTATTTATACCCATCGATAACCCACGACTGCGACCCCATACGCTTGCCATCGATAATACGCCATGCTTCTTCGTATTGCAGTTTCCCGTAATCGGTAAACCACATTTCGCGCACCACACCCATCGATGAGTTGTATTTTATGTAAGCATGTGGAATTTGAAATATTTTTTCGTCCTCTACCCCATCAACATGGGCAAGAGCAGTGTCGCCCGAAATGTGTTCGATTTTTCCGCTTTTGGGCAGTTTTTTCTCTTTTCCGGTGCAAGCAGCCAATACCAGAAAAACAAACACGGCAATTGTAACATAATATACCTTCATGAGTAGATATTTTTTGCAAATGTAACAGAAATCATATAATAGGTAAAGGCTTTAAAAACACCTAATACTATTTAGTAATGTTCCTTTCGCTGTAATCGATAATTACCCCATCGGTACAAAACGAAATACCCTGTTTGCCCTCGGTACCAATCATAACAGTTTGCATCAACGGCATATGAATTTTGCGTGTAGCTGCCCATTCTACAATAAAATTGGCTCCGGCACCTCCTCCTTTTTCCTTATCTTCTACCACAAACTCAACCGATTCAAGCGGATGTACAAAAATATTGCTGTCGAGATATTCGCGGAGCAGGCTTCCATGAGAATCGTAATAATTTATCGATAACACATAAAAGGTATCGGCCAAACTAATATTTCGGATACTCAGAGTGGTCGTCAACGAAAATCGTCGGGTGCCGTCGCGATGATAAATATCGGAATATACAGGAATGTATGTGCTGCCAAAAACATTCATTTCGGCGGTATCAATTTCGAGGTAATGGTATTTGTGGCTAGGCAAATACTTTTTGGGGTTTTCGTTGGGTGTGCATGCAAGCAAGAGCAATGCTGCAACCGGAATTAGTGATAATAATACTTTCATAACATTATAGTTTACAATGATAAGACCAATACTTTTTCGGTGTTTTTTTCAATTTTAACTCTATCGTCGATTCTATACCCAATTACCCATACAATTTCGTGGCCCGAGCACAACACATATACATTTTCCTTGTCGAATTTCGATAGTTTAATATCGGTAAAAAAATTGCTTAGTTTTTTGAAACGCCTCATACCAAGAGGTATAAACCTATCGCCATGTTGCCACTTGCGAATAATGAGAGGGAACTGCAATTTTGAATAATCGAGGCAGGCAATTCGGCTGTCGTCGGGAATGTTCATTATTTGTTTACGACGTACGGTTTCAATGTGCAACACCAATGGGTCCGATAAAAAACGGGTATCGTGATACACGAGTGTTTCCTCGGAATCGGACATTTTTTCTTTTCTTCTGATAATGATACTCTGCCTGTCGCGGAGTACTTCTGTGTCGCCCCATTCTACAAACCTGCCGGGCTGGCTGTGAATCAGTTTTGCTACCTCGCCACTAATAGATGCAGGCAAGTCGCATCGCATCAACAAATTAAAAAAGCTGCCATTTTCGATATGTTCGTTGGTGATTTTATCTAATGATATAACATTGCGACCATCAACATGTTGCACGCACTCACGATACAATATTTCGCCGGCTTGCTCCGATAAACCGGCCACCTGCTTAAACCGACCTATATTTTCGATCATGGTTTCGCAAAAAGCGGGATTTATTTCCTGAAAGAGAGGAACGATGCGATGGCGAATGAGGTTGCGCTGATACTTTAATTCGTTGTTGGAACTGTCGTTTCGATATTTAATTTTAAACTTTTTTGAATATGCTGTTATTTCGTTTCGGCGAGCGTCAATCAATGGCCTGATAATATTACCGTTAATTTCGGGAATTCCCGATATACCCTGAATGCCTGTACCCCGGCACAAATTTATCAACACGGTTTCTAATGCATCATCGGCATGATGTGCCAGTGCCAGATAATCGTATGCAGCCTCTGCCAAAATGCCGGCAAACCAGTCGTAACGAAGTTTTCGCGCTGCCATCTGAATACTTATCCCTTGCTCGACAGCATAATTTTTAGTGTCGAATTTATTAACAAAGCAGTCGATGCCTTGTTTCAATGCCCAATCGGTAACAAACAATTCGTCGCCATCTGACTCAGCGCCACGCAAATTAAAATTGCAATGCGCCACTGCACAAGTATAATCGAGATGCAACAAAGCATGCGTCATTACCATAGAATCGATGCCACCGCTTAGGGCACATAAAATTCGAGCATCGGGAGCAATTTGATGCCTTTCGGTGAAAAGCTTCATTTTTTCGATAATATGTGTTGCTGCAGTCTTCATAAATCACCATGCAAGATATGAAGATATTCTGATAATGAAATATACTCGGCCCCCATTCTTTCGAAAAAATCGGTGTGCATTTGCACATCAATCATTACAATACCGTTAATCAAACAATACTCAATCAGTGCATACAGCGCTATTTTGCCTGTATTGTTTTGGGTGTGAAACATTGACTCGCCACAAAACACCCGACCTATTTGCACACCATACAACCCCGCCAGCAAGGCATTGTTGCGACACACCTCAACCGAAACAGCCACGCCTAAGCGATGCAGGTTTATATAGGCTGCACGCATTTCGCTCCCAATCCATGTACTCGTTTGTCCTCGGCGCGGTATTTTGCTGCACTGGTCGATAACTTCTTCGAAGCGGGTATTCATCGTAGTATCGCAGGTTTTATTGCGCAAAACCGCTTTGAACGATTTGTTCATTTTCAGCTTTTCGGGAAACAACACAAAGCGCTGCGCCGGAGCCCACCAGTAAATTTCTTCACCCTGATTGTACCATGGGAAAATACCCCAGGTATATGCAAGTAGTAGTCGCGAGGCACTTAAATCGCCTCCTACGGCAAGCAAACCATCAGCATCGGCCAACGATGGATGAGGAAATTCAATGCTATCGTTCAATAAAAATACAGACATATTCAAAACTACAAATATTTCGCTAATTTTGAAACAAAATGTTCGATTGGTTACGTGAACATATGATTCCCTGCCCTTTTAAGGTGATTACCGGTCACGATTGTCCGGGATGTGGAATGCAACGCGCCATTATCGAGTTGCTCGATGGCAATATATGGCTAAGCATACAATTCTATCCTGCGCTTATTACTTTAGTAATTATGTTTGTAACTCTTGCATTGCACCTTAAATTTCACTGGAAACACGGCGCTTTGGTTCTAAAAATCATGTTTATTTTCAATGCTATTATCATAGCCGTATTTTATATTTTAAAAACATTCAATATTTTTACATTATGACGACAGACAACAATCAGCCTGCGGGCTTTGACACCGACGACCTGAATCAGGAGCAGGAAATGCATCAAACTGAGGTTAACATGCAGAATACTGTGGTTACCGAAACTACCACAATTACCGACAGCGATAAGCAATCCTCGCAAAAAAGCGGATCGGCAAAGTCGCAGATTAGCATGCAAATGAGAGTTCCCAACTCGGGAGGCATTCTCGCATTAGGCATACTATCTATTGCAATGTTGTGTTGCTGCGGTCCTTTTTTAGGGCCTATTCTGGCTATCATCGCGCTGATTATGGCAGGCACGGCTACACGCACCTACAAAGCTTCGCCCGAATCGTTTACATCTACCTCTTTTGGGAATGTAAACGCCGGTAAAGTGTGTGCCATCATTGGTCTGGCATTGTGTGGCTTCATGCTTATATTCTTTATTATCAGTCTGGTAACCGACTCTTCATCGATGAACTTCAGCGATATGGAAGATCTTTACGAAGGCTTTTGGGATGCCATGAATTACTAAATAGAGGGACATGCTGTCAGAATCGGCCGATAGAATCAGTTATATTTCCGAACTTTTTGCATCGGTGTTGCACGATGAGTCGCTGTATGGGTTTCCGGGTTTTGTACACATCAGGGAGAATAACCCCTGGTTTACCGAAGAGAATGTTCGGTTTGGATTGGAACACAATGCCGAAATGCTTTCTAAAACGAATGTTTCTAGGTGGCTCTCAAATTATCAAGACCAGTATTCGGCGTCGGAACCAAAGACCGTAATGCTTATTACTGCCGGAAACATCCCATTGGTTGGATTGCACGATATAATATGTTGCATGGCTACCCATCACAAAATTCTATGGCGCCCTTCATCGAAAGACAATCTTTTGAGCGAATGGTTGGTAACCTGCCTCCGCCATCGCCAATACATCGACATCAGTATTATCGATGAGCCCTGCAAAAAATTTGATGCAGTAATAGCAACAGGCAGCAATAACACCGGAAGGTATTTCGACTACTATTTTTCGAAATATCGGCATATCATTCGAAAAAACCGTAATTCATTGGCCGTTCTCACCGGCAACGAATCTGCTCAAGAACTTGAAAAACTGGCCGATGATATATTTCTGTATTTTGGCATGGGTTGCCGAAGCGTAAATAATATGCTTGTACCTGAAGGATACAATTTCGATGGGCTTATTTCGGTTTTCGAAAAAAAATACGGGCACTATCGCTACCATAACAAATATGCCAACAACTACGACTATCAGAAAGCAGTAAAACTGATGAATGGTGAGAGCTTCTTGGATGCAGGTTTTTTCATTTTGCAGCGTAACCCAATGCTACACTCTCCCATTTCGGTGATTCATTATTCTTATTACCATAATATTGATGATATTTCGGAATACCTTCAACAACATGCCAATCAGTTGCAATGTGTAGTGAGCCATGGTGGTATAAAAGACGAAATTGCATTTGGCCATTCGCAAAAACCCGAAATATTCAATTATTCCGACAATATCGATACGCTTAAATTTTTATTACTTTTGTAATTATGATCATAAAGTTCAGATTAATATCGCCCGAGAACGACAATTTTGTCAGAGATATCGAAATATACGACGACAACAGTTTTCTCGACCTTCACGAAGCCATTCAGGCATCGTGCGACTACGATCCATCGATAATGACGGCATTTTATGTGTCGAACGATCATTGGGATAAAAACGAAGAAATTGTTCTTCAAATTATGGATGAAGAAGAACAGAAAAACTCGCTGTTGATGGAAGACACTCCGATAAGCCGTTTTTTCGATGCAAAAAGACAAAAGCTGGTATATATATACGATTTTTTCTCGGTAAGGCTATTTCTCATAGAGGTGGTTAATGTGAGAGAGCCCGGCGATAAAGACAACGACCTGTCGTTTCCTATATGCACACTTATGCAAGGCATTGCCCCCCAACAGATTAAAGTTGACGACATCAGCGAGATGGGTTACGATGGCGATATTATCGATGAATTTGATGACCTAGATATCGACGATATTGACTACGATAATTTCGACAGTATCGATAAATACGATTTATGATCGTAAAAAAAACGCTGATTATAATTGCGGGACCAACCAGTGTTGGAAAAACAGAGGTTTGTATCGATTTGGCACAGCACTTCGGTACCGAAATTATTAATTGCGATTCGAGGCAAATGTATCGTGAAATGCCTATTGGATCGGGGTGTCCCGATGCCGAACAGTTGCAAGCGGTGAAACACCATTTTATCGGAGAGCGATCGGTTCTGGAATACTACAATGCAGGCAGATACGAAGAAGATGCCATGAAACGTATAAAAGAATTGTTTCAACATCATTGCTTCGTGGTTGTATCGGCGGGGTCGGGGATGTATCTCGATGCCATTGTGCGCGGCATCGATTATATGCCCGAATACAACAGCGAGTTGCGCCGCACCTTAAACGAAAAGCTGGAACATGACGGACTGCACAGTTTGCTGCAACAACTTGAAGCAGTTGATCCTGAGTACTATAAAACTGTTGACAAGAATAATGTGCAACGAATTTTGCGTGGGCTCGAAGTTTTTGAGCTTACCGGTAAACCATTTTCGGAGTTTCGGGTTAAAGAACATAAGAAGCGAGATTTCGATATGATAAAAATAGTGTTGCAACGCGAACGCGAAGATCTATACTGCAGAATAAACCAACGAGTAGAGAATATGATGATGGCAGGCCTCGAAAACGAAGCACGAAATCTGTATAGCCTGAAACACCTGGTTGCTCTCAAAACTATAGGATATCGCGAATTGTTCGACTACTTCGATGGTAAAACCGATTTGCAAGAAGCTGTAAGACTGATACAGCGCAATACCCGTCATTTGGCAAGGAGACAACTCACATGGTTCAGAGCAAAAACCGATTTTAAAGATATGCCGGCCGACAATTTTGGCACGATTTTACGTTATATTAGCATGCAAACAAATAACTAATACATAAGCAAAACAATGAAAACAACATCAAAACTTATCGTAGCACTTGTGCTGGCGCTTTTAACGGGAAGCTTACAGCTGATGGCCCAAAAAACCGACGATTCAAGAGTAAAGGTGCTCACCGAATCGACCTTTGCAAAAGAAATTAAAAGTGGTATCGTCATTGTCGATTTTTATGCCGATTGGTGCCGTCCATGTGTTGCCATGGCTCCTATTCTGGAACAGGCAGCCTTTGAAACAGAAGGAAAGCTTAGCTTTGCAAAAATTAATGTTGATAATGCCAAAAACCTCTCGGCACAATACAATGTAAACGGCATTCCCTGCCTCATTGTTTTCGATAAAGGTAAGGAAGTCGATCGTATTGTAGGTTATCATCAAAAAGATGCCCTGATGCAAAAACTACAGAAATATTTATTGTAAAAATTCTGCAGCCTTACATGTGTGAAGGTTTTTAATTGTAATTTTACCCATCAATAACACACAAAAAAATGATTATTACAACAACCGAAAATGTGCCCAACCGAGAAATCGAAGAAATTATGGGCATTGCCAGAGGCAGCACTGTGAGAGCCCGCAACATTGGCAGCGATATTTTTGCCGGATTCAAAAACATTGTCGGCGGCGAAATTGAGGAATACACAAAACTGCAGGCACAAGCTCGCGAACAGGCGTTGCAACGCATGATGGCAGACGCAAAAAGAATGAATGCCGATGCGGTTGTAAATGTCAGAATGACAACATCGATGATTATGCAGGGTGCCTCCGAAATTATGGCATACGGCACTGCCGTGAAGTTGAAATAATATGACTGGGGCCGCAATTGCCGTAATTGCTATTCAGGGATTTGCTCTTACAGCATCTGTTGTTATATTGATAGTACTCATTGTAAGGCGCTTGCGCATTCGAAAGACAGAGGATTTCGAGAAAAGAGACAACTAACTGTCGTCCAAATCGTTTTTTTACACCGATGCCGATTTGAGCCAGCATGGCTTAATGTAATCGTGTAAACACATTAGCTACTGATTTATTGTTGGGGACTATTGGTTTAAAAGAATAAAATTTTTATCCGTTACTTAACCGTTAATAAACGGCTATTATCATAGAGACATTCTGCGGCAACATGTTTGCAGTTTTCATATTCTGCTGAATTATAATATAATTTATCCGTTACTTAACGGTTAATAAACGACTAAGATCACACAGCATAAGCAGCGCAATTGTTTAAGCTTTATGAAAAACCAAATAAAAGTCAATAAAACCGCAAATGAATTATCCGTTACTTAACCGTTAATAAACGGCTATAGAGGTCAGTAGTTAACTGCATACTAATTTTGCTTGATAAATTTTATCTGCCACTACCATTCTCTGAATAATATTGTTGAAGATATTATTTTTCATCTGAGACCGATTGATTCTGTAACAAAATTCATCAATGTATCTATTAATATTAAACTCACTCACCCATGAATACGTAGTTCTAATCCATGATTTTATTTGGTGAATCATGGTATGTAGTGCTTTGAAGTTTGCCCCACTATTGCTCTCAATCTGTGTTATTTTATACTCTTTCATTAATGGGCGATAACCTTTCCACAGATCTGTGGTTATCTCTGCTTCCGGTGAAATATGTTTCATAAATAGTTTGCTAAGCTCTTTAGACGAATAATTATCTATACCCATTGCATACATACGCTTAACTTTTCCTTCATCTGTAAGTTCAACAGCACATACAACTTTCTTTTTCTTGCTATCATAACTACGACCAACCATCCCTTCTTCTTTGCCGCCAATGACAAATTCATCTATATGAACCTTGCCTTTTATGGGATTAGCTCCACTAGATTTCATAGCTTCTCTCACTTTATGCATAAACAACCTAGCGGTCTTCTCAGTTATACTAAAACGCTCTGCAACATAATTAGCAGATAAACTCTTAGTTGATGTTGCCATTTCAAAGCAGATAAAGAAAGCCTTGCGAACCCCAAATTTGACTTTATGGAATAAAGTATTTGCAGTTGCAGATTCTGTATGACTGCATTTATTGCACGTTATTGAATGGTTCTTCCTTTTTTGACCCCCAGTATGCCCACATTTAGAACATTTAAACCCATCACTCCATTTAAAATGAGCTAGGTATTCCATACAGTTTTCATCAGTTTTAAAGCGTTCAGCAAATTCTAAGAGGTCTTGTCCTTTAAATAATTCCATAGATATATTGATTTTACTGATATCAAAGATAATAAAATATATGTATTTATCTACTGACCTCTAAACGGCTATTTACACAGAAGCATTGCTGTATCAACAAATATCGTTCACCGAAAGTGTAAAATAATTGTGTGATATTATGCTTAACACCTTAGTTTTTGCGTGCAAGCATCAAACCATCGCGCAGCGGTCCTGACTTCATACGCTCTCCTAAATTAGTGCGGCAACAAAATTGCAACTCATTG
>CAZEHA010000065.1:0-15800 GCA_964511665.1 uncultured Bacteroidales bacterium
TATATATTTCTCCAAGTAAAAAAAGTGTATTCGAGCATTAGCAGCTATTTTTTTTATATCTTGTAAGCCGATTAATCATAATACCTCATCAAATGAAAGCACCAATACTTTTTATTGCAATGTGTATGATTAGCCTCGGTTCAATGGCGCAGTATGTTACCATCTCGGGCGTTAATCAAATACCGCAGGTTGGCGATACCTTGCATTACAAAAACATCAACACATTTGGTTTCGAAGTAGCCGGAACGGGAACCGTGCTTAACAAAACCTGGGATTTATCGTGGATGAACGAAGAAACAGCGTTGTATTTTTACTATGTTGATGCTGCCGACACCGAAAACGCCGACGACTTCCCCGAAGCAAATCTTGCCGAAGGCAGTAGTGAGACAAGCGGGTATTTTTACTTTAAAACAGGCGACTACTACATGGCACGCAAAGGAGTTACCGGTGAACTGGTGATTGACTATGCTGCCGATAGCGTAACCTCGATGAAATTCCCCATGACAGCCGGAAACAACTACACATGCAACTACGGTGGCACACTCTACGGGCAGGGTCTCGAAATGCCATTGGCAAATGCAAGCATTCAAATGCAAGCCGACGCACAGGGCACTTTGCTTACCCCCAACGGTTCGGTTTTCGAAAATGTACTGCGAATTCGCGTTATCGAACAATTTGATGCACAATACGAAATAGTTCCGGGTCAACTAATGACAGTTATGTCGGTTTCTGATGACTTTTATTACTGGTATCACGAAGATTATACCGGCCCCATATTGGTGTATGGCACTACTACAACCGAAGCTACGGGTACCAGCCCCAGCACAACAACCTCGCTACGGTATCAAACCATTGAGCACAACAACACCGGCAACTTTCTGGCTCAATCAACAGGTATTACTATATACCCCAACCCGGGCAATGGCATGTTTTTTATACACAGCAACCAACAGGTGCGTCAAATATTAGTATGCGATATATCGGGAAAAACAATTGCGCAATTACCGGCATCTCACTTAATCGACCTAAGCAGTATGAAAAAAGGCTTGTACCTGCTTGCGCTGGTATTCGATGATCATACCACATGGCAACGAATTATTATTACCGATTAATACTCTGAACATTCAGGCATCAACTGCCTAACCAATGCTGCCACCGCACTGTTGCGGCTATGGGCAATGCTTGTGTACACTTGTTGTAATGCTTCGGGAGCATCGGCAACCACATAGGCATGGGGCGACCACTGCAACATGTCGATGTCGTTGTAATCGTTGCCCACCACCACTACCTGGTGTCTTTCAATATTGAAACGTGTTGCTAGAAAGTCTATTCCCGATGCTTTCGAAACTCCGGTCGGGAAAATTTCAACCCACAAACTATGGTTATCGAAAGGCGATGTGGTTTGTATTACTTTGTATTGGGGAAACGCTGCTGCAATATTTTCGATGTGTTGCTCGTGCTGATTGCAAATAACCACAAACTGCGATGCCTGCCGCGGCACTTCTTTCAACAATTCAATGTCGGTATTGGTGTAATGCTGCAAGCGTCGCAAAAAGTCGTGATGCCCCGTATGCGATTGGTGAGCATAAAAAATATGATTGTCGGGTCCGGGCTGGTGAACCATAAAGTCGAAATGCTCCTGCTGCAACCACAAGGCCAGCTTTGCGACATCGTCATACTGAAGAACATTCCCTGTAAAAACATCTCCGGTCTTCATATCAAGAATACCTGTTCCTGTTGAAAACACCACATAATCGACAGGGAAATCGCGCCCTACAACCCGAAACAGCGAAAACAGCGAGCGACCGGTAGCAATTACACGAAGCACCCCTTTATCGGCAAGTTGCTGCAGTGCCATCCGGTTTTCGGCCGATACCTCACCATTTTCAACAGCCAGGGTGCCGTCGAAATCGGTAACAAACAATTTTATTGCATCAGGCTTATCCAATATCAACTGTTTCGGGTAATGCTTGCACCCCATTAATGGGTTCTGCGACCCAAATTTACTACATGCAACAACTGGTCGTCGATAAACAATTCTTCGTAATCGCGTATCATTCCTGTGAAAAACTTACCGGGTTTCGCCTGAAGCCACAAAATCATCATTCCCAAATGCTCGCGGCCAAACCATACCGGAACCATTACCTTATAGAGTTTATCATCGTGCACACTGCAAAAACCAACATGATATACATCTTCTTGATGGGTGGCTACTTCCCACAAATCATCGATACTCCCAATTTCGGCAATAGGGAATTTTTCGGAAACAAAAACTTTTCTATCGTTGCCAATTATCATGGCCGAATGCACAATATCGAAGAATTTAAAACTAAAAAACTTCACCGTAAAACGATTCACATTCAGGGCAAATTGTTCAACAGTGTTTATTTCGCCCGATGCAATTTTATTTCTGATAACGTCGAATGCGTCAACCAATTTAAGCGGTATGTACGACAGCACAAACAGATAGCTTCCGGCAAAAGCACACAACACAATAAAAACCAAAGGAACCAAAATCATTAGCGCCACATTAACCACCCCTGCCAACTGAAGCAGCAAAATTATCGGATATACCATTGCCATGCAGAACAAGGCATAAAAAAATATCAGCAAACTGCGCTGATAATGAAATATCTTTTGATAAGTTCCCATAATCAGTTATTTTTAATTCAGTAAAATTAAAATATATTTCAGATGTTTGAAAATGCCTCCAAAAAATATTAATTTTACTAGCTAAATTTATTTTCATATGGATATTACCGGAAAAATCACCCAGATACTTGCTGCCCAAACCGGTGAAGGCAAAAATGGATCATGGAAAAAACAATCGTTTGTGATTGAAACACTCGAAGATTATCCGAAAAATGTGTGTTTTACTACCTGGAACGATCGTGTAGAACTTGACAAGATGGTTATTGGCGAACAGGTAAAAGTATATTTCGATGTTGAAAGTCGCGAATACAACGGTCGCTGGTACACCGACCTTAAAGCATGGAAATCGGAAACAATCGGTGGTGCCAATGGCAGGTCGGTTGTAATTCCACAAAACGAAATTATCGAAACCACCGAAACCGATCCGCTCACCGACGACGGAGATTTACCTTTTTAGTATTGCTTTTTACAAACCCAGTCGTTTTCGGGCAAGAATTACATTGTTCAGGTTTTGTTCGTCGTTGGGGTTTATGGCATAAGCCTTTTCGAAATATTCAAGGGCTTTGGCATCATCGCCCTGCACGCCATACGTCAAACCAATATATCTGAAACATTCGGCATCGTCTGTTTTTATGGTAACTGCTTTTAACAGGTTATCGCGTGCCTTGTCGAATTCATTCACACTGCCATACACAATGCCCAACGATTTCAACACATCGAAATTGTTGGGCGCAATTGCAGCGGCTTTACTCAGATAATATACTGCCGAATCGGGTTGTTGCCCAAGCAAACGATAGTGCTCGCCTACAAAAAAGAAGGGTTCGAAGCGCCTTGTATTTCGCTTTATTACTTCTGTCCAATAAAAAATTTCATACTGCGGGTCGTTTACATTGTTCACCATTACCCCAATGCTGTTTCCCCACACGTCGCTGCTTTCGGGGTCAACAGAAAGTGCTTTTAAATAATAGGCAAACATGGTTTTATAATCGCCATGCATAATATAATAGCAGTTACCCAGCCGTATCAACGATTCGGTATAGCTAGGATAAATACTCAATGCCTTTTCGAAATAAGGGATGGCCTGTTTCAGAATGCGGTTTCGTTCGGCTGTATCGGTTTGTTGTTCAGCCAAGCTATATAGCTCGCTGGCATAAGAACTGTTGCCCTTAGCTGAGTTAACCGAAATATTCACATCGTGACCAAACAGTGTAAGATTGTCTTTCCAATTGAAATTACGCGCCACTGTACGTACCGAAAATGCGAGGACAAGCACGCCCAAAAACACAAAAGCAATTTTTCGCCTGAGCGCAGTCGAAAGAAAATAGCGATTTACAGCAAATGCCAGCGCAAGGCAAAAACCCAGCAGCGACATATACACAAAACGCTCGCTCATAAAAGCACCTATTGAAAAGAGCAGGTTCGATGTAATCGACAGTGTAGCCAGATACACCCAAATGGCAAAAGCATAGGGCGATTTACGGAAAGTACCAACAACGGCAATAACACCAAGCACTACATAAATAAACAACGGCAATAGAGCTCTGATATCGGAAAAACCAATAACCGGTATATGATACGGATAATAGTCCCAGGTGAGCGGATGTGGGAAAAACAACAGTTTTAAATAAATACCCAGTGTGTAAAACACGGTTGCATATCGTTCGGCAAAGCTCATTCCCAAAAACGGATTATTCATCAGTTCGGTTATCTCCTGACCGAATGTGTTTCCGATAACCGAAAGACGCACAATCATATATAGTGCAGAGGCCATTACAATGGGAAGGAATATTTTGAAATAGGTTTTTATATGCGCATTTCTGAAGAAATAGAAGCTGATGGGTATTACGAACAAAAAAGTGATGGCTGTTTCTTTGCTAAACACGGCAAGCAGAAACCAACCAAATGCTACAAGCAAATGCCTTAGTTTTTGCACCTCTACATATCGCAGGCTTTGCTCCCATGCCAGTAGCACAAACAAGAAGCACATAATTTCGTCGCGACCTTTAATATTTGCTACGGCATCGGTATGTAAGGGGTGAACGGCAAATATTAAGGCGGACAGAAATGCAACACCGGCATACCATCGTCCGGCTTTTTGCTCGCGAAACAAATGTAGCAACAAGCGATACAATATCACAACCGAAATAGCATAGAGCAGTAAATTAATAAGATGGCTAATGTGGGGATTAGCACCAAACATCTCATGCTCGATGGCAAAACTAATCATGGACAAGGGGCGATAGCGGCCACCGGCTACCGAATTACTATCGTCGCCGAACATACCTGCCATGGCATCTTTTGTGAGAATATCTCCAATACCCGAAACACCCTTTTGTGTATAGATATTCTTATAGATAATCATCTTATCGTCGATGGCATAGTGGTTGGGTATGGTATTCAGATATAAAGCCGCTGATATGGCAAATAATATATAATAGGGTATTTTATTCTGCTTCATGGCTGCCAATTAAAAAACATACACTGATGCAAATAAAGCAATTTTCTACTTAAGAAAATAATTCACGCGCATTCTTATAAAAACCAAACACAACACTACCAGCACAACAATAAAACCCAGTGCTGTGGTAGCAATGGCTAATGCCCACGACGAAGATGCAGCATAACCCAGCACCACCAGCTGCGATACATAATAGTGCCTGATAAGCATCAGTGGCAGAACAGCCAACACAACCACCGAAAGAATCATGATTGCAGACAATATGTTATAGGGTTTGGCTATACTTTTGTTTTGATAGCCCAACAGACCCAGTTTAATAATGTTTTCGCGGTTTTTTTGCAGCAGCAACAAAATGCTTGTTACGAGTAACCAGAAAGCCAATACCGTAATCAGCAGACCGGTGGCTACCACCAGACTGATAATAATTCTCAGGAACATCAGTGCTTTACTGTTGCTAAGTTCACTCTTGTTTACATCGTAGCTTTTTTCTTCGAAATACCGGAACATTTCGGCATCGGAGGGGTCGTGGGCCACAACAATAAGGCGACTCGGACGGTATGAATCGCCGGTGCCGAAGTTTTGGTTACCCCATCTGATGAATTCTTCGGGAACCAGCAGTGTATTAATCCTGTCGCTGAAGCCTACAATGTGTGCTTTCAACTTTTCTTTCTTACCTTGCCCATGCACCACTATATTGAATTTTACCAGTGATGCCGACTCTTCGCTAACCTGCGGAAGGTTTTGCGATGTAGCAAACCCAAAATTATAGAGATTCAGATATGTTTTGGGTAAAATAACCGGAACAAAAGCATCAGACTCGTTCCAAGACCAATTATCGTAATTTACATCGATATATTCGGTCGGCACCGCTTCGAAAAAAAGGTCGGTATAAAAACCCGCCAGCGGACTGTCGTTATCGGTGAAAGCAGCCACGCCAAAGCTGCAATTAGAAAATGCGGTAAGCTTACTCACAAAAGCTTGAGAATTTAACTCGTCAATTTCTTCGGGAGTAAATGTGGGCTTTGCACGTTGCTGGTTGTCGATTTGAAGAACGGTTTCGCTGCTGCTGATGCGCTTACTGATTATAATATATTCTTCTTTCCAAAAACCTTCGCTATCGTCGAAAACACCAATCACATCGAAATAAAAACCCAATGCAGCCAACACTATCACCATTCCTGCAAATGCTCCGGCAAAAGCAGCTCCCAGTTGCCAACGGCTTATTTCTGTTTTAAAAACTTTCCAAATCATATTAACAAGGCTTGGCGTTGTTACAAATTATATATAGCATCGTAGCTCATCGTGCGACGGTTCCCCAAGCTGGTAATTATCATACCTGCTGCATGAGTACTAAGCTCCTCGGAGATAAGGTCCCATGCAATTTGAGTATTGTGGTCGTCGAGGTGACTAAAAGGCTCGTCGAGCAACAAAAATTCGAAGGGTTGACACAAAGCCCTTACAATGGCAGTGCGCTGCTTCTGCCCGAACGACAGGGTTTTTACTTTTTGATGAATTTGCTCTGTTAATTGCAGCCGCTGCAGCATTTGCATTATTTCTTCGTCGCTGCGGTGTTTTGTTAAGCGGTTCTTCAGTATAATATTATCCCACAACGACAATTCATCAAACAAGGCAAGTCCCTGATGTACCATCGATATTTTACGACTCAGCAGTATGCTTTTTTCGAAACCCGACATTTCAAGCGGACTGTGCCCATCAACCGAAACCCTTCCCACATAATCGCTGCGTCTGCCGATAATAATATTCAACAATGTTGTTTTTCCTTTGCCTGAAGCCGCCGATACCAGTACCTTTTGAGTACCTGAAACAGAAAAATCCCTTCCCCAAACTTCCGAATCGCCATAATTGGTTTCGAGTAGCGGGGAAGGGACTAAATTAGAAAAATGAATACGCATTGATTTTTTGCAACAAGTCAAGTATTATTCCTCTTCGCTAAGCAGTTTTTCGATTTCTGCCCATTCTTCGTCGGTAAGATCATATTCTCCACCAGTACTATCCCAATCATATTCATAATCGTCGTAATCGTCGTAATCGTAACCTCCACCAAAAATCTCACCCATAATCTCTTCCATCAGACCCATCTCGCTAAGATTTTTGATAATCTTATTCCAGTCGGCTTTTTGAATGCTTTCGTTGAAGCGAAGTTTAGCCGTCATGGTCCATTCATCTTTTTCGGCATCGAAATGAATGTGAGCATAGTTGCCGCTAAATTCGAAACCTACCATTTTCTCGGCAAATGCAATGCTTTCCGAATCCTCAATGTTTTTCACAACATTGCTGCTAATCCATACATTGAAATCTTTGCAGTTTTTCAGGAATTGGTTGAAGTCTTTGTCTTCGAGAATCGATTCGCTTTTCTTTTGCGACATCAGTGCAAAGAATTTCTTCTCTAAATCATAGTCGTATCCTTCGGCAAGTGTGAGAACAATCATTTTGCCTTTGTCCCAGCCTACTATCATGTCATCATCAGGCATAATGTATGTAATGCCGTCTTTTTCTTTTGTTTCGAGAGGAACTTGTAGCTCGTCGGTAACCAGTTTGATATTCTCTTCGAGTTTCTTGTTGTCAACACCCAAGATTACACCTACTATTACATTCTCTTTATCCATTTCGGCAAAAGCATACATCATCTCGTCGATATTGATACCACTCTCAGCGGGTTTCTTAATAATTTTTTCGACAAGTTCTTTCAGTTTTTTGCTGGTTTCTTCCAACTCTTTTAAACCTTCTTTAAAATCGTCGTTTTCCATTAGTAAATCGGAGTTGCTGTTTTTCAACCAGGCTTCCCCATCAATGGTAACCACCACGAAAGCATTCTTTGGAATACTGTTCAGATTTTCAGATTTCTTGGTACACGAACTTACGCAGAACGCCAGTGCCAGCACGGCAACAAAGATTTTTGTAATCGTCTTTTTCATAGCATTTTATTTTATTTAGTTTATTGCATAAAAATAGAAAAACTAATGCAAATCGCCCAACATCTTTTTAATTATTTTTTCATATTTTTTCAACTCATTGATTTACAGATTACAACATTTTTATTTGTTAAATAAATGTTAATTTTTACTACTTTGTTTTGCATAGTACTAATTTTTCTACATATCTTTGTATTGCAATTTTAATGAAATGAATATGGACACCGAAAGAACCAATTCACAAATGAGAAAAGGAATACTGGAGTATTGCATTTTGCTCATTATCGAAAAGAACGAAGTGTATGTTCCTGACATTATAGAGAAGCTAAAGGCGTCGAATCTGATTGTTGTTGAAGGCACTCTATACCCATTGGTAATGCGTTTAAAGAACTCGGGTTATCTTAGTTATCAATGGAAAGAATCAACATCGGGGCCTCCCCGCAAGTACTATTCAATAACAGAAGCCGGTAAAAATCTGTTGGCAGACCTTGATACAATGTGGACTGAACTAAGCAACACAATAGAATCGTTAAAAAACAATCAAACATCATAAAACAATGAAAAAGACAGTAAGTATTCACTTAAACGGATTGATATTTAATATCGACGAAGATGCATATATGGTATTATCTTCATATATCGACGAACTTAAAGCCTATTTTGGCAGCAAAGAAGAAGGCTATGAGATTATTAACGATATTGAAGCACGCATTGCAGAGCTTTTTTCCGAAAAAATAAAGCCATCGAAGCAGGTAATCAGTTTGCACGACGTAGAAGAAGTGATTTCGATACTGGGTCGTGTCGAAGAAATATGTGGCGAAGCAGGCGAAAAAAGGGAATCCGGTTTTCAAGATAAAGAGCAGCGAAGCAAGCGCAAACTGTACCGCGATCAGGAACTTCGCATACTTGGAGGGGTTTGCTCAGGTCTGTCGGCCTATACCGGCATAAACCTTCTGGCAATACGAATAATTTTTATGGTTCTGTTCCTGTTTTCGGCCGGATTTATGACATTGGTTTATCTGGTACTTTGGCTTATTATCCCTAAAGCACGAACCGTTGCCGAACGGCTCGAGATGAAAGGGAAAGACATTAATATTTCGAATATCGAAAACACGATAAAAGAAGAATATCAGGAAGTGAAATCTAGATTTCGTGAAATGAAGCGTGGTAACAATTTTGGAAACAAGCTTGAGAATGCCGGAAAGGGTTTTGTTCAAGGATTGAATGCTTTTTTCAAAGTTTTCGGCAAGCTCATCGGGGCATCGTTTATTGCACTGGGCGTATTTTTAACATTTATTCTGGCCTTTGGGTTGTTTGCCTCAAGCTCCGAGTTTTTTATTTTCGAAATAGCAGGAGCCAATATGTTACCGGTGCCTTATGTTCTTAAGCTTTTTGCAGGTACCACTACCGCCTATGTTTTTCTTATTGCGCTTGCGGTGGTTGTTTTTGTTCCCCTTCTCTCGCTGATTTACTCGGGGGTAAGCATTCTGTTCAACCTGAAATCGATGAGAGCATTAAATATCAGTCTGCTGGTGTTGTGGATATCGGGCCTCGCTATGCTGATAGCGGTTTCGGTTTCGATTTCGACGCGTTTTATCAGTAACGGCGAAATAACACAAAAAAGCCATATAACACATCATCCACAATCTACATTATACCTTAGCATGAACCACAGCATGCCATTCGACAACAAGTTGGAACACATTTCGATAGATGAGTTCCATTTGATACGTAACGAGAACAAGTTAACGGCTTTTGGCACTCCCGAATTAAACATTCAACAATCGCCCGACAGCAGCCTGTATTACGAAATACAGCGCGTTGCACGAGGAAGTAATAAAACCGATGCTTCGAAAAATGCTTCACAAATACGATACAACTACAGCATCAACGACTCTGCAATTGTTTTCGACCGGTATTTTAAACTTCCCGAATCGTTTTCTATTCGATTTCAAAGCATAAACATTAAGCTCGTGGTTCCCGAAGGCAAACTGATGTATATCGATAAAACTGTATTCGAAATTCTAGACACCGATAACAATTACCCTGTTAGTGAAGCTATATTTGAGAGTGGATATTACATGATGAAAAACGAAAAACTATTACCGGTGGTTAAAGAGTAACCCTGTAGCATGAGTTTTCATTCAACGCTTGTATAAAACTTAAACATGTCCATCAAGGCACGGGCACATACTTCGCAAAACGGGCTGTTCAGTTCTTTCATACGGCAATGTTGTCGTGACCGGTAGATACCTTTTTCAACATATCCGGCCCCTTCGAATACGCCCACTGTTTTCAGATATCCGGCAGTTTCGGGGGTTGGAACAGGCACTGTGTCGTGTACCATATCTTTCCATTTGCTTTCGAAATCGACCAATGTAGTAAGATTGGGCTGATAGGGCTCATGTTCAAGCGAATAAAAATCGTTATAAGATGTTTCTGATGTGTAATATTCATCGCCCAAGGCTGCAAAAGCATGTCCGAACTCATGAATAAGTACTTTACCGGAATGTATGTTTTTACTGCTCGAAATACTATAAAAATTGTAAATACCACCGCCTCCGTATTTTTCGCTATTTACCAGAACAATAATCTGGTCGGTGGGCACCGCGCTCACCGCGTCGCGCAAGCGATGATATGAGGCCGTGGTAAGGTAACGATCGCTTCCAAAAGTGTAAAACCGGCTGTTCAACGCTGTGTTAAGCCAAATGTCTTCGCCGGGAACATCGGTGCCGCTCTGTTCCGACGGGGGCATTACAAAGTAAATATTTACTTTGTCGCGCATAGGCATTAATGCCCTTTCGCTAAAAAGGTATCCGATAAGATACTCAGCATGGCTTTCGAACTGAGACATTTCGTTAAGCGTGTATCCTTCGGCAACCACGGCAATATCGAGACAACTGGCTGCATTGCCACTGTTCACAAACTGCCGTACCGGAATTGCTGAAGCATCAACTGTTTCTACCTCTGTATCGGAATCAAACCGAAAAGAAAAAACATGTTGCAGTTTATTGTATCTGTCGAGCGACAATAATTCTATTTCGACACTATTTTTCGGGAATGGAATCACAATGCTTTCCTCGAACGATTTACTCGTATTTCTGGCTTCAGCGGTAGTTTGCCATTCTTCGAATAAGGTGCAATAGCCGTAAGAAAAAATCAGGTTTTTATCGGGCATGCTATACACATTCACCCGATACTTGCCATAACCGAAAGGGTCGATAAGTATATTTGGATTACCTGCCCAATAGCGGTCTTCAACAAAACGAAGCAGCCCAACCTGCGAATCGATGAAATTGCCGGTGTGGATGTAATCGATACGCAAGGCTTTTTCGTAAAAGTAATTTTCATAGATTACCGTCTGCGATTTCAGCATACCAAAACTCATGCACAGTAAAACAAACAATACATAATATCTCATCATACTTTCAAATTTTTAAGCCGACAATTTACGATTTTTTTTTATTTTGCGGCAAACTTATACACCATGAGTACCAATGTTGTTTTTATTATTGTGCTCATCACATACCTTGCCATTCTGGTGTTGTGGGGCATATATCAGGGCAGAAAGGTAAAAAGTGCAGGCGACTATGCCATAGCCGGCCGGCGGCTGCCGGGTTGGGTTGCAGCCCTGTCGGAACGGGCCACCGGAGAATCGTCGTGGGCGTTGCTGGGATTGCCCGGAGCAGCTTATCTTACCGGTTTGCTCGAAATATGGACAGCTATAGGTTGCGTTGCGGGTATAGTTACTGCCTGGGTGCTGCTTGCCTGGAGGCTGCGTAAAGAATCGGAAAAATACAATGTAACCAGCTATGTTGATTACATCAGTAAAAAACATGGCGAATATGCCAAGCCGATTCGGTTAACTGCCAGTATCACAATTGTAATGGTGTTTTTTTTCTATGTAGCAGCCCAGTTTCTAGGCGGGGGTAAAAGCCTGAACACCATGTTCGGCATAAGCCCAATGCTCGGAATGTTCATTACCATAGCACTCATACTTCCATACACGCTGTACGGAGGATTGCAATCGGTGGCCTATACCGATGTTATTCAAGCAATTGTTATGATTGTAGCCCTGATACTAGGTCCAATATTCGGTTTTGTCTATCTAACCAATCACAGCGATGTTTTTGCAGGGAACATGGCAGATGCATTGCATAAGGCTTCGACAATGAATTCGGGTGTTAGCAATACATTGTGGGGTTCGGCAGGCGGTTTTGGTATTGGAATGATTATAGCTTCGGGCTTCAGCTGGTTTTTCGGATATCTGGGAGGTCAGCCACAGCTCAGCATGCGATTTATGGCGATAAAAGACCAAAAGCAAGCCATACGTGCACGAAACATTGGAGTAATATGGACAATATTTGCCTATGTTGGAGCACTATGTATAGGGTGGATAGGTTTAGCCATTTTTGGGCCCAACGGCCTTAGCGACCCCGAACAGGTGATGCCCATGGTTATGCTTAAGGTGTTTCCGCCAGTGGTAGCAGCAATACTGATTACCGGAGCCATTGCAGCTATGATTTCAACAGCCGACTCACTGCTTATCTTATCATCCACCGAATTGTCGGAGAACCTAATAAAGCCTTTTTCGAAAAAACAAGCCAACGAGAAGCAAAATCTCAGATTATCGCGCCTCATCACGGCCGGTCTTGCTCTAATAGCCTCAGGCATAGCATGGCTGGTATACGAGTTAGGTGCCGACAACATTTTTAGCCTCGTGGGTTATGTGTGGGCATTTGTGGGTTGCCCCTACTCGGTGGTTATACTGCTTAGTCTGTTTTGGAAACGATATCACGGCAAGGCAGCTGTTGCCACCATTATTGGGGGTATGGCTTTTACTGTGGTATGGATTGCCACAGGAATGGACACCATAATAAGCAGCCGCATAGTAACTTTTGCTGCTTCGCTAATTATTGCAATAATTTTCACCTATAGTCTAAAAAAGCATGAACAGAACACTGCACATTCCGGTTAGGTTTACATGAAACTCATTGTAATTGTCATGTTCATATTTACAATATTTGCAGGCAGCTGCCACTCGCAGTCGCATGACTACAGCCACCTTACCGCCGAAGAAAAACGCGTTATTATTTACAAAGGAACCGAGATGCCATTTTCGGGAAAATATTATAAGCATACCGAAGAGGGCATATATACCTGCAAGCAATGTGGCAATGAATTATACCGCAGCAGCGACAAATTTGATGCACAGTGTGGCTGGCCCAGCTTCGACGATGAAATAAAAGGAGCAGTAACTCGTAGGCCCGATGCCGACGGATATCGCACCGAAATTGTTTGTTCAAATTGCTGTGGGCATTTAGGCCACGTTTTCGAAGGAGAAGGATTTACACCGAAAAACACCCGGCATTGTGTAAATTCAATATCGCTTGAATTCGAAAAGTCACAAAAAAAATAGCACTGAATTGCATATTGCTGTTTACTTTTAGTTAACTTTGTTTCTGTTAACATTTTTTTACTGCAAACAGCCAAATAAATGCAAAAACGTTTTTATTACTTGAAACCATTTCTGCTTATGGCCATATTAATGGTTTCAATTGACGGGTTCTCTCAAACAACAGTGCAAGCCACAGTAATCAATGCCAGTACCAAAGAAGCACTCCCCTACTGTAACATTTTGGTAAAAGGGAGCAACACAGGAACTATAACCAATGCCGACGGACTATTCCGCATAAGTTTAAAAACAGGTAACGAGATTCTCGAAATATCGTATCTGGGCTTCGAAACCCTTGAGGTTAAGGCTATAACACTATCGTTGCAACAAGAAATACTGCTTTGTCCGCGCGAAGAAGTACTTCAAGAAGTAACGGTTCATGCCGGAAACGAATATCTGTACGATATCTTTGAATCGTGTCGCCGTAAACTACAGAAAAATCGCAATGCACATCAGTCGAAAGTGTATTTTGTGCTCGAAACACTAGGTGCTATGGGCGAAAGTAAGTATCCGATTACTCCTGCCCCTCTGTACCAAAACTATTCGAAAGAATACACTCCCGTTGAGTTGCTCGAATGCTTCTACAATGCCGACATCAAAGGGCAACAACTCGAAAAACTCGAATTTAAAAACGGCAGAACAGCCCTTGCTGCCAATGGAAATTACTTTGTAAGCCGCTCAACATCGTTGGCCTGGACACAATTCAATCTGATTGATAAAAACGATTTATTTCCGGCCATTCCGTTTCAGTATGCAAAAAATGGGATGAAAAAAAACTTCAATCTTGAGTTTTTAAGTTTCGATGGGAGTATCTACACCATAAAATTCAAACCTTTTAACGATAACGACATGATGTTTTCGGGAAAAGTCTGGATAGAGAAATCGACTATGAATTTGCTGAAAATTGAGTTATATTCCGAACGTCCGGCCATACATCCGTTTTTGCCATTTCACGAAGGGCTCGATTCTATGTATAATGTCAGCCTGCATGTAAACAATAGCTACAAAGAAGAAAACGGCAAGCTCATTCCCGACCATTTCCATTTTACCTACAGTTTCGACTTTGTTAGCAACCGAGACTTTTACAACGACGAACTGAAAGATCGCAAAACAATCAGCCGTCGCATTACCACACATGGATTGATGTACTTTTTCGATTATGGAAACCCGTTTATAATTCCATTTTTCGATTATCCCGAAAACTTCGACGATTACTATCGCATGTCGTACATTCCCTACAATCCGGTTTGCTGGAACAACAGTAAGGCGCTACTGTTAACCAATCAGCAGAAAGAAAACCTGGGTATTCTTGCTAAAGAAAACGAATTGCAGCAATATGCCGAAAACAATTACGGAAGGTATTTTTGTAAGTTACCGAACTTTTACCTTCATGGTTTTTTTTCATTCTACTATCCCTTTTGGGATGCCGAAAAACGCATCTTAATTATGCAATCAAACACCAATCAGGGGCCATTATCTCAAAAACAGATAAACAGCACAATACCAGGAGTTTTATATAACATCGAAGCTCAAATACTGCTCGACATAAACCCTGTAGCCGACAGCTTGCACTGGAAGTCTTATACAGTGCTCGATGCCATTAAAACCTATTGGTATTTGCCTGTTGATAAAAGCACACACCCATTTGTAAATATTTTCTATGATATATGCGAAATAGAACGACGACGCATGGAAGAAGCACTTGAAGAACGGCACGGTAGCCTTGAAGAGATTGAAAGTATTTATAAGGAATCGGTTTCCCGCATGAATTCAGTTACCAAATCGTATTTAAAGGATGTGCAGCATGGCACAAAAGAAAACCAACTGAAAAAATGGAATATATATGTAAAAAATGAACTCGGCATCGATAATATTGCTTTATTTAAAGAATTAGAACCCGAGAAGCATTAATGTAATCGCATTTATTCAAAAATCTTTACCGGTCACATCGACACTTCCCTGACTTCGAGCGGTGCGCCGAGTGAAATCGAGGAGTGATTCGCTCCCAAGAGCGAATTGTATCGAGAAGACCGTAGTATAACATTTCTGGAACATTGGTAGTCACCGGGCACCTCGATACGTTCTCCTACGTCGAACATATCTCGACACGCTCGATACATCGCTCGGTGTCCGGAGGCAATCGGACTTCGAGCGGTGCACCGAGTGAAATCGAGGTGTGAATTGCGACGATAGGAGCAATTTGTATCGAGAAGACCGTAGTATAACATTTCTCTGGAACATTGTCACTCACCGGGCACCTCGGTACGTTCTCCTACGTCGAACATATCTCGACACGCTCGAT
>CAZEHA010000066.1:0-12578 GCA_964511665.1 uncultured Bacteroidales bacterium
GAAAAGTTTTTATTAATAATTATTCGTTCATATCTTAGCGCCTAAATAATTACCAGTTTTTATTTTTACGCAGTCACTTATTTTATTACATTGCATGCTGAACTTTAGTATTCGTTAATTGTTAATAGTACTGTAAAATAATCACTAAGTATTGTCATGAAAGTAATTCGCACTACAAAATATATCCTAATATCACTTGTATTGCTTTTTATGGGTGAAACATACGCTCAAGAAAAAGCAGAAACCCCAAATTCTTTTCTAAGCTTACAAGAATCGATAAATTTGGCAATGAAAATGAATCCGGGGCTCAATAAGCTTAAGAATACCGAGCTGGAAATTGCCAATAGCTGGAAACTGGAATCGGGAATTGTAAATCCTGAAATCATATTTTATCAGAATGGTATCGGAGAAAACGATTTATATTTTGAGAGAGCTGTTGGCATTACTCAAAACTTCGAAAAACCATTAGCGAATGTATGGTTAAAGAAAGCTGCAAATATAGAACTTGAAAAACTAAAGCTATCGATCAATTTATACCAAATATCGTTGAAAGCCATGGTGAAATCTCAATATGTCGAAATTTTATATGCCAAATATTACTACAATTTGGTTAACGAAAGAATTGGAACATATCGTCGTTTGCTTGATGCGATACTAACAAAATATGAGAATGGATCAGCAAATAAATTAGATGTATTAAACGCAAAAATTCGTCTGAACGAAGCAGAAAATGAACTTAGTAAAGCTGAAGCTCATTTACATCGACAACGTTATCAATTTTTCGAAATCGTGGGTCTTGACCCTGAATCACAAGCATACGAAATACGTTTCGCCGATAGTTTACGAACACACGAATCGTTTATATCACAAGAAGAAGTATTAAATAACCTACATAATTATCCCGGCATAAAAAAAGAAGAATTGACCTTGCAAGCCAACGACGACAAAATAAAAGCGGCTAAAGCAAAATGGTTTCCGAATGTAAGTGTATCGTATCTTCGACAAGATTTTACGTCGGGTTTTAGATTTAACGGAATCGAAGTTGGTCTCGAAATTCCCATCTGGGGAAAACATACCATTAGCGCTGATGTAAAAGTGCAACAAGCCTTGCTAAGTCAAAACAAATGGCAACTTTACGAAACAGAACTCATGTATAAAAAACAAATAGAAAATGCATGGCATTCCTACGAAAAAGCAAAAGAGGTTCTCGACAACTTTCACGACGAGCAATCGAAAAGCACCATCGAACTATTGGAATTAAGTGAAGAAGCATACGCTATAGGGCAATTAGATTTAATAATGCTGCTCGATGCACAAAGCCTTTACATCAACAATCAACAAATATATTTGAACGTTTTGCGCGATTACTATCTTTATTTAATTGAATTAGAAAAGTTTACAGATTATGAATTGGTTTACTAAAACAACTATGAAAACAATAAAACTATTTGCCATGTTGGGATTATTATCGGTTTTGCTATCGTGCAACAATTCGCAAGAAAAATCGGAGCAAAACGAAAGTCAAAACGATACCAACGAATGGCTTATTGATTTATCGCAAACGAAACTATCGGTTGACGACATTGATTTTTACGAATTGGGCAAGCAGGAAGTATTGCTTAAAAAAGCGGTGCCGGGTATTGCTCAGTCGGCACCAAACTTCATCAGTTATATTGCTGCCCCAATGGATGGAATTGTTAGTTCACTGCACATCAACGAGGGAGAGATGGTACAAAAGGGCCAGGTAATTATGGAGTTAGAAAGTCTTGAATACGGAAATCTGCTCTCAGAATTTTTGAAAGCAAACTCTGAGTTTGAATACCAACAGGGACGATTAGAGCGCAACAGCAAACTTACCGAAAAGGGCATCAACAGTCAATCGGAAATGGAAATGATTCAAGCCGAATACGAACGCGCACTTGCAAATGTGGTAGCCATTAAAACTCGTTTGCAAACATTGGGACTCTCGGCAGCCGAAATTGACAATCTGAAGAAAAGTGAGAATATAGAACCCCACTTAATGGTAAGATCTCGCATTTCGGGTATAGTGAACGAACATTATGCCGAATTGGGATTGCCGGTAAAAGCCTACGATAAGCTTGCAAGTGTTGTTGATAGAAGCGAATTGGTTATAAAAGCCTATTTGGCTCCCGAAGACTTAAATGCAGTAAACACCGGCGATTCTGTTTATGTTTACAGGCAAAGCGACAAGACGTTGTCCCCTATTGCTGCTACCATAGCCTCTATCAATCCTGCTCTCGACAATAACTCCAAGTCGCTTATTGCAAATATCTACGTAAAAGGCAATGAGCTGTGGCCTCTACCCGGCGAAAATGTCAGGCTGGTAATTCATTCTCATATTCCCCAAAAATGGATAGCCGTGCCCGCCTCAGCAATCAGTTGGTTGGGCGAAGATGCTATCGTATATGTTTGGGCAAACAACGATATTTTAGAAATTCGCAAGGTCGAAATAATGAGTTCCGACGACACTCACAGTTTTGTAATATCGGGTGTGGCCTATGGCGAAAAAGTGGCTGTGAGCGAGATATTCACACTGAAATCACTGGTAAGGTATAACGAATTTGCAGAATAATCATGCTACATAAAATTATTGAATTTTCGGTAAAACAAAAATATGTTGCCCTGTCGCTCGTATTTTTAATTGCAATAGGGGGATATTTTTCGCTGAAGAATATTCCTATCAATTCGTTGCCCGATGTAACTCCGGTGCAAGTACTCGTTATAACCAAAGCCGGAAGATACTCTCCATACGATGTCGAAAAACTGGTTAGCCGCCCTATCGAAAATGCGATGAATGGATTACCCGACGTAAAGCAGGTGCGTTCTATATCGCAATTTGGATTATCGGCAGTTACCATCGAATTCGAAGAAGAAACCGATTTGTATTTCGTAAGACAATTGGTATCTCAACGATTGCAATCTATTGCCGACGAATTACCCGAAGGAGTTTCGGCACCTCAACTGGGACCGGTTTCAACCGCCATGGGCGAAATTTATCAATATCAGGTTGTGGGCGATTCCTACAGTCTCACAGAGCTTAGAGGCATACAAGATTGGCTGATTGCGCCCCAACTGAAAACAATAAAAGGGGTTACCGAAATAAACTCTTTTGGAGGCTATGTGCGGCAAATTGATGTGGTTGTTTTACCGGGAAAATTGCGGCAATTTGGATTAAGCCTCAACGATGTTTTTGCATCTATCGAAAAAAACAATTCTGTTTCGGGAGGCAACTACCTGACCTATAACCGTGAACAATACATTATTCGTGGTGTCGGACTTATCGAAGACATCGAAGATATTGAGCAAATCATCGTTAAAAACGTGAATGGGAACCCTGTATTTTTAAAAAATATTGCGGAAGTAAAAGCTGGAAAGCAAATCCGCCAGGGTGCTGTTACACGCGATGGCAAAGGAGAAGTTGTTACCGGTATTGTTATGATGCTGCGCGGCGAAAACGGAAGGCAAGTAATAAAAAACATTGAGGAAAAAATAAACGATATCAATCAATCGCTTCCCGAAGGAGTGAAAATTGAAAAATTTTACGACCAAAGTGAGCTTATCGACCGAACAACAAATACTTTATCGAAAAACCTGCTCGAAGGAGGACTGTTAGTAATTGTTGTTCTGCTTTTGCTATTGGGCGATTTCAGAGGAGCACTTATTGTTGCATTGGTAATACCTTTGTCGATGCTTTTTGCCTTTATCGGAATGCGCGAGCTGGGTCTGGCAGCCAATTTAATGAGTTTGGGAGCCATCGATTTTGGAATGATAGTAGATGGCTCGGTGGTGATGATTGAAAATATTATTCATCGATCGAGGCAAAATACAGAACTCTCAAGGCAGGAAATCATTATTAAAGCAGCCAAACAAGTAGCCCGCCCAATATTTTTTGGGGTATTGATTATTTTGGTTGTATATATTCCGGTAATGACATTCAGCGGCATGGAAGGTATCTTGTATCGCCCCATGGCTATCACTGTCAGCCTTGCTGTTTTAGGCTCTTTACTACTGGCCTTGGTGTTTATTCCTGCTATGATGAGCATTTCGTTACGAAATAAAAAGAAAATTCAAAAGCAATCACGCGAAAATTATTTAATCAGGAAACTGAGACCCCTGTATGAATCGTTTCTTGAAAAAATAATATTAAAAAAGTGGACAGTGATGGGTATTGCTCTTGGCATATTTGCCTTGAGCCTTTTTACCATCAGCCAAATGGGTTCCGAATTTCTTCCCGAACTCGACGAAGGCTCGATATTAATCGAAGAAGTAAGAATGCCAAGTGTTACACTCGAAGAAAGCGTAGAAAAGGCCAACGAACTTTCGGCAAAACTCATAGCAAATATCCCCGAAATAAAAACCATCGTTCCCAAAACAGGACGTTCTGATTTGGCAAACGACTGGATGGGAGTTCACCAAACCGATGTATGGGTATTGCTCGAACCCCGAAATACCTGGAGAAAAGGAATTACAAAAGAGGATATCATTCGCGAAATTGAACCATTTCTCGAAAATGAACCGGGCTTGGCATACAATTTTACTCAACCTATAGCCATGCGAGTTGACGAACTCACCAGTGGTGTAAAATCAGACCTTGCCGTGGTAATTTATGGCGAAGACCTCGATAGCCTGTCGGCCATTAGCAAGCGCATTGCCATGCATTTGCCGGCACTTGAAGGCACGGCTAACTTCTTCGTCGATCAGCCGGTGGGTCAGCCCTATTTCACTATTGAAGCCGACAGGGAAGCTCTTGCTGGTTTTGGGCTGAATGTAAATGATGTTCAGGATGTAATAGAAGCCGGAATTGGCGGAAAAACTGTTGGGACAATCTTCGAAGGCCAACGTCGTTACGACATCCAGGTGCGTTATCCCGAAGATTTGCGATCGAACTTCTCAAGGATTAGAGATATTCCTGTATATCTACCCAACGGCAATGGCTTTGTACCTCTCGACAGGCTGACAAAAATATCAGCACAGGAAGGACCACGCGAAATACAAAGAGAAGATGGTTGGCGAAGGCTTATAGTCGGTATAAATATACAAGACATCGACATGGGAAGTTATGTGCAAAACTTAAAGAAAATTATTAGCAACCAAGTCCATCTGCCCCCCGGGTACTTTATCAAATATGGCGGAAGCTTCGAAAACCAACAACGTGCAACCAGTCACCTATTGCTCGTAATTCCTCTGGTATTATTTCTGATAATTGGGTTGCTTTACCTTAACTTCAACAAAATGAGGTATGCATTTTTGGTATTTCTGAATTTACCGCTGGCCTTGTCGGGAGGGATATTTTTATTGTATGCCCGAGGCATGTACCTTTCGGTTTCGGCCAGTATAGGGTTTATTGCATTATTTGGAGTGGCAGTTCTTAATGGTATTGTTTTAATTTCGCATTTAAACGAATTACGCGAATCTGACAAAACCTTGCCTTTAAAAAAGGCGATTATTCTTGGCTCCTCCGACCGATTACGCCCTGTATTAATGACAGCCTTAGTTGCTTCTTTGGGATTTGTTCCTATGGCATTCAACACAGGCCCGGGTTCCGAAGTACAATCTCCTTTAGCAACAGTAGTAATTGGCGGACTAATTACATCAACACTGCTAACCTTGTTTGTATTGCCAGTAATTTACAACTGGATAGAATCAGCAAAAAAAAACAAACAATAATTGTGTCAACCTATTGATATTTTTCCCTTTAAACTACACAACCTCTCTAATTACCTTAGTGTTATAAAACAATTTGCTGTAAGATAAGCATCATTGAAACATTAAAAGTATAAAATGCAATCATATAGGTAAGTTGCAATCGTACCAATGGTTTTTATATTTTTGCAAGCATGAATAATGCACATCAAAAAGCTATTGTTGTAACAAACGCAAGCGAGAACAATCTAAAAAATATTAGTTTAGAATTACCGCACAATAAGTTTATTGTAGTAACAGGTGTTTCGGGGTCGGGAAAATCGTCGCTGGTTTTCGATGTGATTGCTGCCGAAGGTCAACGTAGGTTTTTAGAAACCTACGCTTCGTTTTCGCGTTTGTTTATGGGCAAATTGCAACAGCCGGCTGTAGAAAGCATCGAAGGCCTGCTGCCGGTTATAAGTATTGGCCAAACCAGTGCGGGATCAAACATTCGTTCTACACTGGGCACCATGAGCGAAATGTACGACTTGCTGCGCTTGCTGTTTGCCCGCGCAGGCACTGCCGTTACCAACATTGAACTTAGCCGCAGTTTATTCTCGTTTAATTCACCGCTTGGGGCATGCCCTCATTGCAAAGGCATTGGTCTCGAAGAAACTATCGACGTAAACAAACTGATAAGCGACCCGGCAAAAACGCTTAGACAAGGCGCGCTGGCACCAAGTCAGCCAAACGGGTATATCATGTATTCGCAGGTTACCATCGATGTACTGAATCGTGTTTGCAATGCCCATGGCTTTGATGTTGATACGCCGTGGAACGAGCTAAGTGCCCAACAACAAGATGTGATACTCAACGGCAGCACCCGCATTAAAGTACCTTTTGGCAAGCACAGTTTAGAATCGCGTTTAAAATGGACCGGCATTACTGCCCTGCCTCGCGAAGAAGCCTACTACAAAGGGATGCTGCCAATTATGAACGATATTTTGCGCCGCGACCGGAATGTAAATATTCTGAAATATGCATCATCGTTGCCTTGCAGCCATTGTAACGGTTTGCGTTTGAACCCCGCTGCACTGAGCGTACGCGTCAACGGATTGAACATTGCCGATTATGCCAATATGGAGCTGAGCGAATTGCGCGAAAACATCGAATTGCTTGCTAATTTGTATCGCGACAAGGAATTTGTACAGAACATTACACAAAAACTTATTCAGCAAATTGCCATGTTCGAAAGCCTTGGCATGCAATACCTAAGCCTTAGCCGGCCATCGAATACCCTTTCGGGAGGCGAAGTTCAACGGGTGCGACTTATTAACCAAACCACTGCCTCGCTCAGCAATGTGCTTTACGTATTCGATGAACCATCGGCAGGAATGCACCCGCAATACATGCATCAACTTACCCGTATTTTCAGGCAACTGGTTAACCAGGGAAATACACTTATTGTGGCGGAACACGACTTGGCCTGCTTGATGCAAGCCGATTTTGTGGTTGATATTGGGCCGGGAGCCGGCCAACATGGAGGCCGATTGCTTTTTGCAGGTAGTATTGCCGATTTTTGTACCGATACAACAGTGGCCGAAATTAGCCCCACGCGCAAGGCACTCGACATGTATAAGCGGCACATGCTCCCTACCCCGTTGCAAGGCAATGTGGCGGCTGATTTTATTTTGAATGGCTGCACCAAACACAACTTAAAAAATATTGAAGCAGGCTTTATTAAAGGCGCTTTAAACATCGTGTGCGGGCTTGCCGGCAGCGGAAAAAACAGTTTGGTACACGGCGAACTTGAAATCAGGGTTAACAAAGCCATCGAACAAAACAAAAATCAAAGTGCCTTCGATAAACTCATTGTAATCAATCAATCGCCTATTGGGCGTAGTCCGCGCAGTAATCCGGCCACCTACACCAAACTTTCCGATAAAATCAGAGACCTTTTTGCAGACACCATCGCTGCCAAACAAGCCCGTTTAAGCAAATCGCACTTCTCGTTCAACACTGCGGGTGGACGCTGCGAAACATGCATGGGAGCAGGTCAGGTGCAAATAGGTATGCATTTTTTGGGCAATGTTAACCTGATTTGCAGCAGTTGCGGGGGCAAACGATTCAACAGCGAGGTTTTGCAAATTCTTTATAAAGAGAAAAACATTGCCGAAGTATATGAGTTAACAGTGAGTAGTGCACTCATGTTTTTCGCCGATGTAAAAAGCATTGCATCGCAACTACAAACACTGGTCGATTTGGGTTTAGGCTATTTAACACTGGGGCAATCGTCTACCACCTTGTCGGGGGGAGAAGCACAACGCATAAAACTAGCTGCTCATTTGCAACAAGCCAATACGGGCAACACCCTGTATATATTAAACGAGCCTACGGTGGGTTTACACAACAGCGATATGGATGTGCTGCTTCAAGCACTCAAGAAACTCACAAACAAGGGGAACACCATTGTTTGCATCGAAAACGACGGCAACATGCTTGCCCATGCCCAGCAGATAATAGAACTGGGGCCGGGATGCGGAAGCCGTGGCGGAGAAATCGTTTTTCAGGGACCGGCAACAGCGTTTTTCGACATTGCCGATACCCCTACTGCCAACGCCTTACGCAAAAGGCAAAAACCGGAGCATGTTGCTTCATTACACCCAAATAGCTCTTCTATACAACTTCAGGGTGTAAGTACTCACTATCTGAAAAACATTGATGTTGATATTCCTAATAACAAACTTACACTCATCACCGGCTTGTCGGGTACAGGAAAATCGTCGCTGGCTTTCGACACCCTGTTTGCCGAATCAAGGAGTCGTTTTTCCGAAAGTCTCTCGAGCTATGTACGCAGCCTGATAAAGCTCGACAACCGCGCCATTATCGAAAACTGTTCGGGACTTTGCCCTTCTGTGGCCATCAGCCGCAAACACCTTGGTTATTCGAGCCGCAGCACTGTGGGCACCATAACAGGTATTTATGAGCATTTCAGGCTGATGTATTCGCGTATTGCCCAACACCGGGGCTTGAGTTACACTGCACAACATTTCTCGTTCAATCACGAATTGGGTGCCTGCCCCCACTGCGAAGGCCGCGGCGAAATACTTACCACCGACCCCGACAAACTGATAACCCACAGCCACCTGCCTATTTCGGGCGGAGCCATGCAGGGGAGTAAACCCGGACAGTATTACGGTGACCCGCACGGACGTTTTGTTGCCATTATTAGCTGCATTGCCCGCGAAATGGGTATCGATATCGAAACTCCATGGCAGCAACTCCCCGATAATTTTAAGAACATTGTGCTGTTCGGTACCGGCAATATAGGATGGGAAGCTGAGTGGCAGTTTAAAAACAAAACCCGAAGCGGTACACACCGACTTTCTACTACCTGGGAAGGTTTCTGCAACATTATCGACGATGAATACCGCCGAAAGCACCAAAACAAAACCATCGACAATATTGCCGCATTGCTGCATACGGTAAGCTGCCACAGTTGCCATGGTGCAGGTTTAAAACCGGAATTGCTCGAAGTCAGCATCAACCATAAAAACATAGCAGAACTCAGCATGATGGCTGTAAAAGATATCCGCAAATTTTTCGCAACCGCCATCGATAACACAAGCAACAGCACCGAAAAAGCCATAATTGCCGGTATTGGCAATGCGCTGAACGAAATGCTCGACACCTTACAGCATTTGGGGCTCCACTACCTCAGCATAAACCGCAAGGCAACGGGCTTATCGGGGGGTGAGGCACAGCGCCTCCGCATTGCAGGAGTGCTGGCTGCCAATCTTAGTGGAGTGTGTTACGTACTCGACGAACCCGGCATTGGGCTGCATAGTTCCGACAAGGCAACACTGATTTCGGTATTAAAACGGCTTATCGATAAAAACAATACTGTGGTGGTGGTAGAGCACGACGAAAGCTTTATAAAGGCGGCCGACAATATAATTGAAATGGGGCCGGTAGCCGGTAAAAATGGCGGATATATAACTGCAAGCGGAAGCCTGCCCGAAATACTAAACTCACAACACAGCGTAACCGCACAATACTTGTTGCGAAACAAACAAAACTATGCTCATCAGCGAAATTGTAATGTTAAGTCGTTTGGTTTATACAACGCTACTGCCAACAATTTGCAAGGATGCAATATCGATTTTATTTCGGGTGGTATAATAGTTGTTACGGGTGTTTCGGGTAGCGGAAAATCGTCGTTAATCAATCATGTGTTGTTGCCTTCGTCCATTGCCGGCAAACCGGTACACTGTAGCGGCACCTATGGCTTGCAACAATTCAGCAAAATAGTGCATGCCAATCAACAAGCCATTGGCAACAATGCACTGAGCACTCCGGCCAGCTATAGCGGCATACTCGACGACATACGAAAGCTATATGCAGCCACCGGCGAGGCCGGTCTAAAAGGCTTAAAAAATTCGGATTTTTCGTACCACCATGCGCAAGGTAAATGCCCCGAATGCAACGGACATGGGCAGATTCGCATCAGCATGGATTTTATGAGCGACGTTTTTGCCGTGTGCGATACCTGTGGCGGCAACCGATACCGACGCGAATTAGAAAACGTTCGTCTGCATGGGCTCAACATTGGCGAAATGCTCAATTGTACAATACTCGAAGCACACGAGGTGCTGAGAAACGAAACCGCTGTTGCGCATAAATTGCAAACTTGCATCGATGTTGGAATTGGTCATTTACAGCTGGGTCAGTCTGCCGCTACACTTTCGGGGGGCGAAGCACAACGCCTGAAACTTGCCTCCGAAATGATGAAGGCATCAGTACATAATACCTTGTTTTTACTCGATGAGCCGGGTACCGGTTTGCATTATTTCGATATCCTGAAACTGATAGATGTATTCAACCGACTGGCCAACAATGGCAATACAATTATTTTTATTGAACACAACCCAACGCTTATCGCAATTGCCAATCAATTGATTGAAATGGGTCTGGGTAGTGGTAACGATGGCGGGCGCATTGTTCGAAACGAATTGATTGGGGTTTACAGCTAACAACAACTATTTAGCAGCAGCTTGCTGAGCTTTCTCCTGCAAGGCTTTAATTTTTTTCATCAGAAAGGCCGGTCGGGTTTCGAGAAGTGTTTTAAGAACAACGAAAAAAACGATGGCAATGGTAAACAATCCTCCGAACACGATTACCAGAAAACCGGTAAAAATTATGGTGATATGAATGGGTAGCAGCCGTACAATGATCGACACGGGTATTTCGGCAAGCTTCACCACACGGGTTTTATCGTTGTCTTCTGCTTTTTTATTCTGAACAAAATGGTAGGCCGCAAACATGGCAGCTCCGCACAATAACGACAGCATTGAGGGAGCCTGCAGTTCGGGGACAAAAGTTCGAAACGAAAGCAGAAATATGGCATACACAAAATGAAAAAACAAAACTACTATCAATAGAATTGTTGCCATTTGGTGTTGGAGTTCGTTTGGGGTGGGATTTTTTGCCAGATTGGTTTTAATACCTTCGGTATCAACACTAGGTATTCGTTTAATGCGGCGATAGCTGAACAGAGCCACAATGATACCCTGCATCCAATACACCCACAAAATGTCGGTAATGCTTTGGTTATTTATAAGTGCCATCGCCAGAATGAGTGCATTCGAAACTATGGCCAGCGCAGTAACAAAAAAATCGTTTTGTTTCATGGCGAAAACAGGTTTCAGTTGCAAAAATAGTGTTTTTTTTTTCGCAGTTTATCCACAAAAACAAACCCGGCTTTGTAGTTGCGTTTTTCTACCTGCTGCGCGTTATTTGGAAGTGATTGTGACGAAAATAAATCGCAGTTTCATTGTTTTTGCACCCAAACCAATCACAGCTTGTTTGCCATCAATATGTTGACAATTTCAATTGCAATTAATCTCGGTATTTACCCAGGATTTATTAAATTTGCAGTAGAACCGATGTGCCATTGATTATTTAGGCAGCACTATTGGGGAATGAGCAAATAACAGATATATGAGTAATAATCAGAAAATATCCATACATTTTTTCGATGACCGGGAGGTTCGGGCTTTGTGGGATGAGCAAAACGCCAAGTGGTGGTTCTCGGTGCTCGACGTTGTAGCCGTTCTCACCGACCAGGACGACTATACCAAAACACGTAATTACTGGAAATATTTAAAAGCCAAATTAAAGAAAGAAAAAAGTGAGTTGGTTAGTGCCACTACCCAACTGAAACTATTAGCAAGCGATGGCAAGCGATATGTTACAGATATGCTCGATTACAAAGGAATTGTTGCTTTAGGCAAGGAATTCCCGGGCAAAAAAGCCAACCGGTTTATCGACTGGTTTACCTTTAGCGATGAAAGTATTGATGGAAAAAGCAAAACCAAGGCGTATGCACTGTTCGAGAGCTCTTTTATCGACAGTATCGAAGTTGGAACAAGCAAAGGATTGCAGCAAATACATGCCTATTTGTTTGGCGGATTATATGATTTTGCAGGACAAATCAGGCAAAAAAACATTTCGAAAGGTGGATTCCAGTTCGCTGTATCGCACTTTCTTGTCGAAACATTACAGCACATTGAACGAATGCCCGAAAATTCGTTTGACGAAATTGTCGAAAAATATGTAGAGATGAACATTGCCCATCCATTTATGGAAGGCAACGGGCGGAGTACCCGAATATGGCTTGATATGATATTGAAAAAACGCCTGAAAAAATGCGTGGACTGGAGTAAAATTGGCAAAACCGAATACATGAACGCAATGGTTCAGAGTTCTCAGGACGATAGCACCTTGAAGCAATTATTAATAAACGCCTTAACAAACCAAATCAATAGCCGCGAAATGTTCATGAAGGGAATTGACTACTCGTATTATTATGAGGAATGATGAATGATGAATGATGAATGATGAATGATGAATGATGAATGATGAATGATGAATGA
>CAZEHA010000066.1:12678-15356 GCA_964511665.1 uncultured Bacteroidales bacterium
TGAATGTATAAGAATTGGTTATGAATGAAAGGTATAATCCATTAAAAGATAAGTCTTTTGCATTTGCAGTTCGATGTGTTAATTTGTTCAAGGATTTGACCGAGAATAAAAAGGAGTTCGTAATCAGCAAGCAATTGTTACGTTCCGGTACTTCGATTGGCGCAAATATCAGAGAAGCTCAAAATGCCGAGAGTAAAGCGGATTTTATTCATAAACTCGCTATTTCTCAGAAAGAATGTGATGAATCGATGTATTGGCTGGAACTGCTTGAAGCAACTGGCTTTCTTTCGCAAGAAGAGTACAATTCTATCAAAAGAGAAGCTCAGGAACTGCTTAAATTGTTGCGCAGTTCAATTCTAACCACCAAGCAAAAGCTTTAATTCATTTTCAATATTTAAGGTTTGTGAAGACTTTTTTAATTGCAGCATAGCTTATCACGTCACCAGCGTATTCGCGTTATTAATACGTCAACTTCAAAGCTATCGAGATACAATTAGACATAGCTAAAAGTCTCTGAATAATTCATCCAAAGACTTTTTTCGCTGCGAGCGGGAAACGGGGGTCGAACCCGCGACCCTCAGCTTGGGAAGCATTTTGCCGATTTCTACATGCCTTGCATTGCAAGATTTACAGAAGTCATAAAATTATTTGACTAACAGTGTGCTAACACAAAAATCTTCAGCCTAATAGGCTGAGGTAAGGGTGTTTTTTTGTCATGTACAAAATGGCAGAAAGCCAATTTGACAGTTAATAAATATCAGAGCAAAATAAAGCAAAAAAAAGCAAAGGAATCAAAGAAAAAAAAGTTATCAAGACATCGAAGCAAAGTAAAGCAATCGGGAACATGGCATAAAATTGGGCTTTTTATTTGTGGCACGCTTATAAATTTTATTTGTCATGAAAATTATAATTACGACTAAGAAAAGTTTACAGGCGGTAATCCGCAATGTAATCGAAACGCTGCTGGACGAGAGACTAGCCACGCAGCCGAATCCCACAACTGAGCATCCCCTCGATGCCTACCTGAATGCCGGCGAAGCAGCCTCGTTTCTGAGAATTTCGCTGACAACACTTTACGGCTTAAGCTCAAAAAAGCAAATCCCCAGCATGAAGCAGGGGAAAAAGCTGTACTTCAGCAAGCAAGACCTGATTCAATGGCTCGAAAATGCAAAAAGTCAGAACCATTCAAGCGATGAAAGGGCAAGCCATGTTTAAAGAAATGAATACCTACCGATTGCCTGAACAGGAAGAAGATTTTATCATTCCTCAGTCAGTGAAAAATTTCCCGTCAGAATTTCATCCCGACGTGTACAGGTATCTGCCAAAAGCACTATCGGATGCCTGCAGTCAGTTCTCGAATCCCAAATAGAAGGACATTATTCTACTCGGGGCCTTGTCAGTAATTTCGGGATGCCTGCCCTTTGTGTGTGGCATGTACGACATGAAGACGGTGTACCCGAATTTCTTTGTGTTTATTGAGGCTCCGGCCGGTGCTGGAAAAGGAATACTGCAATGGACCCGAAAATTTGCAGAATTCATTCACAAAGACATGCTCAATACTTCGGCAAAAGCCTACGAAGCCTACCAGTCGGAACTCAGGCTGTATCGCAATTCGTTGAAGAAGAAAACAAAAGAACCTCTGAAAGAAATTCCCGGTGAACCCGCCAGAAAAATGTTGATAATACCGGCAAACAACAGTGCCAGTTCGTTCCTGCAGACCTTGTCGGAAAACGATGGAGCCGGCTTGCTATTCTGCACCGAAGCCGACACGTTGGCGAATTCGTTGTCGCAGGACTGGGGAAACTATTCCGATGTGTTACGTTGCGCCTTTCAGCACGAACCCATCAGTCTGCAGCGAAGAACCAACCGTGAATACCTTGAGCTTTCGGAACCCAGGCTTTCGGCATTGCTGACAGGCACCAAAGATCAGTTGTTTAAACTCATTCCCAGCACCGAGAACGGTTTGTTCAGCCGGTTTGCATTCTACTCCTTCCCTGCCGTTACGGTTTTTAAAGATGTATTTATCGATATGGAGCACCGCACCTTGCGAATATTCAATGAACTGGGGCAACAAATGTTCGAGAACAGGAACAGGCTTATATCGCTGGGAAGCACCATTGAATGGCAATTCAATACGACAACTAGGGCAGAGTTTAAATCGTGCATGAACAACATTATGCAACAGCTACACAAGGAGATTGGAGATCAGTGCCTGGCTACGGTGAAACGACTTGGCTTGATTCTGTTTCGTATTGCGATGATTACCGGCACCCTGCGTGTATTGGAGAGTGGGAAAAAACCCGAACCAAAAATGACTATTGACCGGGTAGATTTTGGTCTGGCATACGAGATTGTCATTGTACTGGCACACCATGCCATAGCTCTTATTGCCGAGACCAAAAACGGCAATAAGAATATCGTAAAACAACGGCGACTGAATCAGTACTACGATTTGCTCCCCGACAATTTCACCCGAAAACAAGCCCTGCAACTGGCCGAAAAGCTCGACCTCTCCCCTGCCAGCTGCGACCGGTTTCTCAGCAGTAACATTTTCACAAAACCATCTTACGGAAATTACACCAAGTCGGGTGATCAAAATGATAAAGTGATAAAGTGATAAACTGATAAACTTTTGGTCTAAGCATATTAAAACAACGGCAACATGAATTTTATGAGGT
>CAZEHA010000067.1:0-15287 GCA_964511665.1 uncultured Bacteroidales bacterium
ACATTTAATTGTTGATTATCAACAGGTTAGAATAAATTTAAGGATTGACTAATTAACGAAACCGAAGCCTATGTGGGAGAACACGACCTTGCGTGCCACGCCAGCAAAGGAAGAACACGCCGAACAGAGCCGATGTTCCTGATTGGTGGAATATTATACGTTTATTTAGTGTATGGCATGCATTTTATGTTGAATGTGGTTACCGGGGCCGAAAACAGCGCCGAGGCCGTTTTAATAAGAGGTGCAGGAGAAATATCGGGTCCCGGAAAACTCACAAAAGCACTGGCGGTTGACGCATCATTTAATTGCGAATCGCTTATTTCATCAGAACGAATCTATATCAATGAGACAGGATTATTGCCTTCATACATAACTACGCCTCGCATTGGGATTGATTATGCAGGCGAATTCTGGAAATCACAACCGCTTCGATTTGTTACAGTTCCAACCCATTTTAAAAAGATGAACTAGTCCTCGAAATCGTCAATCTTGTCGCGAAGCGACGAATATACCTCAACCGCTTTTTCATAGTCGCTTTCTTTAACAAGAACCATAACCCCGTCAATTTGCCTGAAAACCGATTCGTTGGTTAATGCACATTCAATACCATGCTCAATCAGTTTGTCTTTTAGCAGATATGCCCTATATTCATAGCGGAACCTTGCAATTGTCACCAATTTTTCTTTCATAACGAATCAACTTATACCGTGTTATACTATGTGAACCCCGAAAAGGTTTCAATTTGTATGAAAACTTTAACAATTATTTTATTTCATAAATGATTTTCTAATTTTGACTTTTAAATGTGAGTGCTATTCTATGCAGAAAATTGTCGATTTCCTCGTTATTGGGTCTGGCATTGCCGGATTAAGCTATGCGCTTAAGGTCAGTCGTTATGGTACAGTGTGTTTGGTTACAAAAAACTCTATCGACGATACAGCAACCAACTATGCGCAAGGTGGCATTGCTTCGGTAATGTATCATCCCGATTCTTACGAAAAGCACATAAACGATACCTTGATAGCGGGTTGTCATCTGAACAGCGAGCATGTGGTAAGAACTGTTGTAAGCGAAGGCCCCGAAAGGATTACCGAACTTGTAAATTGGGGCACTCATTTCGATAGAAATATGGATGGGAAATTCGACCTCGCTAAAGAAGGAGGACATACCGAACATCGTGTATTACACAGCAAAGACCACACAGGCCGCGAAATTCAACACGCACTCATCAATCAGGTAAAAGCAAATCATCAAATTGAGGTGCTCGATAATCATTTTGCCATCGATATTATCACCCAGCACCATTTAGGGCATTTGGTTAAGCGGATATACAACAATATCGAATGCTACGGAGCCTATGTGCAGAACAAAAACACAAAGGAGATAATCACGGTTTTATCGAGAATTACCATGATTGCCACGGGTGGTGCAGGTAATATTTACCAGAACACCACCAATCCTGCTATTGCAACCGGCGATGGAATAGCCATGGTATACCGTGCCAAAGGGATAGTTGACGATATGGAGTTTTTTCAGTTCCACCCCACCGCGTTATACCATCCGGTCGATCGGCCATCATTCTTAATCACAGAAGCACTCCGAGGGCATGGAGCTGTGCTCAAAGACCATAGCGGAAGCGAGTTTATGCGAAAATACGACTCACGTGGTTCATTGGCACCACGCGATATCGTTGCTCGAGCAATCGACAACGAAATGAAAATTTCGGGGCACGATTTTGTATTTCTTGATGCCACAGCTATTAACGCTGCCGATCTTCACGAAAAGTTTCCGAACATTTCTGCCAAATGTGCCGAATATGGCATCGACGTTACTTCTGAATGCATTCCGGTTATCCCGGCGGCTCATTATTTGTGTGGAGGCATTGCAACAGATATAAACGGACGCTCGAGTATCCGGTTTTTATATGCGGCCGGCGAAGTAGCAGCAACAGGTTTGCACGGGGCAAACAGGCTGGCATCAAACTCACTGCTCGAAGCAGTGGTTTTTGCACACAGAGCAGCAATCGCTTCGGTTGAAGAAATAAACATGGCCCGTATTGTTAACGAAATACCCGACTGGAACGATGAGGGAACCATTCATAACGAAGAAATGGTGCTAATTACACAGAGCCTGAAAGAGATGCGACAAATTATGAGCAATTACGTGGGAATAGTTCGTTCCGATTTACGATTGAACCGTGCCATGTTGAGGCTCGAAATTCTATTTCGCGAAACAGAAACCCTATATAAATCATCGAAAATAACCCCAGAAATATGCGAATTAAGAAATATGATTAACGTGTCGTATCTGGTTATAAAAATGGCTTTGGCCCGACGTAGAAGTGTTGGCTTGCACTATAATGTTGACCATCAGTGACTATTGGTATAAATAGCAATGCAGAATAATATTTAAAATACAAACCAAAAAAAATAATATGTATCTTTGTTAACAAACTTTTAATGAAATGAAAAAAATAATTGTAATTCTTGTAACTATTGTCATCAGCTTCTCGCTGTTTGGCGGAGGTATTAAATTGAATGATGCCGAAAAGGTGGCAAAAAGTTTCTATTATCAACGTGTTCAGGCTTACCAGCCGTTGAGTTGGGACAATATCAGGCTGCTGCCTGTTGTAAAACCCGAAGACGGATTGTATCCATATTACATTTTCAATGTAAACGAAGACGAAGGTTTTATCATGGTTTCTTCCATCAATAGTATTTCGCCGGTGTTGGCATATTCGTTCGAAGGACCATTTAATATGAATAATATGTCGCCGGCTCAGGAATCTTATGTTGATTATTATGCCAGTGCTGTAAATCATCATTTTAACATTGACGAAGCCCCAAAGGCCGAGGTACTCGACGAATGGCAGCAGCTGCTTGCTTTTGAACCGGGCAATGGATATAAAGATGAAATCACTGTTGGCCCATTTCTTCTGGTGAAATGGAATCAAGATCATCCTTACAATGCAGCTTGTCCTTTAGATAGCGATTGCAACTATTCTAACGGACGGGTATATGTTGGTTGTGTTGCCATTGCCATGGTTCAGGTGATGAAATTTTACAATTGGCCGGCTACCGGCGAAGGTTCAAAAACCCACATGAGTTTTATGAACGGTGGCTACGGAAACATCACTATTAACTATGCTCAGCAATCGTACAACTGGTACGAAATGACCAATACCGTTAGCGGAACAATTAATGATCAGGTTGCCAAAATATGCTACCATGCCGGTGTTGCCGTTTCAATGTATTGGGGATGCGACGGTTCAGGTGCACAAAGTTCTGCTATTGTAACTGCACTTAAAAACTATTTTAAATATTCTACCAGTGTTCAGCTAATCAAAAAATCGAACTATACCGATGCCAACTGGAAAACAGCGTTGCGCAATCAGCTCGATCAGGGAAAACCCATGGTGTATGTTGGCGACCCAAGCAGTGGTGCAGGCCATGCATGGAACTGCGACGGGTATCAAGGCACTACCCACTTTCATATGAACTGGGGTTGGGGTGGCTCCGGTAATGGCTTCTATACCCTCGAAAACCTTACATCATCGGCAACACCCGGTGGACCCGATTATAACTTCATATACAATCAGGAAGCAATTATCAATATTTACCCACGCGATACCTATCCATTGTACTGCAATCAGAATATTAACCTGACCGGTTATACAGGAGCCTTTAACGATGGAAGTGTTAATCTAGATTATCAGAATAATTTTAACTGCACTTATACTATCAATCCGGAGTGTGGAGCAGTTGTGCAACTGAAGTTCGAAAGCTTTGATCTGGCCGCAGGTGATGAATTGCGTTTACACGATGGCCCCAATACCGATTCTCCATTAATCGACACTTATACCAGCAGTAACCCTCCCGGAACAGGATTGATTACAAGCGATAAAGGGGGAATGTGCCTGCAATTTGTTACCGATGGTGCCGAAACAGCCGCAGGTTGGGATGTTGCTTACACTGTGAAAAATTGCAAAACCAATATTCAGGCAACTGAACCTAGTGGTACTATTAACGATGGGAGTGGTCCTTGTAACTACAGTAATTCTTCGGTGTGTTCATGGTTTGTTCAGCCCCCCGGTGCTACCTGGATTAGCTTTAATTTTACCGAATTCGATCTGGCGGGTACACTCGATTATGTGAAAATTTATAAAAATGCCATCGGCGCATCCAATCTTATTGCCGAGTTTAATGCAAACAATCAACCTAGCTCCGAAATTGTAGTAGAAAGTGGTGTGGCAGTTGTGCAGTTTTTTGCTGATGCCAATAACAATTCTGCCGGTTGGACAGTAAACTACAATTCGTCGCTTACCGATGTCGAAGATATTTCGTTGAAACCCATAGTACAAATCTATCCCAATCCTTCCGATGGTAATCTCGATATTAACTATTACGGACAGGGAAGCTCTAGCGCCGATGTCAGCATTACTGATGTCACCGGAAAAACACTGTATAAAATTTCGCAAAACAGCAACAACAGTATTTTTAAATTTCATATCGGCGATGGCGAAGCTGTTCGGTTAAGCGATGGTATTTATTTCCTCGAAATTCGTTCGGGAGAAATAATTCACACCGAAAAAATAATCATTTCGCGATAAGAAAAAACTGTATATAAAAAATGGAAGCATCGGCATGCTTCCATTTTTTTTGCCGGCTCTCTGTGTATTTTTATTTATTACAGTTAACTAAAGCCTTAACCGGTTCCAGTCCAAGATAGGTGCCATTTTCGATGGCCTTAAGAACAGCCCCTCCGCCGGTGAATATGTAATATTTAGGACTGTCGAGAGCCATAATATATAAACCCGGAAGAAGTCGTTTTAATTCCTGCATAGTATCGCCGCCACCATATAGTTTCACCGCCTCTATATTGGTGTCGATAAGGCTGTCGAGAGCTATTGTGCCCTCGTTAAAATGGGGAGTGTATCCCATAACGGCATTCACAAATATGGTATGTGCCGAGAGGAATACATCTTGCACGTGAGCATCTTCAAACGATTCGGCCGCTACATCAAGTACCCAGTTTAACTCGGTTCCCGGAGCCAGTTTACGAATATCGTGTATTCGATGTTTCCCTTCGAATTTCCCTTCGATGCTGTCTGATTCAACAATATAGGGTAGCTCTACAAGCGTGTCGCCATATTGTTTGGCTTTTTCAACAAACAAAGCTGCCAACCTGATGTCTTCTTCTTCGAGACCCTTTATTTTGAACCCATATTTTGCTGCCAGGTAGGCATTATATATCACGCCTCCCAAAACCAGATAATCTGACTTATCGAGAAGTGCATAAAGCGAATCGATCTTAGTATCGAACTTACTTCCTGCTACTACCGAAACCATGGGTTTTTGGGCTTCGTATATGCGGTCGAGATTCTCAATTTCTTTTTGAAGCAAAAAACCGGCATATGATGGCAGATAATGACTGATTCTTACTGTAGATGCATGTGCCTGCCACGACCCGAAAGCATCGTTTACATAAATATCGGCCAGCCCCGAAAGTTGATTGGCCAAACGTTCGGCAGCGTCGTCCTTGGCTTCTTCTCCTACGAACCAACGGGTGTTGGGAAGATAGATCATGTCAATTTCGCGGTTTCGAAGTTGGCGAATCAAATGGTTTACGCTGGTTTCAATACCCAAATAACCACCTCCGTTGTGCGCATAAAATTCAGGAACTTTAATGCTTACGTGTAATTTGTTCTGTAAATATTCAACGATGGGTTGCACCGAACTGTCGTTGTCAATCTTTATTTCTCCTGTTTTTTTATCTTTTGGCCTGCCTACATGAGTCATAAGAATTATCTTTCCGCCTTTGGCCAGAATATGAAACAGTGTGCCGAAAGTAGCATCGATTCGATACGGATCGTGAATTTCTCCTTTTTTTACCACGTTGTGGTCTACACGTACCAGAACTACTTTGTCTTTAAGGTCGGCATGTTGAATTAAGGGAAGTTGTGTTTTCATGGGTAGTGAGTTTGCTCAAAATTAGTAATATATTTTTAAATAGCACTCTATTTTATTTATACTTTTTCGAACGACTTTCATATTTTACAGCCTGATATTTCAAGCCTAAAAAATATGGATACGCTACATTACAGGCATGGCTTTTGATAGTTTAAAAATAAAAAACGATATGAAAATTTTCACAAGAATTGTGCTGTTGTTTCTGGTTTTGGGAACAGCGTCATGTGCTACGAGGCACGATGTAAACACCGGTTTTCAATGTAACTACGGGCACGGTTCGTTTGGGCAAACCAGCGCAGCTTTTGGCAACGAAACTATTTGCCTCGAAGGAACTCTGGTGGCCACAGGCGGGGTTTTCATTATTGTATTGTTCGACAGCAACGGTAGCGAGTTGTATAAATCGGTATTCGACAATACCATTTCAGACAACAACAATCCTAAAACCTATTTTATCGACACAGGCATTACTGTAAGCGCAGGGGTGTACACGCTGCAATACGAAAGTATAGGCGCTTCGGGTAGTATTAACGTGAAATTGCATAATTGATATTTTTCACTTTCTTTTGCATAAAAACAAAAGCCAATGACAAAGATTAGTCTGATTGTGTTGATACTGTTTTTCGGCGGATCGTCGAAAGTGCGTCCCGAGAATTACAAGGATATCGAAAAGCTCAGCAAAAAGTTTGTTAGTGCTGTCAAAAAGCACAATTTAAATGCCTGCATGAAATGTTTCGACATGCAATACCGCTTGCAGCAACACGATAGTTTTCTGAAAGGCAATACCAAGCAGTTTGTCGAAGAGTTTTTGGCCGGTGAGTATTATAGCGATAATGGCAACCACGATTTTTATGTTCCCGATTTTAACGCTATTACTTCTATCAAGTGCAATGGTCTCGATTTTGTGGACGAAGATTTGTGTCTGGTTGTGTACGAAATTGGCTTACGCGATGGAGGCACTTTGATTTCGAGAGTACATGTACGCTATAAATCAAAGAAAAATATGGGCTTTGTTGGGCCTATGGGGTAGTTTAACTGAAATTCCATGCATATGCATGCATGTTCTACACATGTTCTGCAGTGCATAATCAATTATAATACCCACATTCGTCGCTATTGCAAAGTTTTGGGTAGCTAGAACGCTTTCATCTACACATCTTTGTTGCATGCACTTGTCGGCATTTGTGCTATCTTTTATTATTTTTACAGAAAATATTTTGATATATGGCACGAATCATTGTTATCGACGACGAACGTAGCATACGTAATACACTTAAAGACATACTCGAGTACGAAAAGCACGAGGTGGAGGTGGCCTGCGATGGAAAAGAAGCAATACAGTTGATAGCCGACCGCAGTTTCGATGTAGCATTTTGCGATATCAAGATGCCGCAGATGGATGGACTCGAAGTTCTCGAAAAAATCAGGGAAATAAATCCCGATTTGGCTGTAATTATGCTTTCGGGGCACGGCAGTATCGACACAGCCGTGGAAGCCATTAAAAAAGGAGCATTCGACTTTATTCAAAAACCGCCCGATATCAATCGCATTATGGTTACTATCAGAAATGCCATGGATAAATCGGTGCTGGTAAACGAAACCCGGCAACTGAAAAAGAAAGTAGCCAATAAATATCAGATGGTGGGCGATAGTGCCAGTATCAACAAGGTGAAAGATATGATTGATAAGGTAGCTCCTACCGATGCAAGAGTTATGATAATGGGGCCAAACGGAAGTGGCAAGGAAGTGGTGGCACGCTGGCTGCACGAAAAAAGCAATCGCAATCAAATGCCTTTTGTAGAAGTGAATTGCGCCGCTATCCCCTCTGAACTTATCGAAAGCGAACTGTTTGGTCACGAAAAAGGAGCGTTTACATCGGCAATTAAGCAACGAATCGGAAAATTTGAACAGGCTCATGGTGGCACCCTGTTTCTCGACGAAATTGGAGACATGAGTCTTTCGGCACAGGCTAAGGTGCTAAGGGCATTGCAAGAAAACAAAATTACACGAGTAGGCAGCGATAAAGACATAAACGTTGATGTAAGAATAATAACGGCAACCAACAAAGACCTGAAAACCGAAATCGACAACAAAAACTTCCGCGAAGACCTCTACCATCGCCTCAGTGTAATTATTATTCAAGTGCCTTCGCTCAACGAACGCATCGATGATATTCCCGAACTGGCCTCTTTTTTTATAGCGCAGGCGTGCAGCGAGCAAGGAGTCGCTACAAAAGCAATTGCCGGCGATGCAGTGAAGGCTTTGCAGAAAATCAACTGGACCGGCAATATTCGTGAGTTTCGGAATGTTATCGAACGTTTGGTAATATTAAGCGGCTCCGAAATTACAGAAAAAGATGTAGATGCTTATGTGTATCCGTTAAAATAAGCTTATGAGAACTGAAACCGATTTTTTGGGAAGCGTGGCCATACCTAACGATGTGCTCTATGGAATACATGCCTTTAGGGCCTCGGGTAATTTTGCCAATAAAACACAGTTTCATGAAGAATGGTATAATGCAGTGGGTCTGGTTAAATATGCCTTCTACGAAACTTATGGCAATTTCCGCAGTCGGAGTATTGAAAAATACGCCGAAAAAGTTCCGATAGAATTTTTTGACGAAAGCATTATTAATGCACTGAAGCAGGCTGCAACCGAAGTTTCGGAGGGTCGGTGGTTTGAACATTTTTTGGTTCCTGCTGTACAGGGTGGGGCAGGCACCAGCATTAATATGAATATAAACGAAATTATTGCCAACCGTGCATTGCAGTTGCTTGGGCACAAGCCCGGCGACTATCACATTGTTCATCCGGTTGAGCATGCCAATATATTTCAAAGTACCAACGATGTAATCCCATCTGCACTAAGGCTGGCAACGCTCAAAAAGCTTGGCACTCTCGAAGACGAAATCAATCGGCTGCGATTGCTTATGGAAGAAACCGAACGTCGGTTCCGAAATATACCCCGAATGGCATATACGCAAATGCAGCAGGCTGTGCCATCGAGCTATGGAAAACTGTTTAGTACCTATAGCGATGCCTTATCGCGCGATTGGTGGAGGGTTTCCAAGTGTTTCGAACGCATTAAAGTGGTGAATCTCGGTGGTAGTGCTGTTGGAACCAGTATCACCGTGCCACGGTATATGGTAATGGAAGTTACACGTGTGCTGCAGAAAAATACAGGCCTGCCGGTAACTCGTGGCGAAAATCTGGTAGATGCAACTGCCAACAACGATGATTTGGTTGAAGTGCATGCCATTTTGAAAGCACATGCCGTTAACCTCGAAAAAATAGCATCCGATTTAAGACTGTTGTCATCGGATATAAGTTGCGAGAGCCTGCAAATCTCTCAGCAACAAGTGGGCAGTAGCATTATGCCCGGCAAAATAAACCCGGTTATTCCCGAATTCATCATCAGCGTTGCCCATCAGGTGTATGCCAACGATATGCTGATTTCGTCGCTGTGTGCACAAGCTTGTTTGGAATTAAACGCATATATACCCCAAATTGGCGATGCCTTGCTAAGCAGTCTTAATCTTCTGATAGCCGCCGACATCAGTTTCCGCAATAACTTACTTGCCGGTTTAGAGGTGAACGAACAAAGCAGCACCAATACCTACCTGAGTAGTCCGGCGCTTTGCACTGCACTACTGCCCTACATAGGTTACGACAAGGCTTCGGAATTGGCTAAATATATGCAGCAGCAATCGTGCAGTATATACGAAGCAAACCGCGAGTTACATTTTCTAAGCGAAGCGCGGCTTGCCGAAGCCTTACACCCCGATAAATTATTAAAACAGGGATTTTCGCTCAACGATATTGTTTAAACCTTAGTTTTCGCTGCAAAAACCCAGTTGCATTCACCACTGTGGTAATCGATACTTAGTATTCCCAAATCGTCGATAATTACAATCAGCATGTTTTTGTGATGTATTGCTTTTGTGTTGGTTTGGTAGGGATATTCGGATGCGTTCGAACTGTGGTTTTTCTTTTCTTTGTTAAATAGTTCCGATACATCAACCGACCATTCATTTCCGTCGCGATGAAATGAACTTAGCCAAAGATGGCCATCTTTTGCGATAGATTCTTTATGCAATACGGCTACCAAACAGCTATCCTGATACACAATTACGGGGTGAATGAATTCCTTTTCGGGATACACTTTTTCTACACTACAACCTATGTTTTTTAAATAGTCGAAATTACTGGTTCTGCAATCTTCAAATATTGATTCTCCATAGTAATAATGCATCAGGTTTTCGTTTATCAGACTGTCGAGCACGAGCGAATACAGGACTTTTTTGTTATCGGTAACCCGCACCAGCACATAGGCTTTCTTGTTTTGAACCAGATTGTTGAAGGCTTTTAATTCTGATTTTTTGTACATGCTATTTGCGTAGTGTAGGTTGTTGGGTAATTCATCGAGTATTTCACCACCTGAATGCCCGTCTCTGCTGAAACATAAAACACAGTTTAGCGTATCGTATCTCCACGTATTACCTGTTGATATATAGGTAGTAGTATAGGAATAAAAGCACAATGCCGAATCGTTGTAATATGTATCGAAATTCAGGTTAATCTTATTATCAATAATAACTTTCTCTCTTCGTGTCTTTTTCCCTTTTATAGGGTCATACACCGAAACAAAGACTTCGTATCGTATAAATGAATAGTCTTCGCTGTCTTCGATTTCACGAAAACGCAATTCCCATATTTCACCTTCGGGTTTTTGCCCGGATATCCATGTTACTGTTGCCAGTTTGCTGTTGGCAAAGCCTGTGTAAAAAAACTTTAACATAATTGGCAATTGACAAAAAGCGAGTACAAAAATTAGCGAAAATATCAGGACTCTGTAATCGAGTTTCCGTTTTCCGTTTTTGCGTTTGTGCAATATATACCTCCCTGTGTTTTTATCTCTTAGAAGGCGATACACCACCGGAACATCGCCGTCTTCGCCACCCATAAGTATTGGCTCGTTGTTGTGCCTGAAGAAGTAACTGTTTTTTGCCTTAATGGGTATAATATCGGTTAGTTCAATATTGGTTTTGGTTTTTTTGTGTACAAATCCGAAACTATACATTTCGGCACCGACAAGTTTGAACTCGTGTTTACGTGCCCATTTCATAGTGGCTTTGTGCTTTTCTCCAATCAATTTCAGCGTTTCGTTGCTTTCGGCTACAGCAATAATTTCTTTTAAAACTGTTTCGTCCTGAGGTGGGTCGGTATGCAACAGGCATAGTACTTTCAGTTTGTTCGGGTTTCGGGGGTCAATTCTTACGACCACTTTACCCCCTGTGTTGTAATAGTTTTTGTAGTCGGTTTTAAATTGAACATATATGCCCGTTTCGTAACTGCTGCCATCGGGTAGCAACACCTGTAGCCGTAAAAGATATTTGCAAACATGTAGGCCTTCCGAAACGGGTTTGGTATCTAGTATAATCGCTTCGGTGGTAATTCCATGCAATGCAAAAATGCTGTCGCGATTTTTTTTAACCCTGCATAATATAATTATTGCTGTAAGACTGCTTACAACTATTGCTAAAAAAGTAAGTTCCATTTCAACAGCCACGTAGCAAATTGCAAGTATTGCAGCTATCGAAATCAATATCTGGTTTGTAAAACTAATGCCCCTTACCGATTTGGTTTTACTCATAGTGCTTCAATTATGGGTGCTTTGTTGCCTGTTTTCTGTAACATGGCTCAAATTTTCAGTAAAAAATTAATTGTTATTGAATGTCGGCTTCATATTTCCATACTATTGCTCCGTTGTTTTCGTTTATTTTCATTGCGCCAAAATTTTTAATTACAATAACAAAACCGTCTTTGTTTTTAAGTACCAAAAAATTTCTCCAAACTTCGTTGCCCCAGTTGTTGAGCCGTTCGTTCAGTTTTTCGTAATGCGGCAACCTATTGTTATCAATTGTTGCAATACTGGCATTGTTGCTGTCGAATAGTTGCAGATAATACAGTTTTTTGCCCTCAGCCTGCTTCGATTGCATTACCAGGCGGTGTTTTTCGTCTTCGTATATAATGTATGGTTCGCGCATATATATAGAGGCTTCGGGGTTGCTGTAAAACCGGTTTTGGTCGGCATCGTTGCTTACAAATAGTTGTTCGGGGCTATGAACTGTGTTTTTTGTTGCGAGATTCAGGCAGAAGCTTCCCATATATTTTATTCGAAAACAGATTCCGTTGTTGGTGCGTATAGCATAAGGTTTTAAGCCATGCTTCAAGGACTTCGCATATCCCGGGTATTTGTGAAGCACAATTTCGGTAATAGTATCGCCAGTGTGATAGAAACTAGTTATAACATACTTGTCGGGCTGCTTTTCGTGCAATACACACACCGCGTCGATATCGGTATACAGTATTGAAGCATTTTTTACATTGTGCCCAAACCGGCACGGCTCAAGCCGAATGTATTCAAAAAAACTTTGATAGTACTCGCCCTGTCGGGCCAGTGGATATGTGTTGGCATAATAGGAATTCACCTGCCCTGTCGGTTTTCCGCGATGCAAATCCGAAATCTCCTCGTTGTTTTCGTAAATCAGGTAATAGATGTACTCACCATAGTTGCTTATCATGTCGTAGCCGTTGAGACACAGGTCCCAGTGCAGCGCTTCTTCACCAATATACAGTTTCTCGGAGTACAGGTCGAGATAGCAGATATCGCCGCCGGCGGTTTCGAGTTTCAATATTCTTGATGGTGGCAATGTGAAAAAATGCTGATACATGCGGTCGAACACTTTTGAATACTCCGACATAAGCTCTCCCGATACAATGCCGGTTTCAAGTTCAGTGAAGCGCGTTTCAAGAGTTTTTGTATGTTCCAGGCACTTGTAGTTGTCGGCATCGTAAGCACAAATAACCGGAGGTTCTGAGTGGCCCCTGCCAATAACCCAAACTTTGTTTCCTATTGGAACCAATTCGAAGTCGGAAACTTTGCTGCTGAATTTTTTCTTAAAGGTTTTCACTTTTTTGCCGCTATTCGCATCGGTAACAGTAATGCGGTATGCGCCTTTGGGCTTCTCGTCGCTGCCATAGTCGTCGCTGGCAAGCTCCCAAATATACTCATTACCCCTGGAAGTGTTCACAAATTGCAGGGTGGCAAATCTGTATTCGGGGCCGCACGAACGCAGGCTAATTATCACAGGCGAAAGCAAGCCAATAATTGGAAATACAAGCCACCACAGCTCCGAAATAGACCCAAATACACTACCTAGAGAAACGGGGTTTTTTGCAGCTATTATTTTTTGAGCATTGTCGGGGTCGTAATAGTAATAAAAGGTTTTGCCGGCTTCGTAATCTGATGCCTCCTCTCCCTGACCCAGACTTATAACAATTTTGTCGTGTTCGCGGTTTTTCAGCTCAATAAAAAGCGTTTTTTTTCCAACAGACTTCGTTCGGAGTATTGCAGCCTGCCGCCTTACGCCTTGCCGTGCTTGTCTTAAACGTTTATTCCGCTTCACAAGCATGGTTAAACGCAAGACCAAAATTGCCAGAGCCGCTGTCAGTAGCGAAGCCATAAGCACAGTGGCTATTGCCCCTTGCAGTTGCCAAACATATACTGCAAATGCCGCAAGCACAAGTCCAATCACTAGTAATGCCAACGACCTGTTACCAATTCTGTTTTTCAAAAGTGTTTTTCATGGTTTTACGCCATTAAAATTACAATTTTATTTTGATGCAAGCTATCGCAATCGTATATTTTTCATTTCATAAAATATTATCGCAGAATATTGTAAAATTATTGAGCCGACCAAAGACATTGACCACACTCGAATTGTCTACAAAGTATATAGCGATGGAATGGAATCATAGTATTCAATAACAAACAGATTTAGTTCGCCGGTGCTGCTGTTGCAAGCAACAAACGAATGCATCTACACCTCTAAGCCTATAGATACTGCCCCACCTTTTGGTTTATAAAGGTATTTTGCAACTCAGCGTATTGGCATTTGGTTTATGGAACTACTTCAATTGTTGTTAGCAAGCTTTCAATCTGTCTTATTTTGTTTCGCACATCCTCGTTGGGGTGATACACAAATCCTTCTACTGTAACTATTCTGTTGCGAAGTGTGTCGGCCATGGTATAGCTCATAAACGGACCTCCCATAAAGTCGTGATGCATGCGCCACAAGCCCGAAATTACCGCGGTGTAGTTGCCATTGTGGTTTTTTATGCTCATCACGGGGTAGTCGAATTTGCGTTCGGTGGTCATATACGAACCTTCGCGACCGCCCGGAACATTCTTCTTTAAAAACTCATCGCGCTTGTCGAGAAGGTAATTCAGGCTGAATGTGTTTTCGTCGGTAAACGGGTAGGTGTACACAAACAGCCCCATGATGTAATGCTTTGTTTCGTACGATATCCATGCAAAATCGTCATTCTTTACATCGAGCGAATACGATTTCGGAACCACAAGTTTTACCTTATATTTATCTTTTATCTGATTCACCACCACAGTGTTCTGATATTTTTCGAAACTGCTCAGCCAGCGCTCTCGGTCGGCTTTCTTAAACAGTTCTATCAGTGTGTTGCGCTTTTCGCCAATAAGCCGTGCCATCGATTGTGCATCGGGGGCTTGTATTTTTACCAATGTCTGATTAAATGCATACGGCTCTTTGTTTATCAGTATTTCGGCTTTCGTAAAATCGGTCGATATCACCGGTAGTAGCACATTGCGATGCCTTTTGTTAATGTCGATAAACTGCTCGTTGGGTATTTGCACCATGTCGAAAACATGCTCTTCCATAGGAACGCCCTGGCAATAATCGTGAAACACGGCACGCAGCGAGTCGCCAACTTCCGATTGCCAGTAATCTTTGTTTAATACCACAAGTATTTCGCCCTGATTGCCTGTAGCTCCGGGTTTGTAATCGGTGAAACTGCCCGAACACGCGCCCAGCAACAATATTAACGGTATTGTCGCAATAAAGGTGAGATGTTTCATAGTAGTCTTATTTTTTATTGTAACCCCAATTTCACTCGTTTATTATGCAATGCATGCAACTAAAATAATTCTGTCGTAAAAATACAAAACTTCTGCAACATCTTTTGCTTCCACTGCTATTTGAGTTGCATTCTGTTGAATTGAATGAAAGTGTTTATGGCGGCTGGCTGAGCATTACAGGGTGGGCACTTCGAGAGCCTCAGTGCCCGAATGTTCGAGAGCCTCAGTGCCCGAATTCTTCCACTCTAGCTCCGAGTCACCGGCACGGGACTCGGAGCGAGCTTTTACGTTGTTCATTATGAAGTTTACGGTAATACGATTAAAGTTTTGGGAATACAGAAGACAGAATACAGAAGGGGTTTTTCGTTC
>CAZEHA010000068.1:0-15020 GCA_964511665.1 uncultured Bacteroidales bacterium
TTTTTAATTAACTGAATTTTAAACGTTTACAAAATTATATACACATGAAAAAATTAGCATCTCTTTTATCTTTTATTTTTACGTTATCGGTGCTGGCAACGGCTCAGGGCATCGATTACAACGAAAAACTGATACTCGACCCATCGGTAATTTATGGCAAACTCGATAATGGTTTGACATATTACATCAAATCGAATGCAACGCCACAAAAACGTGCTGAGCTTGTTTTGGTGGTGCATGCCGGTTCGGTGCTCGAAGACGAAGACCAGCAAGGGCTGGCACATTTTGCCGAGCATATGGCCTTTAATGGCACTCGCAACTTTCCGAAGCACGAGCTGATTAATTACCTTGAGTCGCTGGGCATGAAGTTTGGCCCTGAAGTAAATGCCTACACCTCGTTCGACGAAACGGTGTATGGAATTAAAGTTCCCACCGACAGTGCCGATTTCCTCGACAAGGGCTTATTGGTTCTTTACGATTGGGCACATCAGGTAAGTTTCGAAGGCGAAGAAATTGATGCCGAGCGAGGTATTATACACGAAGAATGGCGCATGAGTCAGGGTGCTATGCAGCGTATGCAGAAAGAACTGCTGCGGGTTTTGTTTTACAATTCTAAATATGCCGATCGTTTACCCATTGGACTGATGTCGGTAGTGGATAGTTGCGAACACGACGTGCTGCGTAGGTTTTATCAGGAGTGGTATCGACCCGACTTGCAGGCTGTTATTCTTGTTGGCGATTTTGATGCTGTTGAAATGGAGAAAAAAGTAAAACAGCTGTTTGGTCGTATTCCTGCCCGAGAAAATCCGCGCAAACGCGAAATAACCGAAATACCCGATCACGACGACATACTGGTTGCTGTTACATCTGACCCTGAGTCGCCTTATGCCATGGTGTATATGGTGTACAAGCACCCACAGGATGCAACGCTTACAGTTGGCGATTTTCGTAATGCACTGGTAGCAAGTCTCTATAACCAAATGATAAGTAAACGATTGCAAGAACTTACCCTTGCCGAAAATCCTCCATTTGTGCAAGGTATGAGTATGTACACCTCGTTTCTTGGGCCAAAATCGGTATATATGTGTTTGGGCATTGCTCAAAACAACGATGTAGTTCAAGCTATGAATGCGCTTACAGTTGAAAATATCAGAGTACAACAGCATGGTTTTAACCAAACAGAGCTTGAGAGAGAAAAAGCCAGTTTACTGAAAGAAGTTGAAAAACAATATAACGAACGCAATAAGGCTAAATCGGAATTTATGGCTCAGGAACTTCAGCGAAACTTTCTTCCGCCATACGAAGCAGTTCCCGGAATCGAAAAGGAATACGAACTCTACAAAGCATTGTTGCCCACAATCAGTTTGGACGACGTAAATGCTTTCGGCAAAAAAATGCTTACCGACGGCAATGCTGTTATTGCTGTGATGATGCCCGAAAAAGAAGGACTAAAGATACCCACCGGCGATGAAATGCTGCAAGCCTATAACGAAGCCCTCAACGTAAAAACCGAGCCATACATCGACAAAGTCTCCGATAAACCTTTGGTTGCGTCGCTACCGGCCAAAGGCAAAGTGGCCAAGGTAATTAAAAACAAAGACTTTGGTTACGAAGTTTGGAATTTAAGCAATGGAGCAAAGGTGATTATTAAAACCACCGATTTTAAAGAGGACGAAATCCGTTTTGAGGCACGCAGCTGGGGCGGAACATCGCTGTATGATCAGGATGCCGATATCAGTGGCGATATAGCTGCCGGAGTTGCTATGGAAAGTGGCCTGGGCGATTTTGATCAGACCGAACTTACAAAGTATAATGCCGGAAAAAATGTTTCATTCAACATGTATATTGGCGAATTGAGCGAAGGCATGTCGGGCTCGTGTAGTGTAAGCGAATTCGAAACCCTTATGCAAATGATACATGTGGCTTTCACCAAACCCCGTGTAACCGAAACCGCCTTTAATTCTTATGTAAACAAGCAAAAAGGTATTCTCGAAAACAGCATGCTCGACCCGCAAACCGTATGGAGCGACACGCTGCAAACCTTAAAAAGTAACTACCACCCACGCCGCCGCTCGCTTACTCCCGAACGTCTCGACGAAGCCAGCTTCAAAACAGTGCAACGCATTGTGCGCCAGCGATTCAGCGACCCTAATAATTTCACTTTCTACTTTGTAGGAAATATCGATAAAAAACAAGCCAAAGTGCTTGTCGAAAAATATATTGCCAGCTTGCCTCCCCTGAACCGTAGCGAAAACTATAAAGATATGGGAATAACAAGCCCTGCAGGTGTTGTTGAACGCACAGTGTATAAAGGTGTCGATAATAAGTGTATGGTGGTTCTCAATTTCCACGGCAACATGGATTATACCTACAAAAACCGCATCGAATTGAATGCCCTCTGCAGCATTGTTTCAACCAAACTGCTCGAAGAAATTCGCGAAGCCTATAGCGGAGTGTACACCATTGGTGCTTATCCGCAAATGCAAAAATATCCAAAAGCCAAATACGACATTGTGGTTTTCTTCAGTTGCGACCCCGATAGACTCGAAGAACTTACCGCCGGTGTTTTTGCCGAAATCGATAAAATTACCGAAAATGGACCCAGCGATGTTGACCTGAAAAAGGCTCAGGAAAAACTGCGCCGTGAATACGAAACCAATCTGCGCGAGAACTATTGGTGGATGAGTCGTTTAACCGAAATTGCTCAGGGAGACCTCACTCACGACGAGCTGAAAAACTACAGCAATTTTGTAAACGCGCTCAGCAAGGAGGCGTTGCAGAAAGCTGCCAATAGCTATTTCAATAAAAACAACTATATGAAAGTGGTTTTAAAAGCCGAAAAGTAATGGCTAAAATAAAAGATTAAAAAAAGCCGGTTTGCCCGGCTTTTTTGTTTGTATAATGTAAAACGGGTGATTCGCTTTTCTAATATCCTTGTTCTTTTCTGTATTGTTCCATGTTTCTGATATGTTCGTCGGTGTCGTAGTAATCGATGCCCTGCCGCAACTCAAAAACCGATGCAGGAACACCAATATTGGTTTCGAAACGTATGGCTGTTTCATTTGCCTTTACTCCCATGGTTTCTACTTCCGACTTAAGGATAACTCCTTTGCAAATCCAAGATTTGTTGCCCCACACCGATATCACTTCGCAATCGCAACCCAGAAACATTTCGGTTCCCAGCCGCTCGCCGTCAAAATCTTCAAGTAGTTTATCGGCTGCTTCTTCGAGTTCGTCCTCACCAAAGTTTTCATACTCAAATGCCATGTCGCCTATTAACGCCGAAAGACTTCCCTTCTCACCGGTTTTTGTTATCAAATCGGCAGTCCAATAGCTGTCGTTATCTATTACCGATATGCTATGGATTTTTGTTTCGTTGGCGATGCCAAACATTTCGATGCGAGTTACCGAATTGGTTTCGGTGAACGATTGCGCACCATAATTGTCCCACCATATGGTTTTTGTTCCGGTGGTGTTTCCGGTAAGTTCATATTCAATATGCCCCGACTTAAACCCATACAAGTCGCGCATTGGTTGAGCCATGGTATCGAAAACCATGCAAGTAATAGATAGCAACAATACAATTCTTCTCATAATACTAATCAGTTTTTAAGATTTAACAGGTGCAAAACTACCAATATTTTCAAGTTTTCTGTTTCTTGTTTCTTTGTTTTTAAAACCACGGTTTTGAATTGTAAAAACTTATATGTACCTTCGGCACAATTGCACGCTTATGCGCCATAACAACAATATTTTGCTGATGCTGGCATTAAGTCCGTTTGCATTAATTTACCGCATGGTGGTTGGTGTGAAAAATTTTTTGTACGATAACCAAATCATTACTCCTAAAGAATTTGATATGCCTATTATATCGATAGGTAATATTTCGATGGGAGGGACGGGTAAAACACCCCACACCGAGTTAATTGTCGATATTCTGAAAACCAGATTTCAAGTAGCAGTACTCAGCCGTGGCTATAAGCGGAGAACATCGGGATATCTCGAAGTGCGTGCCGATATGTCGTATTTACAAACCGGCGACGAGCCATTGCAAATGAAACGCAAATTTGATGATGTTGTGGTAGCGGTGTGCGAAAACAGGGCTAAGGGCATTCGCCGGCTTATGGACGATTACCCCGACCTGAATGTGGTGCTTCTCGACGATGCGTTTCAGCACCGCAGGGTGAAGCCGGGTCTGTCGGTGTTGCTTAATAACTTTCATCATCCCCTATCGCGCGATTATATGTTGCCCTACGGAAGATTACGCGAAAGTACCACTGCCGTAGAGCGTGCCGATATTATTATTATTACGAAGTGCCCCGAAAACATGAAACCCATGGAGCGGCGCATCATGCTGAAAGATATTGATCCAAAACCCTATCAGTATCTGTTTTTTACTACTTTCGAATACCACCGGCCTCTTCCGGTTTTTTCGGGAGACACATCTGTTTTCGATGGAGACTTATCCAATGTAAATATATTGGTGATATCTGGAATTGCATTTTCAAATAACTTTATCGAATATTTAAAAGACTTTTATGCTTCGGTGCAACACCTGAAATTTCGCGATCATCATAACTTTTCGAAAAAGGATTTACTGAATATTCAGGCTGCCTACGCACAGATTCATGGAAAAAAATGTATCATCACTACCGAAAAAGACAGTGTTAGGCTAGCTGAGCATACTGATTTTCCCGAAGACCTTAAATCAGCAATATTCTATGTACCCATCAGTGTTAAGTTGCTGGGCATCGACGAAGAATACAAACAACTCGAAAACCAATTTATTTCATATGTTTCAACAAATAAGCGATACAGCAAACTTTATAAAAACACAGGTCTCGGTTAATCCCGAAATTGGAATTATTCTAGGAACCGGTTTGGGTGGACTGGTAAACGAAATTGAGGTTGAGAAAATAATTCCTTACGATAAGATACCCGGATTCCCTCTATCTACTGTCGAAGGGCATTCGGGGCAGCTTATTTTCGGAAAATTGGCCGGCAAAAACGTGATGGCCATGAAAGGGCGTTTTCATTATTACGAAGGATACACTCCGCAGCAGGTAGTGCTGCCTGTAAGGGTAATGGCTATGCTGGGCGTGAAGCATTTGTTTGTGAGCAATGCCAGTGGAGGCGTGAATCCCGATTTCGAAATAGGCGATTTAATGATTATAACCGACCATATTAATTTGATACCCAATCCACTTGTGGGAAGGCATCAACCCGAATTTGGCGTGCGTTTTCCGGATATGAGCCATGTGTACAGCACCGAACTCATCGAAAAAGCTGGCGATATTGCAAAGCAACTGGGCATAAATGTGCAATATGGAGTATATGCCGCCACCACCGGGCCAACTTACGAAACACCCGCCGAGTACCGTTATTTCAGGGTAATTGGCTCCGATGCCGTGGGTATGTCAACGGCTCCCGAAGTAATAGCTGCCCGGCAGATGTCGATTCCCTGCTTTGCTATGTCGATAATTACCGACCTGGGTGTGCCCGGAAAAATTGTGGAAATTACCCACGAAGAAGTACAAAAGGTAGCCGCCGGCGCCGAAAAGAAGATGACTCAAATTTTTATGAAGCTTATTGAGCAGCTATAACCGGGGGTATTACTGGAACATTTCGCCGAAACGCCAGGTTTCGTAACAAAGCAGACCAACCGTGAATGCCCGAAGCTTGGCCGGGTGACGTAACATTGCCGACATGCTGCTGTCGTTGGTGTGATACTCAATAAGCATACTGTTAAAGCAATCGGTTTTTACACCAAAAGCAACTGTATCGAGGCTTTTGCCGGTAACATCGGTGTAAAGCAACGAAGCAAATCGATATACATCGTTCATACAGTTTATTTCTACATTGTTGCCGTACTCGGGGTGCTGCTTAAAAAACAGAACATAGGGTTCAATTGCGGAGTAAGAAACTGTGCTTGTGCTTATCTGATTGTTCCCGATGCGATTATTTTCGTAAACCAGTTCAACATGCAGCCCGGGGTCGGCATATCCCGCAATGCTGACTGTATAATGTTGGGCCGGTGGTATCAAGGCATTGTTTACACAAAAGCCAACACTCTGCAATGGGGTCGATACCCAATATGTTCCCCAGCTATAGCCGCTGTTTTGTGCTAGCGGCACAGGGCATATACCACGAATGCCAATGAGTTGGGTTGCCGCTGCAGGCCAAAAGCCAAGCTTGAGTATGCCGCTATACCCTTGTGGTAACAATATTTCGGCATCGCAGGTGTTGTTGTGAACATTCGTATTCGGTGCAAGAGGTATTTGCAGACTTGCGCCGGGAGGCAAACTCAACATGCCGATATCGGTGCCGGCTATTGCAGGAACTTCTTCTATTTCGTTGGGTGGGGCAAACAGCCCGGCATACTCGCCAAAGTTCATTAAAAAATACAATTGATGCATTTCTATATTGTTGTAGCACAGCACAAAATTGTGTATTTCGCCCATATTATAAATCTCGTTTACCGAAAGGGCTTGGCCATGTTCGTTGGTTAGTATTAACGAGTTGTCGGCATCGAGCATTATCCATTTTGTGCCGGTATATACTTCGGCTACGGCATGGCCATGCAAATGTACAACCCTTGCTTCGTAATGCATGCTTTTACACAGCCCGGCAAGCAGTGCGCTGCGACTGTTACACAAAGCCATGCCCGACGAATTAAGCCAGCCGAGAAGCGTGGTTTCGTTTGAAATGATATAACCGGGTTGCCCATGCCTTGTATATCGACACACAAATTCGAAAGCACGGATAATACCATTGGGTATGCCATCAATAGAATCGACTTCGATACCCGAAATGTAATCGATAAGAGTATGGGCATTAAACCAAATGCGATTGTTAATGCTGAATTGTATTTCGGCAGTGTGCTCACTGTGGTTCCGAATGGCTATGTAATTGGCTGTAAGGCTGCTGTTGTTGAGTACCACGGTTTTTTCGAAAGCCGGGGCATTGTTCGTATGGGGTGTGCCGGGTTTGCAGCCCTCTATGGCTGTTGCAGCAAGCAATATGCCCCAGAAGCCGATAATATGAATGGAGCCAAGTTTCATCACAAATCAATAATTTGTTTTACCCTTTGGTAATTTTTTTGCTCGAGCAATGCGGCTATTGTTTTCGAAAACAGGCTCGCGGGAATCGAATACAAATCGCCTACCACTACTGGCGATAGCTCACGGTTGGGGTCGGTATCGCTAAACGCATCGATAAATTGCGCAGCAAGTTGGCTGTTGGGTAGTTGCTCCGAAAGTTTTTTTATTAAGTCGCAGGCAGTAACCTTGGTGTATTCTTGTTCAAACTGCCCGTTGCGTTGCATTAAATAAACGAGACGTTGAATAAAAGAATCGTATTTTTTTTGGTTTTCGAGGCTTATAGCCTTGTTGTTTTCAAAACTATGGGCTTGTAATGTTTTTATGTGAACGTTCAGTTGCTGTGGAAGCATTCGTGCCGGCGACAGATGGCGTGGAAAATTCAGTGTGTTGAAAAAAACACCGGCGCTCACACTGTTGCAGAACTCAACAATGTGTGGTATTTCGTCAAGGTTCAGGCTCATGGGTGTAACCGATATTTCGAGATGCCTGTTTTGCTGTTGCATCAGTGCACTGAATAAACCAATATTGTGTTTTATTTCTGGGGCATTGGCGCCTTTTCGTATCGACTCCAACAGCGCATTGTCGATGGCATCGAGCGAAACGCCTAACAGTACATTCAGTCGGTTTAGCACTCTGAGTACTTTTTCGTTGTAAACCGAAGCGTTGGTTTGAATATACACCAAACAATGGGGGTTTACGCGGGCAATAGTTTCCCAAATCGAAAAATACAAAGGGTTCAAAAAAGGTTCACCGCCATAGAAATTGCAAAAACGGGCATGCTCTAAATACGGGATAAGTTCATCGAGAAAGTGCTCGGAGTTAAATGCGCCGGGCTGATTCGTATGAGTATGGGTGCCACACATTATGCAATCGAAATTGCAAAAATGCGATAAATCGAACTCCAGTTTGTCGGGATATCTCAAGCCGGTAATCAGCTTGTTGAACTGCGAGGCTATCACCGAATTGTAGTCGCCAGCTACTATTCCGGTGTTGCAAATAATGCAGGCATCGGGCAAAATGCCTTTGCCGATATTCTTTTGAAGGGTTTTGCGTTTTTCGGAATCAAGAATGCGCTCGAGACTATTTGGTTGATAAAGCCCAAACTCGTTGCCGGGCAGATATACACAACAGGGAGTAATGCTGCCATCGGCATTAAAATATAACGACGAAAAAGGAGCCTTACATGCCAGTTTCTGGTTTTGGTGTTTCAGATATTGACTAATAGCCGTGCGGCCTTTGTTTTTATGCAGGGCAAACACCATTGGTTTACTTAGTTTCTGAGCTGTTTTTGCAAAGGTATTAAAAATTGTAACCCAAGGCACATTGCATTAATCATGTTTCAACTAAAAGGCCCTACAATATGTTCCTTCGTCAATTTGTGCTAACTTTACGCTGAAATAGTTTGACTATGGGTTTGGTAAAAAAAACATCAGAAAGCAAAAACATGAAGCTGCTTGCAAAGCAACGCGGCAAACACAAATACTTATGCAATGCGCCGTTTACTTCAATAAGCGTGGCGATTAGCGGTTTGGTAACACCTTGTTGCTATATGGGTGCGCAAACATCGGCATTTAGCCAGGGAGCATCTCATTTTCCAACAATGTCGCTTATTGATATATGGAATGGGAAAAAGTTTGAATATTTCAGAAAATGCATGCAGAAAAATATTTTTCCCGACGAGTGTGCCATTTGTAGCAATGCCGTGCAAAGCGGTAATACTTTTTCGGTAAAACTGCTCAACTACGATGTGTATATTCCCGATGGTTCTTTCCCTCAACTACTCGAAATAGCCCCCGACAACACCTGCAATCTGCGTTGCATTATGTGCAGTTCACTCAATTCGTCGGCTATAGCCCGCAGCCGTGGTTGCTACTACCCTGAAAATTCAATTTCAGCCGAAAAATACCTGCAGCAACTAGAGCCTTTTATTCCTCACCTAAAAGAAATTGTTGTTAGCGGAGGCGAACCGTTTTTTTCGGAATTAAGCATGAGTATAATGCAACATGTGGTTGAGAAAAACCACGGGTGCATGATATCGGTAAACACCAACGCAACCATTCTTACAGATGCAGTAAAGCGTCTTCTCGACAAGGGCAATTTCAAACTGAATATTTCGCTCGACAGTTTGCAAAAAGAAGCGTATGAAAGCATTCGCAGGGGTGCAGACTTCGAAGAAGTAATACAAAACATTGATTATTTTTCGGAGTATAGCAAGAAGAACAAACGCCCTCTTTCTATTGCGGTGTGTCCTTTACAAACAAACTACAGCGAAATGCCCGAATTGCTCGGTTTTTGTAACGAAAAGGGTTTTTATGTGTTTTATCTGCATGTGTTCAATGCCCAGAAGCTGGCTTTGGCTTCTGCAAACGAAGATGTTCTGGAGCAAGCCCTTGCCGAATACAAACAATTTTCTCCTCCCGAAAACAATTTGCTTGAGAAACAAAATGCGCAACAATTCAGAGGGCTTGTGGCCAATATGGAGAGTTGGCTCGCATTTGCCGGAAGCAAAAAACGCATACTCTCAACCCTTATTTCTAACGAAGAGTATTATCGCGAAAAAAAGAATCAATTGTTCAGCTCGGTTTATTCGCTGATACAGCATAATACACCGGACGACTTACAAGTAAAACGATTTAAAAAGTGGACAAACAAAACCCATGAGTTATTCGATTCGTTACCTCAATACTATCGAAGCAAAGCCTTGTGCGATGTAGTTTTTGCTATTTCGCCCGAACTGTATCTGCTGTATGTGGAGAAATTCTCGACTGTAGATTTACACGAGTATTTTATAAGCTTTGGCGATGAAGCCATTGCGGCACTTACACAGTAATCCTCAGTCGTCAATTTCTATCGACTAGTACTCTACAAAATTTATTGAATCGGGCAATACAAATTTAGATGCATCCACATTGCCTGTTTCAAGAAACTCTATTTCCATAACAATGTCTTCTTTTCCCATTTTGGTAATTGTTTTCATGGGTATGCCTTCCCAAATCCATACTTTGGTTTCTACCGGCGATGTAATCGAAATTACCTTACACGTTTTTCCCGACACCACTTCGTCGGCATGAAACTCGAGTCCGTAGCGTTCTATATCTTTCTGCGAGACATCGTCGTAGTTATACGACTGAGCTCCATAAAATTTCATTTTTGAACCTTCGGTTTCGCCGGTGCTGTAATCGTATTTATATCCATCGATAACATACGAATAGCTGCCTGTTTTTTCGCCAAACAATTCCATCATCGACTCTGAATACTGCTTGTTGCCATAATCGTCGAACCAGGTTTCTATTGTCATTCCCATGTTGGTGTTGCAAAGAAAATGACCCGACTTTACGGTGTAGATTTTTGTGGCATCGCTTGCAGTAGGATCAGTTGCCTCTGTTTTACTTTCGTTGGTTTTTTCCGAATTGTTATCGGTTTTGGTATTGCTTCCACCACAACTCGTGCAAATAGCTGCGATGCTTAAGACTAGAATGTAATGAATTGTTCTCATAATTATGATCGATTAAATTAATTTCAACATAGTTTTATTAACGATTACTCAACGACCCGGGCAATGAGCCCGTAATAGTATCCATGTAGTCGGTAATGTAATTTTTTAATACTTCGTAATCAATAATTTGTGTAATAGAATTAAACTCTCCTTTCATGTCCTCTTCGCTCAAATAATAGGTACTCATAAATTCGATAGAAATGTTCCGCTTAACAATACGGGTCAGTTCTTCGATATTATTCCATTTATATTCCAAAATGGCTAATACCGAAGGCGATACTGTTTGGCAGAATTCAACTTTGTTCTTTTCGAGTGCTCTTTCTTGTTGAATTGCGCTTGCTTCGTCACCAGCATCAATATTTCTGCGTACTTCTTGGTTTTTTTCAAATTTTTTATCATCGGCTGTTTTGGCAATATCTTGATATTCTGTAATAAGGGTTTGTAATCCTTCCCAATATTCCTTAAAACTTATATCTAATTGCAGTTTTTCCTCCTCATATTTTTCGAGGTTTATTTCTCTTTGCAAGGCAGGTTTGTTAAGTTTGGTATCTAGTTCGGCTGCATACACTTGTTGTTCTTCCTCCGACATTGACTCAAGTTTATCGAAATCATCCGAACTTGGGAAAGCATCCAGATATGTATTTATCTGACTCTCGGTAAGGTTCGAAACATCAATTTGCATTATCCCTATGATGGTATCTAATTCTGCTGCTAAAACCTCTAAGCGATTGTATACTCCCTCTACTTTTGCCTGCGAAGAGCAATGTAACGAATCGGGAATTGGAGGAATTTGTTTGTAATACCACTCAGGCGTCTTAAACTGACCGAAAGCCAAAGCATTGATGCCGAATAGAACAACCCATAAAAGGTTTATTTTTTTCATCTGGTTACAGTTTTATAAACTCAACCCTGCGGTTTTTGGCTTTATTTTCGACACTGGTATTTTGCACTATAGGTTGCGTTTCGCCTTTACCATCGGTTGAAATTCTGTCGGCGGCTATGCCAAATTCCTTAACCAAATAGCTTTTTACGTTTGCTGCCCTACGTTTCGACAAATCAAGGTTCATGGCATCGTCGCCATCGCTATCGGTATGACCAACTATCATAATTTTTACCTCAGGGTTTTCTTTTAAAACAGCCGAAATTTCTTTAATGGAACCGTACGATTCGGGTTTTACCACGTCTTTACCGCTATCGAAATAAATACCATACGAAATCAGTTTCCCTTCGGTGAGTAACTTGCTGCGCATATCGGGTGCAGCGGTTGTAATTTTAATGTTGCTTACATATGGAGAAGCATTTCTATCCCAGCCATTGAAGCGAAATCGATTAAATGAAGTACCGGCATAAACGTTTGTTGGTACATCTAAAACTTTTAAGCCTCCGTGATATATTCTCACACGCCTTTTTTGCACCCATATTATAACATGATTCACTTGTTCTCTTATAACCATATTCTTTTCTGAGCTGCCAATAATCCAATCCATTTCGTCTCTATATCCTAAGGTTTGCCAACCATCATATTTTATATCGATATTTACACCCTCACTGCCGGGGTAGAGATCATCATTCAGTTCCTTTTGATCGTCAACTCTGTCATTATAAAACGATAGTTGATATCCATGAGTAAATTCTGCATCGGGAATAATATCAAACTCAACAATAAAATTATCGGGGAAATTAATTCTATTCATGAAACAATATACGGACCCATCGCCATTCATATGCAGCCATTTTCCGGGGGCAATATTTAGTGTTTTTACTTCTCCTCCACCATTCGATGTCCACAATGCCGGAAAATCGCCAATGGCATCCTGTGAAAAATCTTCGAAAAATAAAATCTGATCGCCGGGAACAAAGTCATACTCGGTATAGCTTTCGAGTTTGGGCTTATTGTCTTGCACCGCTTCCTGTTCCGGTTCGTTGGTTTCATAGTTTTCTTCTACCTCAGAATTAAGCTCTTCTGTTTCCTGATTTTCTGAGTCATCAGGCTCATCAGGAGTGTTTGGCCCTTTATTAATTTTCTCATCTACTTTCTCTTCAACTTTGCTTTTTACTTTTCCTTTTACATCGAATTGAGCAAAAGACTGAGTTCCCAATACAACAAAAAATAGCGTTAATGCGCTGTAATACAATAATTTGTTCGTTTTCATTGGTCTGTAAATTTTTTGTGATTACGAACGCGTAATATGCAAATAATATTTTCTGTTTTCAATCCACGAAAAAGGGGATTTTTAGTAATTTTGATGTTTTCATACGATTATGAGAGTTTTGTTGGCGCTTATTTTTTTTGGATTTTGTTTTTTTGGTTGCACTTGTTACGGGCAGGTTTCGGGTTTTAATTATAAAGCAAATATCTGTTTCGATGTAACACAGCATTATCAGGCCAGGGCCGAATTATTAATTAATCAGAACAAGCCCGACAGCGCCCTGATTATTCTGAAGCAGTTATACACCACTGCCTGCGAAAAAAATCGTATGGGCGATAAGTGTTATGCGCTTAAAGAAATGGGGGTGGTTGCCGAAATAATGGGCGATTATCCCAAATCACTCGAATATCTTTTCGAAGCATTATCTATTGCCGAAGCAAACGGGTTCATCAATCTTGAAGCAGCCATACATATTAATATTGGCATTGTTTATTTTAATTTGAAAAACACGGCAAAGGCTATCGAAAGCTACAACAAAGCACTGATGCTTGGCGAAAACATAGGCGATACCTTGCTCATCATAAAATCGGTAAACAATTTGGGCAATGTGCATATGACCCTGCTCAACGAATGGGGAAAAGCCGAAGCATTTTTCAACAAATCGGTTCTACTCGCCCGAACTATTGGTTTTGAGCAGGCCGAATTAATCGGTTTGAATAATTTATGTCAGGTGTATATGAATTCGGGTCGCGAAGATGAAGCCCTGAATGTTACCCGGCAAATGCTGGAGTTGTATCCCGAGAATCCTTATATTTACTACAATCTGGCAAATTTGTACCGGCAAAAACAACAACCGGCCAAAGCCCTCGGGTTTTACAATACAGCCCTCGAATTGTCGGTTTTCGAAACAGAGTTGAAAATGATTCTGCTCATGGATATGTCGGAAATATACAGCGGACTACGCGATTTCGAAAACTCAATGCTTTATTATCGCAGGTTCAATCAGTTGCGCGATAGCATACATAGTATCGAAGCACTGAAATCGTCGGAAGAAATAGAAGCCCGTTACGAAAACCTGAAGAAAGAAAAAGAAATATTTGAATTGAACAACAAAACCCTGAAAGCCGAACGAACTATCGGGTTTATTGTTTTTTCGGCAGTATCGGCAGGGTTTTTACTCATTGTGTTGATGCTGTTTATTAACCAAAAAAAGAAAATTGCACAGCAAAAGCTGAAACAGTCAGAAAGCGAAAAACTTGCCGTGGCAGCACATGCCGGCCTCGAAGGCGAAGAGAAAGAACGAAGTCGTTTGGCAAAAGAGCTGCACGATGGACTGGGGGGAATGCTCACGGCAGTTCAGCTCGAAATAGAAACGCACAATGCAAATACGCAACCGGCACACAGCAATAACTCCAAGAGCCTCAACATGCTTCAGCAAAGCATTGCCGAGTTACGCCGCATTTCGAACGCCCTGCTGCCCGAGGCATTGTTGAAAACCGGATTAAACAACGCATTGAACCATTATTGCATAAGCTTTAATATGGTGAGTAAAAGCACCGAAATTACTTACCTTTTCAGCGGAAAAGAAACAAGCTTTTCGAAACAATTTGAACTCACTGTGTATCGCATTTGTCAGGAATTGCTCAACAATGCCGTGAAGCATTCGCGGGCAACGCATGTTGAAGTTCAACTTATTGTCGAAAGCAGTCGGGTTTTTCTAAGTGTAACCGACAATGGTATTGGCTTCGATGTTGAATCGGCTATGTTGAACCAATCGGTAGGCTTAAAGAGCATTGTTCAACGTGTCGAAATTTATGGCGGCCGATTCGAGATTATTTCGCAACCCGATAGTGGAACCGAAGCCATTGCCGAATTCGAAAACATTGCTAAAAACTCACTTATCAGGCCATCGCCGGTAAATCAAATTGTATAGTTTTTTCCGAAAAGAGGGTATTCGCGTTGCAATAATTTCGGAGTTGTTCACTAAATTTCTTAAAACAGTCAATTATTAAAAACTTTTAGGAATTTACTCAAGCCTGGCTGTCAATGGGGAATTTAATAAGCATTGCCTTTATTAACATGTATTCCTCAGTTTAATGATGTTCGTGTTTGCCTGTCTGTGTATTTTTTGGGTTGACCGATATCTATACAATAATTGTTTTGTTCTTCTATATGATAATTGAAGTAAAATCAAGTAATCGCAAAGCACAAACCGACAGCAAACGCCAGTAAACGAATTTTAAGCGAAAGCAAACAACAAAAAACCGAATCGGG
>CAZEHA010000069.1:0-2182 GCA_964511665.1 uncultured Bacteroidales bacterium
ATTGGGTTTATTTCGAAGAAACTTCCGGCAATACTACCCGATGAAGCTCCATTGTCCCAGGCAATATCGTATGGTGGAGTGCCACCACTTACAAGAACATTGGCTGTTCCATCGTTGTACCCATTACATGATGGCAATGAACCAATCAGAGCCGACACCAGTATCTCGTCGGGTTCCTGAATAACAAAACTACTTGTTGTTTGGCAAGCATGTGCATCGATTACCGATACCGAATAGGTGCCTGCAGTAAGGTTAGCAATAATATGGTTACCAACTGAAAGACCGGGTAAACTTATAGAGAAAGAACCATTTGAGTATAATATAGTATACGGTTCGGTTCCTCCCATAACGGTTATTTGTGCTGTGGCATCACTTTCGCCAAAACAACTAACCGGAGAAATTTGCAAGGCATCAACAATAAGACTTGGGGGCTGAGTAACCGGTATGGAAGCCGAAATGGAACATGAATTATTGTCGGTAATAGTAATGCCAAACACTCCTGCAGCAATACCTGTGATGCTGTGTAGTCCGGTGTTTACATTATTTTCGCTTCCATTGGCAGTTCCATTTTCCCATACAAAACCATATAAAGCCGTACCCCCACTAATTTCGAATGAAATTTCCCCATTGCCTTCACCAAAACACAAAGGTTCTGAAGTTAAAGCGAGATCGACACTTATTGGAGATGGGTCGACAATTTCGAAACCATCAACAATTTCACACATATTGGCATCAGTAATGGTTATAGTATAATTACCTGCATTCAATGCATTAAGTGTATGTGGTCCACCTGAGACGTTTATCAAACTACCGTTCAATGTACCATTACTCCAAACAATCGAATAATTGGGTGTTCCATCTGAAACCGTAAAAATAACAGAAGCATCAGACTCGCCGTAACAAGAAACCAGTTGATTGGATACAATATTTACAGTTATTTCATTCGACTGAGAAATACTTAAGAATACAGTTTCAACACAATTGTCACTGTCGGTAATTTCGATGATATAGTTTCCGAAACTTAAATTATCGAGAACAATAACTCCTGCATTAATTCCTGTGATATTACCGGTAGTTACGCCATTCGACCAGCTAATATTATATGGTTCGTTTCCTCCCGATACAGTCAACTGCCCAATGCCATTGGTTCCACCAAAACACGATACCGGATTAGTTTCAATAGCAATTGCATCAATGTCAACCGGTGAACTAATTACAACCACAGCACTTGTCGAACAAGCATTATTATCGGTTACGGTAACAGTATATGGACCGGGAGCGAGATTTTCGGCAACACCATCGGCACTGTTATCTCCATTACTCCATAAGAAAGAATATGGCGGCAAACCTCCTAAACCAACAACAGTAGCAACACCATTACTCGCGCCACAAGTCGCCTGATTGGTTTCGGTAGCAGTGGCAATGGGCAATGCGTTGATTAGCACATCGACACTGCCGGTATTCGTACAACCGTTGGCATCGCTTACTGTTACCTGATATGTGGTATTGACCAAGGGACTTACCGTATGCGTATCGCCGGCTCCAAGACCATTATCCCACAGATAAGCGTAAGGAGCTGTTCCACCCAGCGTTGAAGCTGTTAGCGTAACCGGCTCGCCGGAGCACTGGGGATTGGGCGTGGCAATAACCGTTAATACCGGCAACTGATTTACAATTACCGCTACAGTTGCCGTAGCCGAACAGCCGTTGTTGTCGTGTATCGTAACCGTATAGGTGGTGTTGATTGCAGGATTTACCGTGTGATTCTGACCCACACCCAGACCATTGTCCCATTCGTAGCTATAAGGGCCAATGCCACCGGAGGCCGTAGCCGTAAGATTTACCGGATCGGCGGCGCACTGCGGATTAGGGCTTGCTTCGGCACTTACTACAGGCAATTCATTTATAATAACATCAACCGTAGTGCCGGCAGTACAACCGTTGTTGTCGGTAACAGTAACCGCATAAGTAGTATTAACTACAGGATTTACCGTATGGTTCTGTCCATTGCCCAGTCCGTTATCCCAGCTATACGTGTAAGGCTCGCTGCCACCTGAGGCAGTGGCACTCAAATCGACCGGCTCAGCCGAGCATTGCGGGTTGGGGGATGCCGTTGCCGTGAGGACAGGCAATGCGTTGATTAGCACATCGACACTGCCGGTATTCGTACAACCGTTGGCAT
>CAZEHA010000069.1:2282-14923 GCA_964511665.1 uncultured Bacteroidales bacterium
GACCGGCTCAGCCGAGCATTGCGGGTTGGGGGATGCCGTTGCCGTGAGGACAGGCTCAGGGTTCACCACCACCGTAACGCTTCCTGCTCGCGTACATCCTCTGGCATCAGTAACTGTTACACGATAGTTGGTGTTTTCGATAGGGTTTACCACATGCGATTGTCCTTCGCCCAAGCCATTGTTCCATACGTAAGTATAGGGTCCAAGAGTATTAGAACCCACTGCGTTTAAGTTAACAGGTTCGTTGGCACATTGAGGGTTAGGATTGGCCGTAACGCTAACCAGGGGTAATTGATTGATAGTAACCGGAATAGTTACTCGGGCTGTACAACCATTGGCATCGGTTACTGTAACTATGTAAGTAGTATTAACTGTGGGTGTAACGGTGTGTGTTGCTCCGCCACCAAGCCCTGCGCTCCAGTTGTAGGTGTATGGTTCGGTTCCTCCTGTGACTGTTGCCGTTATCACTACCGGCTGATTGCGGCATTGAGGATTGGGACTGGCATCTCCCACTACAATTGGTTTTTCGTAAACAGTTATTTGAATTTCATTCGAAAATGCCTGATCGCATCCACTACCATCGCATGTATAAACAACACGGTATAGGCGGTTTACAAAAGGCTCTGTTCCGGGAATAATATACTCATCAGAATTGTCGCCAACAGAAATCCATGATGTTCCATCGAAATACTGCCATTGGTACACACAAGTACCGGCACCTCCCAGGGCTGTTGCAGTCAAAGGGATAGGAATATTCTGACATACTTGCGTTTGCGAAGAAGTTATTGTAACAACGGGGTCATCTACTACCAAAACATCAATAACCGGCCCATCGTCGATAGTGCATCCTGTGCCCGAAACAGAGTACAAAGGTTGATATTGCCAGTTACCCAGACCGGGGTAATCGGGAGAGCTTACCGAAATCCATTCTGATCCCGACAGTGGCCGTCGCTGCCACTGCAGTAATCCACCTGCACCATTAATCACAGTTGCACTCAGATTAACACTTCCGCCTTCACACAGAGGATTCGGCGCAACACTTACAACATCCCATTGGGGGGCTTCAACCACGTTGATTGTTAAAACATTAGAAACAGCATCGTCGCATGCAGTACCTGTGCATGTGTACCAGCAACGGTATAATCGGTTATTGATGACGGTGCTTGTTGGCACATTGTATATAGATGAATTACCCCCAACATTTATCCATGAGCTTCCTCCGTCGTCGGAATATTGCCACTGATAAGAGCAGGTACCGCTGCCACCAAGAATATTCGAATCGAGCGTAATGTTTCCCCCTACGCAGGCATCTGTGCCCGAACTGCTTATAATGTTAATAGCCGGGTCGTATACATTAATGGTAACCGGCCCTGCCCAGTCGCGACAGTTTGCTGACCCCGACTGTACCATTACCAAATAGTAGTAGGTACCTTCGGAGGCAGGAGCAGGTGGAGTATATGAATTGGTATTTGCAGAGGGGATATCATTAAAACCCAAAGGAGGAATAAGGCAGAAAGCGCTGCACAACATCCATTGATAAGTATAGGTTCCCAATCCTCCCGATGGGGGAGTAGAGAATACCAAGCCATTAGGATTATCTCCAAAGCAAATATCCTGATTTGCCTCTATAATTCCCGGATCGAAAGGAACATACGAGGGGTGGTTCAAAGTGAGTAATGTTCCCGATGGGGCTCGCACCGCCACACCTCCGAACGATGCCCCTTCGATTCCTCCGTCAACATTAGCAACAGGATTAATGACATTATTCAAGCACGGGTTTACAAATATTTTAATTTTTCCACCACTACCTCCTCCACCGCCTTTGGGGTTGCTAAAACAGGAGCCTAGCGATTGGTTGGGGAAACCGGCATCACCGCCATTACCACCCATTGACTGTATAATACCGGATATTGTAGCTGTATTTGTTGAAGCTATGAGAATGCCGCCACCTGAACCACCACCTGCACCACCACCGCCACCACCTGAACCTATATAATTACCGTAGAAAGGAGAGTTAGCACAAACATCTACTTTTTCGACGGTACCATCTGCAAAGCAATCGTATTTGTTGTCGGAAGAGGCACCACCACCACTACCACCGGGTGCTCCATGAGTGCCGTTGGCATAGATTGCGCCAGAAGCCGGCATATTAAATGTATTAGAAGCAATAAGTTCGACGCGTCCTCCGCCATTACCACCATTTCCACCGGCAGTGCCATCGGTATATCCGCCTCCGCCTCCTGCGGCTCCTCCACCTCCCGAACCGGCGTTTATCGAATAGCTAATATCATCGCCATAGGCAGCAGGTACAGGGTTGGTTGTTCCTCCTGCCCCACCGCTGATTACATAAACAATCGCTGCAAATCCTCCGCTTCCACCATGACCACCAACACCATGATGGGCTCCGCCTGTTCCTGAACCGCCACCACCGCCACCTGCAATATATCCATCTGAACCGGAACAGTTGCGCGAAAAACATAAAGCCGGCAGCCCTCCGGTGTTACCACCAGATCCTCCTCCCACACCCAGTCCATTGCTGCCTGCCACACCTGCCTGCCCCGATATACAACTACTTCCGCCAACAGCAGCCAACCCACCGGCACCACCTGTTCCTCCGGAACCTCCTGCTCCATTCGCGTTAATTGTACCTAAAATATTGATGTTTTGAGCTTCAACATGCAAAAAATCGCACGACACAGTAAGCGTAACACCTGCAGAAACAGTAAAATTATTGATGTTGATATGATTGCCACATAAGGGTGTATTGCTATTTATCAATAAATCGCCTCCTCCATAATCAATCGTTTGAGCAAATACAGTAACAAAACCCAAACTGCCTGCAACGATAAGAGAGAATAAACGCACAAACCAATTGTGCTGTGTATCAGTCAATTTCATGAAATTCCACTTTCTGTTAAAACGCAACCAAAATTACGCATATTTGCTATACAATCGACAAAATGTTATTAACAAATTGTTGATTACTGCAGAAAAACGACATTTTTAAGTTAAGATAATGTTAACTTTTCAAACAATTAAATCTGTAATAAAGGTGTAATGTAAAACTCTTAGAAACTGGGGACGGTAGTTTTACCTGTTGTCTCATTCTTCAGGTAAGCAGCAATGGTTATTTCATGCGACCCACTACTAACATTGCGCAATCGCGAAACCACTATGTCGAATGCATAACTGAAAACAAACTGTTTGTACCTGTAGCCGGCCTGCAATGCCACGGCATTACCACCAGAAACAATCATACTCATCAAAATAGTTTCCTTATACATGTAGTTCACTCCCAAATCGAATGAAAATGGCATTGCCTTTCCCATGTACAAATTCAAGTGCGGAGTAAACATGTGTTCTTCGTAGTTCGATTTCAAATGAACGCCTCCATTGATAAAAAAGTGACGTGCCGATTGAATAACACCATAGTCGCTACCCGCTTCATAAAATCGAAACTTCGATTTCAATACCTGCTGAACCGAAAAACCGGCATAGAACTTATCGGAAAAAAGCAAGAATCCAATATTTGCATCCGGTTTCCAGGCAACGTCGTTGATGTTTTGTATCACCGAATGATCATTCTGCTCGTGAAGAGTCATCAGGTCGCCTCTTACTTTGTAATGCGCGAATATCCATGCTAAGCCAAAAGAGATATTAAAACTCTCGGTTTTAAGCAAATAGGCGTAATTGAGGTTAATAAAGTTGCGTGTTGTTGGCCCTGTTAAATCATTTGTAAATGACGCTCCGGCAGCCATGTCGTCTCTAAAAGCATATTTCCCCTGAATTGAAGAAATGGTTGGTGCCCCGCTAAAACCTACCCATTGGTTTCGGTGGTTAAGAAATACATCGGGTACCGATGATTTGGCAGCATAAGCAGGGTTTAGAAAAATGCTGTTAAAATCCTGATATCTGAATTGCGGCAACTGCTGTGCATTTAACAATCCCGATACACATCCAACTAAAAAACTCAGGAAAACAAATCTTCTCATGTTTCTATCTGATAATTGTTAAATGACCTTTTAAAACCTCTCTGCCACCTCCCGGCTCTATCACATAGTAATAGGTAGCTTCAGGCAACGGTTTGTCGTTGTATGTTCCATCCCAGTTGTTGGTATAATATTCGGTATGGAAAACTAGATTTCCATTACGGTTATACACCCATACCTTATTGTAAGGGAAAAACTCAATGTTTTCTATATACCATACATCGTTAACTCCATCGCCATTAGGAGTAAAAGTATTAAACACAATGAGGCAGTATTCAGCTTCTATCAAATCGATAAAATAACTTGCGACACAATTGTGATAATCGGTTATAGTAAGGTAGTAATATCCATCTCTGATATTGCTCAAATTGTTTTCGGTGCTACCGTCTGACCACAGATATTCGTACGGGCTTGTGCCGCCGGATGTATTTGACAAAATGGAACCATCAAAAATTGCGGTACACGAGGGTCGAGTAACAATAATACCCGGATCGATGGAATCGGGTTGTTCTACAACTATTTCGAATACATCTGTGCACATATAAAAATCTTGTGCCGTAACGGTGTAGGTGCCTGCAGCCAAGTTATAGGCGGTATCGCCCACAAAGCCATGCGACCAGTTCATCGTTAGCGGATGTACTCCCGCAGGCAGGTCAACAGCAACAGCCGCTATAGTATCGCCATAACACAAATTCGGATATATCAAAGAATGGCTTGCCTGTATTGTCCCCGATATGTTTACAGTAAGGCCGGTGCTAACAGTACATCCCTGTGCATCGGTAACACTTACACTAACCATTCCCGATGGCAAATCGATTGCAGGATTAGTGGTTTCACCATTCGACCACAGGTAATTGTATGGCGCTGTTCCTCCTGAAGGCACAGCTGTACCCTGCCCCGGACTTACCCCACAATTCACCGGCACAGTAGTTCCTGTCACAGCCAGAATATTTGGTTGTGTAAATGAGATACTATCGAGAACTGAACAGCCGTTGGCATCGGTAACAGTAACCTGAAAATATACATACGCAGGCATTCCAACACCCATATTGCCCACCTGCTGAACGCCGTTTTGCCATGTAACAGTATACGGGGGGGTTGCTCCTGAAGGTGTAACCAATGCTGAACCATCACTGAATCCAAAACAGGAAACATTATGCACCTCATCAAACGAAAATTCAAGTGGAGTAGGTTGAGTTACACTAATGGTTTGTATTGTCACACAATCGTTATTGTCGGTAACAGTAACCGTATAGTTTCCGGGCAACAAGCTACTTATAGTAGTACCATAAAAGTTATTACTCCAATGAATGGTATACGGTGGTGTTCCTCCGTTTGGAGTTACCGTTACAGTGCCATCGTATAAACCGAAGCAACTCACATGACTGATATCAAAATCGAGCAGTAAAGGATCGGGTTGGGTTATCATTGCCAGCGCTGTATCGGTACAATTGCGTGAGTCGGTAACCGAAACCATATAAAAACCGGGAGCCAGATTCTGTAGTGTCGGATTATGATTTCCGGGATCATGGAACCAGGTGTAACTGTATGGGGGAGCTCCTCCGGTAACTACGGTATTGAGGCTGCCATTGTTATATCCGTTGCAAGTTATGTTGGTATGATACAGCACTGCTATCAATGTGTCGGGTTCATTAATCACATATAAGTCGATCCAGTTACAATTGTTAGCATCAATTACAGTAACACTATATGCTCCGGCAGGTATATTAATTAAATCCTGAGTTGTGGCACCGTTACTCCAAATATAATTATAGGGAGGTGTCGCGCCCATAGGGTTCATATTAATACTACCATTAGTCATTCCATTACACTGCACATCGGTAAGCACTGTATTGAAACTTAAGGCAGATGCCGGTTGATTGATAAACACCGAATCGATGATGGGGCATCCTGCCCAATCGGTAATGGTTACGTAGTGCCAGCCTGCAGGTAGATTATTGGGGTCGGAAGCCTCGCTACCGGTTGGATACCACGAAAAGAAATAGGGTGGCGTTCCTCCGCTAACATTGGTCTGCACTGCTCCTGTGAACATTCCATGACATAAAACATCGCTTACTTCAAGATTGTAATACAGAGGCGGATTTACCGAAATGGCAATACTGTCGTAGCTTTCGCAACCATAAGTATCGGTTATTGTAACCATATAATACCCTGGAGGCGCATAAATACTGTCGAGGTCCGACATGGTGTTGTAGGTAATGTCGCCGGTTGACCATGTGTAGGTAAAAGGAGGTACGCCATTTTGTGCTTCAGCATGCACATAACTGTAGGGTTCCCCAAAACAGTAGGGCGACGAAAACAGCAATGCATTTACTTCAGATTTTGGTTCCGGTTTTATGTAAGTACCCGGAAAAACAATATCTTCCTCAAAGTGCATCAACTCCCATGTCTCATCGAACCAGGTAAGTGGGATGTAACCCAAGGGGATTTCCCAAACGAATAAGGGGCCAATTCCGTAGGGACCAAAATCTTTTTCGGCATCATCATTTTCTTCGTAATAGGCTGTCATAGCTATCGGTGGAGAACTAATTGGCTCTGTGGGAGGCATTCCCGGCAATTGTCCGTAATCGGGCAATTCAAACGAGGGTATTTCAACAGGCAAAAAATCAGATTTGAATGGCGTAATTATTGTAATCTGTACTTGCAGAGCCTCTATCAATATCGCAAAAGCCATGCTGTCCCAAGTGTGATTGCGAATAGTAGGCTGAATATTATACTGAATACCTACATACATACTATCCCAGCCATGGCAGGGATATGTAATGGTGAGATCGTTACCTATAGCCATTCTTATAGAATCGTTGAAACCGGTCTCAACAACGGCATTTCCATTACTCGGATTGTGAATTACATATTCGAGTGGTATCGGGAAACTAAAAGTACCCCAAATGGTGGGGCAAAAATAAATATCCTGATGCAAATAATTTCGCAGCATCAAGGTCACTTCCAAAAGACTATATTCAATTTGAAAAACAACATCACCCAAAGGTGTTGAAATTGGGTATTCAATGGTACCATCAAGCAAATCGATGGCTTCCTGTATCTGGGGCCCTTCGGGTGGTGGGATGTACCCCGCCATAACATACAAAAAGCCTATTACATCGAGATGCACAAACAGATACATGCTATCGCCCTGAGCAATCAGACAGTTGGAACCTTCTTCAATATGATCAACTGTTTCAACATAAGGAAGATGCACATGCGCTTCAAAATTAAACCCTACCAAATCGGTGAAATCAACATCGATAGGCAATTCCCAGTCGTGACAAAACTGAAACTGTCCATCAACATAACAAGGATAGATAGCGTATTCTGTTTCGCCATTGATGTGAAAAAGTGTATCGAGTGTGTAGGGTATTTGCACTGCACCCGGAATCATAGGAATGGTATCGCAACCAAACACGCACACAATAATGTTCATAAACGGATTGAACATATACTCGAAATCGAGAGTGATTACGCCTACCGGAGGAAATTCGGTTGAAAGATCCCAACCATCGGTAACTTCGTAGCTGGTGTAGATGGTAGCCGGTCCTCCGTAATCGAAACTGTAGTCCTCGGGAAAATCGAGATGAGTGGTAATGGGGTAATCAAGGTCGAACTCACCGGTATAGAAACCATGGGCCTCGAAAGTGCTGGCCAATATTGCCTGAATGCCAACCTCGAAACCCACACCCAATTGCATCCCCAGAAAATCTGTAATTTGAGTAAAGCCCCAACTCTCATCGATATTCACATCAAATATCGAGGTTTCAACATCGATGCCATAGGCCCAATCGGGACCCCACATGTTTTGGTCGTAGGATGAGTACCACATCTGATGTTCCAGATCGTTTTCCTGGGAGTAAGCCAAAAACTTGATCAAAAACAGCAATACGAGTAAAGTAAACGTTTTCTTCATATAATTAACTAGGCGTGTTATTCCACTGATAATAAAGCTGCTTCAATAGCAGGAAACAGTAATTTTTTAAGCTCAACCGGATAATTTGCATTTACCCAAATGGTGTTTTCGTCTCCGGTAAACATCATAATGCGCTCGTATTCGATGCCTTCGCTCACAAAACTCACAACAAAGCATGCAGCTCGTTTCCCTTTACGCGTTTGGGTAATAATTTTTTCTTTATAAACATATCCCTGATTTGCAATATGTTCCTCGGTCATTGAATTCTCGATGGTTTCGTGCGAAATTCCCTGAATCTCGACCACTTGAATGGTACATGCCGATCCGGGGTGCACAAATCCTTTTATACCGGCATCTACTTGAAAATACTCGGGTGGAATCATTTTCACATTGGTACCGGGCACTTGCACCAGTTTTGCTTCGTCGTATTCAAGACCTGCTTGCTTTTCTTCGATAAAGCTTTCGAGGCTTTGTGAAGAAACAACGGTTGATGCTATAAGAAACAACAAAAATGTTAACGAAAATACCTTCATGATGCTAGGTTTTAAGCTGCTAAATTAATAAAAATTATGTTAATACAAACGAATTGTATGACGTTGTTTTTACGAAAAAGTTGTCACATGTTATGGCAGGTATTTGTGAACAAGTCGATTTCATACAATTCTGCCGTCGACAATGCTTAGCATACGATCGGTTAATTGAGCGTGTTGCCTGCTGTGGGTAACAATTACGAAAGTTTGCCCAAGTTCTTTACGTAAGTGGAATATAATGCGGTACAATTCCTCGGCATTTTTTGAATCGAGGTTACCCGATGGTTCATCGGCCAGCACAACCGATGGTTTATTGATAAGTGCTCGGGCTATAGCCACACGTTGTTTTTCGCCTCCCGACAACTCGTTAGGTTTATGACTTAAGCGATGCCCTAAATTGAGCATATTAAGTAATTCCATGGCAGCAGCTTCGGCCTCGATTCGCTTCTTTTTTGCAATAAAGGCAGGTATACACACGTTTTCGAGTGCTGTAAACTCGGGCAACAGGTGATGAAACTGGAACACAAAGCCAATGTGTTGGTTGCGCAGCCGTGCCAATGCCTGATCAGAAAGTGTAGAAATATCGGTATTGTTTATTATTACTTGCCCCGAATCGGGACGCAGCAGGGTGCCCAGTATCTGCAAAAGCGTGGTTTTTCCGGCACCGCTTTCTCCCACTATCGAGACCACCTCGCCGGCTTCAACATTTAGGTCGATGCCTTTAATCACATTGAGCAACCCATACGATTTGCTTATTCCACGTGCTTCAATCATGGTTTTTTGTTTAACGGGCATAAAAATAAACATTTTTTCACAATTGCGTTTCATAACTTTTCTTAACTTGTACTACAGCCGGTTTTGTTGTTGAAAACTAAAAAACATGCTTCTGTGCCTTTGGTGATTTCTTGATTATTTTTGTCAACTCATGTATGCCTACAAAAAAATGTTTTATGGTTGAAAGAAAGAAAACGATTGCGAAGAGTATAACACAGGTAAATGAAGATTACGGCAGAATCCCTCCTCAGGCCATCGACATCGAGGAAGCAGCACTTGGAGCCATGCTTATTGAATCGGATGCAATCGACCGCGTTTTGGATATCATCAGTATTAAGAGTTTTTACAAGGCCCAGCATAACGATATTTTTGAAGCCATGCTGGCCCTCCATCAAAAAAACCAGCCTATCGACCTGCTTACGGTTACCGAAGAACTGCGCAATCGCGACAAACTCGATGAAGTGGGTGGCTCGTATTATGTGGCTTCGTTGGCCAACAGGGTGGGCACCGCCGCACATATCGATTATCATGCCCGCATCATTCAGCAAAAATATATTCAGCGTGAACTGATACGCGCCTCTTCCGAAATCCAAAACCGGGCCTACGATCAAAGCGAAGATGTTGAAAACTTGCTGAACTTTGCCGAAAGCCAAATCTTTAATATTTCGGAAAGTAAAATAAAAAAGGAGTCGATGCAAATATCGCAATTGATTCCCACCATGATGGCCAATATCGAAGAAGCCAGCAAGCGCGAAGACAAACTGCTTGGAATTCCTTCGGGTTTTTCGGAACTCGACAGGCTTACAGCAGGATGGCAACCCAGCGACCTTATTATCATTGCAGCTCGTCCGTCGATGGGGAAAACCGCTTTTGTACTTAGTATGGCTCGCAATATTGCAGTAGCGCACAATCATCCGGTGGCTATTTTTTCCCTCGAAATGGCCAATCTACAATTGGTAACACGTCTGGTATCGATTGAAACAGAATTGCCCGGCGACAAATTAAAAACCGGAAACCTGAAGCAATATGAATGGGCACAACTCGAAACTAAGATAAAAGCCCTGATGGATGCCCCACTATTCATCGACGACTCTCCGGCAATTTCGGTTTTCGAACTCAAGGCAAAGTGCAGGCGACTGGTGCAACACCGCAAAGTAAAAGCAATAATTATCGACTATTTGCAGTTGATGACTGCCGGTGTTGATATGAAAGGAAACCGCGAGCAGGAAGTTAGCACCATCAGTCGTTCGCTTAAAGCCATTGCAAAAGAATTAAATGTTCCCATCATAGCCCTATCGCAGCTTAACCGATCGGTTGAAGTTCGTTCGGGCGACAAACGACCTCATCTGTCGGACCTTCGCGAGTCGGGTGCCATTGAACAAGATGCCGACATGGTAATATTCATACACCGACCCGAATACTACAAAATAACTCAGGATCAGGAGGGAAACTCTATGGTTGGCATGGCCGAAATTATTGTTGCCAAGCACCGTAACGGGCCAACCGATTCGGTAATGCTGAGATTTAAAAGTGAATATGCAAAATTCGCCGACCCCGAGGTACGATTGTCGAGTGTGACCCCCCTTAGTAACGGAAACGCCATGGTAGTTGGCTCAAAAATGAACAACAACGGAGTCAATTCAAACACGGCAACCGACAATTCGTTTTTCGACGACAGCAGCAAGCTCAGCATCGACCCAAACGACAATGATGTATTTTAATGTGTGAAAAAAGCCGGCAATTATCCCTGAAAACCTTCGGCAAGATGCGAACCATCGCAAAAAGGCTTGTTCGAAGATTTTCCGCAACGGCAAATAAACTTATCCTGACCGGGTTTCAGTTCTTCGCCATTGGCACCGGTTAAGCAAACCTCTTTGGGCAACATCAGTGGTCCGTTTGCAAATATTTTCGCCTTTGTAGCAACTACTTCTTTTTTATCGTCCATATCTGAATTGTTTTTATTCTTTAACGCATCGTTCCACCGCCAGGTTAACGCATCGGTAGGGCAAAGATCGACCGTTTCGATAATGGCATCGGTTTCGGCCTCATCGAGCACAATCCATGGCCGCTTATTAGGTCGAAAAACCTTGGGCAAACGGGCAAAACACACTGTGCTGTGAATACACAAATGAGGTTGCCACTTCACCGTAATTTCACCATTGCTATATTCCTTTGTAATTTTATCCATGCCAAAATTTCTTAATATAACAGTTCAACATTCATTTTGGTTCAACATCAATACCGAAAAAGCACACACTCACGGCATTTACACCATCATGCCGTAAGCCTTGGTTGCTGAAGCTCTCGAAACCCCACGCACACTGAGGCTCTCGAAGTGTGCACCCCGTAACGACGCAATTCATCGCATCTTCCATACTCTACACCCACTCCTGTATCCTGACACCATCACTCATCATTCTTCTGCCTTCTGTATTCTGTCTCCTGAATTCTGAATTCTGTATTCTATAAAAAAAATCGCCCCATTCCTTTTTAATTCACAACAATTTCATACATTTACCCTGTAAAAATTAAATTCACGAAATGCCATTTCAAACAATTACAAATGCTTCTAATTGCTTACAAACAGTAATAAAAACCAATATGCCTCAAACGCATAAATTTGACATACAGCAAGTTACAAGAGAGGTTGTTGGACATATAAACGAGTTAGCGGTTATTTAACAACTCACAAGAATATTTATTTTAACTTAAAAATTTATAATATGATAACTTGTACCAGGTGTATTATAAATCATAATTATCCGAATATTAAATTTAATGATGAAGGCATTTGTTCTTTATGTAGTCATAAAGATACATTTAAACCAATAGGAGAAAATAAGCTTATTGATATTTTCAATAATGCGAAAAAGAAAAATAGAGAATATGATGCATTAGTTCCTTTAAGTGGAGGTAAAGACAGTGTTTATATTTTGTATTTAGCCGTATATGTTTATAAACTCAGGGTATTAGCAATGACTTATGATAATGGTTTTTTAAGCTCAATAGCATTGGATAATATTCAACAGGCGATTAAAAAGACTAACGTTAAACATATAATATGTAAACCTCAGATAGATGTTCAACAGAAAATTTATAAAAATATGTTTTTATACTCTGGTGATATTTGTGGTGCTTGTGATATTGGAACAAAAGCTAATATATTAAAAGTTTCACATGATTTTTCAACACCAATAATTCTTTATGGGACATCACCATTAGAAGAAGATTCTTTTATTCCTGATTCAATACAAGATATTCAAAGGTTTAAGTATATTTTAAAGAGGGCTAAGGATTTGACAAAAAAAGAGATTAATGATTTTTTGGTATATCCCAATCTGAACTATTTTTCATTATCATATTATAAAAAGAATCACTGTTGTCCGATAAAAACTTTTTAAAGAAGCCAGCGCATAAGTCTGGCTT
>CAZEHA010000070.1:0-14557 GCA_964511665.1 uncultured Bacteroidales bacterium
TTTACCTTTTTATTTTTCTAAGGGCACAAGGGTCACAAGCCCTGTGCTCTTTTTTTATACTCCAAAAATATAAATAAAATCATTTGCATCCGTCACAATATCTCAAAAATATTTCAATTAAATCATTAAGATCAAATATATTAACATTCCACATTTTTACATTTACATCTGTCAAAATACTGAGTATTCGTTCATCGTGCTACGTCGATATGTGGAATTATGCCTACTGCCATCTGCCATTGCGTATTTTCATTTTTCGGGTTACCAGCACTTCGGGGAAATACACTGGTTCTTTATAATCGCTGGAACCATTCGGCATCATCAATTCATGTGCATAAGCCCCGGCTTGCCCACTCGCTGCCTCAATGTAGAGCAGTGCAATAGTATTTTATTAAAGAGACCTGCACATCTAATGGTATAATGTGGCATTTTTTGGCTTAAAACAAGGCCACCATATACGAAAAAAAAACAAAGATATAATGTAACAAATTGATAAAATTTTTGGGTTATGACGACAAATTACTAACTTAGCATCTTTATTGTTTCAATTTATTTCTGCTTCATGAAACTCCTTCGTTTTATCGGATATCACTGTTTTACAAGCTTGTTCGTTTTATTATTTTCGTTTCAGCAGTTGTTTGCCCAAATTGAAGCCGACACATTTTATATTGCGCCCTACCCTGTGCCCGAGCTGTACACAAGCAATATGGCCCCGGCCCTTCCGGTGAATGCGCTAAACCATAAGCTTGGCTATTTTCCGCCAACTGCCGTATGGCAAATGGGAGCCAGTTGCGGTGAGGCATCGGGAGTGTACAACTGCCTCAGCTATGAGTTTAACCGCTTGCGCAATACTGTTGCCGACTCGGGCAGTATTTTGTCGCCGGCTTTTTCGTATCATTTTTTGCACGAAGGTTACGGATGGTACGGTGTCAGTACTTTCGATGCATGGAATCTGATAAAAAGTCAGGGCAACCCTGTGTTGAACGATTTTGAGGAATATATGCCATTTCAAGGCGATGAAAATGCAAAAATCGGTAACTGGATGAATGGATACAACAGGTATTACCGAAGCATGAAGAACAGAATAAAAAACTATTACAGCCTTTCGGTAAAAACCGACAACGATTTAAAAATTCTGCAGCATTACCTGCACGACCACCTCGATGGCTCCGAGAGCGGCGGAACGGCGATTTTTTACAGCAACAACCACTTTTACTACACTTCGGGTGTTGGTCGCATTTACGATGAAACAGTAGCCTCACCGTATGTGAACCGATATATTTTCGACGACCTTAGCGGCACTCCCGGTCATAGTATGACCCTGGCCGGATATTACACCAACACCGAAGTCGATTTTAACGGAGACGGCCTTATTACCGACGATATCGATACAAACAACGACGGCGTGGTAGATATGTACGACAACGAAAAAACACTCTGGGTAATTGTAAACTCCTACGGCGAAGAGCAAAAGGCGGTGTTTTTTGTGCGCTACCATGTGCCGGTACAATTCTGGAATTCACAGGTATTTATTCCGGTTCCCGACACCGGATACGCTCCACTGCTCACGTTTAAAATACGCATGAAGCACTCATGCCGCAACCACATAAAAATTCGTGCCGGTATTGCCTACGATATTGCAGCCGAAGAGCCCGAGCGCTATCTCGACCTGCCTGTTTTTAATTTTGCCGGAGGGATGCTACGAATGCTGGGAATAGACTCTCTACCCGAAAGCGACACCCTCGAGTTTGGCATCGATGTCAGCGATTTGCTGCTTCACACCGAAAATGCAAGCCGTGTGAAAATATTTATGACAATAGAAAATGCGGGGCACATAGCAGGAGAACTGCGCGAGTTCGGCATATTGCACTACAACAACCAAATTCCAACGCAGTACAAGGTAGTAGCACAAAGCGAAGAAATTGCGATGCATTCGGCAAACAGTTATGCTGCCATTGTAAATATTTCGGCTGTTGGCACCGACACCTTGCTGCGCATAGAAAACCCCGGCAGTTTGGCGGTACTGCAACACGAAGGCTTTGCCTACAACCTGAGCACCACGGGAGGCACTCCGCCTTACTCTTACCAACTGGTATGCAATGCCGAATTCACGCAGGAACTCAGCAACGAAGCCTACAGCGAAACCGGCATGCCCATACTGTTGCAACGTGCTCAGCGCTACATGGTTCCGGGCTGGGCTTTCCCGTTTGCCGGAGAATTGTTCGACTCGGTAGGCGTGGCCGGCTATGCCGCACTACAGTTTCACAACACAGCTTTTACTTTCGACGAAGACTATCCATACCAAAGCACGATGAACCCCATGGGGAAAGAAAACACGCTTGAAATATTCAACGGATTCAGATATACACGAGGCGCAATGGTGGCAAGCGGTTTTACACACAGCGACAGCAGTATGGTGGTGTGGTTCCGTAAAAACGGTGCGGGAGCTTTTAAAGCGCGTGTCGAGCTTTTCGTCGACGGACGCATTAAAGTGTCGTATAAGTTGTATCTCACAGGCTACGACTGGTATCGCTCGGCAGGAATCAGAACCCGTAACAATGTATATTACTGCCAGTTGCCGCCGTTGTATCCCAACGAGGAACTGCCTACGGTAATTTACCATCCGCAAACTTGTGCAAGCCTGTTCAGCATCGACAACGAAGGCGTACTGCGACTCGACAGCACTGCGCCGTGTGGAATTCACGAGGTGTACGTAGCAGTGTACGACAGCACCGGCAACAGGGCAACCAAACGTATTGCCGTTGAAGTAATCGAGAAAGAGACCGAAGCACCCGTACTTTACCCAAACCCCACGTCGGACCACTGCCGCATCGATATACAAACCCTTGATACCGGCACTGCGGTAATTGAATTTTTCGACAGAAACGGGAAAAAGGCTGCCGAAATACAGCAGTATTTTCGTAGCGGGAGCAATCAAATTGAGTTTTCGGTTCAGCAACTGGGCCTCGATGCCGGATTGTACCTTTGTCGTTACCGTTTTGGCAATCAAACTGCTGTAACTAAGCTGGTGATTCAATAAACTATTCGCCGTGGGTATCGTGAATTACATTCAGGTGGTCGATGCAGACCGACTTGCCAAATTCTGCCGGTAAATATTTTTCGTACACAGCCGACATGGCAGCAAACATATTGCGACGGGCACCCGGGAAAAGCGTTTCGGCATAATCGAGCAATTGCGATGCACTGCTGCGATTGGTGTTACCGGCCAGCGAACAACGTGTTACCACAGCCTGAACTCCCATGCTTGCGGCTATTGTTTTAATTTCGGACGAAAAAAGCAAAATCAAGGGTCTTATAATGTGTAGCTCGGCGTTAAACATGGGCAGCGAAGCCGGCATGGCACTAATCGATTTATGACGGCACATGTTCAGCAGAAGTGTTTCGATGGCATCGTCGGCATGGTGCCCCATAGCCAGTTTGTCGCAATTGAATTCGCGACACATGGCAAAAAGGAGTTTACGCCGCTGCCACGAACAATAGAAACACGGCGACTTCAGCGATTTCTCGTTTTTATCGAATACAAAACTTCGGTACTCGAGTGGCACGCCCCGCTGCCCGCAATACGCATTTAGGGCCGGTTGGTCGATATGGTAATCGATGCCATCGGTAACAATGTGAGCAGCCACCATTTCGGCCTGAAGCACACCACTATCGCGCAAGCGACACAGCGCATCGAGCATGAGCAGCGAATCGATGCCGCCCGACAATGCCACCAGAATTCTGTCGCTGTGGTTTATAAGACAATATAATTCGTTGGCTTTTTTTACCTTGGCATATAACAGTCGTTCGGCAGCAGGCATAAAACAGGCATTTAGTTTGGTGCAATAATACAAAAAAGCCATTGCTTCGGCAAACCGCAACAATGGCTTCAGCACATTTGGGGGTGCCGTTTATTTTACCATAGGTATTTGTCCTTTGAACAGTGGCAGTTTCACCACTTTGGCTTTGAGGTGTTTACCCCTGATGTCGATGAAAATTTCGCTGCCTTCTTTCCAGTATCCTTTGGCAAGGTATGCCATTCCCACGCCAATTTTCAACATGGGCGACATAGTTCCCGAAGTAACTTCGCCAATAACTTCGCCCTGTTGGTTACACACCGGGTAGTGCTGGCGTGGAATGCCTCGGTCGATCATTTCGAAACCACAGAGTTTTTTCTCGGCCCCTTCGGTTTTAATTTTTTCGTGGTGGGCGCGCATGATAAAGTCGTTGCCGTCGACAAATTTGGTTATCCAGCCCAGGCCTGCTTCAATAGGTGATGTTTCGTCGTTGATTTCGTGTCCATAAAGGCAAAATCCCATTTCGAGGCGCAGGGTATCGCGGGCACCCAGCCCAATGGGTTTAATGCCAAATTCGGCACCGGCTTCCATTACGGCATTCCACAGTGCTTCGGCATCTTTGTTGTAGGCATATATTTCGCATCCGCCGGCTCCGGTGTAACCGGTTGTACTAAAAATTACTTCGTCGATACCGGCAAAACGACATGTTTGCACGGTGTAATATTCCATGTCGATAACATTGACTTCGGTAAGCTTCTGCATTGCCTTTAAGGCATAAGGACCTTGAACGGCAAGCTGGCATACGTCGTCGCTGATATTTTTAAACTCATCGCCAATGCTCAGACCCATTTCTTCGGCTACTTTCACGCACCAGTTCCAGTCTTTTTCTACATTGGCGGCGTTTACCACCATCATATAACTATCGGCCTTGAAGCGATACACCAGCAGGTCGTCGACAATACCTCCATTGTGGTTCGGGAAACAACTATACTGCACCTTGCCATCGGTAAGGGCGTTCACATCGTTTGAAGTAACACGCTGAATAAAAGCAGCCGCTTTCGGGCCTTTTACCCAAAACTCGCCCATGTGCGACACATCGAAGACACCCAGCTTTTCGCGGCAGGTAATGTGTTCGTCGTTTATACCGGTATATTCAATGGGCATGTTAAAACCACAGAACGGAGACATTTTTGCTCCCAAACTTTCGTGAAAATGTGTGAATGCAGTACGTTTCATATGATTACAGTATTATTTTAATAAAACAGAAATGGCAAATGTAAGAAATATTCGCCGAAAAAAACATGATGATTGACATGAATTAGTCGTGCATCAGTGCATGAATCCTCTCGTTGAGCAAGGCAATTTTGGCTTCGGCATCGGCCTGTTTTTTGCGTTCGCCGGCCACCACCGCATCGGGAGCACCACTTACAAACTTCTCGTTTTGTAGTTTGCGCAACACCGAGTTCAGAAAACCCTGGGTGTATTCGAGTTCCGACTTGAGTTTGGCAATTTCTTCGTCTTTGTTGATTGCTACCCCTAAATCAACAAAATACTCTTTATTATTATGTTGAATTACTTTTGATCCTTCTATATCGTGAAGGGTAAAATAGAAAGAACTGTTTGTCAACTTCGTTACAACACTCGTTTCTTGATTTACAAAAGGAAGAACCCCTGATTTTTTGGCAAACTCTTCAATCAAAATTTCAATATTATTTGAATCTTTATAAGGACCCGAAAAGATATGAGGGTGATTACAATTAATATAAACCTTAATTTCTTCTTTAAACGAAAGGTTATATTCTTGACGTATTGTTCTAATTTTAATGACAACTTGCTTCAAATGTTCAAATAAATCAATTATCGCATCTCTATATGAAATTTCAGTTTGAGGCCATTTAATAATCATTATACTCGAACCTACTTCGCGCACTTTCATGTTTTGCCAGATTTCTTCGGTAATAAACGGCATAAACGGATGCAGCAATTTTAGCATATTCTCGAAATGGACCACGGTTTGGTTGTAGCTTACTGTATCGATTCCCCTACCGTATGCAGGTTTTACCAGCTCAAGGTACCAAGCCGAAAAATCGTCCCAAAACAGTTTATACACTGTCATCAGGGCTTCCGACAGGCGGAATGAATCGAACTGCTGGTTGAGCGTGGCAAGTTCCTGCGCAAAGCGGTGGGTAAACCATTCGTTGGCAGCCTTTGCTGCATCGGGTTGGCTTTCGTTTTCGTCAACATTCCACGATTTCAGCAGCCTGAATGCGTTCCATATTTTATTGGCAAAGTTGCGGCCTTGTTCAGGTAAGGCATACACTTCTTCGCCTGTGTTTTCATCGAGTTTCATTTCGAAAAGCAGGTCGTTGCCTGCAGCCGAGCACAGCAGCATCCCGACCCTTACCCCATCAGCGCTGTATTTCTCGATAAGTTTCAGCGGGTCGGGCGAATTACCCAGCGACTTCGACATCTTGCGGCCCAGGCCGTCGCGCACAATCCCGGTAAGGTACACATTGCTGAACGGTTTCTCGTTTCGGTATTCGTAACCGGCAATAATCATGCGGGCTACCCAGAAGAACAGAATTTCGGGTGCGGTTATCAGGTCGTTCGTAGGATAGTAGTAGCGAATGTCGGCATTGTCGGGATGGCAAATCCCATCGAACACCGAAATGGGCCACAGCCACGAACTGAACCAGGTGTCGAGCACGTCTTCATCCTGATGTAAATCGCTCAATTTCAAATTCGGGTTGCCTGTTTTTTTACGAGCCAGTTCGAGGGCTTCGCCTTCGCTGAGCGCCACTACAAAATCGTTACCGCCGGGCAGATACCAGGCCGGTATGCGGTGACCCCACCACAACTGACGGCTGATGCACCAGTCGCGTACGTTTTCCATCCAGTGGCGGTACACGTTTTTAAATTTAGGCGGATGCAGCTTTACTTCGTCGTTCATCACGGCATCGAGGGCCGGCTTTGCCAACTTTTCCATGCTCAGGAACCACTGTGTCGAAATTTTGGGTTCAATCACCGAGCCGGTACGTTCGGAGCGGCCAACCTTATTGTTGTAGTTTTCCACCTTGTGCATTGCCCCCGTTTCGGTAAGCAATTTTTCAGCCGACAGGCGGGCTTCGAAGCGATCCTGCCCCACAAACAAGCCGGCGGCTTCCGACAAGGTTCCGTTGGCATTGAATATATCGATGCTATCGAGTTTATGTTTCTGCCCTATCGTATAGTCGTTCATGTCGTGTGCCGGAGTAATTTTCAGGCAGCCGGTACCAAATTCCATGTCCACATACTCGTCGAATACCACAGGCACCGAGCGGTTCACCATAGGAACAATCACCCGCTTCCCCTTCAGGTGCGTATAGCGCGGGTCGTTGGGGTTTACGCACACAGCAGTGTCGCCCAAAATGGTTTCGGGACGTGTAGTGGCTACAACGATGTAATCGCTGCTGCCTTCGATGGTATAGCGCACATAATAGAGTTTGCTCTGCTCGTCGGTGTAGATTACTTCTTCGTCTGACACGGCCGTTTGGGCTGCAGGGTCCCAGTTCACCATACGTACGCCGCGGTAAATCAGACCTTTGTTGTATAAATCGACAAACACGCGCAGCACACTTTCGGAACGGATTTCGTCCATGGTGAAGCAGGTACGCTGCCAATCGCACGAAGCACCCAGCTTTTTCAGCTGATCGAGAATGATACCACCGTGTTTCTCTTTCCACTCCCAGGCGTGCTTCAGAAACTCGTCGCGGCTGAGGCTGTTTTTTTCGATGCCTTCGCTTTTAAGTTTGGCTACCACCTTAGCTTCGGTAGCTATCGAAGCGTGGTCGGTACCGGGTACCCACACAGCATTTTTGCCAAGCATTCGGGCACGACGCACTAAAATATCCTGAATGCTATTGTTCAGCATGTGGCCCATGTGCAGCACACCGGTAACATTGGGCGGAGGAATCACGTTCACATACGGCTCGCGCTCATCGGGTTCGGAGTGGAAAAAGCCCTGCTCCATCCAATATTGATACCATTTATCCTCAATCTCGGCCGGGTTGTACTTGCTGGCAATATTCGTCATAGCTTCTAAGTTTGAGGATGCAAAAATAATAAAATACAGGGAAAGGCTCAATTAGAATTTCGCAATAATATATTGATTTTTAATAGAACCATGCAACAGATAATTTTACTAGAAAATTGCACGAGCATCAGAAATTAATTTAATTTAGGCTTCTTAAACATTTAGTTAAATATGAAAGCTCTAAAATACATTTGTTTATTGATTTTGACAATTACAGTTGTAAGACTTTCGGCTCAGCAATACCAATTTGTACAATACAATTCAGAGGAAGGCCTTACTGCAAACGATGTAGTAAAAATTATTCAGGATAGCAGAGGTCATATTTGGCTGGCAACAATGGGTGGTGGAATATACCGTTTTAATGGAACGAAGTTCGAGAATTTCAGAGAAACTGATGGATTAGGAGACAACAATAGCGGGAGCCTACTTGAGCTGCCCGACGGACGTCTAATGATTCTTTGCTTAAAGTGTATAAGCATTTACGATGGAAAACAGTTTAAAAACTATACCGAAAAGGATGGCCTGAATTTACCCGGACAATGGGGTTCAACAGCAATTGACAAGCAGGGGCGAGCATGGATTGTTATTTGGAATGCTGATGGCTCACGTCAGCTGATGTATTTTAAAAATGATAAATTTACGGATATTACGTTATCAAATACTTTTCTCAACGAATCTGCAACAAAATTGTCATCAGTAGTAAACGATTGCAACGGTGACATTATCGTAAATGCCAATGGCAATTTGTTTCAGATAAAAGACACTTTATTGGTTGAATCCAGCCTCCATAATGAGCCTGCTCTCAAAGGAAAACGTTTAAATCTGATATATTGTTCTACCAGCAAGAAAATGTATTTTCTGACCTACGACCGAGAACTTGCTAAACTCAGATACTTTTCATATTTAAATGGCGAAATCCATTATTTGGAACTTGATAATGAAATAAACTATTGGTTTTTATCTGGTGTTTGTGAAGATAATTTCAGGAATGTGTGGATTCCAAGTCAATCAGGGGTTTATCGTATTAATGAAAAAGATGAAGTAATTTATATTAACGAAAATAATGGATTGCCAATTGGGAATGTATTTTGGGTTATAAACGATAATCAAAACAATATTTGGTTTGCCACCAGGGGCCAGGGAATCCTCAAATTCGTTGGAGATAAATTCATTTCTTACGATGAGAAAGACGGCCTGGAGTCAAAAAAAATCTACAACAATTTTATTGCATCAAATAGTGATATCTGGTACACATCTTCATTGGGGTCTGCGTATTGTTTTAATGGTTTAAATTTTATAAAATCAGAAATAGAAGATAATAAAGAAACCTATGGCTTTTTTGAGACTCAGGATAATCGAATAATTGCACTCACTAATGAAGGTTTATTTGATGTAAACTCAAAACAAAACAAACAGCTTAATTCGATTTTCGGATTAGAAAATGATGAAATTCCAAGAGTTGTTTTTAATGACGGTAAAAACATCTGGTTTGTTACTTTTAAGAATATTCTGGTAAAATTTGACGGCCATAGCTCTTTTAGATTTTCGTCAGAAGATTTTGGGCGTGAAACAGGCACATTAGACTATATCACTAGTGACACATCAGGAAACACATGGATTGCTACTAATTCTGGATATTTAAAGTTTAATGGAGAAAAATTTTCCTTCAACAAATATCCTGACAATTGCATTAGTCCCGATGACATAAAACTTGACAAATGGAATCGTGTTTGGATTGCTGTTTATGGTGGACTGATACAAATTAGTAATGACAAAGTCACATTGTTTAATAAAAAAAGTGGTATGTCATCTGATTTCTATAATTCTCTTGGAATTGACAAGAGTGGAAGTTTGTATGCCGGGTTTAATCAAGGGTTTGATATTATCAGGTTTGCATCTAATGGCAATATTGCATCTATAACACTAATTAGCCCAAATGACGGATTTTGCGGATCAGTGCTTGGTGGACAGAACATAAATTCTGACAATGCTGGCAATTTGTGGTTTGCAACAATGGATGGACTGATAAAAGTAAATCCCGAAAAATTAGTGAGCAATAACAAGCCTCCTACAACTTATGTTAGTAATGTTAAACTCTTTTATAAAAACGTAAATTGGAATAGCGAGCCTTATTCAAAATTTTGTGATTCGGTAAGTAGTTGGAATAAACTTCCGGTAAATTTAAAATTGCCGTATGAGAAAAACCATCTAACTTTGGAATTTGAAGGGATTTGTTTTGATAATCCTGAGGGAGTAAGGTATCAATGGAAATTGGAGGGACTTGACAAAGACTGGTCTCCAATATCTGATGAAACCAAAGCGGAATACCCGAATCTTTTGCCGGGAAAATACGTTTTCATGGTTCGTTCTTGCAATAGTAATGGCGTTTGGATTGAAAAACCAGTAGAATTCGCTTTTATCATAGAACCTCCTTATTGGCAAACATGGTGGTTTATAAGTTTAATGCTACTACTGATTATTTCGGTGCCTGTAATAATAATAGTGTTGATTTTATACATGAAGTACCGACAGAAAGTTGCAGAATTGAACAAACTTAAAGAAATTGAAAAAATTAGAAATAGCTTATCAAAGGATATTCATGATGGTGCAGGTGCATCTCTTTCAAAAATTGCTTTGCTAAGCGAATCCTTAAAAAAGGAAATCGATAATAATGAAGTTTCTTTAAAGAAATTAAATCAAATCTCTGGACTATCTCGGAGTGTAATCGATGATTTCAGGGAGATTATCTGGTCAACTAACGCCAAATACGACAATGTTGCTTCTCTCATGGCTTATTCGCGTAATTATTGTAATGATTTGTTTGACGAGACCAATATAGAGTGTTCAATTAAATTCAGCGACGACAATTCTGAATTCTATATTTCGCCGTTAAAAAGACAAACTGTATTTTTAGTTTTCAAAGAAGCTTTACATAATATTCTCAAGCATTCTTCGGCTACAAAATGTGAAGTTGAGATTTATGTTTCTCAAAACGAGATTTATCTTGTTGTTTCGGATAATGGGCTGGGCTTTGATTTTGATAAAACATCGGTATTCAGTCATGGTTTAATTAATATGAATAAACGAGCCGCTTCGTGTAATGGTCAGTTAAAAATATTGTCATCCCCGGGCAACGGCACAAAAATTTCGTTGAACATTCCGTTGTAACCTCACACTAAATTACTACTAATGTAGTATTGTTTCAGCTTTCAACACCTCGTAATTTTGCTACATGATTTTAAGCAATCATGTAGAATAAACCATGGAATTAAAAAATAGGAAAACAAATTTAATGAGATTATGCAGATCTATTAATAAATAAATTTCATATTAATTAATATTCACAAAATCCTTCAACTATGAAAAATATTTTATTTATTGTTTTGATATCAGGATGTTTTTTTTCCTGTATTTCACAAAAATCTACTTCAAGTAAATCGTCAGTAGTAGAAGTTGGTTCGTTAATAAAAGATTTTGAATATGCATGGAACACCAACGATTCTACCATAATTTCGAATCTATTTGCTCTGGATGTATTTCTTCTAGACAGGCCTTTGTTGGTAACAAACTCACAGGAACTCGCCGAAAAATGGGTAGGTCCGTTCTACAAATGTGTTAAAAACATGCGGACTGAAAAGTTGCAAGAATGGTCCACAACCGATAGGGCTGGTTACACCGGATATTATACTCTCGACATTGTGGTAGATGGTGCAGTTGTTTATTCTCCAAAAGGGATTTGCACCTTAAATTGGGTTAAGAACGACAAAGGCGAGTGGAAAATTACTACGGCAAATATGAACTCTGTTGATGAGTAGGGATGATACAAATTTTATAATTCTCAGTGGTCTTAACAGATTAGTCAAATAAATAATCAGATTTTATGAATAAGCTTTGTTTTCATGTTACTCTCATCTTTTTCATTCTAAATTGTGCTTTTTATGTGCAATCTCAAACAGTAAAACATCGGATTCCGAAACAGATTAGTTCACTCTTAATTAATAACGCCTATGTTAATTTTGAATTTGATTGTCCTGAAGCAATATTTATAACCAGTCACTGGGATAAAAGTGATTTTGTGCCATCAGATTCAGACTCTTTTGATGGTTCAGGATCGGGAGGCATGCTCGATAAGGACAAATGGCCTTACAAGGGGTATTTTCAAATAATACCTTGCGGAGGTCAATTTGCGAATAATCATGGCTTGTCTATTTTCGCACAAGGATCAGCAGAGTTCTCTTTACCTCGGGTTTTAAGTATTGAAGCCGCAGCGACAACAAACTATTGGATGCTAAATTACCGTTCAGCCAAACGCAGTGAATGGACTAATTCTGAAGATATTAAGAAGGACTTTTTATTTGAATATGGTATTAATCTTCATCCAATAGAGTGGTTTGATTATGGGAGCTATAATCATTATTCCATATCATACAATACCCACACAGAAGAATACACAGACACTAAAATTGATCTGGAAAACAGAACCACAACCACAACAAAAGGTGTAAGAACTGTGAACGATGTTGACCTCAATCGAATGGGTGGAGATGCCCATTTCATGATTGGATTCAGGGCAGGTTTTATGAAAAACAGGTTTTATTATGCAGCCCACAATGGCATTTATAGTCTCGATAATCCTTATTTGCTGTTAGTCAATTCTCATACCTACAGCAATATTGTTAGCAATAGTATGTATTTGGGGGTTGCTTTTGAAAAATTGCAGATAAATGGAATTTTCAAACTAAAGATATATGCTGATTTTATTATTAAAAACAATGTAAAATCGAAACTAGAGCCGAACTTCGAATTGGCTTCTGTTGATAAAAACGGATGGCGTTGCGGGATTCAGAGATGCAATGAGTTTTTTGCCTTAAATTTTGAGTTTGGCAGTCTGCCTGCATATATTAATTCACCATTTTACATGAAATTTGGAGCAGGTCTGTATTTCCCTATTCCAATGCCAAGGGGGATAAATTAGTAGTTTTAATACAAATAATGAAAAATATCGGCGATGAAAAAACTTGATTTTTTAATATTAATTGTCATAATGCAGTTATTCTCAAACGTTTGTAACACACAAAATTGTGTTGCAAAAGAATATTTAAAATTCAACTCAAAAAGAAATGAGAATGTGTTACGAAACGAATATTTATCGTTCATAGAAATTGATAAACAAAATAAGAGACATACTTATGATTATTTCAGAAAAAATCGTGAATATGAATTAATAAGTATTTTAAGTCAGTATTTTGTTGAAACAAAAGAAAGCACATGGCAAAGACCCGCCTCTAAAAAGTATTACTTTGAAAATTATTTCAATAACGACATGAATCATTACTATGAATCGATAGGGGTGGTTGATTCGTGTTTTACCATGTTAATTCCGCCTATTTATACAGGAATAATTGATGGAGACGAAATTGCAATTGGCTATAAGAAAGTAATAAATACATCTGATGAGGAAATTTCAATAATCAATAAAAAGAATTGGACAATAGTTGACTGTGATATTATCTATCAATATTTTTGGTTAATGCCAGATATGAATTCAGTTCTTGTAAAAACAAAATCTGGGAGATATGGAGTAATAAATAACAGTGGGGAATTTAAACTTGACACCATATTTTACTCAGTCAAAATAATTCTTCAGGCTGATGACGGCATATCATTTACTTTATATTCACCAAATGAACGTGATTTGGGAGCCGGTAAAATTATATTTGCATCAACAGAGTTTATTTCACCAAATTTGAGAGAAAAGACAAATATTAAAAGTTTCAAAGAAACAAATCGATTTTATTTAATTGAGGCAACATCAAGGGATAGTTCACTAATACTTAATAGCCATTATCAAAATATCCTGCCCAACTTTAAATCTTGTTTTCTACCTTATGATGGATACGATGTTTATGGTGGACATGACTTTTCAAATTCAGATTTCTTGATTGCTCACACTGAGACTAATTGGAAATATTTTAACTTAAAAGTAGTAAATGGGAAAGAATTATTAACTGAAATTCCAGATCCAAGGTTTGTAACTGATATCGAAGGGAATAATTATAAAATAGTCAAGATTGGCAAGCAGGAATGGATGTATAGTAATCTAAAAACAAAAACATTTAATGACGGTTTGCCAATACCATTGTTGGTTGAAGATTTACAATGGAACAGTGATAATACTCCTGCATGTTGTTTTTATGAAAATGATTCTGTTAAATATTTTCACAACTATGGCATGTTGTATAATTGGCATGCTGTCAAAACATCAAAGCTATGTCCTGATGGGTGGCACGTGCCAGCAGAATCTGAATGGCTTGTGCTCATTAATTACTTGGGTGGCGAAGAAAATGCAGCAACAAAACTTAAAATTGAGGGCAAAACAATATGGACATTTATTGACATTGCGGGGTATATTGTTGGAAATAACAGCAGTAAATTCAGCGCTTTTCCAGGCGGCTTACGGTATAATACAGGTCAATTTTCGAACATGGGGACTCATGGCTTTTGGTGGACTTCGTCAGAAAATAATTCTGAACAAACAGCTATTCAAGTCGGGCTATTGTATGGTCAGCCAAATGTCAAAATTTATCCCGAAAACAAAAATAATGGATATTCAATTCGATGTATAAAGGATTAATTATAATACTCCCCGAAAATTGGACCACTGGTTAAGTTGAATAAAAACAATTAA
>CAZEHA010000071.1:0-14197 GCA_964511665.1 uncultured Bacteroidales bacterium
AATAAAAAGTAAAAGCGTCCAGCAATGTTCCACTTTTGTGTATTATATTAAATTGTGGTAAATTTCCCAAAGTGCTAGGGTGCATTTCAGAGCCGAAAGCATAATATAAGTCGTTTCTAATAACTATCTCATTTATTTTCCATCCTTCATACAGATTGTAAAATCTTTCTTGAGATATGGCAACTAGCGGCATGATAAGTGTCATGAAAAAGAACAGTATTTTTCTCATGGCTTAATTATTTTGTTACCGAAACAACCTTACTATCAACTACCTTTCCCTGAACTTCTATGTAAACTATATAATTTCCCTGACTAAAGTTCCTTATATCAATCAGTATTATATCTTCAGGGTTTTCCAGCTTCTTTGCAAAAACTATTTTGCTCTCGGTGTTCACAACCTTGAGTACTACGTTTATGTCCTCTGTTGCAATGCTGTATTCTACTGTAATATACTTATCTGCTGGATTGGGATACACTTTCATATATTCCTTTTCCTCTAGTCGGTTGTTCGTTTTCATCTTACGATTCACCATCACATCGGGCAAATACACCGGTTCTTTATAATTGCTGGCTCCGTTAAGCATCAACAATCCCCGTGCATACGCCCCGGCTTGCCCACCGGCTGCCTCAATATCGAGCAATGCGTTTATCCGCTCAACCCCCAAACGGTCCAACGCTACGCTGTCGCTTTCTATTTCCTCAAGCAGTTCATACAAGCCAGCAAGATTTTCTGCTTCGGTCATCAATATCCCATTGTTGCTTTCTATCGCGTTCAGCGTTTCAATGGCTTTACCATAGTCGCCCTTTCCGCCATAATAAGCTGCCAGCTTTATGCCGTATTGGGGTTCCTGGCTTATACTAAGCAACACCTCAACCTCGCCATCATTATATAGTTCCGGGTGTCTTAGGTAATAGCGCAGTTGCCGCGATGTTTTCTCGCTCAGCTCAGCGGTCAGCTCCGCCCGCTGCATCTCCAGATACTCTTTTGGCGAAATCTGCGTCAGCCCGCTGTTTATCTGGTCTATCATATACTGCGGCAATGCCTCGATGCGCTCATCCAAAATCTTTTGTATTTCGGGATCCTTAGCTGCCTGCGGATTGGCTACCAGCACATCGCGCACCATGGGTTTTGTTAGTGCATCTTCTTTCAGTGCAACCTCTTTCAGCGCCTCATTACTCAGATAAGGCGATTTATCCATCAGCCCCAGATAGGTCTGCCAGGCGTTCAAATCGCTGGCAAGCACAATCTCGGCTATGGTCAGCGGCGTGTTGCCTCCATCGGTCAGTGCTTCCAGTGTGTTGTCAATATCGTCAATTCCCCCGCTCAACATCCGCAGTTCCGGCAATATTATTATCGTATCGTTGCCTGTGGTGTCGGTATAATCAGGGCATACACTATCATTATATGGTACATCAGTTCCAACCCTATTCACATACCCCACAACCGAATCGGGGTAAAACTTATTGTTGGTCGTGATATCGTGATAAAAATAATTAATGGTATGGTCGGTAGTGTTTAATATATTGGTGCAATGAATCAATGCCGTAGATTTTGTAAACTTATTGCCCGCCGGATTGCTCATACTCCCCTGATTAGCGGCAATCCCCACAGGGTATCCCGATGGATAAGGGTTCTCAAGATTGTTGGTAACAAAAATATCATCCCCGTTACAATCTAAAATATTGCACCTGATCTGTAAACCTGTTGGTGCGCTCGAGCTTCTGTTCAATCCAATCGCTTCAATGCTGACCCGCATGTGCCGTATTTCATTTCGGTAAATTTTCTCCACACTACTAAACACATCGTTCACAATTACCCCGTTAATAAAATCTGAAGATCCTGCTTGAAAAACATACAATGTGTTCCCTTCTAACTGAAAATCGTAACTATTGTCTAGATACACACAATAGGGCAAAACCTCGGCATCGGTCGAGTCACAGTCAACAAAACGCATAATATTGTTTACCACCCGTGCCCCATGCGATTGCGACAAATAAACCCCGTAATGGCAGGCTTCAAATTTGTTATCTTCAATGTCAATTGGTAAATAACTGCAGTTATAGGCGCGTATTGCCGAACCCAAATTGCCGAAATAACATGCTTTGTCCACCCTAAAACCCGACTTATATGTCCAAATCCCCATCCTATTGTCTTCATTAAATAAACCATTATCAACCCCATCATCAATAAACCGGCAATTTTTAAACTGCACCCCTTTCGTATTTACCAATATCACATTAGGTGCAATCTCTTCATCATGTTGCGAATTATCAGTTGAAAAAAGACAATTTTCAAACACCGATGTATTGTTTCCCAAAACCTGATTATAGTAATCAGACGACAAATGAGGCATCAGTAAAACATCACCGTGGTTAAAATTAAAAATAGTGTTTTTGGCATTAATAATAGCCCCTGCATCGCCATATACAGCAAAAACAGCATCCTCAACATAGCTCTGCTTCAACATAAGATACGACCTGCCGGTTGTTCCTAAACTTGGATCCAGATTTGCCTTAACCCAAAAACCTTTCCACAATGTGTCACATCCATTAAAAATGTAGGCATTCTCAACCTCTATGGTGGTTCCTATTTCCGATTGAATATAAACGTTCTCTGTACATTGAATATCTCCTTGCAACGTAAGCATCACATTCGATCCCTGCACAATTACCGGACGTGTCAGAATAGTATCTTTAAATGTGGTATTGCTTGTTATATAAATAGGTGTATCCGATTTCCATGCCTCCAGTGAGTCACACGCACACACACACTGCAAATATGCATTATAATGATGTTTGTTGGGATTATTGTCGTTGCAATCGCGCAAATCAGGCCCCGGACACCCCGCCGGCTTATCTCCAATACCCCAGTTGTAATATCCATCACCGTCGTGGTCGTAATAAGTTGGTGATAAGGTTGTATCCATTAAATCAGTAAAGGGCTGAACAAAAGCATGGGGATTAAAAGCGTAAGGCAATTTGTTTAATTTTCCTAAAATGTGGGTATATCCATTTATTCCATGATTTACTCCAACAGTTTCTTTAAAAATCCAATATGTTCTGCCAATTAATGCATTGTTGGTTTGAATAATTATATACGGTGTATCAAAAGTACTTCCTAAATAAACCGAATCACCAGCCATAATTGTTTTAAAACCTGTCAGAACACTGTTGTGTTCGCTTCTTGGTTTTGCGCTTAATGGGCCATAGTTAATAAGTGCTTTTTTGCTATTGTTTTCGCAGGCGTCTATTTTAATTAAGCCTCCAATTTCAATTTTAGTAAGCACAGGCGTGGCATCATCACAAAATCCAAGCATTGAGTCTTGCCATTCGTGAGTAAATTCATCAACAAAAAAATAGTCACCTAAATTGATAAAGTTGAAAAGACGATCTATGTCTCCTCCCGCCCAACAAGTACTACCAGGATGATACTGATTAAAACAATCAATTAAATGTTGTTCAGATAGATTGTAATCGACGTGTTGGTTAAAAAAAAGATTTAATACAGCTTCTAATGCCCCAATTGGTGCGAAAATGTAGCACCCATTTGGGCAATCAGAATCATGTGATTGGCCTTGATATTTTAATCGGGTCATCCAGCCATTGTTTTCAGTCACTGTGTTATGTGTATCCGGGTTCCCATCAAAATATGGGGATGTGCTTAAATTGGCATCATGCACCTTGCGCCAGTCAAAGCTTTTCGCTTTTACAGTAGGAAGCGTATCCCCACTCGATTTTCCGCCGATCTTCTCATTCACGATTTCATCCCAACGCGAATAATCACAAAAAATACCCCCGCCATAATAATCATACCCATCAATATAATATTTGTCCCCACCCCAATTGTTTGCTTTTTGGTAAAACAACAATGTATTAAAATCAGTAACCCTTGCACGCCACAATAAGCCCTTTTCTTCTAAATTTAGGTTGATTTGTTCAACTTTTTGCTGTTCGATTACGGCTTTATGAGCTTCTGCATCGCTCAAATAATACTTGTTTTTAATATTCGAAAAACCCATGCTCGTAAAATTACATGTAGCATCGGTAATAAAAAACTCTAAGCTTACCGGATTTGTATTAAAAGCCATATATCGAGTCTCATCGCAATACTTAGAAATACTCCCTGAGTAATTTGAGCCAATTAACCTATACATTTCAAATATAAGATATCGTTTACCGTCAGTGTCGGTAAGAACTACCCGCACAAGGCTTGTGTCGGAATTGAGCGTAAATCCTGCATCCACTTCGGCATAACTGCAATATCCAGAGTAATAATTGTCGATATTTATTACCGTGTCGTTAGAAATCAGCAAGTTAAAATTTACTGTGGTTTGTGCAACAACCATCTGCACACATTGCAGCGCTAAAGCTATCACAATTGTAATTAAAAGTTTTGTTTTCATAATGTGGCTTTTTTAGGTTTGAAACAATGCCACAATATACGAAAAAATAAATTTATTACAAATCGACAAAATCATGATTTTTATATCGACTTGTAAAACAAAGATATAAATGCATAACTCTTCGTGATTGATTTTTGGAGATGCTGAAACAAATACGCGACGAAATTAAAAACCTCGACATCAACGCCCTCACACCTTTAGAAGCCCTCAACAAACTCAACGAGATTAAAAAGTTGAGCGGGTTGTAAATGCAAATACGGGTAAAAGTGAATTATTGGCATGGTTTGATTATTTTTGCCACAAAAATTTTACAATAATGAAACCCGTACGCGTTCGTTTTGCACCCAGCCCCACCGGTCCGCTTCACATTGGAGGTTTGCGCACCGCCTTGTTCAATTATTTGTTTGCCCGCAAACACCGTGGCACATTTATTTTACGCATTGAAGATACCGACAGGCTGCGTTACGTTGATGGCGCCGAAAAATATATTATCGACGCGCTGAACTGGTGCGGGCTTACTCCCGACGAAGGCATTGTGCAGGGCGGGCCGTTTGCCCCGTATCGCCAAAGCGACCGCAACGAAATATATCGTGGCTATGCCATGCAGCTTGTTGAATCGGGAAATGCGTATTTTGCTTTCGATAAACCCGAAGACCTTGATACATATCGCAGCGATTGCGAAAAACAGGGTAAAACATTTGCATATAATGCACTTACCCGAATGGGTTTCTGCAATTCGCTGAGCCTGACATCGGAACAGTATAATGCAAAAATTGATAGTGGCGAAGCATTTGTAATTCGCTTTAAAACTCCCGAAAGCGGTAGTGTAAAGGTAAACGATATTATACGCGGCGAGGTGGAATTCCCGTTTAAAGACCTCGACGACAAGGTGTTGTTTAAATCTGACGGCACCCCTACCTATCACCTGGCCAATATTGTCGACGACTACCTGATGCAAATTTCGCATGTGATACGAGGCGAAGAATGGTTGCCTTCGCTGCCTTTGCACGTGTTGCTGTATGCAGCCTTTGGTTGGGATGCCCCACAATTTGCCCACCTTCCGCTGATACTGAAACCTTCGGGTAAAGGCAAACTGAGCAAACGCGACGGCGACCAGTTGGGTTTTCCGGTATTCCCTTTGCAGTGGACAGCCCCCGACGGAGAAGTATATAACGGATACCGCGAAGCCGGGTATTTTAGCGAAGCGCTCAACAATATACTGGTGCTGCTGGGATGGAACCCCGGTGATGAACAAGAAATTCTAAGCCTCAACGAGATGATCGAAAAATTCGACCTCGAAAAAGTGGGTAAAAGTGGCAGCCGTTTCGACCCCGATAAATCGAAGTGGTTTAATCACCAGTACCTTATCAGAAAAACCGACAACGAGATAGCTACATTGTTCGAACCCATACTGAAAAGCCATGGTATTGATGCCAACCGGCAACTCGTGCTGCGTGTTTGCGGCATGGTAAAAGAACGCCTGAGTTTTGTACACGAAATGTGGGACGAAACCGCTTTCTTCTTTATGCCGCCGCAAAGCTACGACGAGGCATTCGTAAAAAAACAATGGAAACCCGAAACGGCAACGTATTTGAACGATATTATAAAACTTTTCGGTGAGTTGCAAGCGTTTACCGCCACCGCCTGCGAAAATGCAGTGAAGCTATATATTGAGCAAAACGAAATGGGTTTTGGTAAAATTGCCAATCCATTACGCCTGGCATTGGTGGGTGCCGGCAAGGGGCCTCATCTGTTCGATATTGTTGAAGTGCTGGGGCGCGACGAAACTATCAGGCGGATTGAACGCGCTGTTGAAGTGCTGCAATAGCAATATCGAAAACAACCCTGCTATTTTTCGGGAATTGGTTTTAAACCAATAAAGAGTTCGTCTAATTGTGCCGTTGATATTTCCGACGGACTGTCGATCATTACATCGCGGCCCGAGTTGTTTTTGGGGAAGGCAATATAGTCGCGTATCGACTCGGAGCCGCCAAACAACGAACACAAGCGGTCGAAGCCAAAGGCAATTCCACCGTGGGGTGGAGCGCCGTAACGGAACGCATTGAGCAGAAACCCGAACTGATGCTCGGCTTCTTTATCGGTAAATCCTAACAGCGAAAACATTTTCTGTTGTAGTTCGCGGTCGAAAATGCGGATTGAGCCACCTCCAACTTCCACTCCATTGATTACCATGTCGTAAGCATTGGCACGCATACTGCCGGCGTCGGTTTCGAGCATCGAAATATCTTCGGGTTTGGGTGAGGTAAACGGGTGATGTTTGGCATAATAGCGCTGCGTTTCGTAGTCCCATTCGAGCAACGGGAAATCGACTACCCACAGCGGGGCAAATTCCTGCGGGTTGCGCAGTTCCATGCGGTTACCCATTTCGAGACGCAGTTCACCGAGGGCTTTCAGGGTTTTTTCGTGGTCGCCGGCCAGCACGAGAATGAGGTCGCCGGCCTGTGCATCAAGCAGCGTGGCCCATTGTTTCAGGTCGTCTTCGCTGTAGAATTTGTCAACTGACGAACGTAACGTACCATCTTTGTTTACGCGGCAATAGATGAGGCCTTTCATACCGATTTGTGGACGTTTCACCCATTCGGTAAGTTCGTCTAACTGCTTGCGTGTGTAAACCGCACAGCCTTTGGCGCAAATGCCACCCACATAAACTGCATCGTCGAATACGCCAAAGCCTTTGCCTTTTACCATTGCGCTCATTTCAGAAATACACATTCCGAAACGAATGTCGGGTTTATCGCAGCCGTATTTTTCCATGGCTTCGCTGTAGGGCATACGCAAGAAGTCCCCGCTAATCTCAAGCCCCTTTACTTCGCTAAACAGGTATTTCACCAATCCTTCGAATGTTTGCAATATATCTTCTTGTTCCACAAACGACATTTCGCAGTCGATTTGGGTGAACTCGGGCTGACGGTCGGCACGCAGGTCTTCGTCGCGGAAGCAGCGCACAATCTGGAAGTATTTATCCATACCGGCCACCATGAGCAGCTGCTTAAATGTTTGCGGCGACTGTGGCAGGGCGTAGAACTGGTTGGGGTTCATGCGCGAGGGAACCACAAAGTCGCGGGCACCTTCGGGAGTTGATTTTATGAGGTAAGGCGTTTCTACTTCGATAAAGCCCAGGCTATCGAGGTATTTACGGGTTACCTGTGCCATCTTATGCCGGAGAAGCAGGTTGTCTTTTACCGAATTGCGGCGGATGTCGAGGTAGCGGTATTTCATTCGCAGGTCGTCGCCACCGTCGGTTTTTTCTTCGATGGTGAATGGCGGGGTGGCCGATTGGTTAAGAATTTCGTAGTGTTCCACACGTATTTCGATATCGCCGGTGGGCAGGTTGGGGTTAGCGGCATGGCGAACAATAACTTCGCCCTGTATGCCGATTACAAATTCGCGACCGGTTTCGTGAACTTTATTCAGGATTTCCTCGGCTGTTACGCCTTGTTCGAAAACGAGTTGGGTAATGCCATAGCGGTCGCGCAGGTCTATCCATATCATGCCGCCTTTGTCGCGTTTGCGCTGCACCCAGCCGCAGAGACTTACCGCTGTTCCCTTGTGTTCGATGCGGAGTTCTCCGCAATTGTGTGTGCGATACATAGAATGAAATTTTGGGCGAATTTACTATTTTTCGGGGAGATGAAAGATGATAGATGAAAGATAATAGCGATTTGGTGAACCGATCTACAGCTCCGAGTCACCGGCACGGGGCATGGAGCATCTTAATACCTCGCCGGATTATATGCTCAGGAAATCGACAAAATAAATTCTGATGTTAATATCGTACGGACAAGAACCTCTCATTCAATGCATTTTTATAGTTATTGAAGCCCTCTACTGAAACCGAGCGATGTATCGAGGTGCCCGATCGTCTACGGACACCGAGTGATTCGCTCCCAAGAGCGAATAGTACCGAGGTGCCCGATGAATGACAATGTTTCAGAGAAGCGTTACACTACGGACTTCTCGATACACTCAGCAGAGCTGAGCACACCTCGATTTCACTCGGTGCACCGCTCGAAGTCCGCCCACAATGCAGCAAGCGTCCACGCTTGCTGTTTGTGGGCTTATTCGGAACAGAACTTGGTGAGGTTCTCTTTTGCATCGTAATGCCCTATTTGGGCTGCAATAGTAAAGTCGGAGCAGGCTTTTTCTGTTTCTCCAACAGCAATATATGCTGCACCACGGTTGTTGAAGGCTTCTGCAAATCCGGGTGCTATTTCGGCCGCTTTGGTGTAGTCGGCAATGGCCTTATCCATTTGACCTTTGTTGTAATACACCGATCCACGATTGTTGTATGCTTCCGCAAAATTAGAGTCTATTTCGATGGCTTTGCTGAAATCTTCGAAAGCTTCGTCGGTTTTTTCTAAATGTGCAAGAAGAATCCCTCTAACATTGTAGGCAGGTGCATACTTGTCGTTTAATTTTATGGTTTTGTTGATATAGTCAAGCGAAGTAGCGTATTCGCCTGTGTTTCCATACAACTTGGCACAGTTGAAACATGCAAGATAATTTTTATTGTCAATTGCAAATGCTTTCAGATAGTCTTCGAGGGCATTATCCATAAGACCCTTTTTCTCGTGAGCCACACCCCTGTCGTTGTATGCCTCACTATAGTCGGGCTTCATTCTTATTGCTTGGTTTAGGTCGTCGATGGCCTTGTCGTATTCCTGCAAAAACAAATACGAGTTCGCTCTGTTAAAATAGGCTTCAACACTTGGATTGTTATGAATCATTTCGCTAAATAGGCTTACAGCCTGATGGTATTCACCGGCTATATTATATGCATTTGCCAGATTAATACGAAGCATATCCATGCCGGGATTTAGTTTAATGGCTGTTTTATAATCTTCAATTGCCAGTGTGTGATTGCCTTCGCTAAGATAGTAATTTGCTCTTCTTTCGTAAGCCAGATAAAAGCCCGGGTGGTTTTTCGTAACATCATTCCACATCCAGAAGGAGTTCTTATATATCTGGGTTTGTTTAAAAGTAAATGCACAACTCACAATAAGATATACCGAAAAAAGAACGATAACAACGGGTTTCAATATTTTGTGTTTCAATGCCGTTGTAATTAGCAACGAAATCAAAATGAACCCTCCAGCGGCGGCAAAATACACCAATTCCGTATGTAAAAGTCCATAACCGCCGGGTTTGAAAAGAATCGAGCTAATTATGCTTACTGCATATAAGGTAAAGCCAAATACCAGAAGTTTGTTTTTTAGCGCATATCTGAAAAAGAGAAAAAGCAATCCGGCAAACAAGCCAATATACAAATACATGTAAATGGTAATGTGGTAGCTGCCCATAAAATCAGGATAAGGGCTTACAACCGAATGATTGCCCGGTATTATCAACAACCACAAAGATTCTACAATACCGTATAGTTTAAACACAAATACCAAATACAGAGGCAGCTCAGAGGTAATATAGATGCCGTCGATAAAATACCCCGATTGAAACTGATAGTTTGCAATTACTTGCACACTCAGCAATAGGGCAATAACAATAAACGGCATTAGTGAATACAAAAATCTTTTGTTTTTTATGGGGGTATTTCCATAGGCCGATATTAACAGAATTATTACGGGCAAAGCCAATGCCTGAGCCCCCGAAATACCGGCAAGCAGAGCAAATAGCAGCGATGCCGAATATGAAAGCCATTTCTTGTGAGAACTGTTCCACCAGCGGAGATATAAAATAAGACTTAGCAACATGAACAATACATACAACATATTGCTTCTTCCCGAAACACACGCAACAGAGCCTGCCTGTATCGGATGTAACGCAAATAACACTGTGGTAAAAAGCGCTACCCAAGGGTTTTTAATCAATAAAGAAAGAAATACGAACAGCAACAATGTGTTACACAAATGAACCATCAGGTTAAAAACAATATGCGGTTTTGCACTTCCGCCAAAGTGCTTGTGAATAAAGGAATACGACAAGGCAGTTAGTGGAGCGTATTCTCCGTAGTATTCACCTTGTAAAAACGATTGTTTTATATTTTCGCCTTTTAGTTCAATATTGCTGTTTGAAGTGATATAGGTACTGTCGTTCCAATTGTTGAAGTCGTTTTTAAGCGAAGGAACATACAACAATGCAGTTGCAATAATTACAACAAATAATAATATCGATTGAGTCTTCATTGGCAAACAGCGGCGTGAATAGTATTTTGCAACAAAAATAAACGTTTTTTTTAAACCTCATCCATTACAAAAGGCTTAGTGCAGATGTGAACGAAAACTGAAAATCGTTTTTGTATTTAGTATTTAATCACTAACATTGCTAAAATTTTCATCATACCATGAGTGTAATTACTATCGAAAATGTTTCTAAATCTTATGGAAATGTGCAAGCTGTTTCCAATCTGAATCTAAAGCTAAATCAAGGCGAAATCTACGGTTTTATTGGTCCGAACGGAGCCGGCAAATCGACCACCATACGCATGTTGCTGAATTTTATTTCGTACGATACCGGTCGCATCTCGGTGCTGGGTTACGACCCTGCCCGTGAGGATATCGAAATTAAAAAGCAAACGGGCTATGTTGCTTCCGACACGTTTATGTACAGTAACATGAAGGTGGCCGACTTGTTTCGCTTTACCGAAAGCTTCCATGGCATTCGGGCAACCGAACGAATAAAAATGCTTGTATCGCTACTCGACATCGACACCCACAAGCGTTTCGGGCAGTTGTCGTACGGCAATCGAAAAAAGGTTTCGGTGGCCTGCGCTTTACTGCATTCGCCACGCCTGCTCATTCTCGACGAGCCCTCAAACGGCCTCGACCCGGTTATCAGACGAAATTTGTATGACCTGCTGCTCGAAGAAAAAAAGAAAGGGGTAAGCATATTTTTTTCGTCGCATGTGCTGCACGAGGTACAGCGTTTCTGCGACCGCATAGGGCTAATAAAACATGGGCAACTGATTAAAGAAAGTGTTGCGGCCGATTTCACCGACATTGGCTACCGCCAGGTGCGCATTGAAGCCGAAAACATCGAAAAAATTGAAAATATCGAAGGTGTTGCCGGTCTCGAAATGCAGGGCAGGCAGTGTCATTTTATGTATTCGGGCGACATGAACCGGCTTATTGCTGTATTGAGCAGTATGAATGTGCACTCAATACACATCGAAGAGCCCGAATTAGAGAATGTTTTTATGCATTATTTCAACTAAAAACTACACATCATGTTATTTAAAAGAGAGCTCAAGTGCAATTTCAGGGCTTTTGCAGTTACCACCCTGATATCTGCCTTTCTGGTGGTGTATATTATTTCGATGGCACCCACTTTTGGCACCGACATACAACAAATTCTCGACATGAAAATGCCGAAAGAACTGCAAAATGCCATTGGAATGAAAGGCCTCGACTACAGCAATGCTTCAAGCTTTTATGCCATCGCTTTTTCGTATGTATATCTGTTTCTGGCCATTTATGTGGCCGGAGCCTTTGCCGCAGTGGTATCGAAAGAATTCAGCGATAAAACTGCCGAATACCTGTTTTCGCTACCGGCAAAACGCAGCCGGATAATTATCACCAAACTACTGGTAGTCAGCCTGTATGTACTTACATCGGTACTGATAATATTTGTTGGCAGCTTGATTGCCTTTACGGCTTTTATCGACCAAGACTACAGCCAAACTGCCATTGCGCTGATATCGCTGGCATGGCTAATGGGGGCGCTGTTTTTTGGAGCACTGGCATTTTTTATTTCGTCGCTTACGGCACAGTCGAAATCGGCATCGCTTGTTTCTATCGGAGTGGTAGTGGGCATGTATCTGCTTCAGGTTATCATTTCGATGAATGGCGACATCAGTTTCTTAAAGTACATTTCGCCCTTCGACTGGTTCAAAGGCTCCGATATTCTCAAATACGTAAGCCTCGACCTGAAATATTGCATGGTTTGTATTGCATTAAGCGCATTGTTCATCTGGGTTGGCATCAGGCGGTTCATGAAAATGGATGTATTGGTGTAGAGACGCGATGAATCGCTTCTCTAACGCCCACATCATTATCTGGTTTCGTTTTTTTAGACGCGATGAATCGTTATTATTTGTTTTCGCGTTTTTTTAGACGCGATGAATCGCGTCTCTACGTTTTTTATTTCAATTGAACTATTAATTGTGTTATATTTGCAATTGGTCGATAAAACATAATAAATACCACAAAATGAGAATTATTAGGGCGACTATATTATGCGCGTTGTGTTTCTCCGCATCAATTTTTTGTTTGCAAGCACAAACCGACAATATCAACCTGTTTGCCGAAGAGAATACAACATGGTGTTCAGCGCAACTTTCGGGTTTGACAGGTCTTCCAGAGGCAAGCTACTACCAAAAACTGGAGGGCGACACGGTGATTGATGATATTCATTATCACATTCTCAAATTAAGCGATTTGCCTTTTGAAGAATCAGAACACGATAGTGTTGTTCTATTTGTACGGGTTGACGAAGACAGTGTGCTGTTTTACAGAAACCGGCAGGGCGTTGAAAGAATAATTTTCGACTATAGATTGCAAGAAGGCGATCCTTTTTCATTTTTCGCTTTTTACAAATACTATGGGAGCTTTGAATATGTATCAGGTTATGTTATTTATACCGGAGTTCAAAATTATCTTGGAACACCACGAAAGGTTTGGGGTCTGTCGCACGACCAATATGAAACAGATCCTGAAGCGAAATGGATTCAGGGTATAGGTTCATTAGAAGGACCAGTAAGTGCAAACTGGACATTATCCGGTTATACCGGCTCATATTACGAGCTATTGTGTAGCTGGCTGAACGGAGTAGAAATATACCATAATGCCGCTTATCCCTTATGTTATTATGGGGATGAATCACCCAATATTAGATTTCTGTGCCTATTTTATATGTACTGGAATGTTGGTGTTTTCAATGCTGACCACTCACCCATTACAACCCGATATTTAGGTTGGCAATATCTGAATTATAATTACGAGACAGGCATGAACTATACGCCGTTTACCTCATCAAACCAAAACTTTCTTTTTGCCCGGGTCGATGCAAATTATCATTGTTTGGCCAAGTTGCATAACGACCCAACCGAGTACTTACTATTCGATTTCAGTATGGCTCCGGGCGATACGGGAACATTTTACGCCTTTAACTCCGACAACAACCAATTTACACCGGTGTTTGCCACGCTTACCGATACCAACTATGTAGAAAGCCTTACGGGGATGCGAAAATCGTGGAACCTGACATCAGAAAGCGGGTATTCAACCCGTTGGATTTTTGGGCTGGGACCCGAAGAAAGCATGTTCTATCCCAATAGAAACCTGCTTGGTGAAGCCGAAACATATAGCGTTGTTTTGTGTGTATATAAAGACCCTATAGGTATTGTTTACGACAATCCGCTGTATGATGGGTGCACAGTAAACACCGAAATCGAAACCTACGCCAAGAATGTTTCAATTTATCCCAACCCTTGCACTGAATTTATCAAAATCGAAATTGATGCGGCAGATTTACCTGCGCAAATGATGTTATTCGATGTGTCGGGAAAAGCTTTGTTGCAACAGGCAATATGCCATAGCAATACAAGTGTAAATACAGCATCATTGTCGCAGGGAATGTATTTTTATAAGCTTATTTCGAAATCAGGCAGCGTTTGCTCAGGTAAGCTAATTAAATAATTTATCACAAATTGCCGAAACAGTTATTCCATTGTCATTCTGTTGATTACGCCACCCTTAGCCGACAACAAACGCCAGTAAACGAATTTTAAGCGAAAGCAAACAACAAAAAACCGAATCGGG
>CAZEHA010000072.1:0-14006 GCA_964511665.1 uncultured Bacteroidales bacterium
CCGAAAACTGGGCTGTTGGTGGATTTGATTGCCCTGCAATGGTTACTGTGATGCAGCAGGAAACCGAGCACGCATTGGCATCATTAACCTGAACACAATACTCACCACTTGTTAACGCTGTAATTGTTTCACCCACACCATCGTTGCTCCACAAATATTGATATGGGGGAATGCCTCCGGAGGCAATTGCCGTAGCAGAACCATCGCTTGCTCCATTATACGATTCTTGAGTCATGATTAACGAAACAGTAGGAATCGGGTAAATGCTAACAGTGATTGCATCGCTGGCGGTGCATCCAAACGAGTTTTGAACCACCACGGTGTAGTTCCCCGAGGAGCTTATTGTTTTATATCGTGTGCCCACAACGCCATTCCATGTGTATGAAGTAAATCCGGACCCTGCATCAAGGGCAACGCTGCCTCCGCATTGCACGATGTCGTCGCCGAGATTCACAACAGGTATTTCGAAAATACTTACATCAACAGCATCACCGGCAGTGCATCCAAAACTGTTTTCTACCACCACCTCGTAATTGCCCGATGCCGAAACGGTGTGGAATTGTGTGCCTGCAGTGCCATTCCATGTGTACGAAGCAAATCCGGCCCCTGCATCTAGGGTAAGCGAACCGCCGCATTGTTCTAAATCATCACCAAGGTCAACCACAGGAACAGGATTAATGGTAACAGTAATATTATCGCTTGCCGAACAGCCGGCAGCATTGGTAACCACCACAGTGTAATTTCCCGACTCGTTTACGGTGTAATATCGTGTTCCTGCGGTGCCGTTCCATGTGTAGCTGCTCATGCCGGCCCCTGCATCAAGGGTAACGCTGCCTCCGCATTGCTCAATGTCGCTGCCCAAATTCACTGTGGGCAGGTTGTTTGCCGTAATTGCTTTCGACGACATAGTGCCGTAGCCACAGCTGTTCTGTCCGCTAACACTTACATTGCCCGAAAGCGCCGAAGCCGAAAAAGTAATGGTTATGGAATTTGAAGTGCTGCTACCGCTTGCTCCTGTTGGATAAGTCCATGCATAGCCGGTGGCATGTTCTATTTCGGGAACTGTATAGGTTTCGATGCTTTGACCTTTGCAAATCATGTTGTTGCCCGAAATTACTCCGGCAGCAGCAGGAAGTGGGTTTACCACAACCTGAACCACATTGCTGTAAATGGTTTCGTAGCCGCTTTGCGATACAGCGGCTCTGAAGTAGCTAGTTGTTGTAAGATAACCCGACAGATACGAGTCGGTAGTGGCGCCTGTTCCTTCACTCACATCTGCCCACCCCGATGTTCCATCGGCCGATTGCTGCCATTGAATGTTTCCGGTGTACGTGTCAAGGTTCAGAATTGCTTGTAATCCGCTGCAGATTGGGCTGTTGGAGCCGGCAGTACCCACTTCGGGAGCCGGTAATACTTCAACACCGGTGAGGCAGAGTGTGAAAGGGGCATCACTTGTAACCCATTCCGAGCCATTGAATTGTTTTCCGAGTCCACTGCCTTCGGGGGCATTTATCCACATCAGCCAGCAGTCAGATCCCGCTGCTTCGAGCCCCTGCACCGACACGTATCCATTGTTCATGATAACACTTGTGGGTAATTCTATGCTCATGAAATATACAGTATATAAACCAAATAAGTCGATGTAGGCAGGTGCCATAACACTGGTGATATCGGTAAAGCTATGCATTAAACTACCCGGTTCTCCGGCATTGTTTTCGTAAAACTGCACGGCAACATGCATGGGGTTTTCGGAACAATTCTGCCAATTGCTGCCATCGTGAGTCATCGAAAGCATCCAGATGTTTACCGATTCAATGGCATAACCTGTTGCTTCGAAGCTGGTTGCAGCAATGTACCCCGTGGGGATATCAGATGCCGATGCCTGCGAGGGGTTAAGTATCGGTTGAGAATATATGCTGCCTGCAGGGCAATCGGTAACGGGTGTGTTATCGAAAATTTCTATGCTATAGTCTTCCACTTCGCCGTAGCTTGAATTGCCGCAGGGCGTTAAGTTAGGTCCATTGGCAGCATCAACAAGTCGCACACGCATTCGATACATACCTACCGCTTGCATAGTAGGAATAGTAAAACTGCCCGAATGTGGCTGAGTGAAACCTGTTCCCGACGATTCGTACACTTTTTCACCGGCATCGGTGAAATCGCCGTTGTTGTTCCAGTCGACCCAAATAATTACTTTATCGGAATCGTACGGGTCGTAAACACCTACCGAAAAATCGAGGCTGGCCCCGGCAGTATAGGCCGACGAAAGATCGCTGAAATTCTGATACCCCCCTGTTCCTCGCAGCGAAGTGTTGTTTACAGTGCCATAGCTTATATTCGAAATATATTCGAAATTGGTATCGGGAGAACCGGCGTCGCAATACACAATGGCAATTTTTCGATTGCCGTCAGGATTGGTTACCGATGGAGTTTTTGGTGTTCCAATAGTAATAGAAGTACACTGTGCATCAACATAATTGCCAAGACCAGCTTCTGCCGCAATATCGTAACACAACCAGAAATAGTTGGTGCCGTTTATTAAGGCTTGGGTGCCTGTAATGTTGAAATTACCATTTGGATTGTTAGTGGTAGATCCAAATTGGTTAACTGCCTCAAAATATCCCAACGATCCGGTGTAATACAATTTTGCATTGCTGATATCGCCGGTTGGGTTTGTTGAACCGTTTGTGTTAAAGCTGAACGAAGTTACCGAAAGGGGAGTAATATCGCCATTCATAACTATTTCTATTCCAATAATTTGTTGGTTCACTGAGTTGGGAGCTACATCGGTAGTAATAGTTTGGGTGGTGGTCGACGACTGATATGTCATTACTTCCTGCGAATATAAATCGCTTTGCCACAGGCCTCTGCCATAGGTAGCTGCACGCAGTTTGCTGGTTGCTGACGTGGCTCCGTACCATATTTCGAGTTCTCCGATTTTTACATTGGGAAGACCATTGTTGAACAAAAACCAGCTACCACTTCCCAGTTTGCAGAAAACACCATAATCGGTGCCGCAGAATAGTTCGGTTTGTGTTGTGTTCAGTTTGTTTTGTACTACGCAATTCACGGGTATGGTCGGCAGTCCGGCCGAAATATTGGTCCAGCTTGTTCCGCCATTGGTGGTTTGGTAAACACCGGGGGTATTGTAGCCGCTCATGGTAACCCACACCGTGCTGGGGTCGTTGTTTTTAACGGTAATGTAGCGAATATAGGCTGTAGATACCGGCAAACTGCCGGTAATATTCGACCATGAACTTCCCCCATTGGTTGTTTTCCAGATGTGGGTATTATCAGCCATATACAATACTTGAGTATTGGATGGAGCAATGGCTATCGACCGTATTTTTTCGGAGGAGTTTACATTGGATATTTGCGTCCAGGTGTTGCCCCTGTTTGTAGTTTTATAAAGATTAGAATATCCGATATATAGTATTTGGGGATTTGCCGGATCTATTATATAGGGTGTTACCCATGCGCCATCGGGGTCGCCATTGGGCGATATGTCGGTAGTATTGCTCCACAGGTCGGTGGTTCTGTCGATTTGCCCGTTTACGTAAGTGCCATATTGAATATTTACATCGGTATAATCGATGAGGCATTCCATGCCATCGCCGCCTTTTACGTCGTACCATGTGCCATAATAAAGAACCTTGGTGCCATTGTCTTGCAGGCCGGTTATCACCACGTTCTGGTCGGTGGCAGAACAACCAAGTTTATACATTTGGCTGGTCACAATTCCATTAGTTTTATCGGTCCAGCTTGTTCCATTGTTGGTCGAAATATAAATGCCTCCGTCGTTACATTCAAACAAATCGCCATTGCTTCGGTAGCTTAACATGTGTTTGTCGGCGTGCACAGCCTGTACTCCGTCGCCCCACCAGTGGTTGATGATGCTCCATGAAGTCCCTCCATTGGTACTTCTCCATGTATTTACACCACCAACCAGTACGGTGTTGGCATTGGTGGGTGACACAGCGATGCACAAGTCGTACCAACCCTGACCGCCTGTGTCGTCACCCGAAGAGTCCCAACCCAGCAAGTTTTTGCTTGACCCCGAAAAAACCTGAGAATAACTTGCTCCGCTGTTGGTAGACCGATACACACCGTATAAGCCGTTTTCGTCGTTGGCCATTACTGCATATACATATCCGGTTTGTGCCGGCGACACGGCCAATTCGGTTCGGTAGCCTCCCGAAACGCTGATTGCTTGTGTCCAAGTGGACCCGCCGTTAGTGGATACATAGATTTCTCCATTTTTTGTTGAGCCGTATAAAGTACTATAATTCCCTGGTTTATACTCCATGTCGATAAAATTGTAGGAAGCCAGCAGTGTCCAAGTGGCCCCGCTGTTGGTAGTTTTGTAGATGCCGGATGTGGTAGCAGCTATAATTATATTATTGTTGTTCGGGTCGAGCAACAAACGATTGACCATACTATAACTTGCAGGGGTAAACGATAGTCCCGTAGTATTCCATGTACTGCCACCATCTGTCGATTTCAGTACGCCGTGGCTGCGATTATCCCATGCGCTGCGGTCGCCGGTGCCAATATAAATGGTTTGCGATGTGGCATAGTCCGAAGGAATTACAATATCGCTAACGCCCATTACTTCGTTCTGATCAGTGAGGCATGTCCACGACGAGCCGTTGTTTTGAGTGAGCCAAAGGCCACCCGCCGGAGCACCTACCCACCATATATTGTTATTTGATGGATGAAAAGCCACACAATTAATCCTTCCAATGCCGGCATAACCGCCATCCGACAGATTCGGCCCCATACTAATCCAGTTCCCGTTGCTCGATTTGGGAGCCTGACCCGACTCAAAAAACATGTTAAACTGCTCTTCGGCCGAGGTTGTAGGCAACAATCCGGTTGAAGGATCTATCTGACTTTCCATGTAGTAGTGCCAGCGAAGAAATTGTTTCCAGCCTCCGGCTTTTTTCTTTACGCCATTTTCGTAGTAATAAGCATTTTCAACATTAAACGGAGCCCAATACGAGTCGAAAGCCTGCTTGTAATCGTTTAGGGTGTATTCGGGCACCGATTTGTGTTGCGGCATATTCTGCAGCCATTGCTGTGAATATGTTTTGAAACTAAATAAGACTGTAAAAACGATGCCGAGAATGAGTATTTTTTTCATAAGATCGAATTATTTTGAAAAACTCTATAAAAGTACACGATTGATAGAGAAATGCAAAATTTATTTCACCTGAATAATGTGATTTTTATTAACAAAATCTGTGTTATGCAGGGGGCATGCCTTTGTAAAGCATATTAATCGAAAATGGTTTATTTGTCAATTCTGTCTATACAAAATGGTTTTCGCTTGCATTTGCTGCAATGCTAGCCTTACCATAATGCCCTTTTTAATGAGCGTTGCAATTTCTTTGAGAAGCGGAACTGTTTTCGTCCCTTTTTTTATGTACAGGTCTTTAATGTCGGCGGTCCCAATCCACAATGTTCGCTTAACAAGCGAAATTTTGCTCAACACTTCGCTATAGTGTAGCTCATTCTCTATATAGCGTGTGCTGCTACTCATGAAGCATTGATGTAATTGGCTGTTGCATTTTCAATTCCTTGCGCCAAAAGCGAAGGTAGGTTTGGGCTTTTCTCTTTTTGTATGGTGCAATAATGCTCAGCGATTTTGGCAATACGTCAATTTCTGCAATCTGAATCCTTTCTGCTGGGTCGCCATCTATCTGACATGCTACAGGAACATCGGTTTCGATGCGCGCTTTTTTAAACTTATAAATCTCAACATATTTACTTCTGTTGATGTTTTTTAGGAATAACTTGTTGGCCATGCGCGGTGCTTTGTAAATGGGTACGGGATATAAGATGCACAATTCCAGATAGCCGTCGTATATGCGTGCATCAGGAGCAATGCTTGCGTTAAAGCCAAATTGGTCGGAATTGGCAAAGCTGATTAAAAAAGCCTTGCACTCCAGCGTTTTGTTTTCGAGAAAAATACGATAGTTTTTGGGTTTATAGCTAAAGAAGTTTTTTATAATTATCAGTAAGTAGGGGAGGAAGCCTCGTATTTTTCGCCCGTCGAATTGTTCGGCTACTAAGGCATCGAAGCCTACACCGGCTATGCTTACAAACAGTTTCCCATTCAGCGTGGCTGTGTCGATGCGTTTAGTGTGAAAGCGGTTTATGATCTCAACAGAACGGGTAAACGATAGTGGGATTCTGAGATGATGAGCCAGTCCGTTACCCGACCCTACCGGTATTAATCCCATAACGGTGTTGGTGTTTACCAGCCCCGAGGCTACATCGTTGGCTGACCCATCTCCGCCTACGGCAACAACTACATCGGTTCCGGCATTTGCTTCGTTTTGAGCAATCTCAGTTGCATGATGCGGGTATTCGGTGTAAACAATTCTATAATCGAACTGTGTTGGGTCGAGTTTTCTGTGAATAATCTTTTTTAACCGATTTTTACTGCGTACTCCCGATACCGGATTGATGATAAAAACTATTCTCTTTTTTTTTGTTGTCATCGCATTGCTTTGATATCAGTTTTGTGGCGCGTATTGTCGCATTGGTAAAAACTCTAACTACTTATGCAAGAGTTTTTCTGTTGTTTTATTCTCAGCAAATGTAGTAATTTAAAATAAAACACTTTCATCAAATGCAAATCAATGAATATACCTTCACTCAGGCATGAATTTCTACTTGTTATAATTGACCATTGCAGGTATTATTCTTTTGTCCAGATTCTGTTATTCAGGTTCAGTTCTTCAACAATGCTTACAGCAAGGTGTATGTCTTCGAAATACTGTTTTATTTTTTGGTAATCGGCAATTTTAGAAAGGTAGCGCGGTTCAAACAAATCGCGTTTGTATGCAATGGCAACGTATAACAGCGAGTTTACAAACGAAATATACATGGGTGGTTTATGCTTTTGTTTGAATGATGTCAATCGCTGCATCAGCGCAGGCGATAATATGTATCGTGCTTCTACCTGATCCATGCTGTACACCACAAACTGCTTGTTAAAATCGGGGTCTTCGAGACTGATGTGCTTTTCTTTGCGGGTTAAATTGATTTTATTGAAAAAATTGGCAAGTGGCCCTTTCCCCAGTCTATTGGGCAACACAACGGTTGATGTGTTGAAATGCTTATTGAAATCGGCAACAAAAAACAAGCCTTTGAAGATAGTATGCCACTTTTTACTTGTTTTTCCATCGGAATCGGTAGAGGTGGTTTCGTATTCAGCCTTGATTTCCGAAAACCAAATTTTAGTTTTGTCTAGCATACCATGCACCAGATCGTCGCCACGATATCTGTCGGCAGATTTCATGAAAATTCTCGAGTTTCTGAATGAATCGTAGTTTACATAGCTTTTTCCATCGTAATTCAGCTCGGGGCTGACAAATTTTACAATTCTTTCGATGATTTCTTTCTTGAAGTCGGAGTAAAAAGTTTTGTCGCGTGCCCATTTGGTCATGATGATTAGCCCGGCTGATAATCCGATGAATGACAAAATTAGAAAAGCATAAATTCGGGTTTCATCTTCAAATCCTTCGCCAAGTATTTGTACAATGATATACGAAAATGGCACAAATAAGCACATGAGTGTAATTATTAAAAAAGTACGTTTAACCATTCTTCTGCGTCTTGCATCAAGATCGATAAGAACAGCATTCAGTTCGTTTCGATAAAAAATTTCAAATTCCGAAAGTGTTTTCATTGAATGCAGGTCGATTAATTAAATAAACTTTTCACATTCACGTTTTGTCGTTCTGCTTCCGAAATTTCGAAGAGTTGTTTCTGCCTGAATCCGAACAATCCGGCAAAAATATTCGATGGGAACATTTGTACGGAATTGTTGTAATTGGTTACAGCCGAGTTGTATGCGCGACGCGATGCACTGAGTTGCTCCTCCACTTCGTTGAGACTGCGTTGCAGTTGCACGAAGTTGTCGCTGGCCTTCAGCTCGGGGTAGTTTTCAACGGCAATCATAATGCCTCCCATTGCCTTCGAAATCTTATTGTCGAGGCTCACCTTTTCGTCGTCGCTTAGTGTTCCCGATGCGGCTCTGCTTCTCATTTCGGTAATGTCTTTCAATGTGCCGCTTTCGTGCTCCATGTATTTTTGCACACTGGCAACCAGATTGGGAATGAGATCGTAACGCTTTTTCGACATAGCATCGATACTGGCAAATGCATTTTCCGATTCGTTACGCAGTCTCACTAATTTGTTGTAGATAATTATACTCATCAGAAGCAAAAAAGAAGCAACTGCAATAATAACAATAACTGATGTACTCATTTCTTTTTATTTTAAATTATTAATTGATGCGAAAATAGTTAAACATGCTTACAAAATCAAATTAAACATTGGTAGAAAGTACCGACTCGATTTGTTGCAAAAATTAAATCAATTAGTTTTGCACCTGATGTTTCCCATGAGTTTTATATCGCCATGCCTTTAAAATCTGCACACAACTGTCGCCCCGGCTGCGCAGCTTGTTGCATTGCCATTTCAATTTCAACGCCAATCCCGGGTATGCCGCAAGGAAAGCCTGCAGGGCTTAGGTGCATACATCTCAGCAACGATTTATTGTGCAACCTAATCGACTCGCCCGAGCGTCCAAAGGTGTGCCGCAATTTCAATTTCGACCCGATTATTTGTGGCAACAGTCGCCAAGAAGCCATTGAGATTATGACTTCTTTGGAGAACTGAGATTATTTGTTTCAATATTGCAAAAACTGTCGCATACCTGATTGGCGAGTCTATGTAACCGTATTTTTCTTTGTGCAAAATAGCGAGTACGAAAATGTACTTTGTGAAATTATTCTGTTGATGCACTTGTTGTTATGTTTGTTATAATCGCTTATGTTTCTCGATTGTAGATTACCTTGGATATTTTTACCAAATAAAAATTGAATCGAATAACTTAATTTGTGGCATAAAAAATTATATTTGTGTTAAAAAATGAGATGATTGATGAATTTGACAATTGAGAACATTCTATTGGTGGGTTCTTTGTTATTGTTCGTGAGTATAATTGTGGGTAAAACTTCATACAAATTTGGAGTTCCAACATTAATACTTTTCTTGGCAATAGGAATGTTGGCAGGCTCCGACGGAGTTGGAGGAATTAACTTTAACGACCCTAGGGTAGCCCAGTTTATTGGCGTTATTTCTCTTAACTTTATTTTGTTTTCGGGTGGCCTCGATACCAATTGGAAGGCGGTAAAACCCATATTAAAGCAAGGAATCGCGTTGTCAACTCTGGGCGTATTATTAACAGCTCTATCGCTTGGTATGTTCGTTTATTTCATTACCGATTTTAGCATTTATGAAAGTATGCTGCTTGGCTCAATTGTTTCATCAACCGATGCGGCTGCTGTTTTTTCGATACTTCGATCGAAAAGCCTTGCTTTAAAACCCCATCTTCGGCCGATTTTAGAGCTTGAAAGTGGAAGTAACGATCCAATGGCCTATGTGTTAACCATTGCATTTTTAACTTTAGTTGTTCATCAAGACCAAAATGTTGTTTCAATCATTCCGCTGTTCTTGCAGCAAATGGCGTTTGGGGCAATTGCAGGTATTGCCTTTGGGAAAATTAGTAAGCTAATTATTAATAAAATAAAACTTGGCTTCGAGGGATTGTATCCGGTGCTAGTAATTGCTTTAATGTTTATCACATTTTCGGCTACCGATTTTGTTGGTGGAAATGGTTTTCTTGCAATTTACATTTGCGCTGTGTATTTGGGTAATCAGGATTTAATACACAAGAAAACAATCCTGAAAATGTTTGATGGCTTGGCCTGGCTAATGCAAATCGTTTTGTTTCTGACACTCGGGCTACTGGTTTTCCCTACTCAGGTTTTTCCCTTGTTTGGTCTGGGAATGATTATTTCTGTTTTTTTAATTCTGGTCGCTCGGCCGGTTAGCGTTTTCCTCAGCTTAATCTTTTTTAAGATGCGACTGCGTCGGCGTTTTTATATTTCATGGGTTGGATTACGTGGCGCGGTTCCAATTGTGTTTGCAACATATCCATTATTGGCAGGGATAGAAAAAGCAGAGATGATTTTCAACCTTGTGTTTTTTATATCGGTTACCTCGGTTCTGATACAAGGAACCACTTTAACTGTAGTGGCAAAATGGCTTCGGGTTGCTTTACCCGAAAGTTTGAAACCCGTTTCCGAAACTGAGAAATTTATTTCTGAAATAGCTAAAAACGCAATGAAAGAAATTGAAGTCCTACCAGGGTGCTATGCTGCAAACAAGAGGGTTGTTGATCTGGGTATCCCCAAAAATGTTATTATTGCCATGATAAAACGTAACGATAAGTATATTACGCCTAATGGCTTCACTGTTATCGAACCAAATGATGTGTTATTAATACTTTCCGATAACCAGGAAGGTCTCGACAAGGTAAACTCGTGTATTAACAAAAACACCCAATCATAACCTGGTAATTTCTGTTCCGCATTTTTTCGAACAATGAACATCGTTTCACGAAAATGCTCTCATTTTTTGCGAATTACTTACATAGCATATGTACTACTTTTCAAAATTACTATACCGGTGTCACAATTGTTGAGAAAGGCATTGAGTCTTTAAGCATTAGTGCGAAAAAAACAATGTTGTTCTCTGACTTAGTTCATTTGAAAACATCGATTTTTAGTAATCGGTAAAGCCTATTTCATAAGACAATGGGGATTTCAATTTTCAGGCACTTAATTGTGCAGTAAACCAGGCTCATGGTCGTTTCAAATAGTATGAATATTATAGTTTTATGAATTTATTTGTTCACTCGAATCGATAAAATGTTTAAAACTTTATGTAGCTGTTAATTAAATCTTTCCAAAACACAAGATGCACAAGCAGCCTTTTGATAAAAAAAACGTATAAATATTAGAAAAAAAAATGAAAAAGTTGTTGAAATAAAAATTATGCTTAACTTTAGTTATTATAATAAATGTGTGTGTTCTTTCGTATTCTGTTGGTACAAAAGAATTTGCGCTATTGTTATGTTGTTTGTTTTTTCGAAAGAGAGGCATTTATTTGTTTTTTGTGTGATTAAATTTGACTAATTCCGTAGCTTATGGAAAAAATATACCATCCAATTCCGAAAAAATCAGAGAGTTTTGCTGTAGCGTTTATGCCAAAAGCGAAACTGCTGTTCGTAAGAACATTGATTTTAGTGACCATGGGCTTGCTCGGCGCGGTAATGAATATATCGCCATTGCCGGGCTCCCTGTCTGCTCAAACAGTGTGCAGCGGTGTGGCTACACAATATCTCGACTTTAGCAACAACCCCGATACTTCCTGGGTGTCGGGATGGCTGGGGCGCTCCGGTAACTGCTGCTCGGGAACCAGTAGCAATTGCGTGGAGTTTGTAGTTCGCATCAGCGAATATGCAGTGGGTATTAATTTCGAGATTTTCGATGGTGCATTGCCTCCGGGGGCTTTGTTCTATCAAATCGATTGCGGACCAACCGAAAACATAGGTACGGCTATTTGCCTTACCGGCCCGGGAACCTATCATATCACGTTTTGCAAACCGGGAGGAAATTTAAACCGTTTTAGGGTAACATCGGTACCCGGCCCCAGTGCCACCCCCGATATTGGATTCAGTACACCCACCTGCCAGAACGAAGTGGCACTGGTGGGTATTCGCAATAATAATGTTACCATAACCGATATTACCGGTGGTGGAGCCTATATAGGTTACTTGAGTTGCTTCGATTGTATGAATCCGGTGGCCTACTGCCCCGATGCCACATGCCCCGAATATGTCGATTACGAGTTTTGCGGGTATGTGTATGAAGCAGTCTCCTCCTGTTTTCCCGATACTTACGTGTGCGATACCTTCAGGGTGTATTTTTTCGATAGTCTCGCCGTTGAGGTAACACCCAACCCTGCCAGTTTTTGTGCCGACGAGGGAGGTGTAAACCTGCATGCCACGGTTACCGGTGGAGCTCCACCATACACCATAGAGTGGTTCGACGATTTCGACGGTAATGGGGTAAGAATTGCCACAGGCGAAGATTATTTCGCCACTTCTACCGGTAATTTTTCGGTGGTAGTGTACGACACACTATATCCCACGTGTAATCGTGTGGTTGTCAATGTTCCGGTTACCAAGCTTCCTATGCCCGTGGTCTCAGTGAGTCCTTCCAGTCCGTATGTATGCGAAGGCGATACCGTGTATCTCACTGCGTCAGGTGCTACTACCTACCAGTGGTCGCCTGCTGCAAGTCTTACCCAAACAACAGGTGCTACAGTAGGTGCTTTCCCTGATGCGAATACAACCTATACAGTTATTGGTACAACCAACGGTTGTAACGATACTGTCACCGTAGATGTTGAGGTTTGTGCCGGCCCTGTGGTAAGCATCGACAGTCCCGATGGCATTATTTGTGTTGGGGGGTCTTATCAACTGCAGGGGTCGGGTGCTTTGGTATATACCTGGTTCCCGACTACTGGCTTAAGCAATCCGAATATTGCCAATCCGGTGGCAAGCCCCGCAGCCACTACCACCTACTACCTTTTGGGTGCCGACGAAGCCTGTAATGTTATAGTAAATGGCGATTTCAGTTCGGGGAACACCGGTTTTACATCGCAATACAACTACAACCCGAATCTGGTTCCCGAAGGGAATTATATGATTGGAACAAATCCGAATGATTATCATGCCGGTTTTGCATCATGCAGCGACCATGGCCCGGGAACCGGTAACATGATGATTGTCAACGGTGCTCCTCAGGTTAACCGACAGATTTGGTGTCAGACTGTGGAGGTAAACCCCAATACCGAGTATGTGTTTTCAACCTGGCTAGCCAGTGCACATGCAACCAATCCGGCAATTTTACAATTTTCGATTAATGGTTCCAATCTGGGTTCACCTTTTACTGCCTCAACAACAACCTGCGAATGGAACCAGTTCTACATAACTTGGAATTCGGGCGCAAACACCACTATCGATATTTGTATTGTAAACCAAAATACCATTGCCGCCGGTAACGACTTTGCCATCGACGATATTTATTTTTCGCCTTTATGCGAAATACTAGCCGACGACAGTGTTACCGTAACAGTGGTTCCCGATCCTTATATTACCACTCAACCCGTAGCAGGAACTATTTGCGCAGGCGGAACCTACTCATTAAGTGTTGTTGCTGGCGGTGGAACTCCATCGCTTACTTATCAATGGCAGAGTTCCCCGGATGGTTTGGCCTGGTCAAATATTGTGGGAGCTAATAGTACAAGTTATACCACGGGTGCATTGGCCGTTAGTACTTATTATAGGGTGGTTGTGAGTGCTTCAGGAAGTGGCTGTGATGCTGTTAATAGCAACGCAACATTGATTACTGTAGTTTCAGACCCAACAATTACAACACAGCCTCTTGATGGAAGTATTTGTACTGGAGGCGATTATACAATGAGTGTAATAGCCACGGGTGGGACCCCTTCACTCACTTACCAGTGGCAGTATTCTACCGATGGCTTCGATTTTTATGATATAGTCGGAGCAAACAATAGCAGTTATACAGTAACATCGCTTGGCTCTACCACCTATTATCAGGTGTTGGTTGGTGCCTCAGGGAGCGGATGCAACACTGAAACGAGTGTTGCCATTACAGTAAACGTAGTTCCCGACCCGGCCATTACGGTGCAACCTGTAGGCGGCAGCATCTGCGAAGGCGGTACCTTCACCATGAGTGTAACGGCTACCGGAGGCACCCCGGCTTTGACATATCAATGGCAGAGTTCGCCCGACGGCATAGTTTGGAGTAATATAGTAGGAGCCAACAGCAACACATATACTACACCAGCTTTAGCTGCCACCACCTACTATCAGGTACTTGTTGGTGCTACGGCCAGTGGTTGCAATACCACCACCAGTGCATCGGTAACGGTAACAGTAATCCCCGACCCTGCCATCACAGTACAGCCTGTAGGCGGCAGCATCTGCGAAGGCGGGACCTTCAGCATGAGTGTAACGGCTACCGGAGGCACCCCTGCACTGACCTATCAGT
>CAZEHA010000073.1:0-13292 GCA_964511665.1 uncultured Bacteroidales bacterium
TCCATTCTTTTTAACTACAGTTTCCATAATACAAGATTTAATGGTTAATGAATACATGAATTTTTTGTCCGCACCCGACAGCCCGCACACAAATGCAGATGATAGATTTTGAGAGGCGTTCAGGTTTTTTCCGGCTGCCTGTTTCTGCTTTTTTGCACATAGCTGTATTTTTTCAAAATGTTCCATAATGCATCTGATGAGTTCGTCGAGTATGTTCTGCTGCGATCAGGGAAGCCGCAACTGACCCTCAGCAACAGAGATAGTCCTTAGTGTTCAGCCGAAACAATACAATTACGAAGAATGAAATCACGAAAAAGCCTGCCGCAGCAAGCTGAACACTTAGGAATATCTATTTATCCTATGTTGTGAGGGGCAGTTCGGTTTCCCAGCTTTGCAGACACATACCGACCGGACTCAGCAGCGCAGACCAATACATTTTGAAAGTGAACTGGGTAAAAAAACGCTTGAGAGACAGGCAATATGACATTACTTTAATTCTTTAATTTAACATAAAGATTGTTTTCTAAAATTTATTGTAAATCAGTCTATTGTAAATGAAATGGTTATGTTCATAATGATTAATAATTGTTCAAAACTTTTTTAAATTGATAATATTTTTCACATATTTTTGATATAATAATTTATTAAATATGAAGTTATAATAGCATTCTTTCTTTTAGAGAATACAAAGATTTTGTTTTGAAATACTAATTTAATATTTTCAACCATGGCACAAATTACAGGAACCATCACTTTCAAAGAAACTGGATTCGTTTATCCTGAACACTTGCAATTAAGTCTTTGTTATTATGATTACTTAAGTGGCATAAAAAAAGAAAATGAAGAGGAAAAAATCGGAATTTTGAAATATGCAAAAATTGAATCCGCTAAAGTCTATCAGGACTTTACTTATGAAATTAATTTCAACACAAAGGACTTGCTTTCCAATACAACTCATTTTATTGAATTAAAGTATGCAGACCTTAGTATAAGGACTTCTCCTGAAAATGTAAATGACTTACTTGTGCCAGTATATGACATTGAGTTTTTTGAATTAACTTTTCACATATTATTGTCTGGAATCGTTAAACTACCCAAGGGCGCAATTGCTAAAGAAACTTCAATAAATATTATTCAGCATGCTTTAACTGGAACCACAGAATTAGGGCAGACAATGACTAATGCTGATGGCGTTTTCTATTTTGAGTTTAAGGCTTTGACAAGTGTATTGTTAAAAGTTATAGACCCGAAAAAATATCCTGCATTTGCAGATAATTCTTCATTCGACATTCAAATATGGCTAGAGAACCCACTAGGGGGTAAAAGGGATGATGTATATTCTGAGGTATATTATAACGTTAGAACCGATTTATACATTGAAATAAAAATTACTGATGAGAGTTTTATTGAAAAACCAGATTTTACTATTAAGCAGGAATTAGTTAGTTCGGTAAGCGAATTTAACGAACTTACTATTAAAGATCTTGAAATTGCTTCGACCAGAACTGAATACGTAAGTAAAAAACTTAAAACAACCCAAGATGAAGCAAAACACATTATTCAAACAAAATTATTAACTGCAAAATATAACTGTAACGAAGAAATAGCCTATGCTCTATTAAATAACAATCTTACACGCACCTATAAAGATATTTTATTTACAAAAGCTGAAAAACTAATTGAAGAGGTAAATGCAGCAAACGAACGGAACATCATCAACTTTATTGAAATTGACGAAAATACCATTGAAAATGAAATTACGAATCTGCGGAATTCCTTAATATCTGCATACATAGATGAACCGGAAGTAAGCACCAAATTTAGTCTTACGGGTGTAACCGAGGCCTCACAAAAAACTGCAATCGTAGAGTCAATGATAATATGGAAAAACGATGAATTATCGCAAAGCGAAGGATATCCATTAAACAAATTTCTCTACAACAAAGGGGTAATTACAGAACAACAATACAATAAAACCGTTGTTTACGATACGGTTGCCCAGGTTTCTATAAACAATATAGATCTATCGGAAGCTATTCTCAGTGATGTAAATTTAAACTGGACAAGTATTGATGATATTATTGCCGGGCAGTCGGGTTTTGAAACAAAAATAACCGAATTGCTCAATCATCTTGACGGAGAAGGCAAACCCGATCCGCTGATTACTCTCCCAGAAGGAATAGAGGATGCAACTTCTTACGCAAAGTATATGGTTAAACAATTGGAAAAGGAGTATCCGTCACAGTTCTTAAAACATGAAATTCGTAAAACCGGCGCCACCCTGTTTGCTACCACTAATATACCGACTCTTTTGTCATTAAACCCGGATTTTCAGTTTGGAGTAAATCATGCCTGGGCAACAATGGCTGATCCGAATCTGAATTTAGGCGAGATGAGTGATGAAGATAAGCTGCAACTGAGAAAAGATTTACTGGCGGCTGAACAAATATTCCAGTTGACCCCCGAACCGAATAAATCGGTGCTCGCCGAAGCCATGATGTCAAATAATTTTACTTCAGCCAGCAATATTGCATCTAAAACGAAGACAGGCTTTGTGCAACAAATGCTCGACTCGTTGCCCGAAGGGAACGAAGTTAGCGAAGTTGATCTTGAACGCACGTATGCCCTTGCAAGTTTTGTTTCCAATGCGGCAACCCTTGAAGCAATCAGAATTGGAGCGGGATACAATCAGACAGGCACTCCTGTTACACCACAATATTCATTTGATTCAACGGATACTTCAGGTGGGCTACCCAGTTTGTACGAACTGTTCGGTTCGCAGGATTATTTCGAGTACCCCGCCTGCAGGACCATTTTCAGCCAGGCTGCCTATCTGACGGATTTACTTCATTTTTTAAAGACGTGTAACCCAACCAAATTGGACGCACTTTTGACACGAAGGCCTGATTTGCAGTACATCTTACTGAACTGTTCGAATTCCAATAATGTTTTACCTCAGATCGACTTAGTCAACGAAATCCTGGAGAGGGATGTAATTTCATTAAACGGCGGCGGTGAAATAGATATGAAGGAATTTCAAACTACCTGGAAAACTGAGGAGCTTGCAGCTTATCCCGAAAACCAGGCTCTTACCAAAGATGCCTATAACTATCTTAAAAATGCCATTGCCCCCTGGTCGCTACCGTTCAACCTGCCACTCGAAGAATTCCGACTGTACCTGAAGACCCTGGGATTGAGCCGCGAAGAAATCATCGGTTGTTTTTCGCCCCAAACTATAACAGAAGATTCTCCCAAAACAAACGAAAACCTGTTTGAATCATTGGGACTGACATTAAACGAAGTTAACGAAAGCACGGGGTATATCACAAATCCGTTAAGCGATCCGGAAGATTTAAATCTATTTTATCCCGGCATCAGTGAAGACGAAGGAACCGGAAATGTAAAAGGGCTGATGGAACTAACGCGTTTGTCGTATGAAAATTTTCAGCAATTACTTGAATCGTACTTTATCAATCCTGCGAATTTTTATGGGCACCGGTATTTTCTTTACACTATCCCGGGACTGCTCGCAGAAGATATCCCGGAGCATGTTTCTAATAACGTTATAAAGCCGGGCACGCTCGATTCGACCTACATTATGAATGAGGATACAGCCACAGATCCCCAGAGCGAATTCGATCCCATTCCGCAACCGTCGCCGGGTAATGCATTCTACGACCGTCTGCACCGCTTCGAGCGTTTGCGGCGCAAGCTGGGGCTTGAAGTATATCAACTGGACCTGATACTGAATTACTTAGATTGTAGCACCCTTAACCAGACGGATATTCTTAGAATCGCGTACTTTTTTAAGGTAAAATCGAAATTTAACCTGAAACTCGAAGAGACCTTATTACTCTTCGGCGATTTTATTACCGGTAAAACCTATTCCGGCTACGTAAACCTGTATGAGTTTATTTTCCTGAAAAAATCGGAAAACTACCCGTTAAGAAGTTTGTTTGAAGCACTGATACAGGGAGATACACCATTGAACAACGATTTTGTTTTCGGGCAACTGCAAACCATATTGCCGTTTATATCAGGAATAAAAATCACCGAACAACAATATAATACGATTGTATCCAAGCAGGGATATGCTCTTAACGCTCAGCCTGACCTGGAACAATTATCACTAATTATCCGTATTGCCTATATTTGCCGTTCGCTTAGCATAAGCGTTGAGGAGTTTTATTTCCTGAAAGAAATAAGCGGGTTGGTTGACAACGGCGGCTACCCGGTTGCCGATTTTTACAATTTCATCACTCATGTAGAGCGAATAAAATCGTACGGGTTTTCAATTTCCGATCTGGCATATATTTTACAAGACTCAAATATTGAGGGCAACACAGTATATAAAGCTGAAAAAGACATTTCAGCAGGCTTGAGCGAATTAAGAGAAATTATCAAGCCGGTGGATAAAAAAATTTACAGAAAGCATGTATTGACAAGCTGTGCTGTTTATTTTGATGAATGTATTGAACAGGCCCTCGATTATGTTTTCGATGAAATTGTCCAGGAAAATGTATCCGCTGCAACCGATTTCATTTCGGACCATATTGATCTGTTCAACAATTTCAGCGAACTGTACACAGACGAGCAATCTAATGAAGTAAGCCTGTTAAATTATTTTATTAGCAACAAGGCCGATTCTGCCAAAAAGCTGCGTGCTGTTTTAGTCGGACTGGGAATTGAGCAGGATCTTACATCATCGCCTAAAAGGAAAATTACAAGAGCCATCCTGAAAAACAACTTTTTAAAGATAAAAACCAACATTCTTTTACAAATCATTGAAATGGAACCGCTTTCCGTTAAATTTGACGAAAGGTTCGATTTAAACCACACGGCGGTTTCCGTTCAGGATATCATAATTGATATTAATATTGAACCTGAATCCATACCCTATACTCAAACGTCCGGCACCTCGCATTCGGGCGAAGGGATAAATACAAATATAAGGTCAGGCTTATCGGGGTATAAATATTCGGCAACAAACAAACAAACCACGCTTACAAACTCGGCAAGCGCCGGCATTAGTATCGGTTTCGCCGAATCGTTGACCGTTAGTTATTTTATCGCCCATAATCCGGGTGCATTTCCCGCCGAAACAGGATTTCTGACTAATGAGCAAGCAGAAGATTACTCTACGGATATTGATACGCGATATGCAAATTATGTTTCAACAATGGAGTTGGGCGTTCTGGAGTCAAAAATTGTTGAACTCAAAGATCTGATGCAACTGTATATCGCCCATGAATATATGGATGACTCAATCAAAATTATTGCCGAACCGCAAAACAACGATATCAGCGCCGAAGCACGTAAAGAAATCATCGAAGATCATTTCAGTTCTTTTATTCCGAGGACAGAAGCCCTGAATTGCCTGTGGGATACTGAATCAGACGACTATATTGTAAACGCCTGCCTCAGGGTTGATTTTGTTCTGGATTATCTTAAACAGGAATCGAGGGTTGACAGCATCGTTTCTTTCTTTTCCCAAAGGTTTTCGTGCGATGAAGAGGCAGTTGTTAAATTATTGTTTGACTATACAGGGGCATCGCTGGATTCCCCAGCTATCGACAGTTTTTGCAACAAACTGTTCTTTAATAATCCGAGCTTCTCAACGTCTGTGGTTTACCCACAACTTTCGCGACTGTACAAACTTATTTATAAATCGAGCCTGATCATCAATAAATTTAAGATCAGTTGCACTATGCTCGATAAAATATGGACCATTACAGAGGAGGCTGACAATTATTTTAACATTCTTAATATTTTTAATATATCCGACGATCCAAACACCGATCTGCAGCATTATCTTAATTTCAGCACCGCAATCGGCTTATCTCATACTTACTTTGCAGATGAGACGGATATATTTACATTTTTCACCGACAATCCCGATGTGGCTTCGTTATCGGCTGATGCCAAAGGCTTTATAAGCGATATTACAGGCTGCAAAACAGACGATCTGGATACACTTACGGCTGTGTTGCCCGATGATCTGTACATCAACTGGTTTAATGCCCTGCTGCAGTGCCGGCATATTATCAGGCACCTGGGAGCCAAGGCACAAACGGTAATTGACCTGAACAAGACCGATACAGCGATTGGTTTTGAAGAAAGCGAAATGATCAGGCAACTTGTGAAGAACAAGTATTCGGAGGACGAGTGGCTCGCCATTGCTGCTTCGCTGCGCAACCCCCTCAGGGAAAAACAACGCGATGCGTTGCGCGACTATCTAATTATGAAGTCCCCTGACTATGCCTATACCAACGATCTGTATTACCATTTTCTGATCGATACCGAGGTTACTACTGCCGTAAAGACTACCCGCATTGCCCAGGCGATTTTATCGGTACAGTTGTTCATACAACGGGTACTAATGGGATTTGAAGGCAACCTGGGTTTTAACGATGACGAAAAAGCCGAACTGGTATGGCGCAAAAACTACCGGGTTTGGGAAGCCAACCGCAAAATATTGTTTTTCCCCGAAAACTGGCTCGACCCCGACCTGCGCTTCGACAAAAGCCCGTTCTACAAAGAATTGGAAGAAAAGCTGCTGCAAAACGACATTGACGACACCACCGTGCTGGAAGCATACCACGAATACCTCGAAAAACTGGAAGAGGTCTCGAACCTCGAAATACTGGCTGCCCACAGGGTGTTTACGACAGCTAACGACTATAGTTCGCAAAAGATACACCTGCTGGGAAGGACACAGGGCGCTCCATACAAATATTTTTACCGAAAACTTGAGTATCCCTCAAGCTGGTCTCCCTGGGAAGAAGTGACCAACGGAATAAAAGCCGACATGGTACGCCTTGTGTATTGGAACAACAACCTTTATATGTTTTGGCCCGAGGTGTATGTAACCAATAAAATCCCAGAAAATTCCAAAGCAAATATCGCATGGTACTTCACAAACATAATTAATAGCGAAAACTATGTGAAGGAGTTCACTGCTATTAGACTTTACTGGTCGATGCTAAAAAACGGTAAATGGACTAAGGCGGTAATGAGCGAAGACGTGTATGTGGAACCTGTTAGTTTCTACGCAAAAACTCAAAATATAAGCGTTAATGTTAAATCAAATAATGATTCGCAGATTGAAATTAATCTTGGGTTTACCTTAAAAACCGAGTGTCATGTTTATTCCAGGGGTAATTTTATTTTTAACGGAATTTCTATACGATTTGAATATTATCAACCTACAGAGCCTTTTAATCCAATTGTGCCTAACAATATTCATGATTATGATTCAAAATACTACTGGGGTAATTTAAATCCATTTTTTATACGGTTCATGTTTCCTTATGTAAATTTGAATATTATTAATAATAGAATTTTCCCAGATGTTAATTATACTTTTAATTTACTTTTTGCAAGAAGTCAAATTATTAATTCTGACCCAATAGGTCCATTACCACAAATACCTTTATTCACAAATCTGGAAAGCATAGTTATTGGTTATGATAATCTTCATTATCCTGAATGGGATGGTCGCATTCTTGGCAATTATTATGAATGGTTCAAACCGATAGTACTTACTGACAAGAAAAACAATATTGGTTTTATTGCCATTCCAAAGCTAACATTATCAAATGCCCAATCGCACGTATATTTAAACGATGGTGATTCGTTAACCTATGAGGTCATTCAGACATACCATACGTATTTCAGCAAGATTAAAGAAAAATTTGACCTTTATGGCCTGGAGAAAGGTTTATTCGGTAATGAGTTAAGAAATAATGGTTCTGAAGTTTTAAAAATCAATGAGGATACATTTGGCGGGTATTATGGTGTTGATAATTCAAGAATACCGAATGTTACTAATATTACCGGCAATAAATTGAAATGCGAGTTGACATTTTCAAATAATAATAACAACATCACCGACCCCTATACATTGTATAACTGGGAACTGTTCTACCATATCCCGATGCTGATAGCCAACAATCTATCGGCCAATATGAAATTTGAGGAAGCCCAGAAATGGTACCATTTCATTTTTAATCCTACTATCGGCGGTAACGAATCGGCTCCAAAAAAATACTGGAGGATCAAAGCATTCAGTGAGCAATTCGGTGAAAGCGGTCAACTAAACACCCCTGAAAATGTTTCAGACTTCGTTAATGATTTAAATAAAAATTCAACCTTATCAGCATTTATAGGAAAATGGGAAGATAATCCCTTCAACCCTCATCTCGTTGCCCAAACGAGGCCGGTGGCATACATGAAATACGTGATTACCAAATACATCGAGAACCTGTTGTCGTGGGGCGATATGCTGTTTACCAAAGACACGGCCGAAGACATCAACCAGGCTGTGTTGCTGTATATTCTCGCCGCCGATATTCTCGGCATCAAGCCCCAGAAACTCGAAGGTACGCTGCCGAATGCTCAGACATACAACGATCTTGCTGCAGATAATGGGCTGGATGCGCTTTCCAATTCAATGGAGACTATCAGCGGGATACTGACGGTAGTTGCCAACCTAAACCAGGTTTCAACAGAACAAACCGCCAGCTTCGGTGCAACCAGCTACAAAGTGTCTTATTTCGGTGTTCCCCACAACAGTAAATTAGAAGGCTACTGGGATGTTGTAGCCGACCGCCTGTTCAAGATCCGAAACAGCATGAACATACAGGGCGTTGTGCGCGAACTACCCGTAACCGCACCTCCCATTGACCCGGGTTCCGTGGTTGCCGCAATGGCTGCCGGCGCCGACCTCAGCTCGGCCCTGAGCACGCTTTCGGCCCCAATGCCTTTGTACCGGTTCAATTACATGCTGCAAAAAGCCGTCGAGTTTACCAACGATGTAAAGGCGCTGGGCAACACTTTGCTGTCGGTGCTCGAAAAACGCGATGCCGAAAGCATGGCCATGCTCCGCTCGTCGCAGGAACAGATCATGCTGAATGCAATGACCCAGATAAGAAACAAATCAATTGAGGAAGCAAATGAAAACATTGCTTCTATCGAAAAATCAAAAGATAACCTTACTGCACGCCAAACGTATTATGCAAGTAAATCGTTTATGAACAATTACGAGATCATTGCAATGGCTTTAAGTGGCAAATTGGCCATACTGTCTTCCATCAGTTCGAGCTTAAGATCTGCCGCCGCTGTGGCAGAAGCAATCCCACAGGCCCATGTAGGAGTTGCAGCAGCAGCAGAATATGGTGGCAAAAACATTTCAGGTGCATTGATGGGGATAGCGTCAAGCATTGATGTAAACTCATCACTAATACAATTCAATTCGGGGGTTATCAATACTTTGGGTTCGTATAAGCAAAGGAAGGACGACTGGGATTTTCAGGCAACGCAGGCATCGGGCGAATTGCTTCAACTCGATAAGCAAATGGCTGCCGCCAATGTCCGCCTTGCCATGGCCCAGAAGGAGCTCGAAAATCACCTGTTACAGATTGACCAGAAAAAAGAAGAATACCAGTTCCTAAAGGACAAATTCACCAACAAAGAATTGTACAACTGGATGAAGGGCGAAGTGTCGAAACTCTACCAGTCGGCGTTCCAGATGGCGCACAAACTGGCGCTTGCCGCCGAAAAGGCTTATGTTTTCGAAAGGCAGAAAGACGGCTACAGCAGTTTTATCACTTCCGCCTACTGGGACAACCTTTACGAAGGCCTGATGGCCGGCGAACTGCTCTACAACGACCTGCGCCGCCTTGAAATGGATTACATCGAATCGAACGCACGCGAAATGGAACTCTCCAAAGATATTCCGCTCAGCATGATTGACCCACAGGCGCTTATCAACTTACAAACCAATGGTTCATGTACCTTCGATATTCCCGAAATGATCTACGACATCGACCATCTGGGACATTACATGCGCCGCATCAAGGCCGTAAGCGTAAGCATTCCGGCGGTTACAGGCCCTTATAACGGGGTAAGTTGTAAGCTCAGCCTAACAAGCAACCGTTTCCGTAAATTAACAAGCCTTAGCAGCGGATATGCCTATACCGGTATCGAAGATTCACGTTTTGTACAAAACCTGGTCGGCATACAGTCGATTGCTACCAGCACCGGCAATAACGATACCGGGATGTTCGAGTTCAATTTCAGGGACGAACGCTACCTGCCATTCGAAGGTGCCGGCGCCATCGGAAGCTGGAGCCTTGAACTGCCCACTGCCATCCGCAAATTCGACTACGAAAGCATTTCGGACGTGATACTGCACATAAAATTTACGGCAAGAGATGCAGGCGGCACACTAAAAAGCGCTGCTGAAGGAAACATTGTATCGGCTCTGAATGCACTAATGGATGAACTGGTTGATTCAGAAGCAGTTCTTATGATAGCTCATAGCCTTAAGTCTGAATTCGCTGATGAACTTTATGAGTTGCTAAATAATACGTCGTGTACTTTTAAAATTGAGAAAAAACACATACCGTTTTTAGTTACGGACTATGTTAAAAGAACTCATACTTTAGTAAATTCAAGAGAAATAAAGATAAAAGAAGTAGAATTGATTTCAAATAATGATTTTCCGAATGACCTGGGAAGCAGTCTTCCAGAGTTCTCAAACTCGAAGTGGACCTTTACCAATGGTGAAACGCTTACCGATACAGGGATTTCACTTGACTTGTCGTATGATTCCGGTAGTTTCTCCGGGGATGGTGATATTTATATGCTTATAAAGTATTTTATTGATCCGCTGGAAGAATAATAACACTTTGACCTCACCACACCTGCTAAATAAATCTTAACAGGTGTGGTTTTACAAAACTCTGATAAGCTTTGGTAATTCTAACTTTTTAGTCGGTAAATAATGAAAAAACAGGATAAAAATACCGAGAAGCAATCGGGAAATAATAAAAATGTAAATCAGCCGCAAAGTGCGGGCCTGGGTACTGCAAACAGGAACAATGAGCAAAACAACTCCCAGGTTTCCTACACTGCAGCCCTAAAGAACTCCCTCCACTCCCCCGGCGGCATAGAACTGCCCAAGGGCGGCGGCGCCTTACGCGGTATTGGCGAAAAAGCCGAAGTAAACCCTGTGAACGGCTCCGGTTCGGTAAGCATTCCCCTGCCGCTGACACAGGGGCGTTCGGGATTCACACCGCAGTTGGTTCTTTCATACAGTTCGGGTGCAGGAAACAGCGAGTTTGGGTTGGGCTGGAATGTGGGCTTACCTGAGATTACCCGAAAAACCGACAAAGAACTATCGCAATATCACGACAAGGAAAATTCCGACACCTTCATCCTGTCGGGCGCCGAAGACTTAGTGCCGGTTTGTGACGCAGGGGGTGAAATTATTGATACCCTTGTCGGCGGAAATAAAATCCGGCAATACATACCAAGAACCGAAGGGCTGAATGCAAAAATCGAATGCATCACAAAATCCGACGGCTATGTCTATTGGCGTGTAACAAGCAAAGACAATGTCGTTAGCCTTTACGGCTATTCGGCATTGGCATGCATTGCAGATCCCGAGAATCCTAAGCGCATTTTCAGTTGGAAGCTGGAATATACAATGGACAGCCTCGGCAATTTTGCCAAATATTCTTATGCCAACGACGGAAGCCCCGATTGTGCAAGCTCTTACCTATCCATGGTAGAATATGGCAACGATACTTCCGTAACCGACGTTGAAGCGACCTACGCCGGCAATTTTTATTTTTCGCTGGTGTTTGTTTACGACACCAACCGGAATGACGCTTTTTCTGTATTTAAACCAGGCTTTGAAGTGCGTAATACAAGGCTGTGCAGTAAAATAGAGATGCACCACAACATAGGCACACTGCAGCAGAAAGTGAAACAACTTTCGCTGACGTATGACGACGCCAGCGGCCTGAACCTGCTGACAAGCGCCGTACTTACCGGCTACGATGCCGCCGAAACGCCTACAAGCCTCCCTGCCATTGAATTCAGCTATTCGCAACCTGAACTTCCTGCCCGCTCGAAAACCTTAGATAGCAAGGATTTAGAAAACATGCCAGCCGGACTGGGCGACGAAGTGTCGTTTGCCGACCTCTGGGGCGAAGGCATAAGCGGAGTATTGATAAAAAGCACAAAAGCCTGGTACTACAAACCCAATATGGGCAACCGCCAGTGGTTCAATAGTGAGGCAAACGATGAAATAGACCTTGGCAAAGCCTTTATCTTAAAGGAACTGCCCAGCCTTGCTGTGGGAAACCCTCAAGCAGCACAACTTACCGACATTGACGGCGACGGGCTGAACGAGATACAAGTTATGGTTGGGAGTATCAAAGGCTTTCATTCGTTTGATGAATCAGGCAAGCTCTCTCCGTTTGTGCCGTTCAAACAAATGCCGAACATTGATTTTAACGACCCCAACCTAAAGATGCTCGACCTGAACGGTGATGGCTACCCCGACCTGCTGATGAGCGAAGAGAACTGTTTTCTGGTGTCATACTCAAAACACAAAGAAGGCTATGGCAACCTACAACGCATAAGCAAAGCCATAGACGAAGAAAAAGGACCTCGGGTAATCTTTTCGGAACAACAGCAAACAATTTTTCTTGCCGATATGAGTGGCGACGGACTTACTGATATTGTCCGCATAAAAAACGGTAGCATCTGCTATTGGCCCAATCTGGGATACGGCAAGTTTGGCAAAAAAGTGCACATGCGTAAAGCCCCTCGTTTCGACCATTCCGACATGTTCGACCCATCGCGGATTCGTTTGGCAGATGTTGACGGTAGTGGAACCACCGACATAATCTATCTGGGCGTAAAAGAAACCTATTACTGGAAAAACCTTTCGGGCAATTTATGGAGCGAAGCAATACTTATACCTACTTTCCCGAAGATGGGAGCTCTTACCAACGTAAGCGTGTTCGATATTGAAGGCAACGGCACATCTGCATTGGTATGGTCAACGCCATTGCCCGGCAAACCCGACAGGATTAAATACATAGAACTTACAGGAGGTAAAAAGCCCTTTTTGTTGAGCGAAATCAACAACAACATGGGTGCAAAGCGAAATCTGTTTTACACCCCATCCACTAAGTTTTATTTGCAGGACAAACGGGCAGGAAAACCATGGATTACAAAATTGGGATTTCCGGTACATGTAGTTGAAAGAATAGAAATTTACGATGAGCCGACAAAGAGCAAGTATGTTAGCCGCTATGCCTATCATCATGGATATTTTGACGGTTACGAAAGAGAGTTTCGTGGCTTTGGAATGGTCGAACAATGGGATACGGAAGACTATGGAACGTTGGCTTCGACTCCGCTCAGCCAACCAAATTTACAGGAGGGCGACACGTACCCGATGTACACCAAAACATGGTTCCACACGGGGTTTT
>CAZEHA010000074.1:0-12951 GCA_964511665.1 uncultured Bacteroidales bacterium
CTGTTTCATTCTATTGCCAAAAAATATCATAAAATATACCTACAGCCCCCCCCCCGTCAGCAAATAAGCAAAAATTCATACTAATGGCATTGCAATGTACAAAACTAAACAATCAAAAGCAAATTTATTTTTGTGAGTTTTGTCATATTTGTATGGTTGATGTAATGGAACAAAGAAATAGTAAGGGATTCAACCAATGTTAAGTTTTTTTAATACGATTACAACTGAATTCACGGGGAGTGACTCGGAAGGGTATTTGTCGTACGGCGCCCTGCAGGTATAAGCTTACTGAAACAGCGACTTCACCTCGGGTTTTTCGAGGGTAATCAGTGTAAACACTCCAAGAAGTGTCCCCAGTGGGATATTGAGACATTCGAAACCGGCTATCACCATGCAAAAAATTCGGTGTTTCCTCCGCTGCAAAAACACACCAGTCAATATTTTCAGCACCGAGAACAGAATAATAAAAATAACGGCCACCGATGCAACAACTATAAAAATACCGCCAATAACACCCAAAACGAATTGTTCTTCTTCGTTTCCGGCAGCCATCGAGCCCGAAAGCATTCCAATACCCAGAATAAAGTAAACAAATACTGGCAGCAATCCAAAAAACAGGGTAATTCCACCCCACACATAATGCAGCACTGCCAATGTATTGAGCTGTTTTAGTTCCTTTTCGTTGTTCGTTTCCATGGCTTTAATATTTAACACAAATATAGTGTTGAAACTGCAATTAAGAAATGGTATTTATGAAAAGTTTAAAAACTGCATTCAGTTTCGATTGAACTTCAAACTAAGATGCATCTAGTATCAAGCAGATGCCTTAAAGAATAAGTGGGTTATATCGAGCGAAACAGCTTTGCTGTGTAATCATTGTTGATTACACACTTTTCGATGTTCGATCCGTGCGCTAAGATTATCGACCAACAATAGAAAAATATTAAAACTTTCGTTAGCCTGCAGTTTTTCAGCAATCATCAATTGAAATGCTTCGTGTTTTATGTATTTTAACTCTGCAAGCGCATTATCGCATTTTTCAATGGTATCGTAATTATCAATTTGGGCTTCAACATCTAATGCCTTTTGGTAGTAGATGTCGACCCTGTTTTTCTTTCTATGCTTTTTCCATCTCAATATAGCTGCCATTGCTCCTACCAAAGCAATAAGCACCGATAGCAATACACCCATTATTTCGGCATATCTCTCAAAAAAAGTAGGTTCGTTCCGTTCCAGATACATCTGTGTTCCTTCGTGCAACGGAAAACTCAGCGAAGATTTATCGAATTTTTCACTCAATCCACTTAACAAAGGATCTTTATCGGAGAGCACATTTTTTTGATTAAATATTTCTTCAACCATAGCATACACAGTATATGCGTCGATATCGCGATGGCAAAGCAACACAGCATCTATAGCAATAGTGAGAACCGGAGCATAGGGTTTTTCGCCATAGGTATTCATGGGAATAATAAATGGCCGGGCTGCTGTGTACTTCATGCAAAAACCTTCTACAGCCGATCCCTTTTGAAACAACCCTACATCGCCGAAACTAAAAATATTACAATGTCTGTTTACAATCATATCGATAACATTGGGCGTATTGTAACCCGCCAAAGTTACACTCACATCGATGTTGTCGCCTACTTCGTTTTCGAGCCATGGAGTATGAACAAATGTGTAATCGGAATGTGGTATGCCAAAATTGTCGAGAAGGAAGCGAAAAAAACGCGAGGTTCCGCTGTCCCGAGGCCCCACACCTATTCGTCTGCCTTTCACAAGGTCGTGAAGCGATACGGGATGAATACTGTCGGCATATAATATAAACAGTATTTCGGGGTAAAGCGGTATCACTGTTCGTATTTTCGACTCGGCAATCGACATTTCGTCTTCCAGAAAATCGATAACCTTAGTGTCGTTTTGTGCTATGGCAAAATCGATTTCATCGTTCCAAATTTTACGGCAGTTCACAAACGATCCCAGTTCGGGACCGGTAAGTACCTTGATTTTCATTCCACGGCTGTCGAGAACCTCCGATATAGCCACACCATTGCGGTAGTAAGTGGTACCAACATCGAGCGTGGCCAGTGAGTACTCTTTTTCTTTTTGGCAAGATAAAGCCAAAAAACACAACATAAAGAGTACATATCGTATTTTTGTTGAAATCATCAAGCAAATATACATAAGTAATCGTTACATTATTAAACATTAAAACGAAACATCATATTTCGGCAGAATTCTCTGTTTCATCTGATGTTTTTTTTTCGAATGCAGATAAAGCAACAAAATATCACCAGACATATGGCAACAGGCGATAATTCACATTTTGGGCATAAGCTGCGTAACCCGATAGTTCGCTACGCAATACCTTATCTTCGAGGCCGGTTCTGATAATAAAACCAATGGCGACAAGACTTGCAGGAATAAATGCAAACCAGGAATTAAACACTAGCGGTGTGGCAACACTTCCAACAATTGCTCCCACATAACCGGGGTGCCGCACAAAGCGATAAGGCCCTTGATTAACAACTTGATGATTGCGATCGTCTTGAATTCTTACAGTTGCCGAAAAAAACATATTTACCGACATCGACCAATTGATGAGTAAACCACCTAAAACCACTAACAAGATTCCTACAACAGATACTACAGTGCTTTCTATCGACGACCATGAATATCGCATATCGAGCCCTGAAACAATCAAAGTGAGCATTGGACCCGTGACGGCAACAAAGCGTGCTAAAAATATGTCCCATTTTTTTGTACCTTGCCTAATCCCCGATCTTTCGGCCATAAGTTCTACGGAAATTAGAAATGCATTATGAGCCTTTACCAACAACACTATTGCTAAATAAACCCACGCCATCACCCAATTAAGTTTCCCTGAACTTAGGAACAAAACGCAAGCCAAAACAAGTACCGAAAGAAATATTTTTAGCCACCACAGCCACACAGTTTTTTTTGATTCAGTGTTAATTGTTTTCATACTACATTTCTTATACGGTAAATCGTGAATAAACAAAAATACGAATACATATTTAATTTCCTAAGCAAATTATTCCGGCCAAATTACTGCTGGTTAAAACGGGAAATTCTACCGGCATAACACACGAAAGTATCGGAGCCACTACTTAACAAAACAGAATCATACAATCGAATCAGTTCTTAACGAATTATCAGATAGATAAAAAAAGGCCTTCTATTCAATGAAAGCCTTCTTCGTATACCGGCGGTCTGGACGGGACTCGAAAGGCCATCGTCTGTGCCTTGATATCACTAAGTTACATCGCCTGAAAAAAAATCGGTAACGACCCGGTAACGAAAAAAAAGAACCTTTTTTTGCCTGATTTTTAGCCCCATTTTGCGGCAAAAATCCAAGGGCAAATTTACGAAATTTGAAGCAAAAAATCAAACAAAAATCCAGCATTTTTTTAGGATATTTTTCGCATGTCCTCCCCTACTTTTTTATAAAACTGCAACTTCTGCTTTCATAGTTTCACGTTTCTTAGCTATTGCTTGAAAACAAACAGAAATAACTATGAAGGTTCTTTATTTCTTCACCTTCATGAAGTTTCATGGTTTCATGGTTTTATACCGAAATGAAAGTAGATACTTTGCGGCATTGAATTAAGCTTCACGGTGATAATTAGCTAATATCAATCGATTCATGAAATTTATGAAGGAATGAAAGCATATAATGAGAAAAATAAAAAAACATCAAAAAACCTGTTTTCTTATTACTACTTACTACAAAACTTCTGAAAGTCAACCGGCAGAATGAATGTTATTGTAGTAAGATATATTTCTATTCTTACTACAAGTTACTACAAAAGCATAAAAAGTGAATTTGTAGTAACGTGTAGAAGGTTGATTTTTTGATTGCACGGGTGTGCAATTTACTGATATTAAAGCGATAATGCTTTTTGTAGTAATGTAGAAAGTAGTTTTTGAAAAAAAAGTTTTTTTTAATTAAATCAACTTGTTTTTTTAAAACTAAGCACAATAATAGCTTAGCACAACCCGGGTTTAATATTCCTCATAAAAATTGAAAAATTTCTTTTTGTACTTACTACAGGCATCGATTGATGTTAACAAAAAGAAGATGAGATAATTACCAACTGAAAACAAGAATAAATAAAATTACTACAGGCTACTACCTTAAACCCATTGTAAGATTAAATAGAAAACTAACACAACAATCTAACTACAATAAAACACTGTAATGTCAATGCATGTGGCGCTTTGTTGTAAGATTGTAGGTGGTAAATACATTTTTTTGAAAATTTTATAATTTTATGAAATTTCAAAAATTTACACAGCTGTCCAAAATAATTCTTTTACCGCGAAGAATTGATTGATAATCAGTAATATAAATATTGAAGAATTGAGTTTTCAGAAACAACCCTATCCACTAAATAGAGAAAGTTGTGTTGAAATAATTTCTTTTGGACGGAAAAATGGCTCGTTTATCCATTGCCAAAGATCAATTTTCACAAATAGATTGAGTCTGATAAATGTGATTAGATTTGACATGTGCCATGCATATTTTGCCTTAATCTTTAGGTAGGTCAATAAGAGCATCGTAATAAGGGCCGTCCAAATCTGGATTTGTACTGCATTTTCTGATGTTCCGACGAAAGATTTGATTCTCAGGTTCTGCTTAATCATTTTAAAGAACGATTCAATCTGCCAACGCTCTTTATAAATTGCCGCAACAGTTGATGCTGTCCAATACCTGTTGTTGGTAAGGAATACCAGTAAGTTTTGATTTTTTTCATCCCAAAAGCGCACCAATCTCAACATGTTAGGATACTCTTCTCTGCCTTTGACACTGTTTAGCCGAATATTACAATCTTCCATTACCCCCTTGTTCTTTTCATCAGTAATATCAAATCTTTCAACTACTTGATAGTCTAAATTGTCTTTGGCCCGCGTTACGAACCAAATATTCCTGCTGTCCAAATTCTTCCACCAGGCAAAGTCGTAGTATCCCATATCGAAAACGACAATGCTATCGTTGGGAAGGTTCATTTTTCTGGCTATTTGAATCTCGTGAATGTTCCCATGGGTTAAATCGGCAAAGGCAGGTAAACAACCATCATAATCTAGCAACATGTGTAGCTTTACAGCCCCTTTGCGTGTTCGGAACTTGGCCCAATCGTAAAGTGAAAGTGATAACGAAATGGTACTGGCATCGAGTAAGTATACTTTACGCCGTAACTGATGAAGTGCCGGCTTGGCAAAATGGGTTTGCTGCTTTAAATATGAAAACAGCGAATAGTAGAATTCCTGGAAAATACGAAAATTGCGATGCTCGTTTACATAGGATATGGTTGACTTAGAAGGCGATCGTTGGCAACCTAAATGATATATGTTTCCTGTGATACTGCGCAATCCGTTGGATATATCCCTGACCGAGTTGGCCTGTCCAAGTTGACAAAATAACATGCTGATAAAATGCGTCCAGCTATCAATTCCTTTAGTGTATTTATCGCCTTGATATTTGTCGACAATTATCGAAAATAAATTACGGGGGATTACACTTGTTATCTGTGAAAAAAGTGATAATTTTACCATGGGAGTTGGTTTTGTTTAGCAACTTTAAAATTACTCATTATGAGTAATTCCCAACTCCCTTTTTTATTTAAATTTTATTTAGGACGGATGTGAAAAATTTATAAAAATCAAGCAATGGCCTTTACAAACGAACAATTACAAGAGATTGAAAAAGAGGCTGCAAAATTCATGAGTTCCCGGCGACTACCGGATGAGATTCGTAAAGAACTGGATTACGGTTATAGAATCGAAGGGCAGAGTATTTTTGTTTATGAGATCAGGCCTCAGTGGAACGACCGTACTATAATCAGGCACTTTGATTTTGCAAAAACCACTTATGTGCATACTAAAAAAGCTTGGAAAGTGTATTGGATGCGGGGTGACCTGAAGTGGTATAGCTACGACCCCAGACCTGAGGTTAAAACTATTGCAGCCTTTTTCAAACTGGTTGATGAAGACAAATGGCATTGCTTCTTCGGGTAGGAGATAATATTTGAAGTTAGAAATAGCAAATTGTATTTGATAAATTATATTACGTAGTTTTTTTTTTATTTTTGAAAATTACTATGAAAAATGTATAGAAATATCGACCATGAAAAAACTCATCATCTTACTAAGCCTTGCCTTAAGCTTTAGCAGCCTGTTTGCGCAAAGCAGCGACCTGGACAATCAACTCCTCGAAGCCTGCAAAAACAACAACTACGAGGAAGCGAAAAAGCTTATTGAGCAGGGGGCTGATGTGAATACAAAAGGTGAAGTTGAATTTACACCTCTGCATCTTGCATCTTGGAACGAAAATGGATTTGAAATAGCCCGCTTGCTGATTGAAAAGGGAGCCGATGTGAATGCAAAAGATGGATATGGCTACACCCCATTGCATCGTGCAGCACAAAACTATGATGGCTTTGAAATCGCAAAACTCCTCATAGAAAATGTCGCTGATGTGAATACTAAAGATAAATATGGTTCTACCCCCTTGCATATTGCAGCAAGTAATGAAGGTGGCTTTGTTATCGCCAAACTACTCATTGCAAAAGGCGCCGATGTGAATGCAAAAACTTTGGATAGTTATTCTTATCCTGGTTACACCCCATTGCATTTTGCTGCTCAAAACGAAAATGGATTTGAAATCACCAAACTTCTGATTGAAAAAGGGGCGGATGTGAATAAAAAAAATGAATACGGTTATACCCCCTTGTTTGGGGCTTTAGACTACTCAGATGACATTGAAATTGCCAAACTACTCATTGAAAATGGGGCTGATGTGAATGCAAAAACAGAATATGGTAGTACCCCCTTACTTTTTGTTTTAGAAGATGGATATAGGAATAATTTGGATATTGCCAAACTTCTCATCGAAAACGGTGCTGATGTAAATGTTTATGATATATATGAGAATTCTTGTTTACTTATATGCCTTGAAAAGCAAAATATTCACTTAGCGAATTTGCTTATAGAAAACAATGCAAGCGTTAATGATCGCTTCATGTTAGATCATAATCTTTTTTCTGGGTTTACTCCTTTACATTTTGCAGTATACTATTCAGATGAAGTTTTAGCTTTAAAAATCATTCAAATGGGTGCGAATCTTGATGTAAAAAATGGTTATAATGAAACAGCATTGCACATGTCGGTGAGAAATACATTTGATAATGAAATTGCTAGGTTGATAATCGAAAATGGGGCGAATCTTAATCTGACCAATATTGAAGGGGAAACGGCATTACATATATCTGCTAGGAATAATAACAGCAAAATTATTATTGACCTTATCGATCATAATACGAAAACAGATATAAAAAACATACATGGTAATACTGCGTTAGATTTGGCAAAAAACTATTCTAACAAAACTATTGAACTTTTAATAACCAACAATGATTATCGGATTTTTGCATATTATTGGAATACTGATATTGACGGAATTAGTAAAGTACTAAAAGGCAACCCAAAGTCTTCGAAATTTCAAGATCTTAATGGACAAACCATCTGGCATTTGGCTGTAACAGATAATAATAAACCAATACTAGATTTTATTTTGGAAAACAGTGAATTGCATAATATTCAAAATTCAAATGGACAAACGATATTATTGCATTCTATTCGTGTTGGCAGAACTGAATTTGCAAAAAAACTTATTAAAAAGGGCGCAAACCTAAATCTTGCTGACAATTTGGGTATTACTCCATATTTATATGCGTTTACAAAAAAACAAAATGAAATTCTTGAAATATTAAAACGATATAATGCTGACACAATATGCGTTTTGAAGCCAGTTTTAAAAATTAACAACCTAAACTCACCCATTACTTCTGTTGGAATTAGCCCAAATGGTAAGTTGCTAATCACTGGGTGTGAAAATGGATCATTGCATATTTGGGATTTCTTATCAGGTAAATTATTAAAAACCTTTGATGGACATCGGTGTCCAGTTCGTAGTTTGTCTATATCTCCCAATAATTTTACCATAGTTTCAAAAGCCTATGAATATTTGGAAGAACCTGCCGAAATAAAAGTTTGGGATATTCTTACTGATAGCGAAATTATGAAGCTCGATGGTTTGGAAATCACCGCTACTAGCATGTTATTTTCAAAAGATGGGTCGAGTTTTTTTTATGTTAATCAAACAGGCGAATTAGTGGAACGTTCAGCTAAAGATTGGCAAGTATTAAATATCTTTAAAACTAATGGGTTAATTTGTGACTTCATTTTGCTTAAAGACGACTTCATTGCAACAATAAACAATCAGGAGGGTTATTATTTGGAAGTTTTTTCAAAGCATAATCCAGACTCAATAAAAACGAGAAATTTAGGTTATGATAGAAAATTTAGAATGCTCGGATGCAACCAAAACTGTGATAGTATTATCCTATTTGAATCTCTTAGCACTTTTGAAAGGAGATTTACAGAAGATTATGAAGAATTAGAGTTTAGAGTAATTAGCACAACTGCTTCCATTTGTGATATCAGTTTAAATTCTATTGTTATTAAGTCAGAAGAAAATTCTTTGATTAGCAATGATGATTCATACCCTGTTGGTCGCTATAATATTTCTCCAAATGGCTCAATGCTGGTGCGATTCTTCTCAGACAATAAGATACGTATCCATAAAATGCACAATGATAGTGAATTAGACGGAGATGCACTATTGGTTTCCTTTGACACAAGGTCCGAAGCCAATTGTTTAACTTTCTCATCAGATAATAACTTTTTTGTCGATAATTTATTAAGGGTTTATTTAATCAATGAGAATAGAGTTATTGAAGACCGTTTTGAATTCTCCAATAATAAAAGAGAATTGAAAAATGATTTTTCAACAAGTAAAAACTATTCAATAATAATATTTGAAGAATTACTTGATGAAAGTTTTAATCGCTCTATCAGAGAGTATTCTCCTTTAGAAAATGAAGAAATTTTTGCTGAAAAATATAAGTTATTATCGAAGACGGGAGAAACAATTGCATTTGATTCAACCGTTGGTAAGGATTATGGAATCGTGCATGAGTTTGATGTATCACAGGATGAGACTTTATATGCATTAGCAACCAGCGGTATAATGGGCCATGTAATTTATGTGAATGACGTTAAGTCAAAGAAAACGATTCAAACTCTGGAAGGGCATACAAAGCGGGTTTTAAACCTTAAATTTTCACTAAATAATAAGCTTCTCCTTAGTAGCTCTGAAGATAAGACCATCAAACTCTGGGATATTGCCTCAGGCAACGTACTCACCTTCATTGGTCACAAATCCTCTGTTCTCAATGCCCAATTCATGGACGATACCACCAAAATCGTATCTGTCGATGAAAGCGGTGTTATTATCTACTGGGACATCGCTACCCAAAAACAATTGGCAGCCATTTATCCCGTTGGTGATAGTTTAACGGTGGTGGTAACCCCCGAAGGCTACTTCGATGGTTCACCCGAAGCTTTAAAGTATTTGTACTATGTGCAGGGTTTAGATATAATTCCACTCGAAGCATATTACGAGCAGTTTTACCGCCCCAACTTGCTGCAGCGCATTCTCAGGGGTGAAAGCATAGAGCAGTCGCGGGTTGATTTTAATAAGCGTAAACCCAATGCAAGTGTTAAAATAACCGAACCGGGTAACGATAATTCACGCGGGGCAAGAATGATGCATAGCAGTGAGGCCAACAAGCTGAAAGTGAAAGCAGCCTTCACCGACAATGGAGGTGGTATCAGCGAAGTAAGGGTGTACCGTAACGACAAGCTGGTACATTCCGAAGCTGTTGGCTACGATAAGCCGGGCACGAGCATTGACAGGGAATTCAATGTAGATTTAACCCTCGGCATCAACACCATTACTGTATCGGTATTCAACAACGACCGCACCGAAATAGCCGACACGGTAAAGATGAATTTCACCGGAACCATTACCGAAACACCCAACCTGTATGTGGTTGCGGTAGGTATCAACAACTACGAGAACCCGCAATACCGTCTGAACTATGCGGTGAACGATGCCGAGGCATTTGCATCGAACTTGAAAGCCGGCTCGGCAAGTTTGTATGGTAAGGTCGAAAACTACCTCATTGTTAATGGCGATGCCACCAAAGACAACATCACAAAAACAATATCTCAGATTCAGGCCAAGGCCAAACCCTGGGATGTATTTGTGTTTTACTATGCCGGCCATGGCATAGCCATCAACGAAAACGGCAACACACAGTTCTATCTGGTAAGCGCCGACGTAACCAACATATTCAGTGGCGATCAACTGAAGGCAAAGGCTATCAGCAACAGCGAGCTGCTGGCGTTTTCGCGCGACATACCCAGCGACAAGCAGTTTATAGTGATTGATGCCTGCAACAGCGGTGCAGCCGCCAATATGTTATCGTACCGCAGCGGTCCCGAAGAACAACGGGCACTTGCAGTATTGGCACGCAGCACGGGCACCCACTTTTTGTTTGCCAGCACCGCCGACCAGTTGGCAAAAGAAATCCCGCAGATAGGGCACGGTGTATTCACCTATGCCATTTTGCAGGCAATGACCGGAGGCGAGGGGTATTTTAAAAGCGATGCAGGTGTGAGCGTGAAAGACATCTCGAACTACACCGAGCGCAAGGTTCCCGATATATCGCAAACCTATATACCCGGCGGTGTGCCCCAATATCCCACTGCCTACAGCTACGGGCAGGATTTTCCGCTGGTTTTGGCATCGCAAACCCCCGGAGTAAAAAAGCTGAAAGGGAAGTATGACGATTACACGATGCAACAGCTCGAGGAAATGAAGAAAAAGGCAGCAGAAGAAGAAGACTATCGCAAAGCAGCCGAAATAAAAGATGAAATTGATAAGAGGAACAATAATAAGTAATCGAACACCTTATTAACCGGATATTTCAGTCAAACTCCTCCCCCTCTAAAAATTTCATCAAGAATTATGACAATATAATATCATTTGTGAAGATTTCTCATTGACAACTTCTATCCGAATCGAACCTGAAATATTTATTTGATTAATTTGCATATTGACAAATTATATGTATATTTGTCGATAATATTCCGCACTATAATTTATATAAATATATTATGACGAATATATCCGACAAAGAATGGGCAATGCTGAGTGACTCATCCATAATTGGAGTTCTAGGTGCTTTTGTAAAAAACCAACGTTTAGAGCAGAATAAAACTCAGGCGCAATTGGCAACAGAAGCCGGTATAAACCGCGACACCCTTAGTTCACTTGAAAATGGTGTAAATGCAACTATGTTAACGTTTATTCAAGTCCTCAGGGCATTGAAGCTGTTGCACATGTTGGGCAAGTTTCAGATCTCGCGGGAGTTAAGCCCCATTCAATTAGCAAAACTCGAAAAAGCACAAAGAATAAGGGCCGGTCGTGCGGCAAAAAAGATATCGAAACCTAAATCAGACTGGTAATGGCCAATACTGCAAACGTAAAAATATGGAATACTCCGGTTGGGTCTGTTGCATGGAATGCATCAACAGAAATTGGCTCGTTTGAATTTGAGAAATCATTTATCGACACCCATTGGGACCTTGCTCCCATTGCCATGCCCTTAGAAGATGCCAAAAATCGCATTTTCAGGTTTACGGAACTACGAAACAGCAATACTTTTAAAGGCTTACCCGGATTGTTGGCAGATGCGTTGCCCGATAAATATGGCAATGCCTTAATTGATGAATGGCTTACACGTCAAGGACGCGTTAGCGGCAGTTTGAATCCGGTAGAAATGCTATGTTTTATTGGCAAACGCGGAATGGGAGCTTTAGAATTTGAGCCACCGGAACCCAAAACCACTACTACAGCAACAAAGCTTGAAGTAAGCGAGCTTGTTCAAGTGGCAAGCGATATCCTTTCGGGGCGAACAAAGTTTTCGACGAATTTAACCGCTAACGACGAGAAAGGATTGTTAGATATTTTAAAAATAGGGACTTCGGCCGGTGGCGCCAGAGCAAAAGCAGTTATAGCCTATAACCCCGAAACCGGTGAAGTGCGAAGCGGTCAGGCTGATGCTCCGAAAAACTTCACCCATTGGTTAATCAAATTCGATGGAGTTAACGATACTCAGTTTGGTGCTACATTGGGTTATGGTCGCGTAGAAATGGCATATCATCTCATGGCTAAGGACGCAGAAATTGAGATGACAGAATGCCGTTTGTACGAAGAAAACGGCAGGGCACATTTTATGACCCGCCGTTTCGACAGAGAGCCCGGGCAAGGCAGGTTGCACGTTCAGAGCTTTTGCGCTATGCGGCATTTCGATTTTAGTGATATTAATTCGTATAGCTACGAGCAGCTTTTCGAAACGCTGCGCTTACTCGCTTTGCCATATCCTCAGGCAGAACAGGTTTTTAGGCGTATGGTGTTTAATATTGTTGCGCGAAACTGCGACGACCACACAAAGAACTTCTCTTTTATTATGGATAAATCCGGTACCTGGAAACTTTCGCCGGCATTTGATGTGTGTCACTCCTATCGTCCCGGCAGTGCATGGGTAAGTCAGCAATCGTTAAGTGTAAATGGTAAAAGACAAAACATAAGCCGAAACGATTTATTAGCCGTGGCCAAACAGATGAACATTAAAAAAGCCGACAGCATTATAAGCCAAATAAACGACACTGTTCAAAACTGGAAAATATATTCCGATCGTGTTCATGTAAGCCCTGAGCTTACTCATGCTATTCAGAAAACACTATTGAATATTTGATATTTAGGCTTTTCGGTGGCATTAGCATGAATTCAGCAAGCCTATTTTTATGCCCTGCAAAGAACAGTTTACATAGTACGCAGTTTATTTTCGTAGATCGATTTTTAAACTTTGATAAGAAACCGATAAGCCCCCGGTGACACCTGAATGATATTTGAACGACATTTGGATAATATTTAGGTAATATTTGTATGATATTTAA
>CAZEHA010000075.1:0-12688 GCA_964511665.1 uncultured Bacteroidales bacterium
AAATTTTCTCACTTTTATTTGGATATGTCTTAGAATACGAGGACGAGGAACGAGGCCGAAGCAATCTGCTTATACAACGGGTTTTACAAGTATCGCACCAAATACTAAACAATGTTCACCCACACCCAGCCGGTGCATGATATCCCGAGTACAGAGGTAACATTCACCGATACCAAATAGTTTCCCGACTTATTGTAGGTATGCCGGAAGCTTTCGCTTATGAGGCTGCCGTCGCCGTAGTTTACCTGCACACTCACATATTTCACTCCGGGCTTATTCAGACTTAGGCAGTTAGCTTCTACAGCTTGTACCGAAGCAATTGGCTTACGGCCGCTAAGCAATGCCTGCGCCTGCATACTCTCGAAACGATAGGTAATTCCGGCCATGGGCATTTTTTCGTTATGAGGGCGATACAAAAACTGTATTACACTAAAGGCATCGGCTGCCGTTTGATTCTGATAACGGCTCATTTGCTGCCCAAGCTGTTTCACTGCATTTTTATTGCTCCAGTCGGTGTTTCGCCAACGGGGCATCAGCAGGTTTTCGACCTCATCGATGGTTTTTCGTTCGAAAGGCATGCAAAGCTCCTGCACCCGGTAGTACGACTGCTCTTTGCGATATAAATTATCGGTGTAGTATGCCAGATTGTCCTCCATTACATGGGTGGTGGTGCAATACGGTGGCAGTTTACCGGCATCGTGCTTAACACCGAGAATCCACACCGGCAGTGCCATCGAGAAGTCGCTGTGCCCCATTACCGCCCAAAACACCGCAAGCAAGGGGTTCTCACCTGGCAACACGCCTTGCACAATCATGGCCGAACAATTGGTGGCAGGCGCCGAAACCGCCGATCGCCGCAGCACAGCATTCGTATGCTTACCCAACTGCGGGTCGTCGCCCTGTAACAGCTTCAGCACCGAAATACCCCCGTGCTTCAGTGCCGCCATATTGTTCAGCGCGCAGGCAAAGCGCCCTGTACCCGCAAATGCCGAAGCTTTTTCTATATAATCACCGGTAGGCTCATCGCCCAAAAATTCGTTTGCGCGACCAACTATGCCGTACATATTGGTTTTGTTGTTGTTCTGATGAACAATTTGCTTACGGTCACTATTACCGGCTCGATACATGCGAACCTTGCATATGCCCTTATCGCTGCGATCGTATTCAAATTCGCCTGCCTCGCCTGTAATATCCATTACTCCATAGTTGTTTCTGATACTATAGCTAGCATTTCGTTCATCGTACACACCGGGGCACGATTTCAGGAATTCGAAAAATCCGGCAAACGAGCTGATATGGCAAAGGGGATGAATCATAATGGGATTCGTATTGCCTTCGACCACTGCTCCTACCACGGTAATGCCAATCGAGAAGCCGGCCTCGTTGAGACCCATCATTGGGTTGCGAAAATTGGGGTGTACGTTCGTATTGCTTCTAATCCCAAGAAATGCATAGGCATCGGGTTTGCCATTGCCATCGTGGTCGGTGTCGGCGATGCCATCGTTGTTGGTATCGTTATCCCAGAATATCAAACGGTTGGTGCCTGTCCACATACGCAACTTCCAGTGAATGGGGCGGCCATCGTGGGTGAACTCACCGGTGATAAGCCCCTCGGTGCAGGGGTGCGATAGCAGGGGGATGAACAAAAAGATGAATGCAATAGTTGTTCTCATTGAAGAGCTGCGTTAGTATGATGCTTTTGATTTTTCATTGCCGTTGATATCATATTCCACCCACTCCCCTTTTCGAGCACCGTTTTCGAAACGGCCCTGCTCCATGAGTTTACCGTTTTCGTGGTAGAATTTCCACTCACCTTCCTGCACACCATCAACCAGATTGCCCGTCATTTCGATATTGCCATTGGGGTAATACACTTTCCAGATACCCGACTCCAGGTCGTTAACAAAAGTGCCTTCCGATATCATCTTGCCATCCGTATCGAAATACTGCCAGTGACCATTTTTTGCATCATTGGCATAATAGCCAACCGATTCCTGTTTTCCGTTCTGGTAAAACGATTTCCATTCGTTGGTTTTTACCCCTTTGGTAAATTTGCCCGAATACTGTAATTGCCCGTTATCGTGATACAGCTTCCATTCTCCGGTTTTTGCATTGTTTTCGACCACGCCTATCGACTCGAGATGACCATTTTCGTAATAGAATTTCCATTCGCCGCTCACAATACCATTTTCGAAATTACCGCTTGACATCAGCTGCCCGTTTTTGTGGTAAAACTCCCAGACACCGGTTTCTTTACCGTTTTCGTTGTAAACCCCCACCGAAAGCAATTCGCCGGTTTGGTAGTATTTTTTAGTAGGGTTGGGTTGGGCCAGCAATATGGAACTCAACGATACAAATACTAATGTAAAACATAATTGTTTCATAGGTACTGATGATTTGAAAAACATGTTTTTTTATATAATTCTCAAATTACTAATGTGCTTACTGCCTTAAAACTACAAAAAATGCTTGAAAGTCAAAAATTTTCGCGCCATTTTTAGTATTTTGCAACCCAAATAATAAAATTTAATAGAATAGTTATGAAACGTTTGGTGAGTTCAGTTATTGCATGCATTGTGGCAGCAAGCACACTTGTGGCACAAAGCAATCAATGGATGTATTTTTCGGCAAGCGGCAATGTGCATGATATTGCGCTGGAATCGAACAGCTTGTGGTCGGCCTGTATTGGCGGCTTATACAGCATCGATTTGAATACCAGCCAGCAAACATTCTACAACAAGGCCAACACGCCGATGCAGTCGCATCGTGTTAATACCATTGCCATTGACACTGACGGAGCGAAATGGGTTGGCACCGAAAATGGACTGTATCGGTTTCACAATAATCAGTGGGAAAATATACCGCCGAGCGGTTCCGGTTTGCCCGGAAACAGTATCAAAAACATTTCGATTGATGCACAGGGCAATAAATGGATTGGCACCACATCAGGCCTCGCAAAACTTTCGGGTTCGCAATGGACTAACTATACAACATCCAATTCCGACTTACCCGATAATTATGTGTGGACCATAGTATTTGGTCAAAACAACGATGTGTGGGTAGGTACCGATAATGGGGCTGCCCGAATAAATGGCGACGATTGGGTGGCCTATACCAGCGAAAACTCGGGCATAGCACTTTACACCGTAAGCAATATTGCCGTTGACCTGGATGGCACTGTGTGGTTTACGCACTACGGAAATGGCGTTTCGAAATTCGATGGCGAAACATGGACCAACTATACGCAATACAACTCGGGCCTGCCCTACAATTGGGTGAGTTCGGTATATATCGACAGCCAAAACAACAAATGGTTTGGAACAGGTGGGCACTATTCTTCAATTGGTAATGGCCTGGCAAAGTTCGACGGCACCAACTGGACCATTTTTGACGAGAATAATTCGGCCCTGATGTCGAACCGGATTTTTGCGATAATCAGCGATGGAAACGGAGGCATGTATGTAGGCGGCGAAAAGGGTATTAATCGAATAGACAACAACGGCACCTGGAATTCTATAGAAGTTTCGAATTCGGGTTTGAGCCATAACACGATATACGATTTGTGTGCCGACAACAACGGGAAAAAATGGATGGGAAGTTACACCGGCTTATTCAGTTTCGACAACTCAAACTGGAACGCTTACGACCCCACCGAAGCAGGTGTGGTATACAGCTATATCACCAAGGTATTTGTTGACCAAAACAATACAAAATGGCTGGCATCGGTAGGTTTATACAAATTCGACACTCAAGGCAACTGGACCTTTTACCGCGAAAGTAATTCGGAGTTGCCATCCGACGATATCAGAGCCTTTCTGAAAGATAACCAGGGAAATATGTGGCTGGGAACATACAATGGCTTGCTGAAAATTTCGGGTAATGTATGGACCGTTTACAACAGCTCCAATTCAGGACTTGCCTGCGAACATGTTGAGTCGTTGGGTATAGAACCATCGGGAAAATTATGGATAGGCACTACCGATGGCTTGTTTAGCTACAACGGAGCCGTTTGGGATGCATTCTACGCCGGCGACAATGGGTTACCCCACAACCGCGTGAACGCTATTTATGTAAAAGACAATAACTTTGTTTGGTTTGGCACCAGCGATGGTCTGGCAAAGTACCAAAACGGATTATGGACAATATACAACAGTGAAAACTCAGGCATAACCAACAATGCAATCAGTGTATTAACCCCTGCCAATCAGGACAGTTTATGGATAGGTACCGGCGGAACATTTGCAAACGGAGGCGGCGTATATACGTTCGATGGCAGCAACTGGACTAATTATAACATAAGTAACTCACCTATTACCGACAACCGAATATCGGCTATTTATATCGACAGCAACAATAACAAATGGATTTCATGTGCCTACAACGGACTGGTGGTGTATAACGAAAACGGAGTGAATTTATCGGCAGAGTCAATTCAGGCACAAAACAATCAGGTTATGGTTTTTCCGAATCCTGCCGGCGATTATTTGGAAATTTATGGCAACAATACAAATGTCATTCTTCAAACAATTGAAATTTTTAATACTTCGGGGCAGTGTATCATGGTTATAGAGCCACAATTCGATACACATCGCATCGATATTAGTAGTCTTCCGCAGGGATTGTATTTGGTAAAAATAAAAACGAATACAGGAAGCCTGGTGAAAAAGCTGATTAAGAATTAAGACTGTTTGTAACATTTGTGGCTCAACCAGCTTTGCACACATAAAAAAACACCACACCCTCAGGTCAACATCCAGATTTTCATGGCGGCTGGTGGGGCGCCGGCGGCCGTTGGTTGAAGTTGTTAATTCTGTTACAAATAATCAGAAATGTTATTCGGGGTTTACAACATGGTATGTGGCATTGGGGTATGCACTATTTATTGTTTGTTTTTAGAAATACAAGCATCTCGCTACCTGTATTTACGTTAATTCAGGTAGCTAAAATGCATTAATTTTGAAGTCTGACATAGTATAAGATTTTTTATGTCTGTATTATGGTTTGATTAACTTGCAAATTCAATACATCCTCCATTCAAACTCTAAATTCACATACCTACTGATTGCATTAAAGCAAATTATGGACTAAACACAGCCAAGAATACGTCACTTATTAATAAGCCATTTCCAAAGTGGCACAATGTGTATAACTGTCTCTTCAATAATTTCCTCTTTTTCCTGATAGTCTGTTATTAATAAACTTTCTTTCAGATTGAGTTGTTTCATAGCAGCAAATAAACCATCCACTTCTCTTTTATAGGTTTCAGCATTGTCGATATCGCGTGATACATTTATCAGATGAGGTTTGCCCTTGTTCATAAAGACAAAGTCGACTTCCTGTCCGTTTTTAAAATAATAAATGTCATCATAGCTTCTTTTAAGCTGATTAAAAACAATGTTTTCAAATATTTTTCCTCTGTCTTCCTCAAACGAAATTGCTTTTTTTAATCCGATATCCACAACGTACATTTTTTTTGAATTGCGCTGCTGAACAGAAGCAGAATCGGAAAATACCGGTATTTGATAAAGTATCATGGCATCTTCGAGATATCCGAAGTAATCGTATAATGTGTTTTTCGAAACACTTTTTCCCATCGAAGTCAGAATATTGTAAACACGGTTGATGCTCAACAAAGTAGAAATGTTTGTAAAACAATATTTTACCAGATACTTTATAAGAAACAGATTACTTACATTATAGCGCTCAATCAGATCTTTGTAAATTATCATGTCGATATATTCCCTGAGAATTTTTTCCTTTAAGTCATTTTCGAGGAGCAATTCAGGGAAGCCTCCTGTTTCTAGATAATTGTTTAACTCATTTTTTATTAGCGCTGTTTGAGCAGAGCTGTATATATCGGCCTTAACAGATTTAAAACTCAGATACTCGGTAAAACTCAACGGAAAGAGCGTGTATGTTACCGTTCGCCCTCTCAAACCCGTTGCTATTTCTTTTGTTAGCAGGCGGGAAGAAGAACCTGTTAGAAAAATTCTGCATTTTTCGGTATCATAAATTCTTCTTACGAAAAGTTCCCAATTGGGGATATTTTGAATTTCATCAAAGAAGTAATACACTATTTCGCCCTTTTTCGAAGGATACATTTCGTAATATGCGTCTATTAAAGTCTGAAAATCATTCAACGTAAAATCAAACATCCGATCATCGTCAAAACTGATGTAAACAATACTCTCAGCCGGTACCAGCGTTCTTAGCTTATGAATTGTATGATAAAAAACACTTGTCTTTCCGCTTCTTCTGCTTCCGATAAGCGAAATTATTTTCGATGAGTCCAAGGGCAGTTCCAACTCTCTCGGCAAACGTTCAGGAATATACTCCTGATTATCGCGTATAATTTTTTTGAAGAGTTCTTTTTTCATATCTATTTATCTATAAGGACATATTTATATTTATATTTCCCTATGCAAAGATACAATTATTTGTGTTCGATATGCAAACTTTTTTTTATTACAAAAATCCCTACCAAACCCTCCACTCAAATTCCAAATTCTCCTGCCGGCAGGTGGGGCGCTGGCGGCCGTTGGTGAGGCGGTCAACTTCGCTGATTACATAAGTTCGCAGTTCGCTCAGGCTTACCTGCTTGTCGCCATTGGCATCGGCACGCTGGTTGTATAAGCCGTCGAGGAGGGCGTAGGTAAACACACCGTTGTTCCACTGCTCACCTTCGAGTGCATAGCCTACTCCTGCGGCTGCCGATATCACCACTGCCCCCGAACCGCGGTTCAGGTTGGCAAACAGCTCCTGCATCAAATCGAATGAATTTTGCAGTCCCACTTTGTTGGGGTCGCTCGAATGTTTCATTACCGCCCCTTTGTACGAATAGGTTGTCAGTCCGCTTTTTTTGCCGTCGGCAAGCAGCACATTGTTGTCGGGTTCTTGCTGTGTATCTTCCTTGTCAACTTCGCCGCTGTGGCAGGCATCCATCAATAATAATTTTTTTCGGGCTGGAATTCCATCTAAGAGTCCTTCGAGAGCATCGTAAGAAATTCCATTTACAGAAGGGTTGCTGAAATCGACATTGTGAGAGGCAAAGTAAAAATCGAGATTGTCGTCGAGCAGGCCGTGACCCGAAACGTATAGAATCACCTCGTCATCTACATTGCTTTGCATCAGCTTTTGCTTTACGGCAATCAGGTTATCGGTGGTGGCTGCACTATTGAACAAGGTATCGATATATATATTTGCAAAATCACCATTGCGGTTGTCGGATAATAGTTTTACCATATCGCGTCCGTCTTTTACGGCGTATTTCAGGTTGAACTGCGAATCTTCGTATTCCGACACACTCACGGCTACTAAATACAAATCGTGTTTCTCGCGTTTTTTGGGGGTGTAGGAAATTTCAACGGTTTCTTTGTACGACTCCGCTCCTTTCTCGTTGAGGCACGAGACTTGTATTTTGTTTCTGCCTTCGTTCAGCACAATGCGTTCCTTTGTTTTGAACGTATCGGTGTTTTCATTGCGGAGGCTTTTTCCGGTCATGCCAAACAGCGGCACGTCGTTTATCCAGATATTGTAGCGGTCGAGTTTGTATTTGCTGTCGTTGAAGTTCAGGTCTATTTCAAAATCTTTTTCATCAATAACCGGCATATACTCAAAGTTTTCGATAGCCGTTTCGGGAATATGAAACTCGCCGCTGAGTTGTTCCTCGGTAAAACCCATTTTCTTGAGGCGTTTTAGGTAAGCTTGGTGATATGCTTCAATAAGTTCTGGAGAGGCAAACCCCAACCTTGCCAGCACAATATCGGGGCGGTTGTATTTGAGGTCGAATTGTTCGAAAGGGTAGATTTTGGTGTTGTCGACGATCCAATAGAGTTTTGAAGCGGCATTTTTTGTTGCCATATAGTATTTTTCAGGGTGAAGCAACAGGTAATCGGTAGAATCAATAGCTACAAATGAATAGATTTCTTTACCACTTTCCATATCCCACAATGTGAGCATGGAGTTATGATGAGAAATGATTGTATTATTTTCAAAGTTAACATCACACCAAATACCTTTCAATGGGATATTTCTAATTAGATTTCCGCTTGATACATCCCAAACTTTTGCAGTGTTATCATCAGATACACTTAAAATATTTTTACCATCAGGGCTGAATTGGGCATATCTAACAATATCAGTATGTCCTTCCAGGCAATGCAGTAGGTTTCCGCTATCTGCATCCCATACTCTGACTTTTTTATCACTCGATCCAGCCACTATCCTTTGCCCTTCCGGGCTGAATGAGGCTGAATGCAAAGTAAATACTAAAAAGCAAGTAAAGTCTTCTTCATCATCCGGTGAATAATAAGAATATTCTGTGGAGTCTATGGTTGGCATACACTGAAGTAATCTGCCGCTTTCTGCATCCCAGATTCTGGCAGTTCCATCATTGCCTGTTGTCACTATCTTTTGTCCGTTAGGACTGTAGGAAGCAAAAGAAACCCAACTTGAATCTTCTCCAATACTAAGCAGGAGTTTCCCACTTTCTGCATCCCAGACTTTGGCTGTGCTATCCAGTGAGGACGTTAATATCCGTTTTCCATTAGGGGAGAATTGGGCTGCGGTTACATAATATGTGTGCCCTTCCAGCCTATGCAGCAATTTCCCGCTAACGGCATCCCAGACTTTGGCAGTGTGATCAGTTGAAGCTGTTACTATTCGTTGTCCATCGTGGTTGAAAACGGCTGAATAATATCCACAAGAATAGGCTTCAAGATTAAGCAGAAGCTTTCCGCTTAAGGCATCCCATACCATGGCCACGTTATCACGTGATGCAGCCACTATCTTTTTCCCATCTGGGCTAAATGCAGCGAGATGAATTGCCTCTGTTTGAACTTCTAAATTATGCAAAGACATCCCAGTTGAAGCATCCCAGACTTTGGCTGTTTCACTCCAGTATGCTGCAAAAATATTTTTTCCGTCAGGGCTGTAAGAAGCGCAAGAGATATTACTTGTGTGTCCATTCAGATTGTGCAGGAGTTTTCCGCTTGACGCATCCCAAACCTTGACTGCTTCATCCCAGTATGCCGTAGTCACTATCCTTTTCCCATCGGGACTAAATTGGATGGATTCAATCATATTATTATCTTGTACTATATAAGTTATAAATATACCGCTTCTTGCATCCCATATACCTACCAGATTTGCACGTGCAATTACTACCTTTTGTCCGTCAGGGCTGAATAATGGTTCATTATCATTAAAATTACAGAAATTTTGTAAGTGTTTCCCGCTTGAAGCATCCCAAATCATGGCTGTATTATCTCCTGAAGCCGTAGTCATTATCATTTTTCCATCAGGACTAAACGTTGCAGTAACATCATAAGTATGCCCATCCAGACTATGCAGTACTTTCCCACTGCGGGCATCCCAGACCTTGGCTGTGCCCATGGAGGACGTTAATATTCGTTTCCCATCGGGGGAGAATTGGGCTGCGGTTACCTCAAATGTGTGTCCTTCAAGACTATGCAGCAATTTCCCACTGACGGCATCCCAGACTTTGGCTGTATTATCCCCTGAAGCCGTAACAATGCGTTTCCCATTAGGGGAGAATTGGGCTGCGGTTACATAATATGTGTGCCCTGTCAGATTATGAAGCATTTTCCCCGAAGCCACATCCCAGAGTATGGCTGTATTATCTCCTGAAGCCGTAACAATGCTTTTCCCATCGGGGCTAAAAACGGCCGAATAAACAGCAACATCTGACCTTTCCAAACAATACAGTAATTCCCCACTGTGGGCATCCCAGATTTTGACTGTGTTATCCTCGGAGGACGTTAATATTCGTTTCCCATCGGGGGAGAAGACGGCTGACGTTACTTGCGCTGTATGTCCTTCCAGATTATGAAGCATTTTCCCAGAAGCCACATCCCAAATTTTGGCTGTATTATCCGATGAAGCCGTAACAATGCTTTTCCCATCGGAGGAGAATTGGGCTGAAAAAATCCTTTCAGTATGCCCCACCGGCAGCCCCAGCCTCACTTCCTGAGAATAGAGCGGCATTAACACCAACTGCAAAAAAAACATTAACAATAAAAATCTTACCATAGTTCTTTGTTTTTACATTTTTTTACCACACCCTCCACTCAAATTCCAGATTCTCCTGACAGCAAGGTTAGAAAGCACCGTAGCTACCCACCACCGTCATCGCCACCCGAAAGCCAATCCGTGAGCTGTTTTTGTTTTCGTTATAAATAGTTCGGGTTCCGGGCATGATATACACTGCAGGGTCTGCCCATGAGCCGCCTTTTACTACACGGGCGGGTTGCATTTTGTGGTACACCCCGGCGTTGTGCATGGCTTGTTCGGTATAGTACACAATGCGTTGCCGGTCGTATATATCGGTTGAATCGCGAATTTCGGCGCCGAGTTCCAATTGTTTATACACTTTTTCGAAGGCAGTTTGTGTATTGTCGCCTGGGAGCACTGCAAAACGGTTGCTTTGAAAACCCGGATTGTCGAGCACCCACTCGGCCACATTGCCGGCCATGTCGTACAGCCCTTTTTGATTGGGAGGATATGCTTTTACCTCCGACGTAGAAAAGAAACCATCGTCGTCGTACGATTTGTGCCACACGTTGTTTTGGTCGCGTATGGTTCCAAAATTGGCAAGATATTTTCCTTTTTTATTAGTTGTGGCATAGCCTTCCCATGGATAGATATCGCGATTGTTTCCTTCTTTGTTCTGAAAACAGGCCGCATACTCCCATTCAGCCTCGGTGGGCAGACGAAAATTGGGATACAAAACCTCTGCATATTGCCAGTTGGCCGAATCGAGCAAAAACTCGCGTGTAGAAAAGTAATACGAGCGTGTTTTCAATACTTTTTCGGTAATCAGAATGTCTACGTTCAAACGGTCGCTGCGCCACTGGCAGTATGCCTGTGCCTGATGCCAGCTCACTCCCACCACAGGATAATTGTCGTAGGCGGGGTGCCAGAAATACAGCTTAACCATAGGTTCGTTGTAAGAATACGCAAAATCGTGCATCCAACATAGGGTATCGGGGTACACGCCGATGCTGCGTTCGTGATATTCGATATAGCCGGGTTTGTGGCCCAGTTGGCGCACCACCGAATCGAGGGCAGGGTCGCTCGACCACAGGGCATCGAAAAGACTATCGTTGACCACTTGTACCACATAGGTATAGTGCAGCTTCGATACATCCATTTCTTTGCGGCGGAAATAACGCTCGTGTTCGGGGAAAAACATAAAGGCTTCGAGCACCGTGTCGTTCCAGTCGAAAGGAATGGTTTCGTTGTAGCGTCCGTTGGGCAGGCGGCGGTCGGGGTATTTCTCGGCGAGTATATCCATGGCATTGCGTATAGTTACCCACTTCGTGAACTCGCGATATTCGGCGTTGGTTACTTCGTGGTCGCTTATAAAGAAAGAACTTACGGTAACCCGCATTGGGGTATAACCAACCAACAAAGTAGAATCTTTTTCAGAGAAGGTTACATCATGATTTGTACGCCCCATTGTGAAAGTTCCTCCGGCAATAAATTTCACACCCTCAAAATATTTACGTGCTTTTTTAGGGAGACTTTTATAACCTTGAAACTGTGTTTCTTTTACTTTTTTTGAATTGTTTTGATTGTATTGCCATTCAGACTTCTGGGCTAAGCTATAGGGCATTTGGATCAATAGAACCGATGCAATGGTAATAATAAACAGGCATGCTTTCATGGCATAAGGTTTTGAGAGTTTAAATATAAAAGGAATAATTTGTAATTGCAATAGTAGTTATAATAGCCGCGAATGATTTGACAAGCTCATCAGGACTGCGCGAATGAATATAGATCTTATTTTTGCTGGGAGGATAATAGTGGAAGTTTCGCGAGCTCAACCAGATATAGAGGTAGAAACGGTTTTTTTGAAGCCGCGAATGATTCGACAAGCTCATCAGGACTGCGCGAATGAATACAGATTTTTATTGCTGGCTGTTGCTTATTTTGGGTTTCGCAGGCTCAACCGGATGTAGAGTTAGAAACGGTTTTTTTGAGGCCGCTAATGCGCGAATGAACCTTTTTTTGCCGCGAATGAGTGCATTTTATTAGCGCATTAGTGGCTAAGTTAAAACAATTCGCTTGTAATCTACTTTCAGACCACCAAAATTGACAAGTAACCCGAGAGTGTTCCGCGAAACTTTCAGATAATTTATTACCTGTGCAACATGCTCATCGGCAAAGCCTGAGGCACATTTAAGTTCTAAAATTATTGAATCGAATACTACAAAATCAGCATAAAACTTGTGTGGCAAAACAACATCTTTATAGCGAACCAAATACTCCTTTTCTCTTTCATAAAAAATGCCTGACTTTCGAAATTCATATTCAAGTGCATCTTTGTAAACAATTTCGAGGAATCCGGCTCCTAAATTATTGTGAACCTCCATGCAAACACCTATTATTTGGTAGGCTTCTTTTTCGAAAATCAAGTTTTGCTTATTCATGAATAAAAATTTGATGTCGAAAATAAAACAAAAAAGGATATAAAAGTATTACATGGTGAGGATGAAAACTATTTTTTTGCCGCGAATGATTCGACAAGCTCATCAGGACTGCGCGAATGAATCTTCTTTTGCCGCTAATGCACGAATGTTTTTTTTATACCACGAATGCGCGAATGAATACAGATCTTTTTGCTGGTAGAATAATAGTGGAAGTTTCGCAAGCTCAACTGGATATA
>CAZEHA010000076.1:0-12494 GCA_964511665.1 uncultured Bacteroidales bacterium
TTTTCGCTATTCAAGAAAAAAGATTTCCTAATTTTGAATTGTTAAGGATTGACTAGTTAAGTTCTATGATAGAGTAACTGCAGCAGAAGTATTTTTTGCTGCAGTTTTTTTTGCAGGCATTCTATTTCTTGCGATTACCGGCTTCCGATTTCCATTCGGTGAAATAAACAATTAATTGCGCTTCGCTTTTCCATTCGGTAATATATATTTTCATATCAGCTTCCGATTTCCATTCGGTTAAATACCAAACACCACTTTGGGGCAAAGCTTCGCTTTTCCATGTTGTTTTATACACTACCATATCGGCTTCCGATTTCCATTGAGTAACATACACAATTTTATCGGCTTCACTTTTCCATTGCGTAATATATACTTTTTGCGAAAATGCTGCAGTAGCAAAGCAAATCATCGAAAACAGCAATAATGTCCGAATCATAATCAAGGCTTAAATTATCAAGGTCTTCAATAATGCAAAAATCGTGCATAAAACAAGAAATGACCGCCACAGGGACAGTCATTTCTTACATATTTATTTTAAATATTAATTACCGGTTAAGCGTTTGTAGTAGTTAAAACGCCATTTTGCATTGCGTTCGGCTTCTTCGAAAAGGATCTTTGCTTCCTTAGGAAACGATTTAACCAGCGACGAATAGCGTACTTCGCTCATGAGAAAATCCTGGAACTTACTCCAATCGGGCTCTTTACTGTCGAGAACAAAGGGATTTTGTCCTTCGGCTTCGAGCAGAGGATTGTAACGGAACATCTGCCAGTAACCTGCCTCTACTGCAAACTCTTGTTGCGCTTGAGTTTTACCCATACCGGCATTCAACCCGTGATTAATGCAAGGCGAGTAGGCAATAAGAATTGAGGGTCCCGGGTAGGCCTCGGCTTCTTTTAATGCTTTGAAAAACTGGTTTTGGCTAGCACCTATTGCAACCTGAGCAACATATACATAACCATAGGTCATGGCCATAGCTCCCAGGTCTTTCTTCCTTGTACGCATACCTGCAGCAGCAAATTTAGCAACTGCGCCAACGGGTGTCGATTTTGAGGCCTGCCCCCCTGTATTGGAGTACACCTCGGTATCGAGCACCAAAATGTTTACATCTTTACCAGTGGCAATTACATGATCGAGACCTCCAAATCCTATGTCGTAAGCCCACCCGTCGCCACCAATAATCCATATAGATTTCTTAACCAAATATTCTTTTAGTTTTAGAATTTCGGTAGCACTGTTGTCAGTTTTTGTCTTTAGTGCATCTATCAGTTGCTTCGAAATGGTTTGAGAAGCTTCAGCGTTATCCTTGTTTTCGCGCCATTGTTTTGCAATATTCATGGTAGCCTCATCCCAGTTTGCTTTTTCGATGAGCAGGCAAATTTTCTCACGCATTTTTTCGATACCTACCGAAATGCCAAATCCATATTCGGCATTGTCTTCGAATAGAGAATTTGCCCAGGCGGGACCACAGCCTGATTTTGAATGGGGACGGTAAGGAGTGCTGGGAGCAGAACCACCATATATGCTGGAGCAACCGGTAGCGTTGGCTACAATCATGCGTTCTCCGAACAATTGCGATGCTGCTTTAATATAAGGTGTTTCTCCGCATCCGGCACAAGCGCCCGAGAATTCGAACAAGGGTTGTGCAAACTGACTGTTCCTTACGGTTTTTTCTTTGGGTAAGATATGATCTTTGTAACCCACAACCTCATCCATATAAGTCCAACGTGCAATTTCATCTTTTTGAGTATCGATGAGTTTCATTTCGAGTGCTTTTACCTTAGCCGGACAAACATCGGCGCAATTTCCGCAGCCGGTGCAGTCGAGTACGCTAACTTGCATACGGAACTGAAACTCTTTGGTGCCTCCTGTTCCGGTGATGGTCTTTGTTCCTGCCGGGGCATTTTCAAGCTCTTCTTTAGTGAGAAGGAATGGTCGTATGGCAGCGTGAGGGCAAACAAATGCACATTGGTTGCACTGAATGCAGTTTTCTGCTATCCATTCGGGAATATTCACGGCAACTCCTCTTTTTTCGTATTGTGTGGTTCCCGATGGAAAAGAACCATCTTCGCGGTCGATAAATGTAGATACGGGAAGGTTGTCGCCGTTTTGTGAATTAATTACATCGGCAACTTCACTTATAAATGTGGGTACTACACTGTTGCGTTCAACCGAAAAAGGTTTTGCGTTAATTGTATTCCATTCTGAAGGAACATCAATTTCTACGTAGGTGCAACAGCCTGCATCGATGGCATCGTGGTTCATTTTAACAACGTGTTCTCCTTTGCGGCCAAATGATTTTACCACCATGTGTTTCATTTCCTCAACAGCCAATTCATAAGGAATTACATTGGTGATTTTAAAAAATGCCGACTGCATGATAGTGTTGGTGCGATTGCCAAGTCCGAGGTTTTCAGCAATTTCGGTAGCATTAATAACATAAAACCTTATGTTTTTGCCGGCAATTGTCTTTTTCATATGATCGGGAAGTTTTTCGAGAGTTTCTTTCACCGACCAGATGGAGTTGTATAGAAATGTGCCACCGGGTTTTATGCCTTTAAGAACATCGTAGAGATAGATATAAGCCGGAACATGACAGGCAACAAAGTCCGGTGAGTTAATCAGATAAGGTGCACGGATGGGTTTGTCACCGAAACGGAGGTGAGAAGAAGTAAAACCTCCCGATTTTTTGGAATCGTAGGCAAAGTATGCCTGACAGTATTTATTGGTAGTTTCTCCAATTATTTTAATACTGTTTTTATTGGCGCCCACCGTACCATCAGAACCAAGTCCGTAGAATTTACTTTCGAAGGTTCCTTTGGGTAATACCGTAACATCGGGTTTAAGCGGTAACGATTTGTAGGTTACGTCATCAACAATACCAACGGTGAATCCGTTTTTAGGTTCATTCATTGCCAGGTTTTCGTAAACCGTCATAATCATTGCCGGAGTGGTGTCTTTCGACGATAGCCCATAACGGCCGCCAACAATAAGAGGCGCATTTTCATTGTTATAGAATATGTCTTTCACGTCAAGATAAAGGGGTTCTCCGTTGGCTCCCGGTTCTTTGGTGCGGTCGAGTACTGCTATGCGTTTTACCGACTTAGGCAACACCTTACGGAAATATTTTTCGGAAAAAGGTCTATAAAGATGAACGGTGATAAGTCCTATCTTCTCTCCTTCATTCATCTTGTAATCGATAACTTCTTTAATGGTATCGGTAATCGATCCCATGGCAATGATGATGTTTTCGGCATCGGGAGCACCATAGTAGGTAAATGGATGATATTCACGACCTGTTAAAGCACTCAGTTGCTGCATATAATCTTCAACGATATCGGGCACAGCATCGTAATATTTGTTACATGCTTCTCGTGCCTGAAAAAAGATATCGGGATTTTGTGCTGTGCCACGGGTAACCGGTCTTTCGGGGTTCAAACTTGAATCGCGAAAGTGTTGTAGCATTTTCTGGTCGATAAGGTCTGTCATATCTTCGTTTTCGAAATACTCAACTTTTTGAATTTCGTGTGAAGTGCGGAATCCGTCGAAATAATGAAGAAAAGGAATCCTCGACTTGATTGCTGCTAAGTGCGCCACCGGAGCTATATCCATGATTTCCTGTACCGAGCCGGTTGCCAGCAGGGCAAATCCTGTTCCACGGGTGCTCATCACATCGCTGTGGTCTCCAAAAATTGATAAGGCATGCGATGCCACGGTTCGTGCACTTACGTGAAAAACAGCAGGAAGTAGCTCTCCGGCAATTTTATACATGTTCGGAATCATCAGAAGCAGCCCTTGCGAAGCTGTATAGGTTGAGGTTAATGCTCCGGCTTGCAATGCACCGTGCACTGCGCCGGCAGCACCCGCTTCGCTTTGCATTTCTTCGACCCGTACTGTTTGTCCGAAAATATTTTTTCTGCCGGCTGCAGCCCATTCGTCAACATTTTCTGCCATGTTCGACGAGGGAGTGATTGGATAAATACAAGCAACTTCGCTGAACATGTAAGCTACATGTGCTGCAGCGTGGTTTCCGTCGCATGTAATGAATTTTTTTGCTTTTGTCATCGTTTTAACCGATTAGTTTAACTATATTTTTTAATAACCCTGATTTTTTTCGAGTTTGCTAAATTAATAATTTTAATCAATTTATTTGCCGATTTCGATATGTTGTTCGGTTAGTTTTACCTCTTTGTTCGTCTTTGGCTGCGACAAACTTGCTCTGAAATTGCATTCAGGTTCTCATCAGTATCTTCAGCAAGCTTGTTTAATCTGATTTCTGGCCAACAAAATAGTCAGCCTTATCATGAAACAACAGATTGAATGTTGTGAGCGAACCATAAATACGGGTGATGTATTGTTGTAAATTGATTTTTTCTTCATCGTTTAACTTTGCATTACTGTTGATATTCTGCTCTAATACACGCAGACGATCGCGAAGCATCACGATTTTATGAAAAAATACCTCAATGGGAATCTCCTTTTCTTTCAAGCCCTGGGCTCCGGGTCGCAGGATTATTGTTCCGTTTATCCACTTTTCGCCCAATTCTGTTTTTTCGTGCCAAAGTCCATAGTCGTCTAATACATTGCGAATCATGGTTTCTATTTGGGTGATGTTAAATTCGGGTCGGGGAGCATTCTCGGGGAGATAAACCACCTCGGCCTCCATCTTGCGCTTCGATATTTGCATTTCGCCTGCTCGCGCAAATATGATGTCATATGAAGTGATATTATCTTTTACAATAGCTCCTTTCCCATATAAGTCGTGCTCAATCACTGTTCCTACAGGTAAGTTTTCCATATTTCAAATTGTTTTGTTTACGAATCCAAATATACAAAAACAAGAAAGACGCTCAAAGCGTCTTTTCAAAAGAATATTACGATAAACAACTACAGTTTATCCATAGTCATTAAAAATTCAATATTCGACTTGGTGTTTGGTAAACGTTGTCTCATAAACTCCATGGCTTCGAGAGAATTCATGTCGGCCAAGAACTCTCTTAAAATCCAAACGCGGCTCAATACGTCGCCGGGTATAAGCAAATCTTCGCGACGTGTGCTCGAAGCAGTGATGTCGACTGCAGGATATATGCGGCGATTCGAAAGCTTGCGATCGAGTTGCAATTCCATATTTCCGGTACCTTTAAATTCTTCGAAAATCACATCATCCATTTTAGAGCCGGTTTCTGTTAATGCAGTTGCCAAAATGGTAAGAGAGCCGCCACCTTCTATGTTACGTGCTGCACCAAAGAATCGTTTGGGTTTATGAAGTGCATTGCTGTCGACTCCGCCCGACAACACTCTTCCCGATGCAGGAGCCACGGTGTTGTAGGCTCTGGCTAAACGAGTAATCGAATCGAGGAGAATAATAACATCGTGGCCACACTCCACCATTCTCTTTGCTTTTTCGAGTACGATGGTACTAACCCTAACGTGTCGCTCGGCCGGTTCATCGAAGGTGGAAGCAATTACTTCGGCATTTACATTGCGAGCCATGTCGGTAACTTCTTCCGGTCGCTCGTCAATGAGAAGAATCATCAGATATGCCTCGGGGTGATTGGCCGCAATGGCATTGGCAATCTCCTGTAACAATACTGTTTTGCCGGTCTTGGGTTGTGCCACAATTAGTCCTCGCTGACCTTTTCCAATGGGTGAAAACAAATCGACGATGCGTGTCGATAAGGTTGCTTTACCGTTTCCTGTGATATTGAACTTTTCATTTGGAAACAACGGGGTAAGATGGTCGAAAGGAATTCTGTCGCGCATCACCGAGGGGTCGAGACCGTTGATTTTATTAATTTTAATCAAAGGAAAATATTTTTCTCCTTCTTTTGGAGGCCTGATGGTCCCCTCAACTGTATCGCCTGTTTTTAGGCCAAAGAGCTTTATTTGCGACTGACTTACATAAACGTCATCGGGACTGTTAAGGTAGTTGTAGTCTGACGATCGCAGGAATCCGTAACCTTCGGGCACAATTTCGAGCACACCGGTTGACGTAATTATTCCACCGAATTCAAATGTTTGTGCAGGCGTTTCTTTGATAGGCTCAGTCTTAGCTGAATGAGCTTCTTGGCTGATTTCGGCAGGCTTGTTGTCGGGTTCTTTGGGGGCTTGCGCACTGGGCTGAGCTGTTATTTTCTCGTTTGCATTTTCGTGCTTATGCACGGTTTTTTCCGGTTCAATTGCAATTGCTGTGTTTTTTTTGTGAAAATTCTCTTTGTGCTCTTGCTTATATCCTGTTCTATCTTTTATTTCGGGCTTTTCGGGAACCACCACGATTTGCTTTTGAGCAGGTGTGTTATCTACTTGCTCGCTGACAATTTTTTCGGCACGTGCATTTTTTCTGCGTTTGCGCTTTTTTGTGCTTGGTTCTTCTTTTGTGGTTTGCTCTTTTTTCTCTTTCTCGGCTTTCAGTATTTTTTCGATAATATCATCATCGCTGTCTTTTTCTTCGGGGGTCACAGGTCTGCGCTTGCGATGCGGTAAGTTTGAAGCATCTTCTTCATTGAATTCGCGAATGGCAGGTTTGGCTGCTGAATCATCTGCTTTTGTCTCTACCTGATTTTGAGCAGAAAACAGCGTGTATTCTTTGGGTTGATTTTCGTTGGTGGTTATTTTTACGGCTCGCCTTCGTTGACGTGGTGGGCGTTTTTTCGATTCATCAGGTTTTACGGCCTCTATTTCGGCCTGTTGATCGAGGATGCGATAAACCAAGTCTTCCTTTTTCATTGTATCGATGCGATTAAGACCCATTTCTTTAGCAATGAGTCGAAGCGCAATCAGTGTCTTCTCATTAAGTTGGTTAATGTCGTACATTAAAATTAATTTTTAGATAGTAAATAACATTTTTGTGGGTAAAATACAGTCTCTAATAAAGATGGCTGTGAAATTCGATGCAATTATAGCTAAAAAAACAAACAATAACAATAAAAAAGTATAAAAACAAAAAAAATCATGTTTAAACAAATCCTTGAATATCTTGTTTTTACCAAGCAACCTTTTAGTGTATAGTTGCGTTTTATTATTGTGTGAAAATTTTAACAAAATGCGTCAATTAAAAATAGTAAAACAAGTTACGAACCGCGATACACCTGCATTTGAAAAATATCTGCAGGAAATCGGTCGTAAGGATATGATCACACCCGAAGAAGAAATTGAATTGGCTCGTAAAATAAAAATGGGCGATCGCTCGGCTCTTGATAAGTTGGTTACATCGAATTTGCGGTTTGTGGTTTCGGTGGCTAAGCAATACCAAAACCAGGGGCTTAGCCTTCAGGATTTGGTAAATGAGGGAAATCTGGGGCTTATGAAAGCGGCAATGCGCTTTGACGAAACCAGAGGATTTAAGTTTATTTCTTACGCGGTGTGGTGGATCCGCCAGTCGATACTTCACGCACTTGCCGAGCAAGGTAGAATGGTTCGTTTGCCACTGAACAAAATTGGGGCAATCAACAAAATTCATACGGCCAGCGCTAAACTTGAGCAATTGCTTCAGCGTGAACCTACATTAGATGAAATTGCCGATTTTACCGAAATGTCGGCCGTCGAAATCAAAGAGAACCTGAAGAACAATGTGCGACACCTGTCGATGGATGCACCGATTAATTCCGATTCCGATGATGCAACTCTGTATGATGTTATCGACTTTAAACAGAATTTGCCTCCCGACTATTCGTTGATGCGGGAATCGATGCTTAAGGAAATTAATGCAGCCCTAAGCGTATTGGGTAAGCGTGAAGCCGAGGTAATAAGAATGTTCTACGGGCTCAATTGCCAAACTCCCAAAACACTCGACGAAATTGCTGAACACTTCAACCTGACGCGTGAACGGGTAAGGCAGATAAAAGAATCGTCGATTCGACGCCTGAAGCAATCATCACGACATCGGAAACTAAAAAACTTTAACATATAGTTATTCCAAAACGCATTTTTAAAGCTCAATAAATCGACTTATCTTTATAGGCAATTTTAAAGCATTGCTTATGTCAGTAATTATTGCTCCCTCTATGTTGTCGGCCAACTTTTTAGATTTGTCGGCCGATATCGATATGATTAATCGCAGCGAAGCCGACTGGTTTCATCTCGACATTATGGATGGGGTTTTTGTTCCCAATCTTTCGTTTGGATTACCGGTAGTAAAAGCCATTAAAAAAGAAGCCCGAAAACCCCTCGATGTGCACCTGATGATTGTGTCGCCCGAAAAATATATTCAGGCTTTTCGCGACGCAGGTGCCGATATCCTTACGGTTCATGTGGAAGCCTGCACACACCTGCACCGCACCATTCAGGAGATTAAAAATGCAGGTATGAAAGTTGGCGTTTCATTAAATCCCCATACTCCGGTTCAGATGATTGAAAATGTGATTGCCGATATCGACCTGGTGCTGGTGATGTCGGTGAATCCCGGCTTTGGCGGGCAAAGTTTTATTCAGTCGACCTACCGCAAGCTGGAATTATTATCGGAATTAAAGCAATATGACAACCCGGATTTAATTATTGAAGTGGATGGCGGAGTTACCCTCGAAAATGCTCCCGAACTGGTGAAATCCGGAGTAAATGCGCTGGTGGCAGGTAATACAGTGTTCGCATCGAAAAATCCTGTCGAAACCATTCGGCAATTGAAGCTGGTGGGATAATTTTGGGGGTAATGCATGCAATAAAAGATAACGATTATCTGGAATACAGAAGTAAGAATACAGAATACAGAAGGGTTGGCTTTCAATCAAACAATATTCTCCTCCGAGTTGAATTTTACTATTTTCTCGGAACAGCAGGTTTCTATCTCCCAACGAAAAGCATCTTCTGCATTCTGTCTCCTGTATTCCGAATTCCCAATTTTAATAATACGTCATTGGTAGTAGCGAAACGCTAATCGAATTTGTCACCCTGAGTAGCGAAGCGGTAATCGAAGGGTGACTGCCGAAGCCTTTTTCCATCCCCTGCCTATGCTTCGATACTTCGGGTGCCTCAGTATAAATTCAGCCTTCCGCTACGCTCCAGTACTCAGCATGACAGGGGCTTTATCAATCAGGCAACATTCATCTCTGGCTGAAATTACTAGTTTCTCGGAGCAGCGGGTTGCTCTCTCCCAACGAAATACCCCCTTCTGTATTCTGACTCCTGTATTCTACCTAACTATTTCCCGTTCAAAAAATCCTCAAGATAAGCATACCTTTCGGTGAGTTGTCCATCGCTGCAAATGGTTCCCCGCTTAATTATTCCTTTATCATCACCTTCTACAATAGCTGGAATCACTTCGTCAATAAAGCGTGCCCCAAACTCACCCGAAGCATCGCGGGGCAGTTCGCCGGGCAGATTATCAACGGCCATTACTGTTACATTATTCTTGTCGAATGCATCGCACTCGCTTTCGGTTTTCGGATTGTACCCATAAAAAGGCTCCTTAATAGTAGAAGCGCGCAGGGTAGAGGGTATGGGGTCCTTAATATCGCAGCTTACATCGGCAATAAGTTGAATTCTGAAATCGCGATCCCTGTAATCTTCGGCTTGTAAAAAGGCCGGAGAATTCTGGTCCCAAAAATGGCAGGGAATCCAAATATCGCATGCATTTGCAAATGGTTTGAATGTGGAAACATATTCGTGGGGATGCTTAAAGAAGTGCCCGAAATCTTTCCATCCGCCTTCGTTATGCGCCACATAATCATCGGCATCGATATGGCAAATTACAGGCTCATCGAATTCGTGGGTTAGAAATTCTTGAGCACTCACATTTTTCAAATTTAGTCCCGATAAGGTTTCCATTGCGCCCAAACCAACACGCCCCTTTCCTGTGATGAGAATCTTCAGGTTTTTCGCCAGTGTTACATTTTTCAACTCTCCCATCATTTCGTTGCGGTCGAAACAGTCAACGGCACGTTTCAGATGGTAGTCTCCGGTGCGCAATCCCCATCCCAGCATGGCATTGTAAGCACCCACAATACCGGCCCAACGACCAAAGGCCACAACCCGGGCTCCGTTTTCGTAAGTGAGGCATTCGTGATCGACCATGGTAATATTGTGCTTTACCAGTGCCTGCAACAAAGGGCGGTTGTAGCTTTGTTTTTTGTGGATGTGCGAGAAAAAGTGATATTGCTTGTTGGCAATCAGTTCGGGAATATGCACTTCTTTTACGCCCATCAGTACATCACAAACCGACATATCATCGGCCATGGCAATGCCCTTTTCGAGATATTCATCATCGGCAAAGCATCGCAATGTGCTTTTTTGCACCACAAATTCTGCTTCCGGAAACTTTTTCATAGCTTCCATAACATTTTCGGGGGTCAGTACTACCCTTTTGTCGGGAGGGGTTTTGGTTTCTTTCAGTATTCCGATGCGAATTTTTGATGCCATAACTATATTTTTTTGTTTCAGGTGGGTAAAAATACAATTTTTGGGTCGGAAACCTGCACAATTTGTGCAACATCAATGTTTTTCTTGCAAAAGCGGTGTAGTTTTTGTATATTTGCGGCCTTGTTTGGGGCTGACATGGTATTGACAGCAGATGAGGTGATTGTGTAAGCATGCCGGGCTAGGTGGATTAACCCGTTAAACTGATCCGCGACCAAACAACTGGCGCAGATAACTATGCTCTTGCAGCTTAATTTTACGATAGTAAAATGAGCCTAATTCCGACACAAGGTGTTGGAGCGGGACATCTCCCGGATGGACAGACCCGGTTCCGGTCCGATAAGGAGGTGGCAGCAATTCCGGGGTGGTTGTGGTAAGCTTCGTTGCCACAGCGAGAAACAGAAGATACGGAGTTGTTTTGGATGCCTGTTTTCGCGACAATTCCCGACAATCAATAACAGGATAAGCATGTAGAAAGCCCTTTTGTCTCCTGTTTGGACGCGGGTTCGATCCCCGCCAGCTCCACGGAACTCAGGAAAAACCTTACGCTTCGGTGTGAGGTTTTTTTATTCCTTTATTATATTGTTCGACCATAATTCTTGTAAAAACTTTTCGACCGGCATAATTTCTATGTTGTCAATTTTGCGGTAATAAGGATCTTTGCTGACAACAATCAATCGTTTTACATCATATTCCGAAGCAAATTGCCTGAGGCCTTTTACATGTTTTGGCTGTATGTTTTCATTCGATTTTACTTCGATGGCTATTTCGCCATCACCCAGAATAAAATCAACTTCAATTTGAGTTGCAGTCCGCCAGTAACTAATGTTGTAATGTAGACCGGAATACCTGCTGTGTGCATAGAGTTCAAGATAAATGAATTGCTCCAAAGCTTTACAGTATGCCTCGCTTTTTTCGGCTAAATGATTTTGGCTTAATAAATAGTTGGCAACCGCAATGTCGAAAAAATAGAATTTGGGTGAAGCAACAACCCTTCTTTTGGCTCTCCGCGTAAAAGCCGGAACGAATCGACCAATTAATGTATCTTCGAGTATGCCGAAATATTCTTTAACCGTTACCGAGCTAACACCGCAATCAGTTGCAATATTTGAATAATTTACCAATTCAGCATTCGAGAATGCTGCACTTTCGAGGAATTTTGTAAACGCTGATACGTTTCTCAACCGAGCCTCCGAAATGATCTCATCGCGCAAATATGAACCAATATATGCATCCAATAAACGTTTCGGATTTTCAGATAAATAATGTCGGGGCAAAGCTCCCCGATTCAATATTTTGTTAAGATCGAAATTGTGAATTTCGGGATAAACCAGTGGATATAATTCGTAACGCAATGCCCTGCCACCTAGTAAATTAACACCGGAGCGAATAATTTTACGTGGACTGGAGCCGCTCAAAATAAACTGAGTCCTTTTATTAACTATTAACCAATGTACCTCATTAAGCAACTCGGGAATCCTTTGAATCTCGTCAATTATTATTGGCTTTTCAGTTGGGTTTGCTTCAACAATTTCTCGTAGCAAATTTGAGTTTTGGCTGAATCTTAGGAATTCGGAGTTTAGCAACAAATCAATATACATTGAATCGGGAAACATTATTTTCAGAAGTGTGGTTTTTCCCGTTTGTCGTGCTCCCCATAAAAAAGCCGATTCTTTGCCAATTCCTTCAAATATTTGCCTTCGTAAATACATGAAAATTTAAAGTATAAGTTAATAAAAACAATGTAAAATTAAAGTAACAAATTGAATTATCCAAAAATATTTTTCGATTTGTATTAATTTCCTCTCCAGCCGAGTCACTCAGAGAGGAATCGGATGGAATAGGTATGCTGTAAAATTTACATTTCCCAATGAATACAAATAGCTCCGAGTCCCGTTCCGGTAACTCGAAGGGGGAGGGAATCGCTCAATTGTTCCAAAATATCAGCATTTGTTTTTTTAATTTTAATTCACTTCTCAAGGAATTTTTATCAATAAATATTTTCAGGGTTACATTTTTTTGCAAGTATGCAGTGCACTGGCTGCTTTGTTGAAGTTGCGCAACAAACAATGCCGATTTCGGTTATTATTACAGTTTAAATTCAATTAGTAAATGCGACAGAGATTGATTTTTCTCTCTTTCCGAAATG
>CAZEHA010000077.1:0-12360 GCA_964511665.1 uncultured Bacteroidales bacterium
GAAGCCAGACTTATGCGCTGGCTTCTTTAAAAAGTTTTTATCGGACAACAGTGATAAGATATTGTAAATACACTATCTTTATAGTCGAAATAAAGCATTTTATGTATCCATTTAACCTGACCAATCATGAAAAACACTCAATTCTTTCTATGCTGCCTTGTTAGCGTCGTTTTAATCGCCGCATGCAGTGGAAACAAAACACCCGAAGAAATGATAACCGGCACCTGGGAAATAACCAAAGCGGAAGGCAGCTTTGCCGATATGAATTTGGGAACCATTTACACATTCGATGGCAAAAACGAGCTAATCATGTCGAAAGGAGCCTTCGAGAATAAAGCCGAATACAAAATTATTGCCGACACGCTGCAATACTCGGTAGGCTCGGTTAGTATTTCGGTACTTTACAAAATTGACGATGACAAACTGAATCTTGAAATAATCGACGGCGATCAAAAATTTGAACTTACCCGTAAAAAAGAATAGAATTCAAGATTATATAGTTTAACTAACTGTCATATTTACAATTAATTAAAACTACTTATCAGAAGTATTACTTTTGCACCGAATAGTAACACATTTTAGGGCTGATAATTTTATTTTCGGCTTTTAGCGATTTAATTGCTTTATCGACCTGAGCCTTATCTATTCCTGCTTTGGCTGCAATTTCGGCCGATTTCATCATGTTTTCTGATTGTTTCAGGGTGTCGAATACAATTTGTTTTGTGTCCATAGCTTATTTTTTTTGTTATTATTTTCTATTTTAATTTCTCTCTGAAGTAGCTTTTCATTTTATCGAGTTTGGGTTGAATGGTAAACTGGCAATAGGCATTGTTTGGATTTTTTGCAAAATAATCCTGATGATAATCTTCTGCCCGATAGAACTCGCTAAGTTTGTCGATTTGAGTTACAATGGGATTCTTAAAGACGCGCAATTTGTTTAATTCTTTCACGATATCAGTAGCCGACGCAGCCTGTTCGTGAGTGGTGTAGAAGATTACAGAACGATACTGAGTGCCAACATCCATTCCCTGACGGTTCAGCGTTGTAGGATCGTGCACGGTGAAAAACACTTGCAATATTTCTTCGAACGAAATTTTATTTTCATCGTAGTGTATCATTACCACCTCGGCATGTCCGGTGTTGCCATCGCAAACTTCGCGGTATGTTGGATTTGGAGTTATTCCTCCGGCATATCCCGAAACCACTTCTTCTACCCCATTAAGGGTTTCGAAAACGGCTTCCAAACACCAGAAGCAACCGCCACCCAGCACAATTTTATCGTGCGATACCTGTGCATTTCCATGAATTGACGCCATAAACAATACTATTATTAAGCAGTATTTCACACGCAAATAAATTTTCAACTTTATTGAATAACTGCAAAAACAGGCATTTGTTCAAACAATGCGCTGGTTGCATAGCCCATTACACAAATAGACAAAAGCTAGTTACCCATTTCGGCGATAAATTTAACGCGCACCAGACGAACTTCCTCTTCGCTATATTCGTTCTCTCCCAGTTCTTTAAGCGCATCCTCAATTGATTCGGTGTCGGCTTCATCTCTGAAGTAGTTATAAATATCGTCGATATGCTCCTGATCCATGATGCTATACAGATAATAGTCGATGTTCAGTTTGGTGCCTGCGTTCACAATGGCTTCTATTTCATGAATCAATTCAATCATCTCCAACCCTTTGGCTTCGGCAATGTCGTCGAGAGGCATTTTAAGGTCGATGCTTTTAATAATATACACCTTATTACCTGACTTGTTCACTACCGATTTTACAATCATATCTTGTGGTCGCTCGATTTCGTTCTCAACCACGTGTTTATGAATAAGTTCGATGAACTGTTTACCATATTTCTGTGCTTTTCCAACACCAACGCCCGAAATTTTGGTCAGTTCATCCATTGTAATGGGATATTGAATTGCCATATCTTGCAGCGAAGGATCGCTAAATATTACAAAAGGAGGCAAATTAAGTTGCTTTGCCATTGCCTTACGCAAATCTTTGAGCAGCGAGAACAACACCGTGTCGGCTGCAGCGGTGCCTCCTGTAATGTTTTCGCTTTTCTCGTCGTTATCGTCGTAATCGTGGTCTTTGGTCATCATAAACGATCGCGGATTCTTCATGTATGCACGTCCTGCTTTTGTAATTTTCAGCAGTCCATAGTTCACGATTTCTTTTTCGAGTAATTGCGCCACAAGGGCCTGGCGTATTAATGCCTTCCAAAACTTTATGGGCTGAGCATCTCCTATTCCAAAGATTTCGAGCTTATCGTGTTTAAATGTGCTTATTTCGGCATTGCTTTTACCATACAACACATTGGCAACATGTTCGGCCTTACATCTTTCTTTCAGCACATCAATCACTTCTAGAAGCAAACTCAGCTCATTTCTGGCTTCGAATTTGGGTTTAGGATTCAGGCAATTGTCGCAGTTTCCGCAATCTTCTTCCATCACCTCGCCAAAATAATTCAGCAATTGCCTGACACGACACACCGACGATTCGGCATACGACACCGTTTCGAGCAGTAATTGTTTGCCAATTTCCTGTTCGCTAACCGGTTTATTTTGCATGAATTTCTCCAATTTTTGAATATCGTCGTAGCTATAGAAAGCAATGCACTTGCCTTCGCCGCCATCGCGACCTGCACGTCCGGTTTCCTGATAGTATCCTTCGAGACTTTTAGGGATGTTGTAGTGAATAACGAAACGAACGTCGGGCTTATCGATACCCATACCAAACGCAATAGTGGCCACAATAATGTCGGCTTCTTCGTTCAGGAACATATCCTGATTGCGCGATCGTGTGGGTGCATCCATACCGGCGTGATAGGGCAATGCTTTAATGTCGTTTACCACCAGACTCTCGGCAAGTTCTTCCACTTTTTTGCGGCTCAAACAATAAATAATGCCCGATTTCCCCGGGTTATTCTTGATGTATTTAATAATTTCTTTGGTGGTATGCTGCTTGGGTCTCATTTCATAGTACAGGTTGTGTCGGCGGAACGAAGACTTAAACACCTGAGCATCGAGCATATCGAGGTTCTTTTGTATGTCGTGCTGCACTTTTGGTGTAGCTGTTGCGGTAAGTGCAATAAGCGGGGCTTTACCGATTTCGTCGATAATAGGCCTGATGCGACGGTATTCAGGACGAAAATCGTGACCCCATTCCGAAATACAGTGGGCTTCGTCGATGGCATAGAAAGAAATCTTTACTGTCTTTAAGAAATCGACGTTTTCGCGTTTGGTAAGCGATTCGGGGGCTACATACAGCAGCTTGGTTTTACCTTTCACCAAATCTTCTTTCACCCGCATAATTTCGGGTTTCGACAGCGACGAGTTCATAAAATGAGCCACACCATCTTCGGTGCTGAAACCACGCATCGAATCGACCTGATTTTTCATGAGTGCAATCAGTGGCGAAATAATTATCGCGGTGCCTTCGTACATTAGAGCAGGCAACTGATAGCACAACGATTTTCCTCCTCCAGTTGGCATCAGCACAAATGAATCGTAGCCTTGCAGCAGACTAATGATAATTTCTTTTTGCGGCCCCTTAAAGGTGTCGAAACCGAAATATTTCTTTAGTAAATCATAGATTTGTTTTTCCTCAAATTTCATTACATATTCTTAATATTGTTCTAACTCAAAATTAATACATTTAAAACATCTCTTACAAACTTATATTATTTTTTTTTATTGCGACTAAAAAAAAATCAAATACAATAATTATCAGGTCTGCATTGTTGATTAATTAGACTACGCAAGCTGATTAAAATAGAGCATCATTGTTATTTTTGCATTATAAACATTGAATTATCATTGTTATGACAGTTGATAAGATAATAGGAACAGCGAGAAAAACCATTGAGCAGGAAATTACAGCACTTCAGTCGCTAACCGATTTTTGCGATAAGAGTTTTGCTGAAGCAGTGCAGTTGATTGCCAACAGTAAAGGGCGTTTGGTGCTTACCGGTATTGGGAAAAGCGCAATTATTGCCGAGAAAATTGTTGCCACGCTTAACAGCACCGGAACTCCGGCAATTTTTATGCATGCTGCCGATGCCATTCACGGTGATTTGGGAATTATTCAACCCGACGACATTGTATTGTGTATTTCGAAGAGCGGAAATACACCCGAAATTAAGGTGCTAATACCCCTTATTAAGCGAATGGGTAATGTACTTATTGGCATGGTGTCGAATCAAACCTCGTATTTGGCTTCCGAATCTGATTTTGTAATTCGAGCCACAGTAGCCCACGAAGCCTGCCCTAACAATCTGGCCCCCACCAGCAGCACTACTGCCCAACTGGTAATGGGCGATGCCATTGCAGTTTGTCTGCTCGAACTTAAAGGGTTTTCGATGGACGATTTTGCACGAATACATCCGGGAGGATCCTTAGGCAAAAAGCTCTATTTGCGGGTTAGCGACCTTTATAAATTGAATCAGGCGCCTAAGGTTATTGCTTCCGACAGTATCGACAAAGTTATTGTCGAAATTTCGGGGAAGCTGCTCGGCGCCACTGCTGTGGTTGACAACGAAAACGCTATAATAGGCGTGATTACCGATGGCGATTTGAGGCGAATGTTACAAAACAATCTTGATGCAATACATCGATTATGTGCTGCCGACATTATGACAAAAATGCCAAAGAGTATCGACTCAAACGAGCTGGCCATCAAAGCTCTTAGAATTATTGAACAACACAATATCACGCAAATACTGGTTACTCACAACAACAAGTATGCAGGCATGGTTCATTTGCACGATTTAATACGGGAAGGCGTAGTATAACACCTGATTCATATTACTTTTTATGAGAACACCGAAAAAGACATTACTCACATTTTTTGCTATAAGCAGTTTCTTAAACCCAACATGTGCGCAAGATATGCTGATACCCTCCGACAAGCCCAAAGTGGTAGTTGGAATTGTAGTGGAACAAATGCGCTACGATTATCTCACACGTTATTGGGACACATTCGGTGAAGACGGTTTTAAAAAGTTAGCTGTTTATGGTGCCAATTGCCAGAACACGCATTTGAACTATGCCGTTACCCAAATTTCGCCCGGCTATGCAAGCATTTCAACCGGAGCGGAACCATCGGAGCATGGTATTGTTTCCGATTATTGGTATGTGCCTCTTACCGGAAAAAAAACAAGCAGCATCGACGACGACAAAGTAAAAGCCGTAGGCATGAAAGCATCGAAAGGAGCCTTCTCTCCCATTCAAATGCTGGCACCTACATTCAGCGACCAGATTAAACTGGCCAATAAAGGTAAATCAAAAGTAATTTCGCTGGCACTGAACCCGCAGGGAGCCATTCTTAGCGGAGGTTTTTCAGCTAACGCAGCCTATTGGTTCGATACCGAGTCGGGAAACTGGGTCAGCAGCAGCTATTATGTTAATCAACTCCCCGATTGGGTTGAGCAATTCAACAAAAGAGAGTATGCCAAGCTCTATATGTCGCGTACATGGAGTTTGCTTTTGCCCTATGAGAACTACACTGCATCAGATGGCGACACCAGCGTTTACGAATATGGCATAAACGGGATGTATAAAACCTTTCCGTATGTGTATCAGGATATTCAAAAGACAGTAAAAAACTATGAACTTCTGCTCAGTGTACCCGAAGGCAATACACTCACAACCGATTTTGCAGTAAATGCATTGATAAATGAACAACTCGGCAGCAACCATCACACCGATTTTCTATTTGTTAATTACTGCGTTACCGAGAATATTGGCAAATATTACGGACCCAATGCTATTGAGACTCAAGATGTTTATCTGAGACTTGACAAGGAAATAGCCCATTTGATTTCGGTGCTCGAAGACAATTTAGGAAAAAACAATGTTCTTATTTACCTAACCTCTACCAGCGGCGTAAGCGATGTGCCTTCGTATTTGACCAATAATAAATTGCCCGCAGGAATATTTAAACACCATTACATCACAGCCTTGTTGAACTCTTACATTAAAGCCCTGTATAGCGAAGGGAAATGGATTATTGATTTTGCCAACCAACAAATTTATTTAAATCGATTGTTGATTGAAGACTCTAAAATATCGCTGCAAGAAATGCAGGATAAAGTTGCGTCCTTTATTATCAACAGCGAAGCGGTTGCCTATTCAATGGGAGGCGTATATCTTGCCACACAATCGTATAACGATGGTTTAAGAAAGAAAATGCAAAATTCATATCATCCAAAGCGCAGCGGCGACATCATGATTGCACTAAAACCGGGCTGGCTCTTCGACATCAGCTATTCTACCGATCACTGCAGTGGGTATGCCTACGACACTCATGTACCCTTGCTTTGGTATGGTTGGAAAGTGCGTAAATCGACAATATATGACGCGGTGAACATTACCGACATTGGGCCTACTATATCGCAGATGCTTCAAATGCCTATGCCGGCTAATGCCAGCGGGAAACCGGTGATGGAATTGCTTCGTAAATAAATCTTTTGTGCAACACGGGCTGCAGCATTTTAGTAATTGAGCCAAAACTATTATTTTTACAATAAATATTTCGAAATGCTATACAACGAAATTTGTTTTAACACAAGTGGCTCGATTTGCGAAATTATTCTGAACCGTCCATCGCGAAGGAATGCCATAAGCCTTAGCATGCTGCAAGAGTTACACCATGCAACAAAACGTCTGTCGGGCTTGAACCATATCAATGTAATCTTGTTGCGCAGCAACGACCCTGATTTTTTTTCGGCAGGTGGCGACTTACGCGACATTGTCTCCGTTTCAAACGAAGAAGCCTATGAGTTAGGCAACCGAGTTTCGGAGGTTTTCGGATCTTTTACGCGTTTACCACAAGTAGTTATCGCCTGCATGAAGGGCAAGGTTATGGGTGGAGGCGCCGAATTATGCTTATATGCCGATATCAGAATTGCCCACGAAAATCTGTGTTTTGTGCTACCCGAAGTGCAACACAACATGATACCCGGAGCAGGTGGCGTCAGCATGCTCAGCCGAATAAGCGGCATTGGGAACAGCCTCTATATGCTGCTAACGGCCAGGGAGATAAATGCTGTTGAAGCAAAGAATATGGGTTTGGTTCAAGATGTTTTTTCTGACAACAATTACGAAATGTGTATTGCAGAGCTGTGCACAAAAATTTCGTCTAGCCCAATCGAAATAATCGATACGGTAAAAAGACTCGCATGGAACAATTTGTCGGAACCCATCGGGTATTGCCTGAACATGGAATCGAAAGAGTTTGGCAGCCTGTTAAACCGGTTTGGCCGCAATAGAATTGAAGCTTTTTTCGAAGCAAAAAACAAAAAAATAAAATAAGGCATACTACTTAATATGAATAAAAAACCACAATACGAGAATTATATTTTTAGCGGCACCGGATATGCACTCGGAAAATACCGTATCGACAACAGTGTAATTGAATCGGCAATAAAAACCGGGTATCTTACCGGATTCGATGCCGAAAGAGTATTGCAATCGGACGATTACAAACAATTTGCTACGCACAACAGCCATGTTTCGCCTTTTGAATATATGGCAGGTGAACTCATGGGTTTTAAGTGCAGGTATCATGTGGTTCCATTTCCTCCAGTGACATCACGCTACAAAACGGCAGAAACCAGTCTCGATTTATGCGTAAGGGCAACCGAAAGTGCCCTAAACAATGCAGGCATACATCCCGAACAAATCGGGGCCTGGCTGGTTTCAACGGCTACTCCACATGAACAAGCTCCGGGCCTGGCCGAAACACTAAAAGCCCATTTTACCCAATACAGCAACAAAACTCAGTGTATGACCCTGACATCGGCCTGTGTAGGGTTTAATTACAATCTCGAAAGAGCCGTTTTGTTTTTGAAAAACCATAGCCACATACAGCATGTGGTGCTTGCTCATAGCGAGGTGATGTCGGAGCTGTTGGTGAACGAATCTGATTTTGTGCCTTTTGTTACCTTTGGCGATAGTGCTGCCGCAGTAGTGCTGAGCAGGTCGTTTTCTGATTCGCCCGAGGGTATTCGCAACATAATCAATGCCGAAGACCTGAGAATGATCGACTTTTTAGGCGCAAATCGCAAGGGCGATTTATACATGAATGCCCGAATGGTAAAACGCAGGGCTGTACCCAATATAGCGGCTGTATTTACAAGTCTTTGCGACAAAATGCAGCGCTTACCCGGTGATATCGATTGGTTTATTCCGCATCAAACCGGAAATGCCATTGTGCACGGTGTGGCCGAAGCCTGCAATGTAAGCCGCGAACGATTTTTCCAGGAGGTGCAATACAATTTAGGCAATCTTTCGGGAGCCTCGGTGCCGGTTTCTATAGCCTTGCTCATGCAAACGGAGCGTTTGAAGCCAAAACAGATTTTGTTGGCTGCCGTTGCAGGTCTTGGCGGTGAATACGGAGGATTCAGTTATATTGTACCCGAAAACATTCCTGCAAGCGAACCCATATTAAGCCTTTCCGAAAAACGTGTGCTTGTTACCGGTGGCAGCGGTTCGCTTGGAGCTGCCATAGCATTGCAAATGGCTTTACAGGGAGCACATGTAATTGTGCATTACAACAGCAATGGTGAAAGAATCTCGCAGCTTCAGCGCGAAATGCAAGCTTGTGCCGGTAGGCTGCGTTTTCTGAAAGCCGATTTTGCAAAACCCGAAGAAGTTGATACTATGATAGAAACGCTGCGCAGCGAAAATAGAAGAATCGATTACCTGATACACACCGCAGCCATATCAGGAAAAGTGGAGCGTTTAGGCAATATTTCGGAAATCGAAATGCAATCGGCCTATAACATCAATTATCGAATGCCGGTATATATCAACGAAAAACTTTTCGATTTAGTTAGCGAAACCATATTGTTCACGGGATCGGTTGCCGAAGATGCACAGTTTTCGGGTTCGGCCCCTTACGTTGCCTCAAAAAAAGCACTTCGCTCCTATGCCGTCGATTTTTCAACGCGAGCCTATAACAATGGTGTGAGATGCATCTACTATATGCCCGGCATTATCGGTGCGGGAATGGGCGATTTGTTGAACGAGGCACAAAAAAAAGCAGCCATGAACCAAATAGGACAACATGATTTAATTGATGTTAACGACATTGCACTTAGAATGACCAAAGCGGTTTATCTGCCCAGGGTGATGTGTACACGCAGCAGCATCGAAAACCATCTACGCGTTATTAAAGACGGGTATTATAATTTTTAATAATATGAGGGTGTTGCATCAACATACACAGCTTCTTACCGAATTGGCAATGCTAATCGAAAGATGCAAGCACGAATTGGCCGAAGCTAACAGCGATGACGTACGCACCAACTTTGGAGTTAATGCCGACAATGTAGAACGGGGCATTGCCACACTGCGCAGCTATGCCAGCATGCATATCGACACAAAGAGGCTGCCTCGCGGAGGCATTGCCATATATTCATGCTATGGCGACCCATCGCTGGTTACATTAGGAATGAGCCTGGCCCCCGCCCTGTTGGCCAACGGAAGTGAACTGCCGATTTATCTTTACTTTCCATCGCTACTGAAGGCCTACAAAGAGGTGTTTTTGCAAATGATTTCGAAAAACGATAGTTTTAGGAACATACATGTAATTGATAGCAGCAAAGCGTTTTTCGACAAGGCAATAAACGACCCCATCGTTGATACATGCCTTGTGTATGGAGACGAATGGATTGATGAGTATCTGGTTCCTTTCAGAGAAAACAAAAAGAACCTCTTGTTTTTTGGACCGGGGAACAATACTGCTGTGATAACCGACAACGATAACATGCAGGCACGTGCCAACGATATTGCAACAATGGCATGTATTTTATCGGGTCAGGCAGCTGTGTGCCTAAAACGTGTAGTATTGAGCGATACAGTGAATGCCTCTGAATTTACGAATATGCTTAAATCGGCCATGATGAAGCAGAAGAAAGGCTTAAACCCGCATACCGATTTTGTTACTCCAATTCTGTATCACAGCCTTGTAAGCCATGCCGAGCATATGATAGAACACGCTGTGAACAACGGTGCCGAAGTCTGGAGTTATTCGGCAATTGATACTGTGTTCGGAACCTTGCTAACACCTTCGTTGATTATTGAACCCGACCTGAACTCACAGTTATGGCAAAACTACCATTTCATACCGGCATTAAGCCTGATTAGTTGCCACCATCACAACATTCCTCATGTGGTTAACACCAACAACTATAAACTAGCGGTAAGCATTTATGGCGACAGGCATGTTTATCACAAACTTAAACACATGTTTTCGGCACAACATGCCTTTGTTTTCCACAACAGCAATTTTCTCGACATCATGACAACAAACAAGGGCTATACAGGCTATTGGGGAGGTTTCGGGAAATCGGCATTTTGGTATTCGTACGAAAACAATTACCAGCCTGTGCAGGGCATGTTCAATATATATGAAGTATTTACAAAAACTAGATAAAACAGGCGTATGAAAACATATTTTTTCTCGGGGATAGGACATGCAACAGCCCGTTTTGCCATCAGTAACAACGAGATTGGCAATGCACTCGACAATTATCATTTAAGCGGTTTTAGCAACGAAAAGATTTTGGCAGGAAATAGTTACGGTTTATATAAAAAGGAGCATCCCGAATCAACTCCATTCGACTTTTTTGCCAGCGAAAAAATGGGGTTTATAAAACGGCATCATGTTACACCTTTTCCTCCCACTCAAAAAAAGATGTATTTTGCCGAAACCTCTCTCGATTTGGCCGTATCGGCTGTGCGTAATGCATTAAGCGATTCGGGTGTTCGTCCCTGCCAAATTGGTGCCTGGTTTCTGAGCACTGTATCGCCACATGAACAGGCTCCGGGAATGGCTGCCACCCTAAAAGCGTATATGGTAGATTTCGAAAACTCAAGTCCTGCTTTCACGCTTACAAGCGGATGTTCGGGTTTTAACATCAACATAGAAAGGGCATGCGAATACCTGAACGAACACGAAGATGTGGAACACGTGGTGGTGGTGCATGCCGAAACCATGTCGGCGTTTTTGGCCAACCGCATTAAGTTTATTCCTTTTGTTACATTTGGCGATGGAGCTGCTGCAGTGGTGCTTTCGCGAAACCAAAGCGATGCAAGACAAGGCATAGTGTCTGTAGTTAATTATCACGACCCGGCACTTCTCGATGTAGTGGGTGTAGATAAGAAATGGAATTTGTACATGGACGACTCTATGGTTAAAGACCGTGCTGTAGCCGATATCCCGGAGGCGGCTGCCGAAGCGCTGAAACTGGCCGGATGGAAAACCGAAGACATCGACTTATTCGTCCCTCACCAAACCGGAAATGCCATTTTATTGCCTGTGGCGCAGCAATTGGGTATTCCTGCCGAAAAATTGTTTCTAGGTTCGCAACACGAATACGGCAATACTTCGGGAGCCACAGTCCCTATAGCATTGTCGATGTTAAAGCAAAGCGGCAAACTAAAACCCGGATTCAAAATTTTAAGTGCTATGGCCGGTGTTGGTGGAAACTATGGAGCGTTTACCTATGTGGTTCCCGATGCTCCAATTACTGTGAAGCATGATAAGGGAAAAGAATTTGAAGGGAAGAAAATATTGCTTATAGATACTAAAAATGAATTGTCGCAAGAAATCACAGAGATATTGAAAAACCAGGGCGCCACAGTGTATTGCATCGAAGAAACCCAGAAAGATATTGCAGATAGCATTAGCAAGGGTGATGTAACAGCCAACTATGTTTTGTACCCAGCTTTTTATAGTATGCGCAGCTACAACGAAATTCTATCAGCTATCGATATTATTAAAGTCTGTGTGAAGATGAAATGCGCATCGATTGTAGTATGCGGCAGCATGTGCGAAAATACGGGACATCCTCTGTTCCCCGAATTTGTGAGTAGCCTGCGTGCTTTACACGGGATATTGGCTTCGGCATCGGGAGAGTTTCTCAGCTCAGGAACACGACTGGTTTATTACATGACTGGCTGCACCGATGGGGATTTCAGTAGTCAGGGCGATTCGAATACCCGATTCAGGATTATGATGAAAGCCGGACAAGAAAAACTAATTACTAAAACCGAGTTAGCCGACAGACTGGTGCGTTCGCTCATCATTCCCAAAATAGATAGAACTTGGAATTTCTACGAAAATGCCATGGTGGTTCGCTGCGACGGATTTAAGCCCGAGGTAGATATTTAGGTTGTAGTGATAAGCTTATTTCTAACGAATGTATGAAGAAAGAGCCTGCTCTTTTTTTCGAAGGCAGGCTCTAACATTGAGGTTTCACTCAGTTATCGAGAAATCACAAAACTGGTTTTGCTTTTTAGTTGTGGGCATTCAATAATATAAGTACCCGGGGCAAGTTGGC
>CAZEHA010000078.1:0-12339 GCA_964511665.1 uncultured Bacteroidales bacterium
TCTTGAGTCTTACTGATATTTTTTATTGCATGATTGTTGATTGTTTTTTATTTTTTCGTCGTAATACTCCATTATATTTTTGTAACCCAATCCCAATCGACTTGTATAAAACTCGAACTTTGGCTCTTCTTCCGAGGCAATTCGTATACCTAAATTAAGATGCTTTGTTGTTTTCTTTAACAATTCATCCAATTCGGTTACATTATCCAAAACCGGAATCACATTTTCGTATCCATCATTAATAATATCACATATCCGCTCTACATAAGCAGGCATTTTATAACCATTGCAAACTACATGTAAATCTTTGTCGACCACATTCTCAAGTTCGAGCGAACGAATAATATCTATGTCGAAAGCGGAACTCGTTTCTATATGCACATCGTTTTTTAACACCTCTTCGAGCACAAACGAAAAATGGTTGCTTTTGGTGCAATAGCATTGTATGTATTTACCCGAATAGTTGGCTTTGGCAATGGCTACATTAAACCAAATTCGAGCCCTGTTGATATTCTCGCTGATGATAGGGAGATAGGTAAATTTAAGCGGCGTTCCATATTGTTTTATAATATCCATCAAAGGAATATCATGAAAATACAGCTCTCCATCTTCAACATAAAACTCCTTCTGCGGAAAATCGAACGACTGCTCAATTAAATCAATGTATCGTAATTTCATAATTCTAACTTTATTACATTAAATTGTTTTTGCAAATGTAACTTAATTAGATTAAACTTATCAAATCGAATTTAACATTTTTAAATAAGCATTACTTTTTGCAACAGCATTGCATACTATTGATTTACACAAACTTACAAAGAAAGTTTAGTAAGAGCCCCAATACTTTCGGAGGAACCACTCTAATGCAGCAAGAAACAGGACAACAAAAAAGAGCCATTTCAGGTCAATCAGATTACTTAACTTAACCTGAATAATATAGCTTGAAACGATGTTTTTATTGTTACGAATACTATTTTCGAGTTTCGACAATTCGTTTGCATAGAACATTTCGCCACCGCTTTCGTTAGCCAGATTATACATCAAAGCATGATTGGCTACAGTTGAAAGTGCTTCGAGATTGACATCGATTACGATAAATTCTCCGGAAGCCGTATAGCTTTTACCGTCGAATTCCAGGGCAGCAGCATACAGGTATTTACCCGGAGAAAGCGAACCAATATTTATTGTGTAATAATCGTTGGTGCGTTTAAACTGACGTTTTATTTCTTTGCCCGATTCATCGCTAATTGTTATAGCCAAGTCAGACAAATTGGTAAGTTCGAAGGCATCGTTATAAAATTCGGCTTCAAGCAACACCGGTTCATTTTCGTTGAAAACCCTTTTTGAATCTACAATCAAGCTCTGCTGAACACGGGTCGATATCATGTATTGCATCAGTTTGTTTATAAAAGTATTAAACAAATCGTGCGACCCGCTGTGTCGGTATAAATCGAGGCGCCAACGCCAGATGCCTTCTCCGGCTATAAAACCATTTTTTAAACCGCCATTATCGATAAAAGCAATAAGGGGCTTATCGGTATTCACAGTATTAACCCGTTGTTGCATCATGGTTTTGGCATTACCGCTAAACTGGTAGTTACCAAATGGCACCAAAAGCGGCGGCAAGTTTCGCGTAAGATCGATAAAGGCCTGTTCCGACGTAAATGCATTAAAACTGCTTGTCATTATTGGTGTGGCTTCGTCGAACGAATTTTTAGTCGAAATTATTTTCAAGCCCGATTGCATCTGGTTAAATGCATCAATTGATGATTTGCTTCCCAGTATGTGCAACACAGGAATATTTTGCTTCGACAATTTGGTAAGCACATGAGTAGCCGGATTGTCAACCGATGGCAGCTGATGCAGCACCACCATCTGATATGGCTGAATATCGCCACTGAAACTTGAAGCAAAAGCCAGACTTACCTGATAATCGGGATTGTTCTTAAGTGCTGTTATAATACATCCCAGATCGGGATGCGGAGCATTTGCCAGTATAAGTATGTTTCGTCGGTTATCGACTACATTTACCACAAAAATCTGGCGATTATTGGCCAGAGTAATTTCTCCCGATACGGGCTCAAGCACAATTTCAAATTGCTGTAAGCCTTTGGGCGAGGCTTCAATCTCTGCTTCTGCCGCGGTTTGAAAATCGTTGTTGGTAATTACAATTTGTTTTTCGAACACGATGTTTTCGCCCTGCATGATTTTCAGTTTGGTGCTTTCTCCCTGGCAGTTCCTCGCTGCAATCTCAACACGAACAGGGAACCGGTTTTTAAAGAATGCGGCTCTATTGTGCTGCACTTGCCTGATAAGTACATCGCGCACAGCTGCCGTATCGCCCAATGCCAAAGTGTAGATTGTTGTATTGGGTTTGGCTGCATACAATGGATTTTGCCCCAGGTTGTAAACCCCATCGCTGCACAGCACCACGGCACCCAGATTCATACCCGCATAAGAAGCACTAAGCACAGGAAATACTTCAGAAATATTGGTTAAATTATCGGTGAAATCAGGTATGCTATCAATTCGAACCGCCTCTCCAAAATTATAGAACACCACCTTATAATCGTAGCTAAGTCGTTGCACCATCGACAACAAATTACGTTTATATTCACCTTTGTAGTAGAGTGAGTCGGAATTTATCAGCACCGATTCGGAGTTATCGTGTGCAAACACAATAACAGGCTTATCGATAATTTTTTTAGTGGTACGAATCAAGGGAGCGAACAGCAATACAAGGATAATAAAAACCGTGATGAACCGCAAAGCCATCAGCAGACTCAACTGCCAGGGGCGCACATTAAGCAGACTTCGTTCGCGGTAGTACAACAACGCAGAGAGCGCGGCCGAGAACAATAGGAACAGTGGTATCAGCCACCAAGGGTTTTGAAAAATCATAATATTACGGCTAAATCATACCTCCGCAAATACTGATGGTTTGCCCTGTTACATACGAAGAAAGATCTGATCCCAGAAAAACCACTACATTGGCAACATCTTCGGTGCTTCCGGCGCGGCGCAAAGGAATTTTTTCATTCCACGACGTTTTCACTTCTTCGGGCAACACAGCAGTCATTTCGGTTTCGATAAAACCGGGGGCAATCGCGTTGCAACGAATGTTACGCGGACCCAGCTCTTTGGCCACCGATTTGGTAAAACCAATAATACCGGCCTTGGAGGCTGCATAATTGGCTTGGCCTGCATTGCCATTGACACCCACAACCGAGCTCACATTAATAATGGAACCGCTGCGCTGCTTGAGCATCGTTTTTTGTACCGCTTTGGTGAGGTTAAACACCGATTTCAGGTTTACGTTTATTACCATATCCCATTGGTCTTCGGTCATGCGCATCAACAGATTATCTCGGGTGATACCGGCATTGTTTACCAGCACATCGATACGGCCAAAATCGTTGGCAACATCATTAATCAGTTTCTCGGCATCGGTGAGCAGGGCTGCATTCGATTCGTATCCGGCTGCCTTCACTCCCATTGCTTGTAGTTCAGCCAACAAACTGTTGAAGTTATCGTCGGCTTTCAGGTCGGTGAAAGCTACCTGTGCACCCTGACGGGCTACACCCAAAGCTATAGCACGTCCTATGCCGCGCGCAGCTCCGGTTATTACAACTACTTTGTTATCGAGTAATTTCATAGCGTTATATTTTCGATGTAAAAGTAATAAAAATTTGGCTATAGGGGAATGAACCGGCCAAGAGTATATTCAGAACAAATGAATGGCAATACTCGGGGGCAGGCGAAACAGTCTATTTTTTCCTGATAAAAATAAAATCACCACCCTCATCGCCTACATTTTGTATGGTACCATATTGAGGAATATTCGGACTATTATTAATAACTGCCATGCGAATACCCGAAAACAGCTGTTCGGCGGTGATGTATTGTTCCTGATTATCGGAAAGACGCTTGGTAAGATATAACAAGAATACGCTTTTATCGGGAACCACATTCAATGAACCACTGGTTATTGCCTTGCGGCTGGGTAACTTATACAACTGCTCCATAGCCCTGTTCTCGTTGAAGGCATCGCGTGTTTTAAAAATTCCGCCGCTAAAACAAGCATCGGTAATAAGAAGGGTATGTCGCGATTTAATTACACTTAAATAATTGGTTAAATCGGTATTGGGCAGCCAGTTCACCGGGTTATCCTGATTGGCATCAGATGGCAGCCAGTAGCCATTGTTCATATCGGCATCCCAATAGCCATGCCCCGCATAAAATATGAGCAAATTGTCGTTCTCTGAAATGGTACTACGCATTTTGTGCAGTGTACCAATAATATCGGCTTTTGTAGGATTTTTCAGGAAAGTGATGTTCTCAGGCTCAAAGGTATAAAAGTTCACCAACACATCGTACACTTTTTGTGCATCACCTATAGGTTCGTCGAGGTCGCGAATAGCCGGATCGTTATAATCTTGCACACCTATTAATAATGCATGATAGTTTGATGTAATCATATTGTAAGAAATATTCACTTCGCGCGAATAGACCACACCATCGGCCAAAACATCAATTTTAAGGATATTCTCGCCACCCTGCAGCACAATTTTTTCGTTCAGGTAAAATGTACAAGAATCGCGCTTCTCGGCATCCTGATACAATACAATTTTGCGCTCAGATTCGTTGAAATCTTTGCGAAACACTTCCCACCCGTTCTGATACAACACAACCGACTGAATGGTTAAATCGGTTTTGATGCAAGCTTTTGCATTGAATACTTCTTTGTCGGTTACAGTACCGGGTTTTATAGGGGCATACCAAACAATCATTTTGTTTACATCCGGTTTCTCGGTAGTTGCAGCAGTGGCAGGAGTAAACTCGGCAGCTTTGCGCTCAACAACAAAAGTCTTGCTGCCCACATTCATTTTAATATCGGTGGCTTTAATCACAATTTCGTTGTCGCCATAAGCCAGCGGAATTGTAGCCTGAAAACTACCATCAATGGCCACAGCAGCTTCAATATCGTTTACCATCACCTCGAAAATACCACTTTCATCCTCAACTTTTCCGCTCAACACCAGTGTTTTTCCTTCTACCTGTGTTTTAAATCCAACTTTTATAACGGGTTGGTTAATATTGATAAATGGAGGCGTAACATCTTTTGCGATAATTTCTTCTTTTGCGGCTTCGGTTTTCTCCTCAGTTTTAACTGTGGTAATGTTAAACTGCAGTTTTCCGCTACTCTTGGTATCGGTGTTGGCTTCTTTTTTTATCGAAAAATTCAAATTCCCCGAGCTACCCGAACTTTGAACCGGATTATCAACCTGAGCTAACAACCCCAACGGTAAAGCCATGATTATTAAAACTACTGCGATTGTTTTCATCGGCGTATATTATTATGTATGAACAATCATCTAAAAACGATATCCAAGTCCTACACTTAAATCAGATCGGTAAAACCAACAGGTTGAATAGCCGGCGCTTAAGGTAAATCTTCTTATCGACAGCATCAGACCAACTTCGAGCTCCACATCCACATAGGGTTTTTCTGTACGTGTTTGTTGATTATAAAAGCTACTGAGGTTATCAACATAGTTGCCATCGATATCGTATAAATCATCAGTTTGGTTAAGGATATAATACCCGGGAAGATATTGCTGACTTGGCTCGTCATACCACTCATAATATAGGGTATAAGGCTTTGGGTCGGGATCCCAGAAAAACCAGCCCTGATACTCTCCGTATTCGTAACTGTAATCCCAGTTACTCACACCCGCACCGGCATACACATGCAATTCTATCCGGTTTTGATTATACAAGCGTTTGGTAACTCCTGCGGTTACGGCAAATGTACTATAATAATCGCTATACAACCGACTGGTGGTTTGGTATTCACGATAAATATTCACCTCCTCATGATACACATTGTTGTCATCGGTATATGGAGAAACATACGTTTTATAAGCAGCGTTCACATTCTCTACATCGAAACCCAGATCGCCATACCTGAAGGCCACATAAGCGCCCCAGTTGCCCACATAGCCCAGCCTTACACCAAAAGGTTGCATGATAGTGCTGTTGGTTGACACCCACCATGGGTGCAAAATTTCGGTATTAGCAACAGGTTTATTATCGGGAGCTTTTGTAAGTACAATATCAACAAAAAATTCAGCACTGGTTAATTCGTCAACTTCTTTAAGTACATCCCACACTACCTTATATTCCTGCTTACCGCCGGGAATGTTGCTACCCACATCGCCCGTAACAAATTGCAGTTTCTTCTTTTCGGCATTGTTCACAAGGCACGAAATTGTTACATCGAATATTTGTTTGTTATTGGAATTTGCAATTTTGTAGTACACCACAAGATTGACGCCTTTGTCGGATCCCTCCTGTTCCACTCTAATATCCTGCACCGTTTGTGCCTGCGAAATGAGGCTAAATATTCCAATTAAAAACGCAATAAAAAATGCTTTCATAGTCTTTTTGAGTTGATAATAATTACAAACTTACAAAATAAAATATTACAATTTACACATCAATTCATTAAAAGCAACCCATAATAGTTAATATAACAAAAACTGCCGGACGAGCCGGCAGTTTTAAAAAACAAATGCTATGAAATTATTCGATTACGAGCTTACTGCGCGAAGTGGTTCCGGCAACTTCAACTTCAACCACATAGTTGCCTGCCGGCAGGGTACTGATATCGATTGAGCAGCGTTCTGCATTTACCATCTTAACAGCAACAGCCTGACCTGCAACATTGTAAATAGCAACATTGCCAATTTGGTTATCGGAAACAATATTCAACACGTCGGTGGCGGGGTTAGGATATGTCATCACTCCAATTCTTGTAACATTGTCGATAGCTGTTTCGAAGTTCAGCTGTACAGGCACTTCTGTCCATTGATGTGCGGGGTCGTTAGCACCAATCACTACATTGGCATTGTAAACACCGGGTTCTAAGCCTGCAGTATTGAAAGTAAGATTCAGAGTTGTGCTTGCAGCGGGATTAACAATTCCCTGTCCGGGAGCTACACTGAGCCAAACCGGCCATCCCAATCCTTCTACTTCGGCATGAATACAGAAATTACCCACTCCGTCGATACCGGTAAATTCAAACCAAACCGGACCGGTACTCAGGTAGCAGGTTCCGGGAACCACAAGCTGATCGTCGGTACCCACCGAATGTCCACCTGCAGGAGTAGTAAACTTGTATCCAATCCATATTTCATCGCCGGTAATAACAATTGGTTCTGTCAGCTGCACTCCATTCCATGAGTTTTCGGTGGGAGACACTACCTGTTCGAACAACACCTCGGATGTACCGGGAAGGTCGAAACCACCTTTTCTCCAAACATATACTGTGGCATTTCCACCAACCGGAGCATCACCCATAAAAAACACGATATAGGTAATTGCCTGTCCTATTGCACCGGAAGTTAAATCGGTATTGAGGCGAACAGCTGCTTTTACTTCGAAGCTTTCTTGCCATCCAACGGTAGAAATAATATCGGTGTAATACTGCAATGTACCGTTTGCAAGACTAGCCGAAACAGGGTTTTGTTCGAAAGTAGGATATGCTTTATAAGTCATTGGCTCTTCACCTGTGTTCCCAAGTGTAAGCGACTCTGCTGCCATTCCATTTGTACTTATTTGTTCGGTAGAAACATTCACAGTTGGAGGCAGTAAACCGCTTTCGATTTCGATAAATTCAAAATCGTCGATAAAGTATTCTGAATTGTTAACACCGTAGCTGGCCATATGCAATCCGTAAAAGTTAATTACGTCGAGTTTGTTTTGGCCACCCGGAGCGTCTTCTTCGTTAGAGAATGTCCACGTAAGAATTTCGGTTTCATTTACCCAGGCAGTTGCTTCGTCTTCCTCCAGGTTTATCAGCAGTTCTATCTGCATCCAGGTGCCCATATCGTAAGCAAAGTTTGTGGTTGCTCCACCCTGAATTAAATCGCAGGTACCATTGGTTCTGAAGTAAAAAGCAAATGCCCACGAAGAACCGAATGCATGTTCTATGTTAAAATATCCTCCCTGCCCCGATACCACATACATCCAGAAGTTAATGCGATAAATGCCACTGGTTTTACCCAGAAAAGAATATACCATGTCGTTGTCGTTGATTATCTTCATCGAATTGCTGGGGCTATGAGCCTGAGCATCGCTAACAAAAGCATTTTCACCCGAGCCACCTGTCCATGGGTAAATAAGCGGTTGCTGTGAAACAACGGTTTGGCCGGCAGTGTAACTGTCGAAATTTTCGCTGAATAGCGTTGTTTGTGCTGTAGCAAAGGCAGTTACAAACAACAGTGCCATAAAAAGTACATTTCGTTTCATATTTTTTTGTTTTAAAAATTATAGGGTAAATTTAGACATTTATTATTACAATATCGAAAATATTTGACATTTTTTAATCATTTAATACAATTACTCCGTATATCACAGTTACATAGGTAAATACTTCGATAACTAGAGATTACATCGATTAATATTAATTGTTTGAGCTTAAATGAGTATATTTGTAGCTTAACTGTAAATAATATTTAATTATGGATGCAAAAGTTATTCTCGAGAAACTGATTGACCTTGCCATAGGTTATGGCCCCCGATTACTGGGTGCAATAGCTGTGCTGTTAGTGGGTCTTTGGATTATTAAAATTGTTACCCGCTCGCTTCGCAGGGTGATGAACAAGCGCGACACCAACAAAGAACTGCGTACATTTTTCATCAGCCTTGCAAACATTGTACTAAAAACCTTGCTTTTCATAAGCGTGTTGGGGATGGTTGGCATCGAAGTAACTTCGTTTATTGCAATACTCGGTGCTGCAAGTTTGGCCATTGGTTTGTCGTTGCAGGGCAGTCTGCAAAATTTTGCCGGAGGAGTAATTATTATCCTGCTCAAGCCATTTAAAGTGGGCGATGTACTCGAAGCTCAGGGCTATCTGGGTATAGTAAAAGAAATACAGATATTCAACACCATTGTTACCACATTCGACAATAAAACCATTATCATCCCAAACGGTCAGCTTGCCAACAGCAGCATGATAAACTACACCAACGAACCATTGCGCCGGGTCGACTGGACATTTGGCATTGCTTACGGTAACAGCAGCGATAAGGCTAAAGAAGTATTGATGCAACTTATAAACGACGACATCAGAATACTGAAAGACCCCGCTCCGTTTGTAGCATTAGGCAATTTGAACAGCAGTTCGGTCGATTTTACGGTAAGAGTATGGACAAAAACCGAAGATTACTGGGCTGTGTTTTTCGATATGAACGAAAAAGTGTACAAAGCGTTTCCACAGAATGGACTCAGTATTCCTTTCCCGCAAATGGATGTACATTTACACAACTCAAAATAAACGGATATGGCAAATAACAACTTAAGCTTGCATTGGACTGAAGACATGGCTTTTGAAGCCCTTGTCGACGGGCACACAATTCGTATTGATGCCAGCGAAGAATTCGGGGGCAAGGATCGGGGACCCAGACCAAAACCACTCGTGTTGCTGGCATTGGCCGGTTGCACAGGTATGGATGTAATATCAATTCTTCGAAAAATGAGAATCTTTCCCAAAAGCTTCATCGTTCAAATAGATGCCAATCTTACCGAAGAACATCCCAAGCAATACGATCGCATGAAAGTGATATATCTGCTCGAAGGCGAAAGCATACCGGCCGATAAGGTAAAAAGAGCTGTTCAACTTTCGGAAGAGCAATACTGTGGCGTAAGTGCCATGTACCGAAAAGCAATTCCGCTGTCGTTCGAGATACAGATTAATGGACAAATAATTGAATAACTATTTTTTAAAAACAAAATACACGGCCAACACCAATAGGATGAAAGCGATAAGGTGATTGGTGCGAAATGTTTCGTGTTTAAATGCGATTACACTGAAAAGTGTAAAAACAACCAATGTAATTACTTCTTGTAATACTTTCAGTTGAAACAGATTGAATGGACCGCCGTTGCCCTGATAGCCAATTCTGTTGGCAGGTACCTGAAAAAAATACTCGAACAGAGCGATTCCCCAGCTAATGAGTATAATAGATAATAAACCCAGTTTAGCAAACCACTTCATTTCGGCAAATTTCAAATGCCCATACCAGGCCAGTGTCATAAACACATTAGATATAATCAGCAAGAAAACAGTAAGCATCGCTTTCATAATTCCAATTATATGTTAACAGATTTAGTTCAGGTAACGACTCACTATATAAGCGTGCGATATTGCAAGATCGCGGGCAGAATAGTATGCAAATTCGGGGGCAATATTCAACTTTGTCAGTTCAGCCACATTCCCTTCCCATATTTTGGTTTCGGTTACGGGAATTTTCAGTCTCGAATACATTGCAATATAATCGCTGTAGCGCAAACGGTTCTGGGGTTGGATACGGTTATCAATCATTGCCCATTTCTTTCTCGAAAACTTCAGAAAGTTATAAATGCTGATACCACTATCGAAGTGGGCAAAATGATCGCTCATGTCGATATGATGACTCATCATGCCATCGGGTTTCATCAGTCGCTTAAATTCGCTGAGTATTGCACCCAGCATTTCGGGATATATATGTTCGAAAGTATTGTTCGAGCAAATGAAATCGAAACTTTGATCGGGAAGCCCTGTGCGATTGGCACTACAAACCATAGTTCTTAGGTTTAGCTTATCAAGCAAATCTTGTTTTGTAATATTTTCTCTGTTTTCGACTAAAGAAAGTAATTCGCTCCAACGCAATTGGTTAATGGCAGGAAGGTATTCATCTAGTTTCCCGTTATTTTTCCATTCGATAAACTTTTCGAGACTAATAAGAATCGACTTCTTTGTCATCCAAGGTCTGATGTCGATAGATGTTACCGACATGGTTCCGCTAAGGAACATTGCCACAGGAACCACCGGATACCAGCCGGTGCCCAGCTCGAGCACCGCCTGGCTGCATAATATTCCGTTGTGTGCATATTTCTGCATATACTTCAGGTGATCGGAAGCAGCCTGAATTTTATATGCAAAATGCGTATCGTCGAGATCTATACCACGGGTAACATACTTTTGAAACAGATAGTTTAGTTTCTCTCTGTAAGGAAAAAAACTAATCGTTTTCTGAACAATAGCCTTAGCAACCCATTTCAGTGCCATAGAACTCTCATTTGAATCAAGGCGCTAAATTAAGAAATTGCTGCTAAAACGCAATCATAATATTTTGATATCTACAGGAATATTTATTATCATTGCTTTGCAACAATGAACAACCCAACAATTAAACAAAAAAGAAAGACATGTTAGTAAAAAAAGTAAAATGTGCTGTGTGCGGAGCTAACAAGCTTACCCAGAATTCAAGTATGTATATATATTGCGACTTCTGCGGTATGTGGATGGGGCTCGACCTCAGCGTATCGACCACAGAAACTATGAATGTTTTTACTCCCGAGAACATGAACAAACCCGAGGTACAGGAGTTTTTGGCGATTACACCAAAAATTCAGAAAGCCGCTTTAGATGGCGATATCGATACCTATGTTGAATTACAATGCCGTTTTCATGAACTCGAATTCACATTATTTCCAAATAGGTTCGGACCAAAAGCAAAACAACCTGCTTACCGGGCACGATATCTGAATTACTACAAAGCATACTACACCGAAGTCAGCAATACAGGGCAGCTTAACAACTATCAAAAACCGGAAAAAGACTATGTGTCGAATTTAAAATATGAGGTTGTTGATGGCAAACTTGTTTATGAGTTCAATAACGATTTCAAAGAGTTCATCGATTATAACATAAGTGTAGTCGAAAAATCGTTTGAGCGTAACAGCAATCTGCAAGCCATTCGATTACATCCCGAAGAATCTGTTCATCAAAACATGCAGCTTATGAAACAAATATCGATTCTTTCTATGCTGCAAGCATTCAGCAGGGAGAACACCGAGCAGATTGTTGAATATCTGGGTTTGAAACATGAATTCATCGAAATTCCCGACGTAAAACTACAGCAACAGCAATGTAAAGTATGTAATCACCGGTTTGATATTCCGGAGGGCTGCGATAAAACTGTATGCGAAAACTGTGGTTGCATAAACAAAGCTAAAAGCGACGAAATACAATGTTTGAATTGTGGTGCCATGTTTAACCCTACCACTAACCATTGCTGCGCCTATTGCGGCGGTCGTGTTGAAGTGCCCACAGGCATGGGCGATGTTATTGCAAAAACATATGCCAAAGTCACCGAGAAAAGCCCACAACCCCAAAGCGAACAAAAAGAATCAGAAGTTCAAAAGCCCAAGAAATCTTTCTTCTCCGGTCTTTTTGGTAAATAGTCAATCCTTAAATTTATTCTAACCTGTTGATAATCAACAATTAAATG
>CAZEHA010000079.1:0-11173 GCA_964511665.1 uncultured Bacteroidales bacterium
AATGGAAAACCGGTGCTTTAACCAAAAATATAGTGTTGGAGCAACAAAATGCCAATCTTTCGGCCGAAATCGAGATGGAAACAGCAGAGGCGGTATGGGTGCGTTTTACCTGGGATAATGCCGCGCTTAGCTTTGCCGAAATTCTGGCTGCAGATGGAAAAATACCCCTACCTCCATATCTGAACCGCCCTGCCGAATTACTCGACGAAGAACGCTATCAAACAGTGTATGGCGATATTCATGGCTCTGTGGCGGCTCCTACGGCCGGTTTGCATTTCACCGATACTGTTATGTCAGATTTGCAGTTGCAGGGTATTGATACCGCCCAAATCAGCCTGCATGTGGGTGCAGGTACCTTTAAACCGGTGTCGGGCAACAATGCTGCGTGTCACAATATGCACCGCGAACATTTCAGTGTCGGCATCGATTGCTTGAAACAACTGCACGGGAACTTAGGCAATATAAGCCTTACGGGAACCACAACTATGCGGTGTGTTGAGAGCCTGTATTGGCTTGCATCGAAAATAACAATGGGAGAGAGGGACTTGTATGTAGATCAGTGGGACGACCAACGGATTGAACCCAAATTTTCGGCTGCCGAAGCCATCGAAGTACTTATAGAATATCTCGAAAAAAATAGGCTTCATCAGTTGAGTTCTTCAACAGCCATTATGATAGTACCCGGTTATACATTTCGTTTTGCCAACAGGCTTATCACCAATTTTCATCAGCCCCGCAGCACTTTACTGCTGCTGGTAGCCGCTTTTGTTGGCAACGATTGGCGAAATATTTACCAATATGCCCTCGACAACGATTTTCGTTTTCTGAGCTATGGCGACAGCACACTGCTGTTTGGTAAATCTTCCGATTAAATCGGGTAGTGTTTTTTTCGTTTGCATTGACATAATGCATCACAAAACTGTAAACAATCAGTTAATCAAATAGTCATTTTCTACTATTGGGAGTAAAAAGCATCCCGTTTTCAATTCGGTAATTCATGCTTTTCTCTTTCTCGAGTGCAACGAGCTCTTTGTAAAGCAAGTTTACATCCATTTCTGCCGTTTCAATCCCTATATTCAATTTTATTTTGCTGATAGCATTGTGTTTTTTGTCGAGCGAATAGGTAGTCCAGAGCGTTTTTGTGGTTGTTACACCATTGTAATTGTAGGTGATATTGGTAGCAACATGTTGATCGTTTTTGTTTGAGTATTCTCTGAAACTCATCAAATAGTGGTCTGTGGCTAGAATTTGTAATCCAGCCATTTGCGAAAGCATTGCACGGGCGATTAAATCGGTTAAATCTTCGAGTATGTTTTGGTGAAAACCATTGTAAGGGTTTGCCTCTTTATTAACATCGACGAATTCCAACAGTCGAAGCGAAATGTATTCCATCTTAATATTGTTTCTAATCACCATACGATTACTAATTCCATGTATATCGCCCAAATTAATTTCTTCGTTTACGTTATCGAACGCATTTTTCTGCTCGAAAAAATAACTTGAGTTTTTGTAATCGTTTATTTCAATGTAATAGTGACCGTTCTCGAGCAATTGTAAATAGATATGGTTTTTCTTTCCCCAAGTAATGCGGGTTGCTTTCGAAATCGTTAACCTGTCGATATAGTTTGACGATTGGTCGTTTTTTAGCCCGATGCTTATCTTGCCCATGTTATCGATGGTTAGATAGTAAAAGCCCTTCGGACTATTGCCAAGCATAATCTGAATGGGATACAAGTCGGAAGATTCTTCTGCTACAAAGCTCATCTCAAATTCAAATCCCAGTATCTTGGTGTAGTTATCATCTTGCGAAAATTGTAAATTGGGTAGCCACCATGTAAGTTTTTCGTTGCAGTCGCTGGTTTTTTTAATAGAATTATCGAGCCAGTTGTAGACAATACAATTTTCGGCAGCCGTACTTATCATCTGCGATTCAGCAATCAATCTCATATCGTGGTTTTCTGATTTTGTTTGGGGTGGCCTGTAATCGAGCAAGGGTATGCTTTGGTAATAATTGCCCGTGTGCCAGCCGGCTCCCGACAGCGTTGGATGCTTTTCGTGTCTATAGTCTGCAAGGTAATATGCGTTTTCGACGATTTCTTTTTTCTCATTGTAAGCAATGCTCTTGCCGTTTTTAATAAACTTCATATTATTGCTATCGAATAGTCCACGCGATTCGAGTATTAGCGTAGAGTCGCTGTCGGTTACTTTATACACTTTTAATACATGTGTTGCATCGTTGCCGGTATTCGATTCATAAACAATATATCGTAAACCGTCGATAAGTTGCGGGGTGATATATACCTGCTTTTGCGCTACGAGGTTTATTACAAATAGCATCATTATGCTAAAAAAAACTATTGGTTTTTTCATGATGTGTGTTTTTTTAATGTGACTTTAAGAATTGTGTGTGAATTGCTCTGAAACAGCTGATGGTTGTTGTGTGATTCTTTTATTTCTGACGATTCAGGCATCTCAGGAACAATTGTTTCACGTGTAAACCAATTCAGTATTAAAAAAGTTTAATGAAGCACACCAAAAAACAGAAAAAGTGTAATATCTTTAATTTTATACCCTTAACTTTTATAAGAATTTTGTTGAACAGGTTCTGACTTCGTAAAGATATTTACGTGTACTTCGATTCATGTTTCCTCATTCAGTATAATCTTTTATCATATACATTTTTTTTGAATTGATGCAACCATTTATTCAATCGTAGTCTTATTTTTGAAATATGATGAGCGAAGCTGAAATCATAAAAGGCTGTATCGAGGGAAACCGGGGTGCACAGGCTGCTTTATATGGTGTTTATAATGCAATGATTCGTGCTATTTGCCTGCGATATACCGGAAACAAAAACGACGCAGAAGATTTGGTGCACGACTGTTTGATTAAAGCAATTATGGCTATGAAACAATATGCGGGAAAAGGTTCTTTCGAAGGATGGCTAAAACGAATCGCCACCAATACCTGCATAAATTTTTTAAAAGAGAAAAACAAAAATGGCAGAATGCTGCTTGTTGACGATAATTTAAGTGTTAGCAACAGCGACAATGATGCCGAAGCCCACAGCCTTCTCGATAGGTGCCTCGACAATGGAATTGGTCGGGAACAACTGCTGCTGGCAATTTCGCAACTGCCCGATGGATACAGGGTAGTACTGAATATGTATGCAATCGACGATATGTCGCACAACGATATAGCCAAAGTGCTTAACATTAGTGTAAGTACCTCGAAGTCGCAATTGTCGAGAGCTCGCAATTTATTGAAAAAGAACCTGGTGGCATTACTGCAAAATCAAAATTCAAACAATTCGACCAATGGAAACTGATTTGAATAACAAGCTCGATAGTGTACTGAAAAAGGAATTTCAGTCGATGGAAATCGAGGGTCCTACCAACGGGCTCGACGCCTTTATGGCAAAAATCCCCAATCAGGGTTTGTCGTTTTTGAGTCAGATTTTCCTGTTATCGGCTTCGTTATTGGCAGTGGCTGTTTCGGCGATAATTGTTTCGGATACCATTGTAGGGCATGCTCGTAATATGGAAGTTCACGAAATTGCCAAACCCCATATCGACAGTATCAATAGTTACACATTTATTCAATCAGAAAGCAGCGAGTTGCATGCTGTGGTGCAGCCCATTCATCACATTCAGCCGGTGGTCAATACCAAAACCAGCTCAGGCAGTTTGCCGGCAGAATTGCAGCAAAAAAAATCGGTGCAACCCGATAATAACGAAATTCATACCGCGTCGATAAGATACGAAATGCCTGTTGAACCCGAATATCAAATAGTTTACGACACCCTTATTGTTGCCGACACAATAATAGTGTACGATACGGTGGTTACCAATGAATTTCGTAAGCTAAGCCTGCGCAAAAAACGTAAGCACACCCGGTAATTATGACTCCACGTATTCTATATCGACGAATAGGAATGGCTGTTTTAGTCCTTATTTTTCAGGCAACAGGTTTATTTGGGCAGCAAAACGACACCATAAGGCTTATGCAAAGAACCGAAGTTATCGATAGCGTTATTGTGCGCGTGGTTCAGCCTGTTTTCGATACGGTGTATATTTCGCCTTTCCCCGAAACCATGTCGGTTTCAATATTGTTTGGCAGCGGTTTTGTTTCGCAGCGTTTTTTGCCCGAACCATCGGGCGAAGCCTATCAAATACTGCAAAATACCATTGCAAAACAGATGCGCCTGCGGAGTGGTGTGCATGTTACGGCAGGGTATAAAAAAGCGGCCCTTGGTACAGGCATCGAATACGAAACAATGTCGCAGCAATTTCGATTTTCGAAAACACTCAATTTTAGCGATACCACCTGGTATTACGTGTACGAAACCCACACTTCAATGCAATACGATACGATATGGTCTGACAGCCTGCCCGATTACGAAATAATTGAAACTACCATAGTGTGGACCGACTCGGTGCTGAACAGTAGTATCGAGAATAGCAGCACCGACACCGTGTTGAATCATGTTAACCGGCAACGCCTGATAAGTATCCCGGTTCTATTTGGGTTTACACTTTTCGAAACGCAGCGTTTTATGGCCACAATCAGGATTGGACCGGTGTTTGGTTTTATTGTCGAAAACAATACGTATTCGTTAAACAATGAATTGATGCCTGCGAAACTATCGCTGTCGCAAGCCATGATTCCGTTTGCCTATTTCGATGTGGGCGGCGAATATAAATTTGCGCCCGGTTTTAGTGTTGCATGCAAGGCCTTCTACAGGTTTATACTGAAAAATGAACACACAGGATCCGAGATATTTATGCAAAAATCAGATTATTACGGCATTAGCTTTTTGTTGTATTATTATTTCTGATGTGCCGTTACAACGCGGTGCAACCTTTTTAACTACCCGAGTCTTATTGTTGAAACCAAAAAATATAAAATTATGAAAACAATAACAACTTTTACACTTGCATTGATTCTGCCAATGGCCATAGTTTTTCAGGCAAAATCGCAAAACTGCTATCTTGAAGCCGATTATAATGCACAGGGGCTTACGCTAAGTTTTACCGCCCAATTGTACGAAAACGAAGCGAATAGTCAAGATTCGACTATGGTACCGGTTACTGCCCAATATATTTGGAATATTGGAAACCAAAGCTTTAGCGGCCAGCAAATTGTTTTTCAGTTTGCATCAGCAGGCAACTATATGGTTACGGTTACAGGCAGTTCGGTATTGAATTGCACCGCTAGTCAAACACTATGGGTGTATGTATCCGACGGTAATCCGGTCGATTCTACCGGCTATTTCAACGTGTATATTTCGGGCGATTATTACGCGGGTCAAAACTGCGAAGCCAATTTGTCGGCTTATGTAATGGGAGGGAATGCTCCGTTTAGTTATGAGTGGAACAACAGTGCAACAGGCAGTTTGCTTACAGGGCTGTGTGCCGGCGAATATTGTGTTACGGTAACCGATGCCGAAGGTTTTGCGGCAAGCAGTTGTTTTACGGTGTACGAAGGCATCAATACCGAGCCGGGAGATACCACAGGGTACAACAATATTTATTTGGTTCTGAGTTATGTGTTTGAATCGCCCGATGCCTGTTCGGCAACAGCAACTGCAACAGTATTCGGGGGCATTGCTCCATATACTTACCTTTGGAACAACGGGCAAACCACTGCTGCTGCCACCGGTTTGTGCGACGGCGAAACGGCTTGCCTCACGGTGCTTGATGCGGCCGGGAATGCATCAACCGCATGTGTGTTCGTTTCAATCGAAAACACCATACCTTACGACAGCATCTTGAACGACAACGACCCATGGGCAACTACTATTGTTTGGGATGTTGATTCAATGTTTAACACAGCTCAGATAATTGATTATTGGGTAACCAATACCGAGATATGTTTTGTATGGGCAATGATTTACGAAAACAGCAGTTACACCGAAACATTCACTGTGTGTTATCCTATTGATGCTGCAACAATTGTTGACGGGTACTATTTGGTATACCTGCATGTGGTTTTCAATAATTCACAAAAGGCCAACTATACATTCAGCGATGTGGTATTTGCTCAGGTATCGGCATTTTTAAACATGGCTAATGCAGTGGCGAAACCCCGGCTAATACTCTACCCCAATCCGGTAAGCGATGTGCTTACCATTGAGGGCGTAAATGGAACATCTACGCTAAGCATAAGGGTTTACAATATGGCCGGTATATGCGTCGATTCGTATAGTTTCAACAGGGTTTCGGGTGCAATACAATTGAATGCCACTAATTGGAATCAAGGAGTTTATTTCATCGAAATTGTTGATGGCACAAATCGCCAAACATTCAGAATAGTAAAATAACAACCACCGGCACAACAAAAAACAGCCTGCATTGCGGGCTATTTTTTTTGTAAATATTTATGTGTAAGTGCCTGATATGTTGCTTGTTCTGTATAAGGTGTCGTTAATATTCAATATCAATACTTAATTCGTTGGCCGATTCAATGAGAATTCTCACGTCGTTAATTCCTATTGTTCCTTTAAAGATATTATTCTCTTTTATCAACCGATTTATTTTTAGGTGTAAATCATTAGGGTGTGCTTCCGAAACTTTTTCAACTGTATCGAAGCCTAAATTATACAGCATTTGCGCATAAGTAACGCCAACCCATTTAATTCTTGATAAATCAGCCAGTTTGGTCAATTTCAATATGTCGTGATAATCTATTCCGTTTGCCTCGGCAAGTTTCTGTCTGTCTATTTTATTCAGAACTTTTTCGTAGAGTTTTTCTGTTGTTGTTATTCCAATTTTTGTTAAGTTGTCGAGCGTATTTTGGGCTATATCAACAAATTCGGCAATCTTATTTGGTTTGGGGTGCATACTATTCAGCTCACGAAGCAACACTTTCAAATATTCCTGTGTAAAACAGTCATGCTTCAATAGTTCGGCCAATTTGTTTTTGTTTTTAAGCAGCTGAACCAATGCTTTCAAATTTGTAACTCCAATATCGGTGAAGTAATCAAACTGCTCATCCAAATTGTCTTTCAGAATTAGCCTGCTTGGTGGCAAATACGCCGATTTTAGTTTATTCCTAAAGTCGTTGCACGATATTTTTTCTAAGTTAATGTAGTATCCCATTATAGCGTATTCTTTGTAATGCATAGTGTTGCCGGCTAGGCAATTGAACTTTGCAGCATTGCGCGTTTTTTTTACTACAGCATTGTTGCTTTTACTCAACGGCTTGGCTAGCAGTGGCTGAATTTACGATTCTTTATAGATTTGCATATAGTTTTTACATGTCAATATTTTTGAACCACTTTTTTGCTGAGGATCGGCGATGTGGGCAGCCCGGCCAACAACAGGGTTTTCGTTTTCCCTCGTTCAATTCTTCTATCATGCGTTGAATGTGTTCGGCTCGGGTTTCGCTTTGTTTAACTATGGTAACCCAACAAATCCACTCGTTGCGCTGAATTGGTGTGAGTGCGTTCCAAACTTCGCGTGCTTCGGCATTGGCATGCAAGGCAGTTTTCATGTCGTTTGGTATTTCATGCAAAACACCCGATAACACATTCCGATTCAAACTATTCTCAACTTCGGTAACGCGAAATTCAACAATCTTCTGTATTAAATCGATGGGCAATGGCTTGTTAATCATAAAATGAATTGCCCCTTTTGTTGTCGAAAAGCTTTTCAATTCCAATTCGAAATGCGCAATGGCGCCGGGGGTGGGGTAGAAGCCGATATGCTTTTTGTTGGCGCTGTAGTAAACCAACATTTTGTTTTGCCGAAATGCCGGCATACCATAGCTGATTGTTTCGGTTGCCATAGGGGCTGCCTGCACAATGGCCAGGCGTAGCTGCCAAAGCAGGTCTTGAACCTCGGCAGGCTGCGCGGCATGATACTCATCAATGTTTTTAAATCTCATTTTGCTTGTGTTCTGGTGCGTGTGCTACCGGCTTGCCGTTTTTATTCTTCTGATTAACTCTTCACCGTTTTTTAATAAGTTTTCTAAGTCTTCTTTTTTGAATAACCAATCGCTGGTTTCGATGCCTATAATTTTTTTGTCGCTTAATGCGTCGATCATCGCCAATAGATAGTTGTTTTGTAAAACCAGTTTATAGGGTTTGCCTGCTTTATTTATTTGTAAAAATAATTGTACATTTTCTACACTTAGCTCTGTTGAAGGCGTCCAGTGGGGCGAAATAATGCTTACATTCTTATCGATAAATGCATTGCCAAGTGTTTTCCTTGCGGGAAGAAACATAAAATCGGTCCAATCTCTTTTGTGAACTATATACTCGGCGTGTTCCGGAAGTTCAATCGAAGAATATATCCCTGTGAATGACGAAGAAACATTGGCACGGGCTAAAAAATAGATTGAGTCCGACAACAACACCGAAACAGTTGTGCTACTGGCAAATCGGTTATGTGCCGGGAAAAGAGCGCCTTTGCTTACTTTCGAAACATCGGGAACCAAGCCCAATTCTTCGAGGCTTTCTACAAGCATTTCGAGTCCGCTTTTGTCTTGCATTTGTTCAGTGTTTTTGTTATAAGTTTATGCATTACTTACGTTAACAACAATCACTGTTTTGAATCGGTGTGTTTTACGTAATACGCAAAAGTAGCATAAAATACCAAGCCTGACAATTGCCTGTTTGGCGCGATATTATTTTTACTCTGCTTTATTGGTTTTCAAATATTTTTCAAATATTTTTATCGTATAGTTTAGGTCTCTTTTTTTTGTATCTTTTCCTAAACTTATCCTTAAAGTTTCATTTGCCAATTTGTCAGATAATCCAATTGCTTTAAGTACATGCGATGGTTTATGTAGCTGCGAGCTGCATGCCGAACCCGACGAAACATAAATGCCGTAATAATCTAACATCATCATTAACTCTCGGCTATTTATGTTGGGCAAGCTAATGCTAATGGTATTTAACGTTTTGGCGCTTGGCGCAGTGGCGGATTTCGGAGCACAAAACTGTCAATACACCACAAAAGTTGATGCGAGGTATAATGTTCAATTAACCACGTCACCCGCCATTGAGCCAAACGCCTGTTATGCGGTCGTGTTTTAATCATTGTTTTTATTTAAGGTGTCCAACTGTTCCCTTGCATTTTCTCTCATTGCATGACTTGAATCTGTATTAGCTTCCAATTCGTCAATGAGTGCCACAAAATGGAATAAAAACTGTTGAGGATGTTCGAGTGTGTCAGCAGTTATAAATTTTCCTTCAACCGAAACCCAGAATTTTTCGTCAAAGTTTTTCAGGTACAAATATGAGTCGTAATAACTGAAAATGTATTCCTTTAGATTATTAGAACAGGGTATCAAATGTATTTTTCTTTGCCATTCGTTTCTTTTGTCAATGTTTTCAAATACGATTGTGTCTTTCGAATTTATATTAATCGTTCCTTTCAATGTCACTAGCGAGTCTTCATTAATCTGGTCACATAAATTTGTTTGAATTTCCTCATGTGTCTCTAAGTTCGAGTTCTGACATGACGATATTATAAAAAGGACAAATGGAATTATGTATAATTTCTTAATCATGATATAGTTTTTCTGTCTCTCTAACTTGCCGCACAACGGTTGGGGGTGTGACCAGTTTGGGAGAGCGGGGCTGGGATTTATCCCACGTTAAAAACATTCCTGCGTGCCGACCCGATTCCGTAATTCATTCACCCCAAATTGGTTACACCCCTTGTTGTGCACTGGCAATTGTCATAGCTTTATATTCTTTCTTCACTGTAGTAACCAATCAACAACATTTAATTTCTGAATACCATCAATATTACTATTATCATAATCAAGTGTTAAAAGGTATTTTGGATAATTGTCTTTTATGTTTTTAAATGCCGATATTTCTCGCATAAACGTTTTTTCGTCATTAACAGTAAAGGCAACTTGATAATACTCTCGCTCATTATTTGGTTTTTGCACTACAAAATCAATTTCTTTATCATTGTGTTTTCCGACATAAACCTTACCTCCACGTCGAAATAATTCGAAATAAACAACATTTTCTAATTTATGCCCTAAATCAGTGTCATATTTATTGGTTGTTGCAATATTCCTTAAACCTAAATCTACAACATAATATTTCTCATTTGTTGTAAGCAATTCTTTGCCTTTTATGTCGTAACGTGGAGCAGAATAAAGAATATAAGATTGAATAAAATATTCCAAATACTTAATAATCGTGTTATGTGATATCTTTTTTTGTGAATATTTATTGAGTTCTAAGGCAATATTAGTCGGAGAGACATAAGAGCCAACCGAGTCAAATAAAAAGCAAATAATTCGATGCAGATTATGAATATTTCTCAGTTTATAACGTTTAGCAATGTCTTTAATAATAACTGTGTCGTAAATAGTTTGGAGATAATCCTTTACCAAGTCTTCGCTTTTCTGAGAAAGGGTAACTGCTTCAGGAAAGCAGCTGTCATTGATATATTTGCGAAATAGTCGGTCGGTATTTTTTTCGTCTTTGTTAGCTAAGGCATATTCTTTAAAAGAATAAGGTTGAATATTAATGGCAATGTATCTACCTGTTAAAAGTGTTGCTAGTTCGCTTGATAGTAAATATGCATTTGAGCCAGTTATGTATAAATCTATGTTCTTTTTTACAAATAAACTATTAATTAACTTTTCAAAATCGTTAATCAGCTGGACTTCATCTAAAAAGATGTAATAGCTATTTTCTGTTTTTACGCTTTTAATGATTTCATCATATAATGTTGTCCAATTTGTAAAGTTTAGGTTTTCCCGTTCCTCAAAATTAAGAAAAACTATATTCCTCGAAGAAACACCACTAGATAATAATTCCTCTTTAAAGGCTTCTAAAAGAGTTGATTTTCCACTCCGTCTTATCCCAGTAATGACTTTTATTACGTTTTGGTCTTTGAGTTGTCTTAATTTGCTTAAATATGTTTCTCGCTTTATCATTGTTCTTTTTTTACAAAGATACACTTTAATGACGAAAAAACCAAATATACTTACATTTCGTCAATAACGATTGGTTTGCTTGTGCATAACGAACAGCGGTATGTTTTTGTTGCCGATTTCGGAGCACGTCACTGTCAAGCCACGATGAAGTTTGAAGCGAGCCACGACCTTTAAAATTAGTACTAACTCGGCAATAAACTATACCGCCTGTGTGTGCCCTGCATGAGCAGCGCACACTTGTTGTACGCTCTTGAAAAAGTTT
>CAZEHA010000080.1:0-9856 GCA_964511665.1 uncultured Bacteroidales bacterium
AGACACCTAAAGATGTTTTCTTTAAATCTGTCGCATTTGCTTGTTGAATTTACGACACCAAAATGCTGCAATAAAAATGCACGATTTTTGTTTTAAAAGTTAACTTTGCAAAAATTTATTGTTAATTTATTGTAAAACCGGCTTTTATGAAATCTTTTGGTTTAATCATTCTTAAGACTTTTTTACTGTTTAGCGCAATCGTAATGTTGCAATCGTGCGAAAAACCCGAAGGCGAGGGTGGGTACTGCACCGTTACCGGAAGTGTTTGGGTAAGAGACTACAACGCTACTTTCACCAATCTGGTTGGCGAATATGCCGGTGCCGACGAAGCGGTGTACATTATTTATGGTGACGCCTTGGGATATAGCGAACGTATCCGGACCGATTATAGAGGCACTTATAGCTTTAATTACTTACGACCGGGTAATTATACCGTATATGTTTACTCGAAAGATTCCACGCTGCAATCGATAAGCGGGACCATTGCTGTGGTGCAGCAATTCGAGATTTCGAAAGGCGACAAAAACATTGAACTGCCACATTTTATTATCTATAATTAATAGTTTATGAGAGCATTATTTTTTTCAATCCTGATTGTTTTTACAATTGGAGTTTATGGTCAAAGTGCCAAGCAGGCCAAACAATATAAAATTAAAACAAAAACAGTGGTAAAAACCATTGAAGAAAACGGCAAGCAGATTAGTTTTACCGAAACGGTTGAAACCTTCAACAAGAATGGAAAAACCCTTTCGAAAACTGAGTATTCGAAATCGGGAAAAGTAAAAAACGAGAAGAAATATAAATACGACAACTTCGGAAATGTGATTGAGGAATCGGAAAAAGACACAAAAGACGGAACCCATTTTATAATCACATACACATACAATGCCGATGGCAATAAAATCACCGAAACCAAAAAAGATGCAGCAGGAAATCTCATCGAAAAAAGCACCTTCGGTTACGATGTACGTGGTTTACGAACCGAAAAGAAAGAATTCGACCAGTTAAACAAACTAAAATCGGTGCGAAAAACTACCTACGAGAACTATTAAAATAATTGAACGATTTAAACACCATATTGCAGATATTTGAACCCATTGCCCTCGACGAGATGGAATCGGTGAAATTGCTAAACCGTGTCGACAGCAAATACGCTATACCGAGCAGTAATATTGTGGATATTTTACACCAGTTAAGTGAGAATTACCGTGTTCTAGAAGTTAACGGAATCAGAAGTCATCAATATACTACAGTGTATTACGACACACACGATTTTGCGCTCTACCATCAGCATCACAATGGAAAAATGAATCGATACAAGGTGAGGATGCGAAGGTATGAAGACTCTGACCTAAACTTTTTTGAGCTAAAATTCAAAAGCAATAAAAAACGAACCATCAAACAGCGAATTGTTTGCAGCGATTTCAGCAAAAAAATCAAAGGGAAAAAACGCCGTTTTCTGTCGGCAAAATCGCCAATTGATGCCGAAATTCTCAATCCGAAAATAACAGTACACTATCAACGAATAACATTGGTAAGCAAGCAACTCGACGAAAGACTAACTATTGATATTGATCTTTGGTTCGAGAATGAAACAGAGAAGTCGAATTACAATAATTTGGTGATTGCCGAAATAAAACGGGCAGCAAACGTTCGTTCTAAAGCAGCAGAATTATTACACCTGCATCATATCAACAAAATGTCGCTCAGCAAATATTGCCTCGGAATTTCGAGTTTGTATAGCTACGTAAAAACCAATAATTTCAAAGAAAAATTCAGAGACATAAACAAGATATGCTATGAAAAACATTAAAAAAATTGCACTGAGTTTCCTGTTCGTTTCTATCATGTGCATGCCGCTTTCGCTTAAGGCGCAAATCGAAGCAGATGACGATGCCGGCGAAACTACCGACTGGTTTTCTGACAATGTTGATGAAAGCAGCAACAATGATGTAAGCTTCGAAGGAACTACGGGCGACGAGAGTTACTCCAATACCAATTGGGTTGAAGAAGAAAAAAACAAAGACAAGAAAAAGAAAAAAGACAAAGTAAAGCTTCACGAAGGCTTTTATGTAAATCTGGGAATAGATTTACTTACCATGCTCATTATTGTTTTTCTGATTTATTTTCCGGCAAACAAGAAGCGTGATTATATTTTTTCGTATATGTTGTTTAATGTGGTGATTTATCTGCTCACTTTTGTTTTAAACGATGTAAAAATATCGATGGGAGCTGCTTTTGGTTTGTTTGCCGTGTTTACCATGCTGCGTTATCGCACAGCAGGTATTTCGATGAAAGACATGACATACCTGTTTGTTTTTATTGCACTTGGCCTACTGAGTGCCATCAGTTTGAACTATCTCGACCTTGTAATAATTCATGGAATTGTGTTGGCATTCCTGTTTTTGCTCGACGGAGGTATTGTTTTTAAGCGCGAGCTGTCGAAGAGCATTCTTTACGAAAACATCGAAAACATTAAACCCGAAAAATACAACGATTTGATCGAAGACCTGAAGGCACGTACAGGTTTAAATATTCATCGTGTAAGTATTGGTAAAATCAATTTTTTGCGCGATGCTGCCAACGTAAAAATATTCTATTACGAACGAAAAAAATCAAACGGCTCAAAAAACCATGATTAAATTGCTCAGGAATATAGGTCTGTTACTCGGGCTACTGTGGTTTGCCGTATTGGTAAATGCTCAGGTTAACGATGCGGGGCTATGGACTGAAATCGATTTCACAAAGAAATTAAACCAAAGCTTTTCGGTACGTCTTTCAAACGAATTGCGGCTCAACGAAAACCTTAGTGAGCCGGGAACCATCAACAACGAGCTGGGATTTATATATCGTTTCAACAAGAAATACAGAATTTCGGCTACCTATCGTTTCGCAAACAAACGACTTATCGACAACTCTTATTCGCAACGTCATCGTTTCTACGTCGATATTACGGCATCAGAAACTGTAAAACCACTACAATTGGTCTTCAGGGCACGATTTCAGCAACAGTTTAAAGACATTTGCTGTTCCGAATACGGATTGATTCCCGATTATTATGCCCGTGCTAAGTTCAGTCTTAAATGGCGCGTTTCTCACCACATAGAACCTTTTGTGTCTTCCGAATTGTTTTTTCCGTTGAACAAGCTGCAAAACCGCAACATCGACGAATACCGCATTACGGGTGGCATCGAATATACATTTAACCTGAGGCACTCGGTAGAAGTGTTTTACATGTACAACCGTGAGTTTGGACGACGCCGTATATACGACAGCTATATTGCGGGTATCGCTTACCATTACAATTTTTAAGAGGCAGTTCAGCCGGAATATACTTGCATAAAATCTGTATTTCGATTTGCAGTTTTACAGCTAATTCACAGTATTGTGCTTTTCATCAACAAGCGTATCCTTAAGACCAAATCTTGTGCAAATGTTATGATTGTAAAACATTGCAAACGGTTTGCTTTATTTTATTAACTTTTAGGAGTAATGTTTAAAACACAGGTTTAAAATAATAACTTTTCAAACATAAAATGTGTATAAAAACCCTTGTTTATATGCCAAAACCGCTGTACATTTGAGCCGCTAAAAATGTAATTACCGATAAAAGGGACATAGATGAAAAAAGCATTTGATCCGTACCAGAATTTCTTAAAAACCCGCGAAAAAATAGCTTATGTCGATCGTAAGAATGCCTCTCAGGCCGATTACGACCGCATCGGCTTTATGTCGGGGCTCGAAGTGCATCAGCAACTAAAAACCAAAAAGAAACTATTTTGCAATTGCCCTGCCGGCATTTATCACGACCACGATGAGTATGATGCAGAAGTAATTCGCCACATGCGCCCCACATTAAGTGAGCTTGGCGAATACGACGGAACGGCTTTAATGGAGTTTAAAACCCGTAAAAACATTGTGTATCGCATTAACAACGAAAATGCCTGCACCTACGAGGTTGATGACACCCCCCCGTTTCTGATTAATCGTGAAGCCCTCGACATTGCATTTCAAATTACCATGTTGTGTAAAATGAATTTGGTGGGAGAAGTACACATTATTCGCAAACAATATCTCGACGGGAGCATCCCTACGGGCTTTCAACGCACGGCAATTTTAGGTGTTGAAGGCGATATTCAACTCAAAAACAAGAAAGTTCGGCTTATTCAACTTAGCATAGAAGAGGATTCATGTCGAGAGATTTCTGACATTGGGCACTGGCGCATATATAAAACCGACCGTCTGGGCATGCCTCTCATAGAAACTGTCACCTATCCCGAATTCAAAAACCCCGACGAAGTAAAAGAAGGCTGCGATGTAATTCGTTTCATCAATCGCAGCTCGGGGAAAGTTAGAACAGGAATAGGGGCCTCACGTCAGGATGTAAACGTTAGCTGCAAAGGTGGTACTCGCGTCGAAATCAAAGGCGTGGCTCACACCAAATGGATACCCGAGCTCACACACGTTGAGGCATTCCGCCAGTGGGCATTGCTGGCCATACGAGAAGAATTACTGAAACGTTTTCCGAAGCCGAAAGCCTGGAAAATGGAATCGGTTCAGCTAGACTATGATGCATTCGAAGTAACGTATGCACCTATAAAAGAAGCCCGCGACCGTGGCGATAAGCTCTACGCTGTTAAGCTGCCCGGGTTCAAAGGCATATTATCGCATTTCACACAGCCCACTAAGATTTTTGCCGATGAAATTTCTGATCGCTTAAAAGTAATTGCCTGTGTAGAAAAACCCCATATGGTTCACACCGAAGATTTTGAACCAATAATAACCGACGCCGACATGGAGATTATTGGCATGATGATGCAGTGGGATAAGGAAAAAGATGCCGTATTGATATTCTGGAGTCCGGAAGATGACGTAAAAACAGCTCTCGAAGTAATCGAAGAGCGTTGCAGAATGGCATTTATGGGTGTTCCTAACGAAACACGCAAATCGTTCGAAGACGGCAGCACTATATTCGAGCGCGTTTTGCCCGGTGCCGACCGCATGTATCCCGACACCGACTCTGCCCCTATTCCAATTGCAGCCGAGCATCTCGAAAATCTTGCAAAAGATTTACCACTCGATATTACCGAATTGATGGGAATGCTCCGCAATTGGAATGTACCCGAAGACATGCAAATGTATTTGCTCAAAAAAAATCTGGTTCCTCTCATCAAAAGCATTGGCGACGCATTGAAGTTACCACATCGCACAATAGCCATGATGATGGCCAAACGATTGAAATACATAGAAGGTCATTACTGCAAATCGTCCGATTTTAATTATAAACGCATTTACGATCTCATCGAATTTGTGGTAAAAAACAAACTTGAGTGCCCCCTTATGCAACGAATGCTACCTGTTGTTTACGAACATCCAAACATGGACTTTCAGTCGGTGCTTACTACCATACATTTTAAAAAATACAGCCGCGATGAAATATTCAGTCGTATCGATTTTCTGAATCGTAAATTCGAAGAAGAAGGAAGAAACAAAACTCTCGAAAATCGTGTTTGCTGGATTATGGGGCAATTACGGCCAATAGCCGAGGGCAATATTGTACTTACCGATTTGCGCAACCAAGTAGAAGAAAGAGTAAAGTAATTAAGTATTTATAAGATAATTTTACAAGAAATGAGCAATTCCGATTTGTTTCAGGGATATAAAGGCAAAGCATTAGATGTGCTGATGAAATTCAACGTAAGGGTTTGGGGTCAAACCGAAATGGAAACCACTCGCGGCACTTTTACCGGCACTGTATTACCACGTTCGATAAACGACGATGCCGAACATATTGTGATAAAGGTAATAACAGGCTACAACATTGGCGTTGACGTGAACACAATTATTAATATGAAGGAAACCGGCTATAAAAAAGCCAACTATGCCATCCCCGAGAAACAATTCCCCTACACCGAGGGCTTGCCTCATGTTAAACTCTTTGGTACCGGCGGAACCATTGCCTCACGCTTAGATTACCGCACCGGAGCCGTTATTCCTGCTTTTTCGCCCGGAGAATTATATGGAGCCGTTCCCGAATTGGCCGACATTTGCAACCTCGACACCGAGAAACTGTTTGCCGTTTTCAGCGAAAACATGGGACCAACTCAGTATATAGCACTTGCCCATGCCATTCAGCGCGAAGTAGAAAATGGCATCGATGGAATAGTTATTGGCCATGGCACCGACACACTTCACCACACGGGAGCAGCACTTACCTTTATGTGTCAGAATCTTCCGGTACCTGTTGTGTTGGTAGGATCGCAGCGTTCAAGCGACCGCCCCAGTTCCGATGCAGCTCTCAACCTGATGCACGCCATGAAGACTGCCGGAACCGGCGACATTGCAGAGGTGTTGGTTTGCATGTTTGGCCCCACCTCCGACGAATATGGGTTCTTGCATAAAGGAACCCGGGTTCGTAAAATGCATTCATCGTATCGTTCCACTTTTCGTACCATAGGCGACACACCGGTAGCCACCGTTACACGCAATGGGGTTGTGCCTATCAAAAAACAATACAACAAACGCCGCAACGATAAAAGCATGATTCTGAAGCCTTACTATAGCGATAGAGTTACCATGCTGTATTACTACACAGGGATGAGCCCTGATATTCTCGACTCGATGATTGATTTGGGTTACAAGGGTATCGTAATTGTGGGCACAGGTCTTGGTCATGTAAACAAAGAACTGTACCCCGCCATTGTTAGAGCCAAAGAAAAAGGCGTTCTTATTTTTATGACACTGCAAACTATTTGGGGCTACGTACAAATGTTTGTATACGATACCGGTCGCGATATGATGTCGAAGGGAATTGTTCCACTGGGCAATATGTTGCCTGAGGTAGCTTTCGTAAAGCTATCGTGGGCACTGGGCCAAACCGAAGACCGCGACGAAGTTATCAGACTCATGCTTACGCCGGTAAATGACGAAATCACCGAAAAAGAACCCTACAACGGATATTTAGTGTATCAGGGTGGTGTTGCCGAAGTAGAGGAATTCGTTCGCAAAGTTCGCAAATAACCCATGGTAGCCATGGACTTTGGCAGCCTTGTAGGGAAACTGGAAAAAGCCCTGCAATTACCTCTACCGGGCAAAGAAGCACATCGCAAGATGATGCCGGTTGTACCCGGCAATCGAATAGAATATTTCACCAACAAAACATTGCGACCGGCAGCCGTATTAATCTGTTTGTTCCCGCTGAACAATCGTATGCACACCATTTTTATCGAGCGTACGCAAGATGCCGGGCCACACAGCGGACAAATTGCTTTTCCGGGTGGCCGATTCGAAGACTCCGATGATAGTTTAATGCACACAGCTCTACGGGAAGCCAACGAAGAACTTGGAATTATCACCGAACAAGTTTATGTATTAGGCAAACTCAGTGCAATACAAATACCCGTTAGTGGTTTTTCGGTACTTCCGGTAATAGCTGTGGCGCAGCAGCAACCGATCATAGAAGCTTGCCCCGACGAAGTAAAATCGTATTTTACATGCGATTTACTAGAGCTTTTCTCAAACAAAGGTCATGGAAAGATAGTAGTGCGCGACTTTAGCATTGAGGCAGCTTTTTACAAATACAACGAAAAAGCTATTTGGGGAGCAACAGCCATGTTGCTCAGTGAGCTCGAAAGCTTATTGATAAATTCATAAAAAAACTATCCCGATGAATTGTCGGGATAGTGTAATTTATTGTTGGCAAACCGATTAGTCGACAAACACTTTTCCTTTACCAATTATAGAACCATTATGGTCGGCAACAACATACAACAGCATGCCTTTGCAAGCACTTAAATCGATACTAAAAGTACTTGAGCCGGCATGTTTCTCGCTTATCAGGCTACCTGTTAGCGAATATACTTTTACTATTGCATCTTCGGTTGAACCCAGATCGAAAAATACAAGGCCTGAGCTGGGATTTGGATACACACGTACACTAGCAATATTACCTGCAGGGCGCTGAATACCCACGTTGGCAATTTCGCAAATATAGCCTTGCTCATCGTAGTATGTTTGAATAGCCTGCACACGCTGACGCAGCATAGCAATTGATGTAAGATGCGTTCCATCTATATCCCAGGCAAACGGGAAGGCCAGATCGACACATATTTTGCCGCCCGAAGCCATAGAGAACGGCCCAACCGACATCACTCCCCGGCGATCGCCGGGAGTATTACCTTCGCCTATTTCTGTCCATCCCTCACCTGTTTCGGGAATACCTGTAAACATGTGATCTACCGGTGTTTCACCACCATGACCTTGTCCGCCATATGTCATGGGTTCTCCATTCTTCCAAACACCTTTTAAATAATTATAGAAATCGGGAGCCTGTTCCGGATCGCCATAATCACCGGTCCCATTTGTGTAGTACACAAAATGTGAAATAGGATGATTCAAAAAAACAGCTCCCTGTGCAGGTGCAGGCTCTCCGTAGTTGGCATCGGCGTTATTTGCGTTGTAGCTGTAGTACATGTTTAAATCGACATCGCAGCCAACATAGTCGTCGGTAGCAGCACCCAAATCCATGTCGCTGAACGACCCGAAGTACGCTGCATGATAGTCGTTTTCGGAACGATTATATATTTGATAATTGACAAAAATAGTATTCAACAAATCAAAATTTTCTTCTTCATATACCGAATACATCATTGCATGCACTTCGATGCCAATGGCTTGCCCGCCAGAGGCATGTGTTATTTTATGGTCGTTGAAAATGGCATATATAGCCATAGAGCCTCTAATCAGAGGATATTCGCCGAGTTCTGGTTCATATATTTCATTTTCGTTTCCATCGAAAAACGGAGCCAGCAGCGCAGCTTCGCCATTTTCCTCATCACCATTAGCTGGCCAATTGGCAATGGCTTCGGGCATTTCATAACCGCCGTCGGCAAAGTGAGCAATGTGCAGGTCAATTTCTTCGGCAGTAAGTTTCCATACACGATTATACTTCACCAAGTATTCAGGTTTGTAGTAATTGTTGGCTACCGGACCAAACGAATAGTCGAATTCGTTCGACAGACTTCCATACCGTTGGGCAGCAACATGCAGCTCCGAATTCTGCGAAATACCTCCCATCCACATATTTGCAATATACACTGTGTGATTGCCGCTCCCTGCAGGCACTTCGAAAACCTGATTGAAAAGTTCGCCCCCTGCATTCATACCTGTGTATATTCCAATATTGTCGATCATGGCTGCGCCACCTGCCGATTTATAAACAGTAACATCATCAATTTGCAAATCGTCGTTTTCGGCTTTTGTCTGGCGTATTTCGAAAACCAATTCAGCTTCGTCGCTGCTTACTGATGCTGTAAACGAGCGCTCGTAATACACCCAGGTTTCGGTATTCACCATGATTAAGGGCGACACGGTTGTGTTGTTGCCCGACCAGGCTTTGATACTTGCAATATTGCCACGCCCTTTGGCCCAAAACGACACATAGTACTTTTCTCCTTCAACAATACTAAAGGCTTGAGTTGAAAATTTCTTGATTGGTATCTCGCGGTTTTGCAATTTCACAGCACGCGTTCCCGACAAGGGAGCAATAGTGTACATAAAAACGCTATCTTCTTCGATAGTTGTTTGTGTTCCCATCCAATCGTCGGGCAAATCATTACTCCAGGTTTCAAAGTTATTGTTAAAGGCAATTTGAGCCTGTGTACCACTTGCTATAAAAGACAAGATGACTACACATAACAGTAAATTTCGTTTCATCGTGATACAGTTTTAGTTGATATTTAGATTACACATCAAAAATAAACAGAATTTATACAAAATGCAAAATATTTTTATTTTTCACTAGCGTAAATTCAACAAGCAAATGCGACAGATTTAAAGAAAACATCTTTAGGTGTCT
>CAZEHA010000081.1:0-9725 GCA_964511665.1 uncultured Bacteroidales bacterium
AAATGATAATGACAACATAGCCGGTTATCGAACTGAAAAACTCGCTGATCTCTTTTCGAAGTAGTGCAATCATATTCTCGAATTTAGCGACCACAAAATTATTTTTTTATAACGAATAATAAAACATTGTTGAACGATTAATCGATTCAATAAATCTGAGATTATATTTGTATGCTATGAAACGAACTCCGATAGTGCTGTTATTATTGTGTGCCATTGCGCAAAGCCTTGTTGCACAAAATCAATCTGCCTGGCATGTGCAGGCTTCCGGCGGCTTTCTGGCACCGCATCACCGTTCGATGCAGTATCTCGTTAGCGAGCATGTCTATCAGTTGCAAGCCGGCTTTCGACTTGGTTTTTCGGGGAACAATTCATGGCTTAAGCATTGGCGTAGCCCCGATATTTTGCTTTCTGCAAACTATACTGACTTGGGAAATCGTGCTACAATGGGTGAGGCATTTTCGTTGTTGGTCTCTGCCAATATTCCAATTGTAAAGCAAAAAAACAGCGCACTCTATTATACGTTGGGTACAGGACCGTCGTGGTTGACCCGACCGTTCGATGCCGAAAACAACTATTATCAAATTGCTATTGCCTCTCACCTGAATGCCCACGTGCGATTTGCCTTGGGATATGCCTTTGGGTTTGCAGCCGATGCACGTGGTAAATTTCATCTGTTACTTAGTTTCGACCATTTTTCGAACGGCTGTTTCAAAGAGCCCAATCTTGGCTTGAACCTTATTAGTCTAGGCTCAGCGGTTAGTGTTGGTTATGGCAGACCTATTGCTGTTAACGATGCCTCAGTGAATTCGAAAAAACACACCCGCTACACGGCCATCTATGTTACAGGAGGGGTAAAACAGTACGCTGCTTACGACACAGAGTTTTATTACATAGGTTCGGTGTACACCAACCACAATTATTTTGTTAGCGAGCATAGAGCACTGGGCGCAGGGGTCGATTTTATTCACGACAAATCGATAGAACACTACTACCGCGATGGTTTCGGTATTGAAAACACCCGTACTTTCAGAATGGGCTTTCATGTGAATCAAGACCTGTACTTCAATAAACTTGTGTTAACAGTACAACTTGGTGTATATGTAATAAATCCTAAAAAAGACGATGGTCTAATATACGATCGTATTGGCCTGAAGTATCAGTTCAATAAGCATTTTTTTGCCGGTTTGATGCTTAAATCTCACATCAGTGTGGCCGATTGCTTTGAACTTACGTTGGGATATCGTTTCTGAAGCTTGCCATTGTTACGAAATATCGCAGCTTTTGAATAGGTGAATGAATATATCAGCCTTACACTTATAATTTATGCAAAAAAGCTTTAATTATAAGAAGATTACAGTGTTCCCGTTTCGTAACGCCTAACCAGCATCTCAATCTCTTGGTCTTTCCCGTCGGCATCATATTGCACCTTAAGATTGTTGTTGAAAAGTAAAGCAATATTTTGCCAGAAAAATGCCGTAAGCGATCCTTTCAGTTGTTTTATAAGTTCGTACGATGAATTGCCGGTTTCTCTATCTACAAGTTTTACCAGCATTACTCCCTGACTCAGTGTGAGTTTCATTAGTGGTTTTTTGTATTCGGCCTTTAGTTCCCTGTCTTTTTTATCGATATATTGTCGCCGGCTTTTTTCATCGGGTAGGGTGATTAAATGCTTTTCTATTTCGGCCATTTCCTGTTTAATCATTAGGGCATATGGATAAACTACTATAAAATTGCGAACCAGTTTCGAATAGCGTTTGTCGCTATATTTGCGCGACGATTCTTTCGGAAATACATATACTTCTTTCGAAACGAGCACTGGCATGCCAACGCTTTGGGCAATGCTGTCGATGTTTATCAGTTGCCTGATGTATCGTGGTACCTGAGCATGTATATCGAAAGCAATGAACCCGAAAAAAAATATTGTAGACAACAAAAAAACATGTACTGTTTTCATAACAGGAATTTATACTTTTGCCCTTTCAAAATTAATACCATTTTTTTGTTGTCCGAAAAAAAAACAAACTGGCTCATTCTTATTTTCCTCGGCTTTGTTTGGGGGGCATCGTTCATTCTAATCAAGCGCGGCCTCGAAACATTCAGTGCCACCCAGGTTGCTGCCTTGCGTATGGGCATTGCGTCGCTGATAACGTTGCCTTTTGGTTTAAAACTGATACGTAAAATCACCCGAAAAAATATTATACCCATTGTGGCTGTGGCGTTTATAGGGAATTTTATTCCGGCGTTTTTTTTCTCGTTTGCACAAACAAACATCAACAGCAGCCTTGCCGGAATGCTAAATTCAACCACACCGCTTTTTGCCTTGCTGTTTGCTTTTTTTGTTTTTAAGAGCCGAATTACGAAAACGCAAGCCCCGGGAGTTATTATTGGTTTGCTGGGGGCTTTTGGTTTAATTGTTACAGACAATATTGCTGATATTTTTAGTTTTTCGGGATATGAGTTTTTTGTATTGGCAGCCACCATGATGTATGGCTACAATGTAAATCAGGTGAAGTATTTTCTGAAAGGGCTCAGCGGTTTCGAGATTACTGTTCTGGCTTACCTTTTTGTTTTTCCGGTTAGCGTAGTCATACTACTATGTACCGATTTGGGTTCCAGCTACGCGCACCCCGATTTTGCAATGAACCTGCTCTATATTTTTGTGCTTGCATTTGTGGGGTCGGTGCTGGCCGTGGTTTTTATCAATGTGTTGATACAGCGTGCCGGTGCGCTGTTTGCATCGTCGGTAACCTATATCATTCCGGTTTTTGCAGTGTTTTGGGGCATCGCCGACGGCGAAGTTGTCACAGGCTTGCAGGCTACCTCAATTGGTGTTGTGCTGTTGGGTGTGTATCTGGTAAACAAAAATCAGAGTCAGCCAAAAACTATTCGGCAATAGTCCGAATACCCGCATTGTAAAAAAAATTATGCTTGTGCAATTGAATTAATCAAAGGCTATGTGTAAGTTGAATCTAGTAATTCACAATTTTTAGGCCCTGAATATTGAAGCCTCTTAAGAAATCGGCAACATGCATGGCTTTTTTACCCTCCATTTGCAAATGCTCCATGGCAATGAATCCATCGGTAACAGCCACATGAATATGGGTTTTATTATCGGAAACTATTGAGCCTGTAGGCAAGTTGTGTTTTTTGTAAATAAAGTCCGACTGAAGCAGCTTGCAAATTTTATGAGCTTCGTTGTCTTTTGCCAGTCGGGTAAATGCGCCCGGGTAGGGGCTAAGCCCACGCACCAAATTATGAATTTCGATTCCGGGTTTTCTCCAGTCAATCAGGCAGTGCTCTTTAAATATTTTTGGGGCAGTCTTCAGGTTTTCGGTTTGCACATCGTTTTGTTCAATGGTTTGCACCGTTTCGGTTGCAATAAGTTGCAGCGTTTCCACAACCAGTTGCGATCCGGCATGCATCAGTTTGTCGTGAAGGCTGCCTGCATTGTCGTCAGGTTCAATGCTAATGGGGCATTGCTTGATAATGTTGCCGGTATCGATATTTTCGTTGATAAAAAACGTGCTTACACCGGTAATATTATCTCCGTTAATTATGGCATGGTTAATAGGTGCAGCACCCCGATACTGGGGCAGGAGTGAGGCATGTAGGTTGATTGTGCCTTTTGGGGGCATTTGCCAAACTTCGCGTGGTAACATTCTGAAAGCCACCACCACAAACACATCGGCACCGAGCAAACCTAAACTTTCGATAAACTGTGGGTCTTTCAGATTTGTGGGTTGTAAGAGTGGCAAATTGTGGCTTATTGCATATTGTTTTACATTCGAAAAAGAAGTTTTCAGCCCACGCCCCGATGCTTTATCGGGTGCCGTAATCACTGCTTTAATACGATGATTTGACCGTACAATGGCATCGAGAGGAGCCACCGCAAACAGTGGCGTACCCATATACACAATATTCAATGAATGCTTGTGTTTCACTGTAATGGGTTTTTACAGGTGCAGATCATGTCCCATCTTTGTTTTTTTTGTCTCGAGATAAAACTTGTTAAATTTATTGGGAGTGATTTCTAAGTGAATGTTTTCGACTATTTCGAGTCCATATCCTTCGAGCCCTGCTCTTTTTTTAGGATTATTGGTAATCAGTCTGATTTTTTGAATACCGAGACTCCTTATAATTTGTGCTCCAACACCATAATCGCGTTCATCTTCTTTAAACCCAAGGTGAATATTGGCTTCAACGGTGTCGAGTCCTTTTTCCTGAAGTTTGTAGGCTGCAATTTTGTTGAACAGACCAATGCCTCGGCCTTCCTGATTCAAATAAATAAGCACCCCTTTCCCTTCCTCTTGAATCATATTCATGGAATGATGCAGTTGTGGTCCGCAGTCGCAGCGCAGCGAGCCAAAGATGTCGCCAGTAGCGCACGATGAATGCACGCGAACCAATACGGGTTCATCTACTGTCCACTCGCCTTTTACCAAGGCCACATGTTCCAGATTGCTGTTTTTTTGTTTAAAAGGAATCAAATCAAATTCGCCGAACTCAGTGGGCATTTTAACCCGTTGCCCTTCTTCGATGAGGCTTTCGCTTTGCAGACGAAAACGAATCAGGTCTTGTATGGCAATGATTTTAATATCAAATTTCTTTGCAATTTCGATAAGTTCAGGCATACGAGCCATGGTTCCATCATCGTTCATGATTTCTACCAGCGCTCCTCCAGGGGTAAGCCCCGCCAATCTCGTAATATCGATAACGGCTTCGGTGTGTCCTGCGCGTTGCAGCACTCCGTTTTCTCGTGCCATCAGTGGAAAAATGTGACCGGGTCTGCCAAGATCTTCGGGACGGGTTTTAGGGTTTACAAGTGCAGCAATAGTTTTAGCTCGGTCGGCTGTAGAAATTCCGGTAGTGCAGCCCTGCCCAATAAGATCGACACTTACTGTGAAAGGCGTTTCGTGAAGCGAAGTATTTTTACCAACCATAAGCTCTAAGTCGAGCTCTTTACACCGGGCTTCGGGTAGCGGGGTACAAATGAGACCCCTTCCATAACGGGCCATAAAGTTTACTGCTTCAGGTGTAATGGCCTCAGCAGCAATGATAAAATCACCTTCGTTTTCGCGATCATAATCGTCAACCACTATCAGCATTTTACCATTGCGGATGTCGATGATAGCTTCTTCTATAGTATTCAAATACTTACTGAAATCGTTCTGTGGGTTTCCAGACATTGTTTTTTACTCCTTTAATTGCTATGAATAATCCGGCCAGTAATGCCAGATTCATCGTATAAAAATGTGTTATAAATCGTAGTATCTTATTGTGAATATTTGCTTTTTTTAGCAACATATCAATAATCGGAATCAGAAAACTGATGCTGTAAATACCCAACAGCAATAAATAGAAATTGCTTTGTGTTGAAAGTGCAATGGAAGTGCTCAAAGCACCAATAAGGAATAGAGGTCCAAGCCATCGTAACACCTTGTGCGACCAAAAGCTGAACGACAAACCCGGACGTGTAGAAAACAGCATGCCCGAAAAAATCATGAGGTTTTGGAAATCGCCGGTGGCAATACGAATTTTGCGACGGAACTCAATGCCGAGGTCGTTAGAAACATCTTCGTAAACAATTGCTTTTAAATTGTTCACAGCCTTATAGCCCTGCTCAAGTACCGCCATGCAAATGTAGAAATCGTCAACCAGCAAATTAGATGGCACCTGACGATAGAGTTCCCTGCGAATGGCATAGCATCCGCCGAATGGCCCCATCATGGTTCCCCAAAGAATACCTTCACGGTTTTTAATGCTTACTTCGCGTGAGATATACGATTTCTCCTGAAAGCTGATACCTTCTTCTTTTATGTTTGTATTTACCATGCGGGTGTCGACCAAACCTACACTGTTGTCGGTAAATGGTATTATCAATTGTGAAATGGTGTCGGATGCAAACATCACATTGGCGTCGGATAAAATTAGAATATCTCCCTTTGCTTTTCCTACCAACTGATTGATGATGTTAGCCTTTCCTTGTCGCTCGGTAAAAGGATACAAATAAACATTCGGATGTTGTTGTGCATATTGAAGCACGATGTTTTCGGTGTTGTCGGTGCTGCAGTCGCTACCAATGAGTATTTCGGTTAAATGTTTCGGATACTTACTTTGCAATATGCTCTCAAGCTTCTGACCAATAACAGCCTCTTCGTTGAATGCAGCCATAATTACCGTTACAGCTGGGGTGTTGTTGTTTTTGATTGATTGATTTTTCCTTTGATGAGCACTTAGCCATTTTAGCAAGAATGGGAACAATACGTAGGAGTGAAACACCATCAGTACACACAACCAGAATATGACTTGCAGTATTATCATTGGCAGTGCTTTGTATAGAACTCTGTTTGCATTTGTGCAATGATGTCGCGGTTGTAGTTTTCGTTCACAAACTTATGCGCATTTTCGCTGATAGTCTCGAACAGTGTAGCATCGTTCAATACTTTTTCAATTTCTTTTGCAAACGAAAACTCATTATCGGCAATCAGGATGTTCTCGCGGTGTGTTGATGGAATACCTTCGGTACCAACCGGAGTGGTTGCTATTACTTTTCCGTATGCCATTCCCTCGATAATTTTAATACGCATGCCCGACCCCGAAAGCAATGGTACAACCATCACTGCGTGTGCATTCATGAAATCGGCTGATGAAGCTACTTCGCCATGATAAACAATTCCTTCTTTTTCGAATTTTTTTTCGAGCCATTTGGGCGCATTTCTGCCCGCAATATTAAAATAAATATCAGGTTTGTTTTCTCTAATTATCGGTAAACACTGGTTTATGAACCACAACAGACCTTCCTGATTGGGTAGCCAATCAAGTGCCCCCAAATGAAACAGAGATGCTCTCTTTAGTTGTCTTTTATCGATATTGATTTTGGAAGTGTCGAAGCCTGCTGCAATAACTTTAATCGGCCGGTTGTTACCAAGTTTGTTATATACTTCTGCATCTCTGTTGGTAACCGGAACCAAGAGATCGTAGTTGTTTATTACACGTTTTTTTAAATACAGTATCCTACGCACCATGTGTTTTATGTACCATTTCTTCAGTATGTTACCTTCCGATTCCGATGTGCGGTTCCATATTTCGTGCTCAATATTGTGTGCCCTCAGCGAAATCAAAGCATTACTGTGCTTGCGTATGGTTTCGATGTAGGTGGCCATATATAAACCTTCTAGTTGCACCACATCGAAACTTTCTTGCCGGAGAATTTCTATAAGGCGAGTTTCAAATTTCTTGTGATAGAATCTGCTGGCGATGTAAGGCAATTTCGAAGTAAAAAGATTTTTAAGCAATCCGGCGATGTTAAGATTTGTGTTAATAAACACATACTGCAAATGCAGTTTATTTCTAACCTCATCGGGAATTTCCGATTCTTTCACAAAGTGCTTGGGAGTGTTTATGGCAAGCACATGAATCTCGTTTCCTACATTTGCCAGCGAGTCAACAACATTGTAGATGCCAATGGTGCCTCCATCTTTGGGAGGGTAAGGCATTTTGTTCGAGAGACTCAAAATCTTCATACGTGAAAACCACTTAAATAAAGTTGCGAAATTAATAAAATTAAGATTGCGACGAAGCTTTTTTGGGTTTTCGTTTAAATTTGAATCTCTTAGCCCAAAGCGAATGCTGTTCCTGACTAATTAGCAACGAGTCGTTCATAGCTTTCACGGTAAGAAAAAGCCCCAATGGAAACATTATCAATACTGACGACCACATTCCCCAGAACGACGGAATAGCCAATTCGCGCGCCATTTTCTCGAAGGTTATCGATACCACATAATAAAGTAGAAATACCAATACCGAAACTACCACCGGTGTGCCAAAACCGCCCTTGCGAATAATAGCTCCCAGCGGAGCGCCCACAAAGAACAGAATAATGCAGGCAAAGGCAATGGTAAATTTACGATGCCATTCAATGCTGTGCCTTGTAATCCATTTCAACGACATTTCTACCTCGTCGCCGGTCATGTCAACATAGGTTTTTGCCGAACGGCTGTAGTTGAGTGCAAAGTCGATAACCTTGTTTTTTTGAGTATGCGACAGTGTGTTAAACAAACTGTCGATATCGATAGTGCCAATTTTTTCTTCCGAAGGTATAATTCCAAATTTCGCTCTTTGGTCTTTGGTAATACTATCGAGATGTCGTATTGTACCGGCACGGCGAAGGTCAATTTCGGAATTAGGTGGCGCAGGGTATGGATTAATTCTACCTTTGAACATGCTGTACAATAGTAAGTTGTGAGCAATGTTGGTTCTGCGTTTAAAAAGTGTGTATTTCAATGAATCGCCGGCAGTGCGTAATTGCTTTATATTCAGCATTTCGAATCCGTTTTTAAACAAGTCTTCGTTATTACGGTCGAGACCCAGACCTTCGAGTTGTAAATACATAATTTGTTGCGCAAACGAAGTGCGCTGGTGTGGGTACGTGTTTTGTGTTGCATTTTTCTCAAGCCCTTTAGTCATTTCTTCGTACCTGATGCCGTTATTCAGGTTAATAATCATATGACTTTTGTTTTCGGTTACTTTAAGTGATCCCGATTCCGCCACGATTACGTTTTTGTTCCCATTTCTGGCACGGTGATCGTAAATTAATATTTGTTTTAGCGTCTGATCTTTATCTTTCCCTTCTACACGAATGCTAAAACCATCTACTGCTTCGGTAAATATGCCATTCTGAATGTTGATTTCGGGTCGTTGCTGAGAAATGCTGAACAGCAGCGAACGCATTTTTAGGTTGGTATAGGGCAGTATATTATTCGTGAAAAAGAAGGCGCCAATGGCAATGATTGCAGTAAGAAATATTAAAGGATACATTATCCTAACCAGAGATATTCCCCCCGATTTCATGGCAAACAGTTCGTATTGTTCGCCCAGATTTCCGAAAGTCATCAGCGAGGCCAGCAGAATAGACAGAGGCAGCGCCAAAGGTATTAGTGTAAGAGAGGCGTAAAAGAGCAGTTCGAGTATTACTCCGGTTTCGAGGCCTTTTCCCACAAGCTCGTCGATGTATTTCCATAGAAATTGCATCAGCAGCAGAAAAACCGAAATCAGAAATGTGAGAATAAGAGGTCCCACAAATTTCGATAACATATAAAAGTGCAGTCGTTTAAACATGTAGCAACATCCAGGTTTCTATTATCGAATACATGCGCAAATGTAATGAATATTGCCGAAAGTAATCAGGTGCCCAGAATTCTCTTTAAATCGTTGATTTGCGATTCCCAAAGACTGATGAAACCATTTTTTTCAGTTTCAGTTACAAAATCTGTAATTATGAGTGTGGTATCACCTGATAGCTCCTCACTGGTAATTTTGAATTCAAAATATTGGTCATCAGGCATATCTTTCCATCGAAATCGAACATATTTCAAATATTTTTGCGAGACTAATTCAGCCGGGTGCGACTGATTGTCCCAAACAAAGTCGAATTCATTGTTGTTAACAAGTACGTCATCGGCAAACCATTCGGCGAGACCGCCCGCGGTGCTGAGCCTGTCGTAGAGTATTTTGATGGAACTTCTGATAGGGTATTCCATCTCGATCTTGATTTTTTCTTCCATAATTGTTGTATTCAGTAACACAAATATGCCTTTTGCAATATAGATAAATAAAAAACGATATCAAACTATTGTAGATTTATTTTTTTATTTAATTTTGCAGTCCTGTAATGGCGAGGTAGCTCAGCTGGTTAGAGCGCATGATTCATAATCATGAGGTCG
>CAZEHA010000082.1:0-8999 GCA_964511665.1 uncultured Bacteroidales bacterium
ACATTTAATTGTTGATTATCAACAGGTTAGAATAAATTTAAGGATTGACTAATTAGTAAAGCAATAAAAACACTAATTGCCTTAAACCACTTTTCAATGTTCTTAATGTAAAAATATTTCATAATGGAATTGAATTATTGAATAGCCGGATTTATTATTTTATCGATTCTATGCTAAACACCTCGATATGTTGACTGGTAAATATCTGGTATAATGATTCTTGATTATAGTTTGGCTTAAGCACAAGCTGAATGCAGTTTTCTGATTTGAACTCTATCGAAACAAAGTCGTCGTGTGTCTGTAACGACGAAACGATTTGTTTTTTTGTTTCGGTGCTTGTTATCGGTTGTGTTGCAACTTTCACAATGCATGTATTCGTAATGGGGCTTGTTTCGTTGTTGACTACTTGTTGAGATGCTGCCAAGTTCTTAATAATAGAGTTCCCCAAATCTATTATTTCCTGTTCACTCAATTCTTTGTTTGATAAAAAAGTACAAAACCTTAAGTTATCGGTATTGAGAAAATTACATCTTGATATATTGGGGTGTGCGTTCATTTGATCAATAAACCCATCAAACATTTCGTTGTTAGTGAGGCTTCCAATTTCGATATGATATTCATAAGCCTGTTTTTTATCGGAATAGAAGTGCTTCACCGATTTAACCTGAGAGTAGGCGGCGAAAACGAAAATAACGGAAACAATCGTAAGTAAAAGTCTTTTCATATCTATCAAGTTTTCATTAATCAATTACACACAATAATACTTTGAGCAACAAAATAATAATAATCTATTAGTCTTATACATAATCTAAATCGAACAACACAACATACAAATATAAAGTTTTATTATTAATGTTTTTAAGGAAAAATGCTGTTTTTTTTAAGAAAAATGCATTTTATGATTACTTCACCAGAGAAACCACTCCGGTGTAGGTGTTTGTTCCATTGAATAAATTGATTACGTAAAGGTATGCTCCCGTTGGCATCAGCTTTCCGTTGTAATACCCATCCCAGTCTCCGGTGGTGTAGTTCGAATCGTATATTATTTGCCCCCAGCGGTTAAATACCTGCACCAGAGCTGCTGGATATCTGTCGATGTTTTCAATTACCCAGGTGTCGTTAATACCGTCGGCATTGGGTGTGAATGCGTTGGGTATTTTAATGCACTGCTTTTTGTCATCTTCCAATTGAATTGGGCCTACGCTAAGCTCGCAGCCGTTATCATCAATTATAACAAAAGTGTAACTTCCTTCAATCAAACCATCGAAAAAGGGCAAATCGATAATGGTGTTTTGCCATTTGTACCAATATGGGGCTGTGCCTCCGCTTACTATAAAATCGACCGATCCGTCGTTGTTGCCATAGCACGAAGGATTAACGAAGTCGAAAACAAGCTCAAGCGGGGCAGGTTGGGTAACGAGTACAGTTGTGTCGCCCGTGCATCCATAGCTGTCAACTACCGATAATTGGTAGCTGCCGGCAGGCAATCCCGACACGTTTTGCGAAGATATCTGCGAATCTTGGTTGCTGCATATATAGGTAAACGGGGGTGTTCCTCCGCCGGCAACAATAGTAATGCTTCCATCGTTTCCACCATAACAGCTTACATGGCTAATGTCACCATGAACGCTAAGACCATAGGGCGGTTCGTTAATAGTATAGTTATAAGATACCTGGCAATTGTTATTGTCGGTAATTACGATGCTGTAGGTTCCTGATCCAAGGTTTGATATTACAGGTAAGTGTGAATTATTCGACCAGTTGTAGTTGTAGGGTGGAGTACCTCCACTAACAATCAGAGCTACTGCCCCGTCGCTGCTTCCTTTGCACCTGACGTGGGTTATGGTAGCTACGCCTACTAGTGCATCGGGGCCGGTAATTGTTCCAACAGCCGATCCGGTACATCCCCACGAGTCGGTAACAGTTACCGAGTAGTTTCCTGCGCCCAGATTCGAAATGCTTGGCTGTGTCATGTTGTTCGACCACTGCTGCCAATAAGGTTCGTGGGCGCCGGGAGTATTCACGCTGAGTGCCCCGTTGGTATCGCCATAACAACTGATGTTGCCGAGTATCGATATTTGTGGCGTTAAATTTCCGGTAACTGCAACAACGCCGGAATTGCTGCCTGTACATAGGTTTTGGTCGGTAACGGTACACAAGTATGTACCATTATTCAAATTAACGGCTTCCTGTCCTATTGTTCCGTCTGACCATAGATAGGAATATGGAGGAGTTCCTCCGGTAGCAGTAGCCAGCGCACTTCCTGCTTCACTGCCACACACAATAGGAGAGGTGTTTATAGTGAGTGCAAGGATAGGCGGCTCAGCTATGGTAACAGTGTGCACATTGCTACATCCATTAAAATCGGTAATGGTAACCGAATAGCTGCCTGCTGCCAGATATCCGATTGAAGGGTTCGGGCTGCCATTGCTCCAGTTGTAGAAATAGGGCGGCGTTCCTCCACCATTAATACTTACACTAGCTGCGCCTGTGTTACTTCCACCGCATGTGGCGTCGGTACCCGTAATCGAAGTACTTAACTCATCGGGTTGACTTACAGTAACAACATTATTGTATGAGCATCCCAAATTATCGGTAATGGTGAATCCGAAATTGGTGTTCACAGGAACTTGAGTGTGGGTAAACAGCGTAATCGCATCTTCCCAAATAATGGAATATGGGGGCTGGCCACCACCCAGAACGCTAACAGTGGCAATCCCATCTAAACCATAACACAATGCATTTTCGGTTTCGATGTCAACAATAAAGTTGCTGTTTTCCTGAATTTGAAAAAATAAATCAGCGGTACATGAGTTTTGATCGCTAATTGTTACGCTGTAATTACCTGCTGAAAGGCCTGTTGGGTTTGGTCCCGTCAATCCGCTGGCCGACCATGCGTAAGAATAAGGGCTCGATCCACCACTAACTGCAATAACTGCCGATCCGTCGCTACCTCCATTGCAAGTTACATGGGTTATCGAACTAATTGATGCCTGAATGGGTGCCGGCTCATTAATTACCACCCCCGAAACTGTGGTTTCACAGCCATTGCCATCGGTAACCGATATGGTGTAGGTGCCGGCTGCAAGTCCGGGTATGTTTATGCTTGAGTTCGATGTACTGCTGCTTCCTGAACCCCAGTTAACCGAGTAGGGGGGTGTGCCCAGCGAAAACCCAAGATTTATCGAGCCATCGTTGTAGCCATAGCACGACACGTGACTCACCGAGTTAACACCGGCACTTACACTTCCTGTGCTGGGAACATTCACAGTAACAGTAGCACTACACAATAAGGCATCGCTGGCAGTAACCACGTAGGAACCTGCTGCCAGATTTCCGGCAGTAGCTCCGGTTACTCCGCCAGCAGCAGCCGGCCAAGTATAGGTAAATGGCGGATTGCCTCCAGTTGCATTCACCGTGGCACTTCCCGGAGTGTTGCAAATGCTAGGCGTTACCGATACCACCGAAGTAACCACTTCATCGGGTTCTACTAAACTTGCCGAAGCAGTTCCGGTACAACCATTGAAGTCGGTAACAGTAACCGAATAGCTTCCGGCCGGAGCATCATACAAATCTTGGGTTGTTGCAGAGTTGTTCCACAGAAAAGAATACGGAGCAGTTCCTCCACTAACACCAACTACTATGCTTCCATCGGTGCTGCCATGACACGACGGATTACCGTGTATAACTGCTGCTAAACTTGGATTCTGAAATACGGTAATATTCATGGTAGTTGTAGATGCACATTGACCTGCATTGGGTGTAAATGTGTGAGTAACAGTGCCCGGTGTTCCCGTGTTGATTGTTGCCGGTGACCAGCTACCTATTACTCCGTTGGTAGAGGTAGTTGGCAGCGTTCCCGGTGTTGTGCCGGCGCAATAAGGCCCTAGCTGATTAAATGTAGGAGCAGGACTGGGGTTTACTGTAATCGACATTGTTGTGGTGCCCGCGCACGATCCTGCATTGGGAGTAAATGTGTACACAGTTGTTCCTACCGAAGCGGTACTTATGCTTGCAGGGCTCCATGTACCGGTTACTCCGTTGGTTGACGTGGTTGGCAAAACGCCCGGTGTAGCCCCCATACAGTAGGGGCCCAACTGCGTAAACGTGGGCGTGACGTAAGGTGTTACCGTGACGACAACGGAACTGGAACCCGTAGTACATCCGGTGGTGCTCGATACGGTAACGCTGTAGGTGCCGCTGGTGGTGGCCGTTATGGTTTGTGATGTTGCACCCGTACTCCAGGCATACGATGAATATCCGGTTCCGGCATTCAACACAACGCTGCCTCCGGTACAAAAAGTTAAGGGACCCGATGCTGTGATATTGGGTGTAATTACATCGGGGTCAACATATGTAAAAATGAGTACCGCCCGGTTGATACACATGGGGCCATACGAGCACAAATTAAAGGTGTTGTTGCCCCCATAATTATACCCGGGCATCCCGCAGGGGTAAGTACTCGATACCGAAGTGGTCATCATACAGGGATTGTCGCTACACCAGCAACCTGTGTTACCATCATAAGCAATAGGCACTGCAAACGAATTGATTGAAGCTACAAAAGCCGCCCCTTCGCAACTGGCAGTGTAGTAATTCACAGTAACGCTGGTTACAACGTGACCTGCCGGCACAGGGTCGAAAAAGGTTTTTGCTATGCACGGTGCAGTGTTTCCGCAATAACTGCCGGGGGTATTGGTACACCAGTAATCTTGCCCACAAACAGCGCAGCCTCCACATGCCTGAAAGCCGGTATAATACACAGTAGTGGTTGCGGTTTGTGCCGTTGTTTCGTTGCAACAAAACATCGACAGCAGAAAACCTATTATGAGTGAAAAGTAGAGTTTTTTCATGTGCATGGGTATTTGTTACAACTAGGGAGCATCTTCAGTAAGACTGACACGGAAGTTTTTGGGTCGGTATTTATTGAAAAATGTTGCATCTTCAAGATAATCATTAATTAAGACGATTAATGTACTTTCGGGTTGGCTGCATTCTCCCGATAATTCTGACTGAGCAGGAATTATAATTGTTTTTTTACCTTGGTCAGCGTCTTTTTCTTTCCATTTCATATCGTGAGTGAAAATGGCATCGGTCCATTCCACTATTGCTGTCTGCTTGTTGTGGTTTATTATTTTAAGAAATAACACCTTGTTGTTGTCGCAATGCGAAACACAGTAAAACACTTCAATACCTTGTTGAATATTACTGCCGCTTACTGCTATTCCGGCAGGTTCCCATATAGGTTCCGACTGCGATTGTGCCGATAAAGAAATAAGGGTATATAAACAAATGCTTACAAGTACATGTAGTGTTTTCATGGTTCGCGGTTGTTGTTTGCACAAATATAAGATATAATCTCTTATAAAAGAAAAACATACGATGAAAATTTCGATTTTTTTATAATGTATAGCGAAAATATTATTCTTGACTGTTTTTTTTTGTTAGAATTTTCACCTGTAGCATTTTGTTTTCTTCATAAATTGAATGTCTCCGCTGTTGCGATAATACTTATTCGCGTTGGTTGATGAAAATCTCCTGAAATTTTTCAATTAGATTTCATGTGAGATTTTTTGCAATTTTGTTACATGATTGCACGAACGCGATAAAAAGCTTAATTTAGCAATGATTTATCTACTCGGTACAATTGCAAAACGACAATATGAACATTGATAGTAAGCAAAAAGAACAATTGAACCGGCGCAAGGCTTTGCAGATGTGGTTTTTAGTCATATTGCTGCTGCTTACCGTATTTTCATACAGTAGAATTGTTCGATTTGAGTTTTTGCATTGGGATGATAATATGATAATTACTCAAAATCCCTATGTGAAGCAGTTGAATACCGATGCATTAAGTCATAATATTTCTTCGGAACGATATACATTTTTAACGCTGGTATCGTTTTCGGCAATGGTTCAGATATGGGGCGATAACCCCATGCCTTTTCATGTGTTTAGTTTGTTGCTACATGTTTTAAACGTTGTGATGGTTTTTTTAGTGATGCGGCATTTCACGAAAAACACATTTATTCTTACATTTATAAGTATATTGTTTGCACTTCACCCCATGCGAGTGGAAGCGGTTGCATGGATTTCGGAGACTAAAGGATTGCTGATGACTTTTTTTTCGTTGGCCGGTTTTCTCTGCTATCTGAAGTATTTAAGGTCGAATTTGCATATGGCTTGGTTTGTGGCAGTAGCGCTTTTGGCAATTTTGGCCTCGCTGTCGAAAATTACCGCCTTGTTGTTGCCTTTTACACTTCTTCTTTTCGACATGTATTTCAACCGAAAAATCGATTTTTGTGCTGTTATCGAAAAACTCGTATTATTCCTGTTGATGTTTTTTTTAACGAGTATTCAGGTAATTGCTGTTGTTGTTGTGTTGTTTGCTGCTTATTCATTGTTGCGAAACCGAATGCGCCTATCGCGAAACATATCGATAATACTGGCCGTGACAGGTTTGCTTGCTGCAATTTTGTATTTGAGTTTTATTAATCAACCCCAGTTACACTTTTCATATTTTCGCAACGACCCCGACAGCACCATGGTTTTTGGTGTTTTTCAGCGTATATTGCTTTCGGGATTTGCTCTGTTCCTATATTTTAGGTTTTTGTTGCTGCCTTTGGGTGTGAGTGCCATTTATCCCTATCCTGTTTTTGATGAATACGGAAGCCTTCCGGTAGCTTACTATGCTACATTGCCTTTGCTTGCTGCGGTTGTGGCAATAACTGTATTGCTGATAGTGTATCGCAGCAGAATTCAACCGGTGTACCGGTTTGGTTGGTTTTTCTTTTTGTTGAATATTTCGGTATTTCTTCACTGGGTGCCTATCGAAGGGCGAGTGGTGGCAGCCGATCGCTATACCTATTTACCCTATTTGGGACTTTTTATGATAATGGCGTTTGTTATCGATGCAGCATGGTCACGGTTTATTCGCAGCAGAACAGGTCTATGGGTGTTTATGGGCATTACTGCGCTGATGCTGTCGGTTGCTGTTTTTCAACGGACAAAGGTTTGGGCCAACACACAAACACTGATGAAAGATGTAGTCAGCAACAACGATAAGGTGGGCTTTGCCCATACTTTAATGGCTGCCTATTATATGAGCCAAAATCAAAACGATTCGGCCATTGTTTGTTTTAACCGCGCCATCAAAATAGATGCAAACGACTTTACTGCTTATTTTAACAGGGCATTTGCCTATTGGGCAAACAAAAACTACGATTTGGCCATATCCGATTTCGACATGTTTACCCGATTGACCAAAGTTCCCAAAAATCGCTCGATTGCATTAGCTCATATTGGCGAAATATACCGGACAATGGGGGCTGACAGCCTTGCATTGGCCTATTTCGATAAAGCCATCGAAATAGATGCCTTTTCGTCGGTTGCGCATAACCGCAGAGGTTTATATTACCTGAACAGGGCCGAATACGAAAAAGCACGTAGCGATTTTGCGAAGGCTGTCGATTATAGCAAATTCAATGCAGAAGCGTACAATAATTTGGGATTGGTGTATATGATACTAGAGAACTATGAGCCGGCACTCGTTAACTATAACAAGGCTATTGAACTGAGTCCCCAATATGCCATGGCTTACGACAACCGTGCATATCTGCATTATCTGAAAGGAGATTTTAAGGCTGCCCTCAGCGATTATAATACTGAAATTTATCTTCGTCCCGGTAATATGCAGGCTTATCTGAACCGCGGTAGGGTATATGCTGCACAAAAAAACTTTGTTGCTGCCATCAGCGATTTCAATTATGTGTTGCAACAACAGCCCGATGATGTTCAGGCATTAACCAACAGGGCTTATGCACTTTACTATAGCGGAGATGTAGAAGGTGCGGGCGTCGATTTCGAAAAGATGACTATTGTTTATAGCGATAACCTGCAAGCGTGGCAACATTTGGCTTGGTTCTATATGCAAACCGGAAATACCAAAGCAGCCATATCGTGTTTGAGACAAGCCCTCGAAATTGACACCAATCATGAAGCGATTATTGTGAATTTGGCAGCCCTGTTGGTTCAGGATAACAACTATGCCGAAGCCGAAAAATATTTACTGCGGGCACTCGAAATCAACAACAAAAACGCCGAAGCGTATTATGCTCTTGGCAAACTATATTACGATAGAGGAGATAAAAAGGCTGCATGCGACTATTATAAACGTGCGGCCGATAATAATCATGCTGCAGCAATCAATGCCATGCAAGAGTTTTGTAAGTAGATTACAGACCTTTGTGTGCATGTTTTAATCACGTGATTATTGTTTTCTGAAACTGATACGTTTTTCCTGACCTTTCAGAATCCTTTTTATGTTTTTGTGGTGAAGGGCAATTACCAATACAGCGGCTACAACCGAGAATATACTCATACTAAGCGAAGCATCGTAAAATGCTACATGATATAATGTGGGGAAGAATACAGCAGCCGTTATCGACGACAACGAAACAATTTGCGATAAAAGAAACACAAGAAGGAACACTCCCACGCAAGAAAGTGCCAGCCATGGATTTAGGGCGAGAAGCACACCCAGCATCGAAGCTACCCCTTTGCCTCCCTTAAAGCCGGTGTAAAGCGGAAAAACATGCCCCAATACTGCACAAATACCCAGCAGGATGCTAAAAAGGTAAAATGTTTCCGATGCATCCGATTCTAATAAAAACCGTGCCGATAAAACGGCCAGAAAAGCTTTAAGAATATCGGTGATAAACACAGCAGTGGCCAATTTGGTGCCTAATACCCGTAAAGCATTGGTAGCTCCGGCATTTTTGCTTCCGTGCTCTCTTGGGTCGATACCCTTGAACCATCGGCCATACCACACCGCCGACGAAAACGAGCCCAGCAGATAAGCCATCACCGGTAATATGAAATACATTGCATTCAAACCGAAAACTTTTGCGAAAGATAGTTTTTTCTGACAAATTTTTATAAAAAAACACTGTTGTCCGATAAAAACTTTTTAAAGAAGCCAGCGCATAAGTCTGGCTTCT
>CAZEHA010000083.1:0-8350 GCA_964511665.1 uncultured Bacteroidales bacterium
GATTTTTAATTAACTGAATTTTAAACGTTTACAAAATTATATACACATGAAAAAACTCTTATTTATTTTGGTTGTTGCTATTGCAACAAGTGTTACAGTTCAGGCTCAAGTAAACTCCAAGGCTATTGGTGTAAGGTTGGGAGGAGGCACATTTGTTGGTGGTGAACTTTCGTACCAGCATGGTATGGGTAGTGCAAATCGCCTCGAACTTGATTTAGGTTGGGGTAGTAACGTGAACCATCATCGTTTATATTTGATTGGCATGTATCACTGGAATTGGAACATCGTTGCCGGTCTAAACTGGTACGTTGGTCCGGGCGCAGGAGTAGGACTCTATACTTACACAAACGAAGATGCTTACGTGGGAGTGGCTGTAGGCGGTCAGATTGGTATTGAATACGATTTCAACTCTTTGGTAGCACCGCTACTACTATCGGTTGATGTTCGTCCGATGTGGGATTTTCTTGGAACAGGCCAAGGTTTTGGCTGGGGTAGCGCTTTGGGTATTAGATATACATTTTAAACCGAAGACCATATCAGGCTATTTGGCTTGAGTAACGAAAGAATACGGTTTGCCTTTGGCAAACCGTATTCTTTTTGGGGTGGAGATTACTCGCGGGGTTGTAAATGGAGGCTATTTGTGGGGTTGCTGTTTTTGGGGGAGATTACTCGCAAGCTCGTAATCTTACATTGTTTTGGAGGAGATTACTCGCAAGCTCGTAATCTCAATAGGAAGCCTGATATTCCCCTAAAAGATTACTCGCTGCGCTCGTGATCTTTTGACAAACTTAATAGCCCCCCCAAAAGATTACTCGCTGCGCTCGTGATCTTTTGACAAACTTAATAGCCCCCCAAAAAGATTACTCGCTGCGCTCGTGATCTTTTTGGGGGGGAATTACAAACAAAAAACCAGGGTGTTCGCTTTGCGAACCCCGGGTTTTATTATTTAGAGGCATGCTCGAACAAGTTCGGCATGCCTCTAAATAATAAAACCTGCCGCTAAGGCGGCAGGTTTTTTGTTTGTCGGGGTAGTAAGATTCGAGACGCATCAGCTTAGCATTGTGTGAGTTATTGTTTAGGTTTGTCTTATTTGTCTGTATGGGTCAATTGGTCAATAATTTTGGTTAAGGAGGTAACTTGAATGCGATGGTGGGCTGATTCGGCTGCGGCATTTTCTAATTGCTTCGATAATACGTTTAACTGCTTTTCAAGGATTTTGATAACATCTTGCCTTATTTCATAATCAGGGTCACACTCCTCGGCAAGGTCAATTATCGATATTATTGGCTCACCCTTACCAAGCAGCAGCCAGTTCAAATTCAACGCAGGTATTTTTTGCTTGAGCAATATTATATGGTCAGCTCTTAACTTCGATTCACCAGAAAAATAATGATACGCGTTTTGTTTCGACCAACCAAGCAAATCTGCAAACTCTACTTGAGTCATATTCATTATTTTACTCAATTCTAATAATCTATCATTCAACATCATATCAATTATTTTATATTTATAGTAAAATATTTCTTTACTTTTCTTGTTTTTTAGTAAACTTTTATTTTACTTTGTCATTACTTAATTGTTACAAAGATATTACTAAAAATTTAACAACACATGACCCGAAAAGTTCATAAAAACAGTACAAAAAGGAAACGGTTAATTGATTACATTAATGATAATAAGCAACGTGGTGATATTATTCTCATTTCAGAGATTACCGGCTACAATAGATATATCATTGATAAAACCTTGCAAAACAAGGTGAAATCAGGAAAAAAAAGCGATGCTATTATTATGGCATTCGTAAATTTAATTAAAAACCGTGAAAACATTTTTGATAAAAGCCTTAAATCAATAAGTCATGAAAATTGATAAAATTGAATTTTTTGCCACCTGCGATGGCACAGGCATTGTTTGCAATATCGGTAATGCATATCGGTCATTAACACCAGGCGATACCCTTGTAAAACATATCGATGAACTAATTCTGAATAACTGCCCCGATGCCTATAATGCTCTTGTAGCTATATACGGCGACGATATGTTCATGAGAACGCTTCGATTTTGTAAATGCAATTGGAGCAACAACAACAATGTTCCTGACATTGACAATGGGAAAATGCACTTCGAATATGTAAGTTGTCCGATGCGTGGCGAATGCAGATACGAAAATATTATTTGCAACCCTCAGATACGCGCTGGGCTCACTATAAGAGAATATGAAATAGTAAAGCTAATTGCAGATGGATTGAGTGATTTTGAGATTGCTCAAAGGCTAACTATCAGAACCTACACTGCCGAAAATCATCGTAAAAACATTCTGAGCAAACTGGGGCTACATAGTAAAGCACAAATAACCCGGTGGGCTTTAGAAAATAAAATATGCTCCTGATGTTTTCATTGTTTAACCCGTGCAGGGCATTTGCCCTGCACTTAAAAAATTAACACATGAATGTATTGATTATAGGAAACAACACACCCGAGAACCGCAAAATGTTTCTTGATGCTGAAAGCGACCTTAAAATGCAAGGTCATGCAGTGCTAAATCCGGCAAAATTATTTATGAACGATAGCACTGATAAATATCAGTTGCAGATGTATCTTACTTATTTGAGTATATGCAACACTGTTGTATTTATCGAAAACTACTTCGACTTCCGTCACGCCAATATTATTCAGGCTGTTGTACTGGCTTTAGAACTTAAGACCTTACGTATTAATGGCTAAAACTACCTACATCAAAGGTGTTCGCTATTATAGTGGCTCAGAGGCGCTTTCCGACTATATTTTCATTTCGGAAGAAAGCAACTTTGTTGACATTATAATAGTACGCCAGTGGGGTGCAAATGAATTCATTTGGTACCCGTGGTGCGAACAACCTGTGTGGGCAATCTATACTGAATTACAGCTTATAAGACGCGATGTTTTCGAAAATAAACTTAAGAACGCAACGTATTACCTCGACTTTTTTGAGGTGCGCCAAAAAATTGAAGAAGATTTGAAGCTGCTGAAACGCCACCGGCTATTGAATATAAATGTACCCAATAATTTACCCGAAATAACCGAAGAATTATGCAACGAGTAACTATTACAATCGTACTGGCTGTTGCCTATTTGGTAATGCTAATTTTTAAATGGAGATATTGATATGTTAGATTCATGGAATAAAACCATCGACAGCCTGAGCGAGTTTCAGGAGGCGTTGACCGATTTTTTTGGGTGCCTGCGGCTGTCGCCATCGCAATACAAAGAATCGCTAAAGGTGCGCCGGGCGTGGGATGCTGCACAAAAGAACATTAATGATTTTGGCAACTTTGTAAGCCCGATTAAATCAATTTATGTATCGCTTCCGTCGGCCAACAAAGAATTTATTGAAACATGGGAGTTTTATAAAGCATATCTTCTCGAACAGCATGGAATAATAATGCGAAGCCGATACGAGCTGAAAGCCCTACAGAGACTTTGGGCTTTATCGAACGAAAATGCGGATGAAGCTGTACACATTTTAAACTTCACGATGGAAAGGGGCTACCCGAGATTCTTCAAACCACAAGTTGCATCAGAAAAACCCGATAATAACACACTAATACCCGAAGACTATGACCCACACTTTGACCGTCGCTGACATTATAAACAACAGACAAGAGCTATACGACCAAACGTATAGCAAAATAATGGCTAAACGCCCGCGTGTTGATGGTAATATTCTACATTTTAAAGACTATTGCCAATTATTTAAAAAATGTGCAGAGCAGTTTATGATTCTTGATAACGACTTCCGTGATTTTGAATTCGATAATTACACTACTCCTATTGTTGAGCAGTTGTATTTTCATCTTACAATGAATAGCAATTTCAAAGGAGAACTGCATAAAGGTATTTGGCTGTGGGGCGAAACCGGTACCGGGAAGTCAATAATAATGTCGGCATATATGAATAGCATTGTTGACCTAACCGGTAGGGGAATAAAAAAAGTGGTTGCAGTTAAAATTGGCGACCATGTGCGCAATCCCGATGAAGGATACGAATATTTCAACATGAACATGTTTATTGACGATTTAGGCCGCGAAGAGCGTATTGTAAAAAGATATGGAAACGAATCTATCCCAATGATGGATATTATGTTTCGCATCGAAAAACGCAATTACTTCTGCCTCGCTACTTCACAGTTGCCAATCGATAAATTCAATGGAATATATGGCGGAGCTACTACACGCCGATTTCATCAAACATTCAACGAGTTAGAGCTTAAAGGAGTGAACAGAACCTTAAAGATGATTAAGAAATGAACGATTTTTCGCAGCGAAAACTAAGCAGTATTAAGATTCCGAAATTGGATAAACCGAAAGGCAAGGTTCAGGAAATACTCGACTTCCTTAACGACAATTATGCCATTAAGGTGAATTGCTTCGATACTTCGAAAAGCAAAATAGAAAGCAAGATACGTAAATATGAGCATCAGGTAACATTCGATGACATATCGCTGCATGCATGGGACGAAGGCATTTCGGCAGGAGATACAATTTTGCGCAAAATTATGAGAAGTCCCAACCAAATGCTAACCTATAACCCAATAGTCGAATATTTCGATAACCTTAAGGGCAAATTTGCCGGTAAATCGCAAATAGATCTTCTGTGCGAACATCTTACCGCACGCGATTTTGGCGACAAAGCCCCCGACTACTACCAGAACCGACTGAACTATATCGTAAAAAAGTGGTGTGTGGCTACCGTAGCCTGTGTATATGGCCGTAAACCCAACGATGTGGCTCTCGGATTCATTCAGCGCGACGAAGGCATAGGGAAAACGCATTTGGCTAAATTCTTCACCCCGTCTATTTTAAACGATTTTTATAACACAAGCGATAAGGACAGTAAAGTCTTCAACATGTCGGATGCCGTTACACGTAACCTTTTTATAAATTTTGATGAATTGGTAGGCGTTAACAACCGCAATATTGACGATTTCAAAAAAGTGCTTACAGCTTCAACTCTTGAAGTGAAAGGACGCGGCGATATATATATGCGCCGGCAGCAAAGAATTGCATCAATTCTGTTCACCTCAAACCGGGTGGCCGAACTTGGTGGTTTTTTGCATAGCAGCTATGGGTATCGCCGTTGGGGAACCATAGAACTCGATTCAATAAACAGAAATTACAGTAATGTTGTTGATGTTGACCAGTTGTGGGCCGAAGCAATCACACTGATGGAAGGTGGTTATGACTTCGTTTGGAACATGGAAGATACAATTTCATTTAAGGATTATAATACCAGGTACTTAATTGAAACGCCTGCCATGAAACTTTTAAAACTTTACTACGAACCCGGCTCCGATGATGCCGATTCGCGCTGGCTGCAGGCATCAGAAATAATAGGCGAATTGCTAAAATCAAAGCGCCTCACAAGCGAATACCTCAAAGAAATAAGTGCCGAAAAAATGGGCGAGGCACTGCGCACTCTTAAATACGAACGCCAATCGAAGCGCCGGCCGGATGGCGTAAGGTATTGCTACTGCATTAAGAACAAAGTTTAACCAATAACACATAAAATATATGGATCAAAAATTAGAACTTTTCGCAATTGTAGAACTTTTCGGCCATCAGCAGATAGCCGGGGCGGTAACAGAACAAACCGTTGGATCTTCAACATTCGTAAGAATTACGGTCCCCGAAACAAAAGCACAACCGACATTCGACCGGCTGGTTAATCCATCTGCTATTTATGCAATAAACCCGGTTACTCAGGAAGTAATGCAACTCATGGCAGAAAAAATAAATCAGAAGCCTATCGAGTCGTGGGATATTCGAAAGATGACCGAAAAGCTTATGCTAAACGCTGCAGAGCACCGGAATTATAGAGTTGATGATGATAATGATTCTTAAATAACCAATTACATGAACTCATCCACCTACCCAATGCTTCCAATGCCCAACATTTTCAAATCTAATCAGGATTTATACTTCAAATGCCATCGTGAAATTCTTGATTTCTGCGTTACGCCATCATATTCGCATGGGTTTAAAGTAATACTTAAGCGAAACGTATCGTGCTATAAAAAAGGTCAAAAGGGTATTGTTCGGCCTTTCGATGCTCTGCAAATTGAGCAGCTCATTAAAGAATATCATAAGGAACTTGATTTACAAAATGGATTTGGACTACCAAATATGAACGCTACCTACGATTTTCATCCCATAGTAATTATTGATGGGAAAAAGTTTATCAGTATATGGCATACCCATGTTACCCAATTCGATTTTGAACGTGATTGCGAACAACTAAAACTTGAATTCGAATGAAATGCCTACACTCCCACTGGGGTTGCGTATATCACGCCTGCATGACAAACGACTGCCAATTCAGGGAGGTAGTAAAGCACGACCGCACTTGGGGCGCCGGCCAGTGTGGTAAAAATCCAAAACCGAAATTAAGAACCAACCAAAAACACAACAAATGAAACCAATTCCATTTAGTACCGATATGGTTAAAGCCATTTTGTCAGGTCAAAAAACAGTTACACGCCGATTAAACGGTCTCGAAAAAATAAACAGCGAACCCGGAGCCTGGTTGAATATAGGAATAACTCGAATAACTATCATTATTAAAGGCAAAATAACCCAAAAAATAAGGGCTAATTTTGTGCACCGGGTAAGTGGAGAAGTGGTTTATGTAAATTTCCCCTACGGTATAATCGATAGCTGGCTGTGGGTCCGCGAAAGCTTCTGTAAAACCGAATCAGGATACCTATACAAAGCCGATGGGAGCACCCTACCCGATGGCTACAGGTGGAAATCGGGCAGATTTATGCCAAAAGAAGCTGCGCGAATACATCTTCAAATATCAAACTTAGATTGCCAGCGACTGCACAACATTAGTGATAACGATGCCGTTTGCGAAGGTGTAGAACTGCTTTTTCCCCAGCATCTTTACAAAAACTACATGCCAGGCACCGAACCCCACGAAGGATTTAGTTATCCATCATCTTCATTCGAATCGCTGTGGCGACATATAAACGGTTCCGATTCATGGCAACATAATCCCTGGGTGTGGGTAATTAAGTTTACAGTAATCACCAAATAAAACCACTATCATGCAAAAATCAAGAGAAGCCATCGACGGCCAGCAAAATGCAACAACAAAACACTTCAATGGAAAAGCAATCTATAACCCATCGGGCAAAGCCGGAGAATACATCCGTTGGGCGTGTAACTTTTACCGGGGCTGCAGTAACAATTGTTCGTATTGCTACCTGAAAAAAGGAGTTATGGCCCACAATTTAGGCGGAACAACAGTACAGTTAAAATCATGCTTTAAAAATCCTGAGCATGCCATCGAAGTGTTTCGCAGCGAACTGATGAAAAACCTTCCTGATCTGCAACAACACGGCCTGTTTTTTTCGTTCACCACCGACCCCATGCTCGAAGAAACTATTGACTTAACGGTTCAGGCTGTATCAATTTGCCAAAACCACAAAGTACCGGTTAAAATACTCACAAAAACTGCCTGGTGGCTCGATAACTTTCATCCATCGGCAAAGTATATGCGTTCGGTTGCGATTAAAGGCACGGACGTATCAATTTAAAACAAAACTTAGATAAATGGAAGATAGTAACAGTACAGCACAAAACGCAACTGACGTATATATAATGTTAACGGTTGTTTATTATTTGATTATCAACAATTTAAATTAAAATATAATGAAAACAATTAATGAAGAAATGGTAAAAATTACATCGAATGGTCAAACCTTTCATGTGAATAAAATGATTTTTCACTTTATAGAATTTTTGAAACTGCATGGTGATGATGTTTCGGACATTACAACCATTATTAATGAATTTCAATCATTCTTAGACTATTGGGACGATTTCAAAAAGAGTAAAAAGGAAGCGACTTACAACAATAAGCATTTACAACGCTTCAATTTATTTCATACTATTAAACCAAAAACAGAATACGCTCACCAACAGGATTACAAAAACGGAAAACCAACACTTTACCCTATTTACAGAATTACAAACGGTACGGTTTATTCAATGGCTTGTGGCGGCAATTATCCGCTTAAAGACTGTATTCTCTATTTAGGTGACGGAACTACGATAGCGGCTCTTAAATAACCGTTAACAACCAAATATGTAGCCTTTGGCTTTACACTCACCGGATGTGATAAATTGGAGCCCGGAGCCAATTCTAATAAAGTTCGAATAGAAGCAATGAAAGAGCTGCACGATCGCGGATATAAAACTTTTGCCAGTATTGAACCTATAATTGATTTAAATCTTTCTTTAGATATGATTAAAGAGTAAACTACTCCCCATTCCTTAGACCACTTTTTTGTATTCTTAATTGAAATCGT
>CAZEHA010000084.1:0-8000 GCA_964511665.1 uncultured Bacteroidales bacterium
TTGAATTTCAGGTTTTTGCGTTGTTTTGCTGGTTGCGACTGTAGTCCGGACAGGAATCGAACTCTTAAAGTAATTTATTGAACCACAGATAAATGTAATGGCAAAAACTAACCTGGTAACGAATTGGTAAAAAGTAAAAGAACGTCAAATTTTAACTTATTTCAACAAATCATTTTGATGACTATCCAATGCAAATTTACAAAAAAATAGTTTTATTACAAAATAAAATCGTAAAAATTGTAATGGAATTTAAACTAATAATATCAGAAAAAATAGTTACACTATTCGACCTTCAATGATTTGTTTAAAATTGTAAAGAATGCAATAAATATAATTTTAATTGAGTAGGCATTATTCACATCTATCACCCTCAGTTACGAAAGTAAATACCGCTCTACCGCTTTTATGCTCATATCATCAATCTGTTGCCGGCTGAAGACTTCGGCAAAGTTTTTATAATATGCATCGAAACTGATGTTCCCAAGCATGTTCAGGTAATAATCGGAGCCGTACATGATTTTTGAAGCAGCTGGGAATGAACCATTAAAGTAGTTGTCCCTGATGTTTTCCAGTCGGCTCCGGTCGTCGATACACGACAGGTCGGTGTATGCATTTTCGTTATTTCTGATGAGTTCGGCTATTTCGCCCCGCCATTCATCAGATTCTCCGCCGAAATGGGCAAAGCATATTTTTAGCTTTTTGTGCTTTTCGAGGACCTGCTTCCATAGTTTCGGATGGTTGAGAACCGAGGCCCTCTCGCGAACCGCTTTACCGAAGTCGAACGGGTTGTTGCTGCTGAATACGATTTCTTCGGGCTTGTCGTAATGTATGATATTTCCATCGACGTGTATATCGCCCCATACTTCGAGGTTTTCGACAAAACTTGCGAATCCCGCATTGGAGCAATGGGTCATTACCGGGATGTTGTTTTCGGTGCAATGGCTGTAGAGACTCATGCCATTGATAAACTTCACCGAGTCGTCGAACAGGTTCGGATCGGTTGGAGAATAACCGTTTGGAGGATATAGTTTAATGCCATGGAACGGCTTGTTTTTCCCCACGTTTTCGAGAATCATACCGGCCATATTTTCGCGGCGCGGGTCAACGGCCAGGAATGGATAGATGTTGTCGCCGTAGCGCATTTTAAGCGTTTTAAGCTCCGAGACCTGGCTAAAGTAACTATCGGCGGACTTTTCCTGAAGCCCGTTAAACGCGTCTATTACGTTCAGACTGCATTTCAGCGCTTTAAGGAATTTTATTCCTGCTTTGATTTGGTCGTTTGATACCGATTTTTCCAATTTCTCCACGAGTTTGTCGATATCATAGAGCAGACCTTTGGCTATGCTGATAAATTCGCTTCCTGTAGTTGCAGCATTGGCTGCAGAATCGTTGACATGATACCGGCTGCGGAATGTCATTTCGAGATCGAACATCAGCGGCGCATACCTGTATATATCGGAGTTCAGTTTGTAGTATTCACCTTCGAGTGAATCGAGCACTTTATAGCCATTGGTGTAAAGGGTGAAAAATTTCAGCACATTCATCAGGGCCGACCCCGATTTTGAGGTGTTTTTGTCAGCGTCCTCCTTGTTGATGGGACAAAAATCCGGCAATGCCTGCCCCGAATTTATGTCTTTTTTAAAATGGAGAATGTCGTTAATGAGTAAATATAAGGTGCGGCCTGTGATGATGTTGCGCCCGAAAACATGCAAATGGGCATCGAACTTACCGGCTTCCTGTACTTTTCCCGGGACGTGCCCTTCGATTAAAAACTGCCGGACTGTTTTCACGGCTTCCGGTTGTTGCAGACACTTTCCGTGAAAAGCTTTAAACATGTATTCCCTGTACCTGCCAGGATTGTATCCATCAATGGCACAGTGATCGTGAGGTACCATAAATTGGTTTTTCGTGCTGACTACCCAATCGTTGTGTTCGCCAAGTAGTGCTTTTGTAAATTCGTAAACAACATTGGCTCCGAATGTTTCGATCGGCTTTAAGATTATGAAACGCGGTTTTATGATCGAAGAATCGTAGGTCGATATTATAGGCAAATACGTTGTTTCTTTACTGAAGGGTTTGTTGTTGATAATTTCATCCAGCTTCTCGTGCCCGGGCGTCATAATCTGAAAACCTTGACGGCTGAGAATAAGGTCGGTCGAGTGCTGCGCCAGGGCTGGAATAATTGCAAGGTGGGCATTACCGGTAAATTTCATAATTTTTCGCAATACCGACAGAAATTCTGAAACATATTTGCCCGCGGTAAAGTAACCAACCCCGTTTGCCGATGCAATCAGTGCCGCTTTTCCGACCCTCAGCCGGGTTTGTTCCATGTTGGCGAGATATTGCACCAGTAAGCCGCCCTGACTGGTTGCTATAAAATCGACAGGTTCCAAAAATGAGACTATGTCCAAAGCATCGAGGCATTCGAACAATCGCGTGATGTTTTCTTCAGCGCCTTTAAGCACGGTAGGATGATCGAATGCGATTGCCTGCCCGTAGGAGTTTTGTGTTGACGGATCGGTGAGTTCGGCCAGCAGTCCGTTCTTTTTCAGGAGCAGGTCGCCGAACGAACCCTGCGTATCGGTGAACGTGCCATGCATCAGGAACAGCGTTTTTTTAGCCGGATCAATGTTTCCGGGTACGGCAGTTTCGAAATCGTTTTTCGGGCGTTTATACACAAGCAGTCCACACGATTTTTCCACCAGGTTTTTGTAAATGCTTTCGTTTAGTGTTTTTTCGGCTCGTTCGATTATGGCAGGGCTGCCAATATTACCTCTGGTAGTTTTGGAACCCGAAATCCGCTTAAACGTAATGGCTTTTATTATGAAGGGTTGTTTGCTTTTGCTTGGGCTTAAACGGAATGTAAGAGGGTTGTATTCGTCTGATTCCAGAGCATATTTCGGAACGGCATCGAAAATGTATGTCAGGCGGTCACGCTTATCAACATTGTTGTTCAGGGTTGCCTGTGGCTGAATGTATTCTATGGATTTTGCCTTTTCGTTGTTTTTTTCGAACTGGTAAAAAACAATTGCACCTTCGTCGGTTCCGAGCATTAATTCCAGTCGCAGCTTGGGGATTTGGTCAAGCGAAAATGGATCGGGAAACGGAATTTCCGTTTTTTGGAATGAGATGAAACGCTCGGCAATTACTTTCGATTTGGCAAAGTCAGGGATACACTTACCGATCAGTTCGGCTTCTTCTCCGACAATACCTGTAAGCTTACGGTTTCCGTATGAAGATATTTCGAGAGAGCCTTTCCAGTCGATGGGTTTGTCGTCGGCATAGCCGAGGGTGCCCCAAAAATCGCGCACGGCAATTCCCGATTCTTTCCGGGCTATGCGATTAAGCGCTCTTCGGCGGGTGGCAGAAACTTCGGCTACTTTTTCCGATCCGAGTATGATGAATTTATTTTCTTCGCCGGCGCCGGTAAATTCGTAGGCATTGATGGCTATTTTTCGCATGGGAAAATGTTTTTACAGTGAAAGTAACATGTCGATCAGCTCCGGCTGCGGGAAAACGTCGAATTTACCGCGGTCCACATTGCTGTGCGACCACAGGCCCGGTTTATTCCGGCACATTGCGATATCGCATATATCGAACGCTTCGGCTCCCTTTTGTTTTATAAGTTCAGGAAGTCCTTTGGTAATGTCGATGGAGTCGCGTTTTGCAACGAACAGAAGGAGTTTTTTCAATGTTTCGAGTTGCTTGTCGGAATACCGGTGCCAGCAACTGAACCCTCTGAACGGTTTATCGAGCTCAACAATTTGTGAGGCCGCAACCGGCGTATTCACGTAGGTTTTCCCGTTTTTTACCCAACTGAAATTGCACAGTTCTATGCCAACTGAATTGCGGTGCATGTTGTTGTTCCCTATTCCCAGGTGCCAGGCGTAGGCACCTGCCGGGAACGCCTGTACAAGCATGCCGTCGTAGCTGTTGTCGTTGCCGGTAACGCTCTGACCGCCGATCACAAACTCGGTAGCTATTTTCCCGCGCGTGTCGTTGTTCCAACTGCTGACCACGTTCACCGGGTTGTGCCAGCCTGCGGTATGGTGCAGGAATACCCATTGCTTCTGTGTAGGCCCGGCAAGGTATTCGTCGCGGTCCATGTATCTTTTTTCGAAATACAGGGTGCTTTCTTCCTGGTCGGTATCGAGCAGGCCCATTGCCGAAAGGGTTTTTGGCCCGGCAATACCGTCGGGGGTCAAACCGTGTTGTTCCTGCCAGTTTTTCAATGCACCGAGTGTGCCTTTGCCGAAAATTCCATCGGCTGTAATACCCAGGAATTCCTGGAGTTTTTTTACCTCTTCTCCTTTTGAACCTAATGTAATCATAACCGGATTTTTAAATTTTTATATAAAGAAACCTTATCAAATATAAATTATTCTTTTAAACCTGTTGAAACTAATTGCTTTCAGCTCGTTCAGTTGCTACCGGGAGTTTACGATACATTCCGCAATTATTCGCCGATTCCGGTAGCAACGCTGAGTTGTCTGGGCTGTTTCAATAGTTTTGCTTCGGCTGAGACCGATCCGGGACAATTTCAGTCAAGCTCGAAAATCCAGTCGCCAATTTCAATGATTTTATCAATGATCTTGTCGGTTTTATCGTTGGTTGCAAGTTTGAGTATTTCGAGCACCATTTCTACCGAATCCCATATCTTATCGAGCTTTTTGATGAATTCTGTTCTTTGTTCATCGTTTGTGCCGTTGTTGTACATGTTGTCGCCAATGGCAATTATTTCGGTTACCGATTTGTCGAAGCCCTGTTTGGTGATTTCGAGCGAAACGGCAAATTCGAGCACGGGCTTAACAAATGGCCATGCGGTTTTAAAACGTTCCTGGTAGGCTGCCGAAGCCGGCAGGTTTACTTTTTCGATGTTTTTGCAGGCGTCCTGTAGTTTTTTGAACGCTTCTTTACGCGCTTTGCGTTTTTGCAGGCGCAACTGCTTTTGTTGTTTTCGGGTTTCTTTTGACATGATTGTTAGTATTAAGTTGATTACTAATTTCGCCGATTTATTTGATGGTATTTACGTTTTTGAGAAATCTTGTATTTATTGTTATTACGTTGATCAAATATTAATACCCATAATATTAACCCGATATTTAGAATTTTATTATTCAAATATAGGCATATTGAATTGATTTAAAACAACAATTTTGATTTTATAACAGATAATTTCTTGTTCAGACTCTAAACTTCAGGTGCCAAATGGTACGCTACGCCGAAAACTTTTCGGTTTTTACAAGCTTCTCAAAGCTTAAAGATAGTTTTTATTCGAAATATACCCAAAATATTTTATCGGTATTTGTTAACATATATTCAGATTATCAACGAGTTGCAAGTTAATGTTTTAAAAAAGTGCCAAATGGTACAGTACCCTACCACACTACCTATTTTTTTCTGGGTACCTTGATAAATACTAATATCAAGATACCATATATACCACATAATAAAATACCAAGTTTAAAATTAAAAAAGCCAATACTTACAGTAATAAATGATATTGCTATTAAGATGCAAATGTAGTATTTCCTTCTATTTAAATTATTCATTATTTATGTCATTAGTTATTGCCTTCATTGCGTTTTTACTCATATCATAATTAGTATATATATTTGACACTTTATCTATTTTAACGAGACTTTTATTTATATTATAAATCATTTCACCTTTATATAATTTATATGCATCCCACCTCATAGTATTATGAAAATATGGGTTGGATGAAATATATCTCGTGCTGTTGTATAGTCCTTTTGTTGATTGACTAAATTCCCCGAATGTCAAGATTCTTCTTGCTTTGATTAATGTTGATACTTTAGCGAAAAGTACTTCAGGGACTGCTGTTTCAAGACCTAACGCCGCTCCCTGCCAGATTCCAACATTTGTTCCTTCTCCAAATCCACCACCTCCATGCGTAACAGGCGAAAACTCTTGGCCAATTCTAATATATTCATTATAGTAATATTTATTTTCGCTTTGCTTTTTTAATTCTTTCAAATAATCCTCATTATACCCATAAGGGTTATATGGACCAATAAATGTTTGGTTGGGATTATTTGACTTTTCAATAATTTGCCCTGACTCTTGTAACACATCCCAGTCAATTTTGAATAGTTCAGAACTTAAATATTTATCTTTGGGATAGATAGTAACTTCTGGAAGGTATATAGGATTTTCCGTTGTTCCTGTACCATCCATAAATCCTCTAAACTCTTCATCATCTTTTTTTGCTTCCTCCAACCCATCCAAATCTATATAAGTAATCGGTTTATTCCCTGCATACTGGTAAGGCGTATAATACGGGTACTTGTGTTGGAGTGGATCAACACTAACGAACCGACACAGCCATGCCGCGTAATACCTTGCTCCATAATAATAAAGTCCCGTTTCTTCGTCCCGCTCCTTACCAACATACCTGTAACGTTTCAAACTTACTTCCGTTTCAGAGCTTCCTGCCCTGTAGCTTGTAGTTCCAAATGGATGAAATTCCTCATAAGAAATTACAGTTCCGCTTTCGTTAAGTTCTAGCGAAGCAGAACCCAAATGGTTATCATATTGATATCGTATTGTTACATCTGGAGTCCCCAACGTTATGCTGTTTTCGACAGTTAAAGTATCGATAATTGCAAGGCGTTTGCGATCATCGGAAATGTGGAGGGTTTGGCGTTCGGTTTCGATTACATCACTTATGAATTTACGAAACACTTCGTAACCATTTATGTAATAACGCTCTTCACGTATGCCACCTTGTTTTAAAACTACTTTACGTGTTCGTTCTCCTCCCGAATCGTAGTTGTAATAATTGGTTACCGTGCCGCTTACGGTTTTGTTTAACCTGTCGCCAAAATCCCAGCCCATTTCGGAAATGCCGGGCATGGTGAGCATATTGCCGTGGGTGTCGTAGGTATATTCGTTTTGTCCGAACTCATCATGCCTGAGCAAGCGGTTGGTAGAAGTGTCATAAAAATAATCTCTCGACCATTTGTTCTGGCTGCTCATGTTCAGGATATTACCCAGTTTGTCGTACTCAAAAGTTTGGGTGTAATTGCTTACATCGTTGCTTTGGTTATTGTAAGGAACCGAGCTTAATATTGCCAAGTCTGCTTGTGTCGGAGCAGAATTTAAGCCGCCTTTTTCCCTGCCGGTAGCTGCAATTAATCGGTACAGCGCATCATATTCAAACGTCGAAACAGGGTCAATAACCGAATTATCAAAATAAACGGTCTGCTGCGCATCATCTTCTACTTCAGTAATATTCCCGACGGCATCGTAAGTGTAATTCAGATCCTGCAAAATAACAGAACCGGTATTTTTGGTAGTCAGCAACCTTGTCAAACGAAAATTCTCGACATCATAAAAATATGTGGTTTTGCTGTTGTTCCCGTAGTAAATTTCGGTCCGCTGGCCACGTGCATTGTATTCTATGCTGCTTATATACTCATCTTCGCCGTTTAAAACCTGTTCCAACAAGCCGCCCTTGTTATACATATTCGTTATAACCGTGCTGTCGGGGTGGGTTATAGTTACAGGGCGGTTCAAAGCGTCGTAAGTTGTTTCGGTTACAAATTCTTCGGTTTGCAGAGATACTGTTCCGTTGTAATCCAACAGGTTCTGGTAATCAGCTGCAAACTTTTTCTTCAAACTTAGTAAATTATATTTGAAGTCGTACAGGTAAAAATTCGTCTGCCCATCCTGTGCATTAATGGTTGCCACCTGCCCGATGTTGTTCAGGGCTGCGTTTGTGCCATACACAATTTCCTGCACCTTTACTTCGGTGGCAGTACCGGCTTTAAGCAGGGTGTCGGTCGGTCGGAGCAATGCATCGTATTGTGTTGTGGTACGCTGGTCGCGGTTGTCCCACACGCACACCGGTTGCTTCGCGGCGTCGAAAACGAACCAACGCTTGCCCGAATCAATATTTTCAGTCATGATCAACTGCCCGGCCATGTCGTACACGTTCTCGGTCATGCTTCTTTCCAAAGCGTCTTCTACTACTG
>CAZEHA010000085.1:0-7964 GCA_964511665.1 uncultured Bacteroidales bacterium
AACGATTTCAATTAAGAATACAAAAAAGTGGTCTAAGGAATGGGGAGTAGTTTAGATTGCTTCCGCTTTTATTTATTTTAACGTATTTTTGTCATCACAGTAAGAAACTACAAAACCGGAGTTGTCTAATAACTATATTACAGATAATTAGTTGCGAAATACAGTACATAGTTTTTTTTCGCTGGTAAAATTCAGCCACACAGTTTTTGCGATGCCTTTTGCTTTGCTCGCTTTCTTTGCAGCAACACACTACTACTCATATACTTTCGAATGGATTAAGCTAGTATTGATATTGATATGCATGGTACTGGCACGTAATGCTGCAATGGCTTTCAACCGATATATCGACAGGCACTTCGACCTGAAAAATCCGCGCACCAGACTACGAGAAATTCCTAACGGCATAATTAAAACAAAAACGGCCTTGTATTTCGTTGTTATCAACAGTGTATTATTTGTAGTGGCTTCGGGCTTTATCAACACACTTTGCCTGATACTATCGCCACTTGCACTGCTGCTGATTTTGGGCTATAGTTTCACCAAGCGCTTCACATCATTATCGCATTTAGTTTTGGGATTGGCATTGTCGGCAGCTCCATTTGGAGCATTTATAGCAGTTGCAGGTGAAGTGCGAAGTATGGCTGTGTTTATATCGGGAGCAGTATGGTTGTGGGTTGCGGGGTTCGACATAATATATTCATTACAGGATGAAAAATTCGACCGTGAAAACCATTTATTTTCTATTCCAGTTTCGATGGGAGGAAAAACATCACTTATAGTTGCTCAACTATTGCATTTTTTTAGTGCCGCATTGGTCGTGTCTATTGCAATTGTGTTTAATCTTAGTATTATATACTACATAGGAGCTGCTGTATTTATTGCTATGATTATATGGCAACACATATTGGTTTACGGTAATAATCACAAACACATAGGGCTTGCGTTTGGAACTGCCAATGGAATCGCCTCAATTATTTTCGGGGTTTGCGGCATTACCGACTTCTTGATGTACTCAACGCACTACACCATATAGCACCAGTGCATAAATAAAAAAACGTGCGATTCTGAATATGCCAAGATACAGCAATCGCGTAAAAGGATACTTCAACACACCCGACAACATGCAAATGGTTGCGTATGGTAATGGCAACAGCGCAGCAATTACAATAAATATTCCACCCCATTTTCTAATCTTATGAACATGTTCACGATACCGGTCTTCGAGGTACATCTTTATTCGTTTAATGTTACGCAATCGTCTTCCGATGCCATAAGCCGTAAGTCCTCCTAAATAAGAGATTATTGCCAATACTCCTACCATGAGATATGGGTACTGAAATGCTTTTACCCATAGAATAAAAAAATCGGGGGGAATTAATCCCAATATCGTTTCAGAAGAATAAAATATGAGGAGTACAAACAATGTTGAGTAATTATCAACAATATATGTTGCTATTGTTTCTATGTCGAAAAAATAGTTCAACAACAAAACCAATGCAATAAAGGCGCCTGCAATTATAAGTATGCTACGGTAATTATTCTTAAAAAAACGATATAAACCAACTTTCTTATTATACCGGTGGTATATGCCCAGTTTTTCTAAAAAAGTCTTTTGTCGCTTCTTGCCGTTCGTTTTCATATCATCGCAAAAATAATTCTTTTAAGTTCACTTTTAAGGCATATTTATTGAATAAAAAAATATTTCATAAAACCGCAAAATTATATCTTTGTTCAATACGTTTTAAACATGATGAACCGCGAAAAAAAATATATTTTGATACTGCCGGTACTGTTGTTATTACCGCTGTATTTATTTCCGCAGTTTGTCGATTCCTATTGCAACGAGATAGATTCAAAAAAAGCGGTCAAATATTTTGAAACGGGGTTAAAACTGTTGAACAGCGGGAAACAAAATGAAGCAATCGATAATTTCACCAAAGCCCTCGACGAAGACGACACTTTTACCGAAGCATGGCTGGTAATGGCTGAGATATATAATCACCGTCTTTCTCAGTCGGTCGATTCGAAAAATCAAAAAATGAACTATTCACTCTATAAACGATGTCTGCAAAAGGTTGTTGAAACCTGTCCAACATTCGATAATTATCGGGTGAACTACATCTTGGGTATGATGTTTTTTGAAGAAGACGATTTAAAAAATGCACAGAAATACCTCACAACATTTGTAAACAATGGCGACCGTAAAGCAAGCGAGTACGATAATGCCAAGGCAAAACTCAGCTATATAGGCAATTATTTCGAGTTGATAAGAAATCCTGTGCCCTTTCAGCCTAAACCTCTCGAGGGAGTATGCTCTGTCAACGACGATTATCTGCCTTTGATATCTCCCGACGGAAGCATTGCCTTCTATACACATGCCTACATGAAAAGCGACATTTCTACTATTTATGGTGATAAATATACCGAAGAATTTACTGCAGCACAGCGAATAGAATCGAAAGACATCGACGAGCGGTATTCAAAAGGGAAGGCCATGCCCTACCCTTTCAACACAGGGAAAAATCAGGGAGCAGTTAGTATTTCTATCGATAACAGTACCCTGTATATAACTATTTGCGAGTTTGTGAGCCGCGACTACGACAACTGCGATATATTTGTTGCGCAACGTAAAGGTAGTGAGTGGTCAGATCTGCGAAGTTTGGGACCCAACATCAACGGACTATATTCATGGGAAAGTCAGCCATCGATTAGTGCCGACGGAAATATACTTTATTTTGCAAGTATCAGACCCGGCAATGTAGGTTGGGACGAAAGAAACCCCACCAGCGATATCTGGTTTAGCAAAAAGGACGAAAACGGAGTATGGCAAAAGGCTGAAAATATGGGGCCTACAATCAATACTCCAGGCAACGAAAAATCACCTTTTATTCATTCCGATAGCCAAACATTGTATTTTTCATCCGATGGTCACCCCGGATTGGGAGGTTACGACATTTTCTTCAGCAAATATAGAAACAATGCTTGGTCGCAACCTCAAAACATTGGTTACCCAATAAATACACGCGACAACGATTTGGGTTTTATTGTTAGTACCAATGGTCAACGTGCCTATTTTTCGTCGAATAAATTCGATGGTTATGGTGGCTGGGATATTTATTATATTGATTTGTATGAAGAAGCCCGCCCCGAACAGGTGATGTTTGTAAAAGGCCAGCTTGTTGATGAAGCCGGGGCTGCTCTAACCGATGCCAGTGTTGAAGTAAAAAACCTGACCACCAAAGAAGTTACCCAAGGCTTGGTCGATTCGGAAACAGGGCATTATGCAGTGGCTGTTACCATTACCGAAGAAAAGAAAGACGATGATTATTTGATGGTGGTAAAAAAAGAGGGTTATAGCTTTACATCGTTCTATATAGAAAATGCTTTAGAACCCGAACAGGAGTTTATCGAGATTAAAACCGTTGATTTCGAAGTGAAACCAATAGAACCGGGCATCGCCGTAAAAATAAACGACATCAATTATGCATTTGCTTCCGCCGAACTTAGCAAAGAAAGCATGCAGGTGCTCGACCATTTTATTGAATTTTTGAATGACAACCGTACGGTTCGCTTCGAAATACGAGGCCATACCGACGATGTGGGCGAAGACATTACCAATTTGCGACTGTCGGATGCACGTGCAAAAACAGTATATAACTATTTACTGAAAAATGGTATTTCGGCATCGCGCATGACCTACAAAGGATATGGCGAGTCGCTGCCACTTGTTCCCAACAATTCGGAGGCCAACAGAGCCTTGAACCGACGGACAGAGTTCTTCATCATCAACAAATAAATCGATTTGCCATCGATTTATTAAAAACCACCTAGCCGGGCTATGAATTGTCGTATTTCTATTGTACATTTACCCAACAATGAAAACCGAGTTTTTCATAGCAAGAAAAATGCTTTATGGCCAGAAACACGGGCAGACTTTCAGCCGCCCCGTAGTGCGTATTGCCATAGCGGGAATAGCGATAGGCATGGTAGTAATGTTGCTTGCAGTGGCTATAGTTACAGGGTTTAAAAAAGAAATCAGCAACAAAGTTATTGGTTTCGGTTCTCACATTAGAGTAATTAATTACGACACCAACAGCTCGTACGAAACCAAACCGGTACATATTATTCAACCATGGTTTTCGGAAGTAATGGCAATACCCGGGGTGCAACACATTCAGAAATTCTCAACCAAAGCAGGTATTTTTAAAACCGACTATTATCTTCAAGGCATTGTGCTAAAAGGTGTTGATAGTGAATTTGATTTTAGTTTTTTTGAGCAATATCTTATTGAAGGATTATTGCCTCAAATATCTGATACCGGTCGCAGCAACGACATATTAATATCGAAATACTTAGCTGACATATTACAAATAAAAACCGGAGATAAAGTTTCCAGTTATTTTATTCAGGATCCGCCTCGTATGCGTAAGTTTACGGTAAGCGGCATTTACGACACACAGTTCGAGGAACTCGACAAGCTGTTTGTGTTGGCCGATGCCCGACACATTCAAAAACTAAACGACTGGTCAGAATCACAGGTTACCGGATTCGAGATTATCATCGATGAGTTGAAAAATCTTGACCGTATCAGTAAAAGAGTGAGGCAGATCGTTGAAAATAATCCTGACAAAAACGGCAACTTCCTAAAGGTAAGCGACATAAAAGAAGACTATCCCGAAATATTCAATTGGCTGAAACTTCTCGACATGAATGTGTGGGTTTTGCTTATTCTGATGGTTTCGGTGGCGGGGTTCAACATGGTGAGTGGACTTTTAGTAATTATTCTCGAAAGAGTAAATATGATTGGGATACTAAAGAGTTTAGGAAGCGAAAATACAAGTTTGAGAAAACTGTTTCTCGTTTACGCCTCAATGCTAATCGGTCGCGGTATGTTTTGGGGAAACCTGATAGGGATAGTGCTTTGTTTGTTGCAATATTACTTCAAAATCATCAGCCTTGATGCAGCCTCATATTATGTAGAATACGTACCAGTAAACATCAACATACTGCAGATTGTGTTGTTGAATGTGGGCACCCTTCTCGTTACTATTCTTATGATGATGCTACCCTCCTATCTTATTGCCAGAGTTAGTCCTTCAGAAGCAATTCGTTTTAACTAAATCTAATACCATGACAACCCCACTACTCATTTCGATTGCACCGGTGCTCATGATTCTGCTGTATATTTACTATCGCGACAAGCACGAAAAAGAGCCAATAAAAATGCTTATTCTCAGTGTTTTATTTGGTGCCCTCGCCGTTATTCCGATTCTCATTCTCGAAATCATTCTTTCGATACCGGCTGCCTGGATGGCCGGATATATGAAAGCAGGCTGGGAAGCTTTTGTGGTGGCCGCGTTTTCGGAAGAATTGTTTAAGTTTTTAGTAATCATGATTTTTATTTGGCGTAGCAAACACTTCAACGAACCTTTCGACGGCATTGTGTATGCGGTGTATGTTTCGTTAGGGTTTGCTCTGGTCGAAAACATACTGTATGTTATTGAGGGCGGAGCCACAGTAGCGCTGCTTAGGGCAATTACTGCCGTACCCGCACATGCCATTTTTGGCATTGGCATGGGGTATTACCTTGGCCTGGCTAAATACCAGCCTGCTAAGCGAAGCCGCTATATTTCGATGGCGTTGTTGTTCCCAATTTTGTTGCACGGTGTCTACGATTTCATCCTAATGTCGGAAATGCCTTTTTACATAATCCTGTTTTTTGCGTTTGTCATCGGTCTGTATATATTTGCTTTTCGGCATTTAAAAAAGATGTCGGTATATTCGGGAAAAATACTCAGCGAAGAAACAGAGAACTCATCTGCATCCTTAATAGATGAAGTAACAGATATGCCTCCCGTTGAGAACAAACCTGTTGATAACACTCGAGGATTCGATTTATAAAAAGCTTGAATCATGGCTATACCAACTTCGAGAACCCAAGTTTCGGCACAAATCGACATCGATATTGAAAAATGCACAGGCTGTGGTTTGTGTGTGTCGGTATGTAAAGATTTTAGCCTGGAACTAGCCAACGAAAAAGCCCGGGTAACAACAAATCCTATTTTTGGGTGCATTGCATGCGGACATTGTATGGCTATCTGCCCCGAAGATGCGATTCGCATTACGGGACGAGAAATGTCACCCAACGATGTATTCAAATTACCGGCCAACAACGAATGCAGCAACTACAACAGTCTGTTGTATTTAATGCAAAAAAGGCGTAGTATACGCGAATTTACCGACGAAGAAGTTTCGCAAGAAAACATTGATGCGATAATAGAGTTCGCCAAAACTGCTCCTATGGGTTTACCTCCATCGGATGTACACGTATTGGTATTCAATGGTAAAGAAAAAGTTTCAGCTTTTTCACACGACTTCTGCAAACATCTCGAAAGTATGAAGTGGTTTGTTTCTGGATGGTTTCTTGCGCTTATGCGTCCATTTTGGGGAAAAGAAAACGACAGAATGTTTCGAAATTTTGTTCGCCCTGTGTTCAGAATTTACATAAATGGTATGAGGCAGGGTAAAAATTACTTAAGCTACGATGCTCCATTGATGTTTTACTTTTACGGTTCCCCGTATAGCGACCCTGCCGATCCTATTGTTGCCTGCACATATGCCATGCAGGCAGCTGAAGCACAGGGTCTGGGAAGTTGTATGTTGGGAGCCATACACCCCTTGATGCAAAACGGTAGATCGGCTGCAGCACTGCGCAAAAAATACGGAATACTAAATAAAAGCCGTGAAGGACTCTTTCTTATTGTTGGGCACAGTGCTGTGAAATACCGCAAATCGATAAAGCGCAGCTTTGCCTGCGTTAGTTATTGCTAATCGGTTTTCATATTTAGAACAAATTCGCCGACTTCCCTGCGACTGCGTGGCGATTTCTCACGTTGTACCCAATCGATTGGTTTCCCTTCGATTGAACCATGATATCCAAGCGCAATAACCGAGGAAATGTGTAATGAGTCGGATAAATTGAAGTTTCGTTGCAAAACATCGCGAAAAATACCTCCCATGCTGTGCGTAAACAAACCCATTGCTGTTGCCTGATTCATTAAAAAAGCGTTGGCGGCTCCCAAATCATAGAGCGAGTGATAGTTTTCTTTATCGGGGAATATCGAATAGTTTTTCTCAGACATAGTTATTATGAGCACCGAAGCATGTTTTGCCCAAACAGCATTTGCCTCCATTAAACCATCTACAATTTTGTTGAATTCGGAACTTCCTCTATGAGCATACACATATCGCCATGGTTGGTCGTTGTAACTACTGGGAGCCCACCGCGCTGCTTCAAATAATACCCGCATAGTTTCGTTGTCGATGTTTTTGTCGCTGAATATAACCGGACTCCACCTGTTTTTTATAGGATCGATAATTTTATCTTCGATTTTTATTGTTGTTTCCATTATTGAGAATATTATAAGTTTATCTTAAAACAACTGCGCAGTCAAAATGTTTATTCTCGCTATTTGATGGTATTACCAAAATAAAACCGTAATAATCAAGCCCACAAAAACATCTACAAATGCCATTAAAAAAACTAAAACTTTTTATGTGAACTTATATTGCAATTACAAATAGAATAATGAAACCGAATATCCTCTTATAACTTTGGGAAGGACAATTCTATTTCTCATAAACCACATAGCATCAATGAATTTAGTCGTTTATTAACCGTTAAGTAACGGATAATTATTTTAGGTTTTTGTTGGTTTTTTTTAGTTTTTCTCAAGGCTCAAACAGTTGCTGCGCTTAAGACAGACGACATTAGTCGTTTATTAACCGTTAAGTAACGGATAATTATTTTAGGTTTTTGTTGGATTTATTTTAGTTTTTTTCAAGGCTAAAACAGTTGCTGCGCTTAAGACAGGCGACATTAGTCGTTTATTAACCGTTAAGTAACGGATAATTAGTCAATCCTTAAATTTATTCTAACCTGTTGATAATCAACAATTAAATGT
>CAZEHA010000086.1:0-7831 GCA_964511665.1 uncultured Bacteroidales bacterium
GTGTGAGAGGCTCTCCCCGTCAGTGTTTACTGGCGGGGCAGTCTACTCGATTAGCAACTGGCCTTTTTTGTTTTTTTGTCATTTTGTTGTCAAATATACGCAATCTTTTCAATCGAAGTGCTGCAGTTTCTTGGTGCGTTGGCGCGGGATGGGCTGGCAGGCTCTTTTGTAAGCCTTTGGTTGGAGCGATGGCTCGTGTGGGCTTGCAAATGTGCCTGAAAGCGAAGGGATGGGCGTAGTGGCTTGAGCGACTGCCCTTTGTTTCTTATAAATCCAATAATACTTTCCCCGAATCCTTCAAAAGACCAACCGACCATTTTATAATTACTAAAGAACTTATTATTGCCCCTAAAGCATCGAGCCAAGCTATGTTCCAAATCATAGCTGCCGTGAGTCCGATAATTGCGGTTACGCTGGTGAAGGCATCGGCAATTACATGTAGGTAGGCTGCTTTTATGTTGTGGTCGGAATGCTCGTGTTCGTGCTTTAAAAGAAAGGCACAAGCTATATTTACCACCAAACCAATTATTGCTACTAAAATTGCTTCTTTGTACATGATTTCGGAAGGGTTGTAAAGCCTTTGAAATGCTTCGTAAAGGATAACAAAAGCAAAGATTAACAGCATTAGCCCACTACTGTACCCCGACAGAGATAAAATTTTGTTTGATTTACCCTTGTAATTTGAGTTTGCCGACACTTTACGAACAATGATGTACGCCACCCAACTTAGCCCAATAGCCAACACATGAGAACCCATGTGTATGCCATCGGCTAAAAGTGCCATTGATTTAGTTGAAAGTCCGAATATTATTTCGACAACCATTGTGAGAGCAGTAATGATTACTACCAGCATGGTTTGTTTTTCGTGATTGTGACTGTGTTCTGACATACTTTTTTCTATTTTAAAATTGAGGTTGGAATTGATATTGATATTAATCCAACCTCAATTTATATAGTTATTGATACCTGTTAAGCTCTGCAAAAGCAATATTATAGTTCATTTCCATTTCGAGCAATTTATACATGCTTTCGTAATACAATGAAAGTTCGTACATGTACTCGGTAAGTGAAATTTCGCCTTTTACGAATGCTTTTTCGAGTAATTCGCTGCTGCTGTACATTGCAAGTTTGCTGCGATAATCGGTAACATTGGTTTGCAATGAAATTACTTTGGAATGCGTTGCCTTCATGCTATTGTAAAACTGCAATTTTGTATCGGCTTCAACGCTTTGCATAGCTATTGTTTTGGCTTTGGCATACTTTACGGTGTTTTTGTTTTCCCATAAAGGAATGGTAATACCCACGGTTACGCCCTGAAACTGCTGTCCAACAACTTTTTCGCTCATAAAACCACCATAAAATTTAGGCAAACTATTGGCGGTATTGAGTTTTACCTGTTTTTCGGAAATGACAATTTCTTGTTTTACCCATTGCAAAAGCGGATTGTTTGCCTCTGATTGGGCATACCATTGTTCGAAATCGGCAGGGATAGTTTGGTTTGAAAACAGACTATCGGGAAAATTGATTGCCTTGCCCCCGTTGAGCGTAGCTAATTCAGACAATAGGGCGTTTCGCTCAATCTCGTTGCTTTCGAGTTCTTTTGAAATATTCAAAAGATTTACCTGTGCTTTGTTGTAGTCCAAAATACCTACGTCGCCAGTGTTATATTTGGTTTTGTAAGCTTCGGCAACTTTTAAGGCGTTAGCGTATCGTTTACTTAATTCAACATTTAAAGCATTGTAATAGGTGAGTTTTACACAAACCCTGCGTGTTTGATATAAAACATCGTTACGCTGCTTTTTGTATTCCAATTCGGCTTGTTCGTTTTTCAAATTTGAGATTTGATTCTTATAGGAATAAGCTGTTGGAAAATCGAACGATTGCTTAACGCTAAAGTCGGTACGATTGCCTATTGCTGATGGGTTGCCCCACAAGTAGTTAAATTCTACTTCGGGATTTTGAGGTGTAAGCCCAGTTTTATTCCCTATTTTTTCGGCATCAACGCTTTTGCGGTAAGCCGAAAGTGTGGTATTGTTTTTTTCTATTTCTGTCAAAACATTGTTGATATTGTTTTGTGCGAACAGATTAAAACCTAATACCACTATTGCTGATATTAAAATTGCTCTTTTCATTGTTTTTCGGTTTTAATAATTCCACGATTGTTTAAAATGCTGTACACTATTGGCACAATGTAGATATTGAGAATGGTTGACGTGAGTAAACCTCCCAAAATTACTTTTGCCATAGGGCTTTGGATTTCGTTACCCGAAAGGTCGCCACGCAATGCCAAAGGAACGAGTGCTAGGGCAGCGGTGAGGGCTGTCATAAGAATTGCATTCAAACGGTCGGACGAACCTTTGGTAACAGTTTCGTGTAACGAAACACCTTTGAATTGCAGCCTTTGGTAATTTGAAATGAGCAAAATCCCATTACGTGTTGCAATGCCAAAAAGTGTAATAAAACCGATAATTGCAGGAATGCTAAGAATGCCCGAAGTAAACCATATTGCAAATACACCGCCAATTAAAGCCAACGGCAAATTGAGCAATATAATACCAGCCAATTTGAAGTTTTTAAACTCCTGATAGAGCAACAAGAAAATGATAATGAGGGCAATGATAGAAGTGAGCATTAGCGTTTTTGAGGCTTTTGCCTCGCTCTCGAATTGTCCGCCATATTCAACTCTGTAGCCTTCGGGCAGAGTGATTTTATCATTGATATTTTTTTGAATATCCTCTACAACGCTGCGTAAATCACGTTCGGCAACGTTTGCCGAAATCACAATCTTACGTTGTACATTCTCACGGCTTATAGAACTTGGACCCGAAACGGAAACAATTTCTGCAACCTGTTCCAACGGAACTTTTTTACCGTTTTCGGTATCGATAAGAGCTGTACGTATTCCTTCGAGTGTTTCTGTAAAGTCTTTATTTAAGCGAAGCACCAAATCGAAACTGCGTTGCCCTTCGTAAATATCAGCTAGTTTTTCGCCACCAAAAGCAATATCAACAAATTCGTTGAACTGCTCTATGGTTATGCCATACTGTGCCAGCATATCACGGTTGGCACGGATTTGAATTTGTGGAATTTCAATCTGTTGGTCAACATTCACATCAACCAGACCTTCAACGTCAACAATGGCGTTTTTAATTTGGGTACCTGTTGTAAACATTTTATTAAGGTCGGTGCCGAAAAGTTTAATAGCAATATTGGCACGAGTACCCGACAGCATGTGGTCGATACGATGCCCAAGCGGCTGCCCAACGGTGTAAGCAATACCAGGGATTTTAGATAATGTTTCACGAACATTTGCCATAAACTCCTGTTGACTGCGGTCTTTTAATAAAAAGTTCACATCAATTTCGGCACTATTGGTGGTTTGAGAATGCTCATCGAGTTCGCCCCTGCCCGTACGCCGTGCGGTACTCGAAACTTCGGGAATTGTCAATAATTCGGTTTCAACAAGATTTCCCAAACGGTTGCTTTCTTCGAGCGATGCGCCGGGCTTTGTTACTACCGATAAGGTTAAAGCTCCTTCGTTAAATTCGGGAAGGAAACTTCGCCCGAACGATGCGAAAATAAACAAGGTGGCAATGAATACTCCCAATACAGAAAATAGAATAGCTTTTTTATGATTTAAAGACCAAACCAACGATTTTTCGTAGTTGCTTGTGAGTTTACGTACCAACCATTTTTCTTTCTCGTTTTTGGCGAGGTACTTTTCATCTGAAAGCAGCATTTTAGCTAAGAGCGGCGTTAATGTCATAGCTACCACGAGCGATACAAAAAGCGAAACGACGAATGCAATTCCAAGCGGTTGCAACATACGTCCCTCCATTCCAGAAAGGAAAAACAAGGGCAGGAATGCCACAATAATTATCAAAGTTGCATTGAGGATTGAAGCCCGTATTTCTTTGGAAGCCTCGAAAACTACTGTAAAAGCAGATTGCCGTTCGTATTCGGGTTTAAGCCTGTTTTGGCGAAGTCGTTTATACACGTTTTCCACGTCAATTATTGCATCGTCAACCAATGACCCAACGGCAATTGCCATACCCCCCAGACTCATGGTATTAATGGTAAATCCAAGGTATTTAAGCACTAAAATTGCACCCAATAATGATAAGGGAATTGCAAGCAATGAAATTAGCGTAGTACGAAAGCTGCCAAGAAAAAGAAATAAAATAATAATTACAAAAATTCCGCCCTCGATAAGTGCATTTTGAACATTATTTACAGAAGTTTCGATGAAATCTGCCTGACGGAATATTTTAGTATCAATTATCACATCGGCAGGCAAGGTTTTTTTCAGTTCCAAAAGATTTTTTTCTATCCTTTGGGTTACATCAAGCGTATTGGCATTGGGCTGTTTAGAAATAGAAACAATAATAGCAGGTTTGGCACTACCCGAAGCGTAACCCATTTTGGGTGCGCCTCCAATTTTTACCTCTGCAACATCGTTAATGCGAATGGGCTTGCCGTTTGCCGATTTTATAAACGTATTCCCTAAAACCTCTACATCGGACGAACGAGCCATGCCACGCACCACGTATTCGTTGCCAAATTCACGCAGAACGCCACCTGTAGAATTTTGGCTAATTCCCTTACAGATTTCAGAAAGTTCAGACATTGAAACCTTGTAAAAATTCATTTTTTGGGGATTTGCCAACACTTGATATTGCTTATAATCTCCCCCTATAATGGTAACTTGAGAAACACCACCAGTAGCCAGTATTAGAGGCTTTACATTCCATTCGGCAATAGTGCGTAAATCCATCATAGAAGTAGTGTCGCTCTGAATGCCGATGAAGAATATCTCACCCATTACGCTCGATTGCGGAGCTAAAACAGGTTGTCCAACACCTAATGGCATTTGAGAGGTAACACTTATCAGTTTTTCGCTTACAATCTGACGGGCTTTAAAAACATCGGTACCCCAGTCAAATTCAATCCAAACAAATGAGAAACCTTGCGAAGAAGCAGAGCGAACACGGCGAACATCGGTAGCACCATTTACAGCCGTTTCAATAGGAAACGTAACCAGCTTTTCGACTTCCTCCGAAGCCATACCGTGAGCATCGGTCATTACGACAACCGTAGGAGCAGTGAGGTCGGGGAATACATCCACGTCCATATTCGTAGCGGTTCTCATCCCGAAAACCACCAACACCACTGAAGCCAACAAAATAAGGTATTTGTTGTTCAGTGAAAATTTTATGATATTATTTAACATGGCTTTACGGATTAATGAACGTGACCTGAATGAGCATCTAATGTACCTGTAGCTTGTGCAAGTTTAATAAGCATTGCACCACGAGAAACAACTCTTTCATTAGCGGTAATACCTTTCTTAATCTCGGTATTAATTCCATCAGTTCCGCCAATGAGAACTTCCCTTTTTTCGAATAGTTCGGGATTAACTTGTACCCAAACAAAAAAACTGCCCTGTTCTTCTAAAAGTGAGGTTGTAGGTATTACCAAAGCAAGATTATTTGAGAATGTTTTGAGGTAAATTTCTACAAAGTTACCAGATACGAAGCTTCCGTTGTTTTCGACCTGCAAAGTAACAGGTATGAGATAATTATCGCTATTAGCGGCTTTGCCATACGAAAGCACTTTGCCGTTTAACTGTTCAAGCGAAAATGAACGATTGTCGTTAATAGTCTTGATATTGGCGGTTTTAATATTTGCCAAAACAGGAGCGTATTTTGAAGGTACCTCGGCAGTAAGAACAAGCGATTTGTTTTGAGAAACAACAGCGATAGGCTGTCCAGCCTCCACATAAGCACCGTTCTTAACAAACACTTGTTTTATAAAACCCGATTGCGGGCTTGTAATGGTTTGACCCGAAGCGTTGAAATTCTTGCTAAGGTTGTCGTAGACTGCCTTTGTATTATCGAATTGATTTTTTGCTGCAAGCAAATCCTTTTCCGAAACAATTTTGTCTTTTGCTAGTTCCTTTGCACGTTCGTAATCGGCATTAGCTTTTTCGTAATTGCTTTTGGCTTCGGTAAATTTTACGGCAATATTGTTGTCCGCAAAATTACTGCCCGATATGGTAAATAATGATTGACCTGCGGAAACATCCCTACCTTCGAGAACTAAGCCTGAATTGAAAAGTACAATTCCGTTTGTTTTGGCTGAAATTACTAACTCATTGCCCTGTGCAGACTGTACCAATGCGGTGGTTTTAATTACCTGTCCGAATGTTTCTGATGTAGGAAGAACGGTTGCAAAGTCTATTTTCCACGATTGTTCTTTGGTGAAAACCGTTGTATTGGTTTTTGAAACAACTACTTTTTCCGATGCTTCGTGCGCTTCCTCGTCATTTGCAAATACGGTTACTTCGGGAACAATAACTTCGAACGTGCCTTTGTCGTTGGTAATTTCGAATGTTAGTCGGCCTTTCCCCTGTGTTTCGGGCTGAATATCGAAACTGTAAATCCCTTTACGAGTAGGTTCGCTGAGGGTCTGTTTTGTTTCCTTGCCGTTTACGGTTAGAATTATGGTAATTTTACCTTTCTCAACTGCTTTAAAATCTGGCAACATGGAAAAATGCGATAGCACATTTGCTTTTTCGCCAACAATAAAGGCATCGGCTTCGGCAAATAATTCAAAGTTGTAACTATATGCAGTAAATTGAAATTTTACTTCCCCGTGTTCTTCGTGGTTTTCAGCCTTTTCGCTGTGGTCGTGACCTTCGTGTTCGTCATGTTTTTCGTTTTCATGACTGGATGGGCTGCATGATGCAATTGCAAAAGCTAAAAGCACACCCAAAAATATCTTGTAGTTCATATTGAGAAATGTTTAAATTTTTATAAAATAATATATACTTCACCGCTCAGCAATTTGCCGAGTAGTGAATAAAAAAAGTTAAAAATTTAAACTATCGGAGGAGCTCGTAAACCAAGTGATGCAGTTACGAACGAAATAAAGAATGATGGAAATTCGGGAATGTATGTTACATCTTCCGAGATGGGTTGTAAATCGACATACCCAAAGTTTGAAAGAATGTAAAAATCGTGATTGTCGCAATTATTTAAGATTCGACCCTGTGCAGATGGAATTAGAACCGCTTGTTTAAGAACACATGCTGTTGAATTTGTATTTCCATCGTGTTGGTGGTCTTTTGCATCGTTATTGTGAACGTGAGCATCTGTATCACTTGCACAATGAGTCCGTTCAATGCAAACTTGTTGTTCGTGGTGGTGGTGCGGTAAAACAGCATGAGCCAATAAAACTATATTGGCTAAGAGGATAAAACTATATGCTGTTATCTTTTTAATCATTATGCAAATATAAACGAAATATTGGTCGGAATTGTTTAAAAATCTTTACAAAAAATTATCAAGTTAGCAGAAACCTATCCACGGAGCGGGTGCGGTGGGAGAAAAGCATGTGTTTGGCAGCGAAGCGAGGCTTGCAGGGAAGGGCTGCCAAACTCTTGCTTTTATGCGGTGGGGTATTTGTTTTTGTCTTTTCAATCGGGTAGTAAGTTGTCGGCGGAGTGTTTTTTTTCGCTTCCAACTAACGTCAAATTTTAATATCTGACAATCAGCTTTTTACATTATCATTCAATTTTCTTAAATTTTACCTAATCCTCTTTTACCGTTAGCAAAAAAACTCAACTTTTTTTTTGAAATAGTAGGGAGATTGCGCCTAACGTTTTCGGGCTTTGCGTTCGGGCGGGTTTCGGAGCACAAAACTGTCTGCCAGCACTGCACTTGAATAGAAGCACAAAGCTCCAAGTTTGCACATCACCCCGCCTGACGCAAAACCCGTGTGTGTGCCCTGCATGAGCAGCGCACACTTGTTGTACGCTCTTGAAAAAGTT
>CAZEHA010000087.1:0-6986 GCA_964511665.1 uncultured Bacteroidales bacterium
TATCATTTTTTTACTGATAAACTCGATGTTTATTTGGATTTTTCACAGCGAATTTAACATTCTTGATGCGGGGTATGCAGGCCTCGACAGTATGTTTATTCTTGCGCCATGGATTTTCTTATTTCTAATTCCTGCTGTAACCATGCGAATGTTTGCCGAGGAAAAAAGGCTTGGTACTGCAGAATGGCTACTGACAAAACCTATAAGTGAATTAAAAATTGTGATGGCCAAATTTGCTGCAGGCATGGTGCTTACCATCATAGCCTTGCTTCCCACTCTTATATACATCATATCGCTTTGGGTGCTGGCCGATCCACCCGGAAATATCGATTTCGGGGGCATGGCAGGCTCATATCTTGGCTTGATATTTTTAGCTTCGGTGTATGCAGCTATTGGTGTTTTTGCTTCCTCTCTCAGTCGAAATCAAATAGTGTCGTTTTTTATTGGCATCATTATTTGTTATTTTTTCTTTCTTGGCTTTGCGCAACTTGCCAGCCTGGGTTTTGGAGGCACTTTACAAGACATTATTATTTCGATGGGTATTAACGATCACTATACCTCTATGTCGCGCGGAGTTATCGATAGCCGCGATGTGGTGTATTTTTTAAGCGTAGTTGCACTGTTTTTGTTTTTAACCCGCATTTCTCTCGAAAGCCGAAAATGGTAACATCATGAAAAAGGAAAAGACAATTCTGAAGCTGCCCACACGCAAAATGTTAAAAAAACATAGTATCGTAGGCCTGATATATTTGGTTCTGATAATTATTGTAGTCAATTTCATCAGCAGTCATTTGTTTGTACGTATCGATCTCACAGCCGAAAAACGCTATTCACTATCGGAAGTGTCAAAAAAAATACTTCGCAATCTCGATGATGTGGTGTACATTAAAGTATATCTCGACGGCGACGACCTAAGTCTTGGTTTTAAAAGACTGAAACGGTCGGTACGAGAAATGCTCGATGATTTCAGGGTGTATTCATCAAATATTCATTACGAATTTATCGATCCGTTCAGTGGCACCGACGATGCATCGAAACGAGATATATACATTCAACTAATAAAAAAAGGGCTGATACCTCAGCGTTTGCAATTGTTGGGCAACAACGAGTATAAAGAGCAGATAATTTTCCCCGGGGCCATCATCACATATAAGGAAACCGAATACCCGGTTAATTTTTTCATCGACAATCTCACCGTGGGCGACCAACAACAGTTTAACCGTACGGTAAGTGAGTTGGAGCGCAACTTTATCAATAGCATTTGGTTGCTAACACGAAATTCACGCCAGAAAATTGCATTTCTCGAAGGGCATGGTGAACTTGACGAGTTCGAGACTCACGATATCATGATGGAATTGTCGCGGTTTTACCAGATCGACCGGTTGAGAATGAACGGTGTGCTTGGTGCTCTCGATGGTTATAGCGCCATTGTAATTGCCAAACCCGATAGTGTGTTCCGTGAGCGCGATAAATTTATAATAGACCAGTATGTAATGCGTGGAGGGAAAGTGCTCTGGTTGATAGAATGGATGGCTGCCAGCATGGATAGTCTGGCGACAAAACCTTCGTTTATGGCACTAATCAACGATATAAACCTCGACGATCAATTGTTTCGCTATGGAGTTCGTATTAATCCCGATCTGATACAGGACCTTAAATGCTTAAGTATCCCAATAGTAGTGAACAGTGTGGCAGGGCAGCCCCAGTTTCAGCCGGTACCATGGTATTACTTTCCGATGATAGTTCCCGACACCATGTCGAACCATTCTTTAACTCGAAACGTAAGCCGTATAAGGACACAATTCGTTAGTAGTATCGATACCGTTGGCGACGATCCGTTGGTTGAAAAGACCATTCTGTTGCGCAGCTCAAAGCTTTCGAAATCGCTTATGGCGCCCGTTGAAGTAAGCCTCGATTTAATAAAAGAACAACCCGAAATGGCCTCGTTCAATCGGCAGAACTTACCAATAGCTGTATTGCTTGAGGGTCGGTTCGAATCGAACTTCAACATGAGAATACCTCCCGAAATACAACACAGCGACGATATTGATTTTATCGATCGCAGCGAACCTACACGCATGATAATAATATCGGATGGTGACATGATTCGCAACGAAGTGAAGACATTGGGAGAACGTAAACAGGCTTATTATCTGGGCGAAGACAAATACTATCCCGATCAGTATTGTCCGGGCAACCGCGAGTTTTTAATGAATTGCATTAATTATTTGTGCGAAGACGAGGACATTATTGCCTTGCGAATGCGCGAGATAAAACTGCGTGAACTCGACCGCACCCAGGTGCAACAAAGCGGACAATTCTGGGTTTGGTTCAATACACTGGTGCCTCTGGTTCTGATAATATTAACAGGAGGTATGATTTTACTGTGGCGAAAAATGAAGTATGGAAAAAAACTAGACTAATGAATAATAAAAACCGATTGTTTCTGATTAGCTTTCTGCTGCTACTGGCCATTGCCGCTGCCGTGTTTTTCACAAAGTACCGTATTGTGAAATACGACGAAAACGGAAAAGTGCGTTATCGCATTGAAGAAATCAGCGGGACACTTAAAGTGCTTCGCGATTTTGCAGTGCGCGACACCGCCAGTATCGACAAAATATTTTTGGCCGACAAACAAAACAACACCATACTTCTTGAACGTAAATCTAGTTTTTGGACTGTAAACAAAGATTATATTGCACGTCGCGACTTTGTTGATTTGCTGCTCGAAACCATGCTAAAAATTGAGGTTGCGGCACCTGTTCAGCAGTCGAAACTCGATTATGTGTTGCGTTCGTTGTCGACCAACAGCACCAAGGTTGAAATCTATCAAAAAGGGAAACTCACAAAAACCTATTACGTTGGCGGCACCACACAAAACAATACAGGCACCTACATGATTCTGGAAGGCTCTAATGCTCCGTTCGAAATACATATCCCCGGGTTTAGCGGTTTTCTTACTACTCGATATATTACAAGTATTTACGAATGGCGCGACCGTATGGTATTTAAATATGATGTTTCTGATATCCGTTCGGTGAGTCTCGAATTTCCACAATCGCCTTCACAATCGTTTAAGGCAATAAACCTGGGGAACAACCGATATGAATTGGTAGCACTTGAATCGGGAAAAAGAATAAACAATTTCGACACATTAAGGGTAAAGGAATTTATAGCACGCTATAAAAATGTTGGGTTCGAGAGTTATCTGAACTACACCGACGAATATTTAAAACTTGACTCAATTCTGCAAACCCCAATATTGTGCCAATACACCGTTGAAGATGCTAAAGGAAGAAAAGTAGTGTTAAAAACCTATCCCCGACCCAATTTCAAAAACACTTACGACGAAGAGGGAAACTTTTATAACAACGATGTCGATCGTTTTTACGGAGTAATTAACAACGATGTCGACCTGATACTGCTTCAGTACACCTATTTTGACCTGCTAACGAAAGTTCTCGACGATTTCAGACGCTAATGCTCAGGCGATAATTCAAAAAAGTGTTAATAAAATTTATCACTTTACATCGAAAAAAGTATTTTTGTTTTCGCAAAACAAAGTATATTTACTGATTATTAAAACTTAAACAACAATACGATGGATTTTGTAATTTCAAGTTCAGGGCTGGTGAGTCGACTACAAATTGTAAGCAGGGTTATCAATTCTAAGAACACCCTTGCTATACTCGACAATTTCTACATACATATCGAAGATGGGCTTATGCAGATTACCGGCAGTGATTTAGAGTCGACGCTAACAGCACATTTACCCCTCGATTCGGCCAACGGAAGCATTACCTTTGGCATAGAAGCCAAACGTATGTTAGATGTAATGAAAGAATTCAGCGAACAACCTTTAACTTTCAACATCGACGAGCAAAGCCTGAAAATTGATATAAACAGCGAGAATGGCAAGTATTCGTTGATGGGAGTTAATGTAGACGATTTTCCGCAAATACCGGTTCTCAGTAGCGAAAAAACATCGAAACTACAAATGCATCCACAGGTACTCTATACAGGTATTAGTTCAAGTCTTTTTGCTACTGCCAACGATGAACTCAGGCCGGTAATGAACGGCATTTTGGTTGAGTTCGACACCGAAGGAACCAACTTTGTGGCCACCGATGCTCACAAACTGGTTAGATACCGTCGTACCGATGTGATAGCTGAAGAACCCGACAAATTTATTCTTCCGCAGAAGCCGGCTGCTATTCTAAAAAATATCTTACCAAAAGCCGACGGTGAAGTTATGATAGAATTCGACAACAAAAATGCATTTTTCACATTCTCCGACTTTCAATTAATCTGCCGTCTTGTCGAAGGGAGTTATCCAAACTATGTTGCCGTAATTCCGGTAAACAACCCAAATAAACTGGTTGTTGACCGTGGATTGCTTTTCAGCAACCTGAAAAGAGTAGCGGTATGCTCGAATCAGGCCAGCAACCTGGTTAAGCTGCATATCACCGGAAATCAACTCGAAATTTCGGCACAAGATATCGATTACTCGGTTTCGGGTTACGAATCGCAACATTGTGTTTACGAAGGCGACGAAATGAATATTGGGTTTAAATCGCCTTTCCTTATGGAAATTCTGCAAAATATCTCTACACCCGAAGTGCTAATAGAGTTAAGCGACCCAACCCGTGCAGGCCTCGTACTTCCAAAAGATAACGACAACCCCGATGAGCACATTCTTATGTTGCTTATGCCAATGATGATTAACAATTAACAAAAATAAACGCAAATCAAAGGGGGGCTAGATGCCCCTTTTTGGTTTAAATTAAAACCAACATGGAACTTTCGTTAAAAAAACCCATTGTATTCTTCGATTTGGAAACCACAGGCCTGAACACTTCTGTCGATCGCATAATTGATATTTCTCTGCTTAAGATAAATCCAAATGGCAGCGAGGAGATTAAATCGTACCGGCTAAATCCCGAAATTCCCATTTCGCCTGAAGCAACGGCAATTCATGGCATAACCACGAATGATGTAGAAACTTGCCCAATATTTAAACATGTAGCCAAGGAACTCGCACGTTTTATCGAAGGATGCGATCTGGCTGGATATAACATACTTAAATTTGATGTGCCAATGCTTGCCGAAGAGTTTCTAAGGGCCGGTGTCGATATAGATTTAAAAAAACACAGGCTTATCGATGCGCAGGTTATTTTCATGAAAAAAGAACAACGCACACTCAGTGCTGCATACAAGTTCTATTGCAACAAGGAACATGTTGGAGCCCACACGGCACTCGACGATACCCTGGCAACCTACGAGGTGCTGAAAGGTCAGCTCGACAGGTACGAAGACCTCGAAAATAATATGGAAAAACTTTCGGAATATTCTACGTTTGCCGATAATGCCGACTTTGCAGGAAGATTGATATACAACGCTGAGGGAAATCTTATCGTGAATTTTGGAAAGTATAAAGGACTGTTGCTGTATCAGGTATTCAGAAAAGATCCTTCGTACTACAATTGGGTGCAGAATGGTGATTTTCCATTATACACAAAAAAAATATTTACCGAGGCCTATATTAAGTTTAAATCATCGGAGCAAGCCTGATAGCAATGAAAATTATATGTATTGGGAGGAACTATTCGGAACATATTGCCGAAATGCAATCGGACAAACCCGATAAGCCCGTTTTTTTTCTAAAAGCCGATTCGTGCATTCTCAACCGCAATCGCCCTTTCTATATTCCTGAGTTCAGTAACGAAATACACTATGAAGCCGAAATTGTTTTAAGAATATCGAAAGTTGGAAAATACATAGAGACTCGTTTTGCTCATCGATACTACGATGCAATCAGTTTGGGCATCGATTTTACCGCACGCGATATTCAGCAGCATTGTAAGCAGAACGGACTACCATGGGCAGCAGCAAAGTCGTTCGATGGTTCAGCCTGCATTGGAAACTTCTTCCCCATCAGCCAATTCGAGAATATTTATTCGTTAGATTTTTCTTTGCTCAAAAATGCTGCTGTGGTTCAGCAAGGCAACACTCGAGATTTATTATTTTCGTTCGATGAATTAATTTCGTATGTGTCGCAATTTATGACCTTAAAAACAGGCGATTATTTGTACACCGGCACGCCTTCAGGTGTAGGAAGAGTAAAAACCAACGACAGACTCACCGGATATATCAAAGGTATCGACAAGCCTGTAATCGACATGTGGATAAAATAATCAAGCTTGTTTTATTGAAAGGTTTGATTTATTTACAAATTCATTATATTTGTGGATGGATTATCCTACAAATAGTAGTATCATCATACACTATATTGTTCTTTGATAAAAACCCAACTAAGTTTACCATGAAAAAACCAATCTTAATTATTTTCTTAGTCTCGTCTTTTTCGGCCACAATTTTGGCTCAAGGCTTTCACTACGGTGTTCAGGCAGGCATGAGTGCTGCAACCATTGTTGAACGGAACGAATGGGCCGGCAATCTAAACAAAAATGTAAAGCTGGGCATGCAACTTGGGGTGGCCATCGAATATGAGGTACTCAGCTTTTTATCGGTAAGTTCAGCCATCACATTCTTTCAGAAAGGCGATAAAATTAAAGACCAGTTTGCCACGTCGCGCGCTTCAATCGGATATTTGGATATACCTATTAACATTGGGTATAAAATTCCATTGGGGAATTTCAAATTTACCGGAATGGTTGGGCCATACACCAGTGTTGCCCTAGTTGGCAGCAAATCGTTTACCATTGCCCCCGATGTAGAGCCCGACTTTGAATGGAACTTCGAGGAGCATGGCCACGATGCCTACATCGACGACGGAAGTAGTTTTTTTGGTGAAGAGATTCATTCATATAAGCGTTTCGACACGGGGATCAGTGCCGGTGTGAAAATCGGGTTTAAGAATTATCAAATTTCAGCAGCCTATAGCAGGGGTTTCGTTGACATAAAAACGAATGAAACCATTAGCGCCAAAAACTCGGTTTTTAATATAGCTCTAATATACTTTATTA
>CAZEHA010000088.1:0-6955 GCA_964511665.1 uncultured Bacteroidales bacterium
CTCTTAATCAGGGGGTCGAAGGTTCGAACCCTTCTGGGACCACGAAAGTAGTGTGAGTGTGAGAGTGAGTGAGGAGGGACTTTTCAAATTCTGTTTTTTATCCCTGGTATAATCATAGTTTGCAACGAGCACTTATGTAGTGCATTGTTAATGCACCTAGAACATGTATTGCATATGAGGGTGAGATGTTGGCAACTTGAGTGTGAAATCTCGGCCTTGCTCGATTCTAAGGAGTGAGTGAGTGAGTGAGTGAGTGAGGAGAAAATCTCGAAGACTATTTCTTACTGCTCATCTTAAAAAGTTTTTCTTTTTCGGCAGCGGTTAAACTGCCATAACCCGAACGTGCAACCTTGTCGAGAATCGCATTTATTTCGTCTTGTTCCGCTTTCTTGCGTGCATTATATTCCATGTCGGCCGACTTGCCGTGCGATTTTTTCGACTTATTATGACTGCTCACATGCATTACAGGTTTGGGCTTAAAAATGTCGGCCAATGCATACACAGTTTTTACTATACCTGCAGTAATGTCTTTCCCTTTACGATATTGCAACGCAAATAAAACTCCAAAAACCGACCCGCCAACGTGAGCAATGTGCCCTCCCGGATTATCGAAAGGGATACTGATGATATCGATGGCAATAACTATAAGTGCAAGAACCATGAGTTTTACCCTACCAAAAAACAACATATGCACTTCGTGCTGAGGCACCAGTGTTGCAATAGCAAACAGCACTGCCATTACCGAAGCCGAAGCCCCAACAGCACCCGACACACTGATACTGCTTAAAAAAACGGGAAATACATTGTAGGAAACTATAAAAACCAGCGCCCCGGCCAACCCACCCCAAACATACACGCCCAGCAATTGCCGGCCGCTAAGGTATTGCAGAAAAAGGCGTCCAAACCAATATAAAATCAAAACATTGAACAATACATGCAAAAACCTGAAATGTGTAAACATGTAGCTAACAATGGTATAAGGCCTAAAAAGCAAACCCGATGGCGATGCCGGCAGGCTAAGCCAAAAATACAAACTGTCGGTTTTAATCTCGAACAAATACAGTATAGCACCGGTAAGGCTGATTGCCAAAAACACAAAAAGGTTTACATAAATAAGACGCGTTAGCACCGAGCCTTTTTTAAAAGATGCTTTTATTTCGCCAAATACATCCATTAATTCCAGCGATTAAAGCGGTTTTTTTTCCAAAGAAGTAAGAATATCAATCCGAACAGCATCCCCCCAAGGTGTGCAAAATGTGCTACGTTGTCGCCCGAACGGTTCGCAAATCCCAGATACAATTCGAGTACACCATATAATATCACAAAGTATTTAGCCTTGATAGGAAGTGCAAAATACAAATATATAACCGCATTAGGAAAAAGAAAACCAAAGGCCAGTAGCAAACCAAATACAGCACCCGAAGCACCTACTGTGGGTGTGTTTATCATCAGGTTCAGGTTGGCCAACTGGCTATTCGAGTAATTATACCCTTTGCGTAAAGTATCGGCACCTTCGGCCAGAACCTGCTGCGCCATTTCAGGATCAATTTTCGAAAGCAGGCTTTGCACCTCGATATAATTTACCAGCAGATGAAGGAAAGCAGCACCTAGTCCGGTAACAAAATAGTAAATAAAAAAGCGTTTTTGCCCCCAAATTTCTTCGAGAACCCGTCCAAACATCCATAAGGCAAACATATTAAAGAATATATGCCCAATGCCGCCATGCATAAACATATGTGTTATCAGCTGATAGGGTCTGAAGTCGGGACTTTTCACACTATGCACTGCCAAATAGCGATACAAATCAAGTCCCATTTTTTCGAACACAATGGTTGCTATAAAAAGCACTATATTGATAATCAGCAGATTTTTTACAACAGGGGGTAAACTAAAAAAACCACCCGGACTATATTGACTCATAATTACAGGTTTTAGCTTAATTTCTTTTCAATCTCCTCGATGGCGACAATCTCGATAATTTTTTTTCCGTCGGGGGTAAAATTATGATTTTTACACGACATCAGCCTAAAGAACAGGTCTTTTTGCTCGATTGGGTTCAATTGCCGTTTGCTGTGTATTGACGAAGCTTTTGCGAGAGATAGGGCAATTTTTTCGTGATATGGCATCGAAATCTTGTCGCCGATATTTCGATAGTTTTGCACCATTTCGTTAAATAAACTAACCGGATTTAAATCGGTAAATTCTGCCGGCACACCATTTATGGCAATAGTACTTTTACCCAAAAAACTAAAGTCGAAGCCAATAGCAGCCAGGTCGTCAGATATTTCGGTAAGCAGGGCTCTGTCGGAAGCACTTAACTCGATTTGTTCGGGAAAGAGTTGTTTTTGAGTATTCGAGCGCCTGTGTTGTAAACGTATCAGCAGTTCCTCGAACAATATTCTTTCGTGTGCCCTGTTTTGGTCAATAATCATCAATCCCGATTTCGAAGGAGTAAGGATAAATCTTTCTTTCAGCTGAATAAAATGGTTGTCGTATTCTGCCTCGTTACCAATTGAGTTTTTCTGAATATCATTATTCTTTTCGGTAAGCGGAGCATATAGCAACTCCCATTGATCGGGGCTTGTTTTTTGCTGCTCGAAATACTGATTCACCTTATCGTAGTAGCCCGAAGACTTTTTGTTCTCGAAAGGGTTATAGCCGGGATTCAGTTTTATTACCGGCGGTTTAAACTCTGTAGAGGAGGTTAGATGCACATCACGGGTAATATCTTCTTCGAAAGCAAGCGGAGCCATAATATTAAATTTGCCTAACGATTCCTTTGCAGCAGCATTAATTATTTGAAAAACAGCCTTTTCTTCTTCAAACTTAATTTCGGTTTTGGTGGGATGAATATTGATATCTATTTGCGCCGGATCAACCGTTAGAAAAACAAAAAACGAGGGGTAGGTCCCGGGGTGAATGATATTTTCGTATGCCATCATCACAGCTCTCCTGAAATAGGGGTGCTGCATATAGCGACCATTCACAAAAAAATACTGTTCGTCGGACGATTTTCGCGTTTTTTCGGCTTTCCCAATAAAACCTTCCAGTTTCACAATACTGGTTTCCACACTAAGAGGTATGAGTTGTTGATTAATGTTTTTACCAAAAATAGCAACTATTCGTTGCCGTATATTTCCGGGTTCCAACACCATTACCTCGGTGTCGTTATGTACAAGTTTCATGCGTACCTGACAGGCAGGAATTGCGATGCGGCAAAATTCATCGGTAATATGTCGGAATTCGGTTTGGTCCGATTTCAGAAACTTACGTCTTGCCGGAATATTGAAAAACAAATTTCGCACAGTTATCGAGCTACCTTCGGCACATTGGTCGGGTTCCTGCAGAATAACTTCTGATGCAGCCACCAGCAGGCGTGTGCCAATTTCGCCATCATGTTGCTTACTACGCAGTTCCACTTCGGCTACAGCAGCAATCGAAGCCATAGCCTCACCTCGAAAACCCATAGTCTTAATGGCAAACAAATCGTTGGCCGACCTGATTTTTGAGGTTGCGTGTCGTTCGAGACACATACGTGCATCGGTATCTGACATCCCACAGCCATTATCGACCACACGGATTAAGGTGCGACCGGCATCTTTCACAAATACCTGAATCTCGGAAGCACCTGCATCAAGCGCGTTTTCAACAAGCTCCTTAACCACCGACGCAGGGCGCTGAATGACCTCTCCGGCAGCTATCTGATTGGCAACGGCATCGGGCAGTAAACGAATTATATCTGTCATTGTATTATTGATTCAACCAGTTAATCAATTTGCTAAAATCGGCAACCAAAATCAGGTATGCCAACAGCACCAGCGAAACCAATATAATCAAAAAACGTATTCTCGACATTTTCTGATGCGAAGTCCTGCGTTCAATCATATAGGCAAAGCTACCCTTTATGCTACTGCCCGGCTTACCGTCATCAAAAGGTTCTTTACCTGCAGCCAGACGAAGATCTCGACGCCTTTTTTCCCTCTTATCTTTAATAGGGTCGTAGTACCTGGGTTTATAGGTAAAAACACTGTATCCGGGTAATTTAAACATACTGATGCCCATAGCGCATTTTTTTGCAAAGTTAGTAAAATCAGCTATTCATTCGTAAAATGACCCCAAGATTTCGATTATTGATGCGTTTGATTACTCACCACACTCTTTCAACACATGTGTATCGCTGTATTTATCAAGCTGATTCGTCACCAATATAAACAACAGGGGCAATGAAAAAAGTGATTTTTTACTTTGGATTATTCATTCGGTACTCACTAGCCTTTTTATAGAAGTAATCGGCTTTTTCTGGTTGACCAGCACCATTATAATAATTCATCAAGGTCATGGCGATATTATAATTCCCATTGTATATTTCAAACGCTTTTTCCCAGTTTAAAACAGCATTCAGGGTATCGCCCGAAAGCAAATAAAAGTTACCTATATCAACGTATGGTTTATCATTTTTAGCATTGAACCTGATTTGGTTTTCGGCAGCCACTATGGCATTTTGATAATCTTTCTTTATAAAGAAATAGTTCATAATTTCGTCGTTGATAACCTGTGTAGTTTTATTTGTCTCGAGTAATTTCAAAAAATAGCTTTCTCCGGTTGCGCTATCAGCCATCGAGATATGGCTTTTAGCAAGGTAGTAATAAGCCTTATCGGGCATTTTCGACGATTGTGCCAAAAATTGGCTCAGATGAACAATAGCCTCGTCGAATTCTCTTAAATAAAAGTTTGCTATTCCCAAGTTCAACACAGCTTCATCAATAGTGGTATCAATAGCAATACAAGCTTCAAAGTATTGTTTTGCCAATGTATATTCCTGACCAACAATCAGATACAGATAGCCCACATTGTGATAAGGGTTCGAGTAACTTGTATCTATTTCGATGGCGCGTTTGTAATGCTTTATGGCGAGGTTTATATTCGGTTTTACCGGTAGTAAATCGGCCCCCACTTGCATGCGGGAGTAAACTTCAGAAATAAGATAATTGGCATACAAGTTATTGGCTTTTGCCGAATTTTCGAGATAGGCAATATCGTGTTTGTACAGACTTGCTCGGTTTTTCCAATCATCGTTGCGGTTAATAGTAATCACGGCAAAAGGAATAAGAATAAGGCCTGTTACCGAAGCAGGAATATAGTAATTTTTAGCCGTAAGCTTGATCTTTTTATCTATTTTGAATACTTTCATTATAATATAAGCAATCACCAACGAAAAGCCCACCGATGGTGCAAAAAGCAACCTCTCGCCCAAAATACCTGCCAGCGGAAAAACAAAATTGGCAAATGGCACAATTGCAATCAGGAACCACAGTATTCCTATTGCAGCCGGACTCCTTCGGTTGAATCGCCAAAACACATAAAACACCAGAAAAGCATAAAACACAATGCTTAACACTACTGCTGGGTCGGAAAGCGACACATCAGGAATCATTTTGTAGCCATAGTAAAACCGCAATGGATAAGGAATAACAAGCAATTTGGCATAATAGCCCAAGGTATAAAAACCGATGGCGACCAACTCGGAATTTTCTTTTGAGAAATCGAAGGCCGGGTTTTGCCATTTGTGAATAGGGGCATTCACCTGAGGCAATGCATTATCTTGCAGTTTATAAATTGATATTATAGCGATGGCTGTAATAGCCAACATCACCAAGGGAATAATAATCGCTTTAACCGGTCTTTTTTTCACAGCGATATCAGGTCGCGGTTCCATTGGTTTTGCAACGTTGCGAATGGCTACGTGCAGCATAAGCAAAACCGCTATAAAAGCTAGTATACTTGACGAAAACACATACGAAAAAGCAATCAACACAAGAATAATCCATTGCCCCGGGCTGCGTAGTCTGATTTTAAAATATTGCCACTTTTGCTGGTCGAAAAAGATGAAGTGATACATCACAAAGAATATGTAATACATCGCAAGCAATTTTGTCCAGGCCAGATTATGAACCATATAAAAAGGATTGCTTTCAAACATTCCACCAATAGTAAAATACTCTACTGCCAGCACATAATACAGCATCATAAAATAGAATAACACACACAACCACTTGGTTTTCCGCGGTAATGTAACAAACTCGACCATCTTGTAGTTTGACCTAAAAAACACGATGCACAGTGGAATAATTAACAAGAATACCACTGCCGATTCTTTTGCCAAAAAAGCCATTACCAAAAACAACAAGGCAACAGCAAGCATTCGGAGTTTACGTGTATCGAAATATTTTACCGACATCAGCAACGATAACAGCGCAAAGCCTGTGCTAAAAATTTCCTCTCTGTTTTTCAAACTAAGAACCACCTCGGTATGAATCGGGTGGACAATAAAAACAAGTACAGCAAGCAAAGAAAACAACCCACCCCAAACAGCAGAATTAAATAAATAGCGAAGGGTATAGAATAGCAGGAAACAGCACAGTATATAATATATTACATTAAATACATGCCCCACTGTTGGAAAATCATGAGGCTTTACTCCAATAACATTAACAAACACATCCCATTCGATAGCATAAACAGCAATGGTAAGCGGCCGGTAACCAAAGTAGAGATCGTCCTGAGTATGATATCGGGTAGTAAAAATTTCGGGAATGGCTTTTACTCCTTGCTGCGCCAACCGGTGATTCTCAATTACATAGTTGTCGTCGATATTGTAATCGTTATTAAACGATTTACCGTACAACACCAGAATCAGCAGCGAAAACAAAATAAATACCTGGTAGTTCTTTAAAACAAACTTCGATTGCAGGGATTTCTTTGCCATATTTTTTGTGGTAAAATTAAACTTTTTCGATAATTATTTGTTTATAATACAAAAATATTGATGATATTATTTTTTTAAACTATTGTATATCAGCACAGTTTGATGTTTTTTTTGTTTTTTTTAAAAAAATAGTCAAAATATTTGGTAAAATGTAAAAAGGGATATTATCTTTGCCGTCCCGAAAGCGGG
>CAZEHA010000089.1:0-6698 GCA_964511665.1 uncultured Bacteroidales bacterium
ATTTCGGAAAGAGAGAAAAATCAATCTCTGTCGCATTTACTAATTGAATTTAAAACTTCCACCGCATGCGGGTTTTTCGCATCGGACTTTGATCACTATCCGAGTCACTCGCCTAGGACTTGGATGTAATTGTATTCCCGAATGCTTTTATGAAGAAAGCCTACCCAAATTGGCTCCGAGTCCCGTGCCGGTGACTCGGAGTGGGAGAGAAATTAGCTCCGAGTCCCGTGCCAGAGAATCGGAGTGGGAGAGAGGTGTGAAAACTCAGCAGTTTTCCCGGTCATCTCGATACCTTCAGACTTCGAGCGATGTACCGAATGAAATCGAGGTGTGAATTGCGACGATAGGAGCAATTTGTATCGAGAAGTCCGTAGTGTAACGCTTCGCTGAAACATTGTTATTCATCGGGCACCTCGATACTTCCGCTAAGGCGGAAACTCGATGTCCGGAATAGTTCGGACTTCGAGCGGTGCACCGAGTGAAATCGAGGTGTGCTCAGCTCTGCTGAGTGTATCGAGAAGTCGGTAGTGTAACGCTTTGCTGAAACTTATATATGCAGCCAGCGTCCACGCTGGCTGCATTCAAAGTGAAGACCGTGGTGAAACACATTTCTGAAACATTGTTATTCATCGGGCACCTCGATACTTCCGCTAAGGCGGAAACTCGATGTCCGGAATAGTTCGGACTTCGAGCGGTGCACCGAGTGAAATCGAGGTGTGCTCAGCTCTGCTGAGTGTATCGAGAAGTCGGTAGTGTAACGCTTCGCTGAAACATTGTTATTCATCGGGCACCTCGGTATCAATCGGACTTCGAGTGATTTTCGACCCCAAGGGAGGAAATCGTATCGAGAAGTCGGTAGTGTAACGCTTTGCTGAAACATTGTTATTCATCGGGCACCTCGATACTTCCGCTAGGGCGGAAACTCGGTGTCCGGAAATCATCGGGCACCTCGGAGCGGGAGCTAGTCTTTCTCAATTCTTATGCGGGCATCAACGGCTTTCACGTATTTCATGTTTCCCAGCAGCGGATTAATGTCCATTTCGAAAATTTCGGGGGCAGCCATCACCAAGGCCGAAACGCGGGTAATCTGGTCGGCCAGAATATCTTCGTTCACCGCTTCTTGTCCGCGGGCACCCTGAATAATACCATACGATTTTAAACTGCGAATCATTTCGTAGGCCAGCTCTTTCGATACCGGAGCCAGTGAGGTGTTCACATCTTTCAGTATTTCGATGAAAATACCCCCAAGCCCTGCCAGCACCATGTGCCCGAAAGCATCTTCGCGCTTGGTTCCAATAAAAACTTCGGCACCAAAAAGCATCAGGTTCATTTGTACGGCATAGGTGTCTTTTATTTGCATCAGACGTTTGAATTCGCGACGAACGGTTTCTTCATCTTTAACATACAGCACCACGCCGCCAACATCCGATTTGTGCACGGGACCCACTACCTTCATCACCTGAGGGAAGCCTGTTTCGTGTGCAAAAGCCACGGCTTCTTCTTCGGTGTACACTACGCGCGCATTCGAGCGGTCGATTCCGGCAGCATCAAGCAAGATGTTGGTGTCTTCGGGGGTAAGATACCCATTGGGGTTTCTGTCGATTACCTCGCGTATTGTTGTAATATCAATATCGGGAATTGCAAAATTCTCAGCCTCGGGTGCCGGAGTGTTCAGAATTTTCGACAGGGCATTGCCGAAAACTACTTCGTCGGGAAAATACACGTTGCCTTTGGCAATGAAGTGGTCGATTTCGTTTTTTACATTAATCACCGAGGGTAGTATCGGATACACCGGTTTTTTGCAGCTTCTCATTTTTTCGTGCAACAAATCATACACATCATACACGGGGAACAATCCCGGGCTGCCGAAAATCACTGCCATGGCGTCGATGTTGTCGAAGTCGTTTTCGCATGCATCAATAATATGCCCCAGTTGTTCGGCAGTGCCGGTAGCCAAAAAGTCTATCGGGTTGGCCACCGACGAACCGGGAAACAGTTTCGTGAGCAGTTCCTGTGCTTTAGGCCCTTCGATATGCGGAATTTCGAGTGCGCCATTGCTCAGCGCATCGGTAAGCATTACGGCAGGACCTCCGGCGTGAGTTACCACAGCAATGTTTTTGCCTGCCGGTTTTTCGAATGTGAATAGGGCTGCCACTGTGGCCAGCTCTTCGCGTCCGTTGCAGCGTACAATTCCGGCCTTACGGAACAGCGATTCTACTGCCAGGTCGCTGCTGGCCAAAGCGCCGGTATGCGACGAGGCTGCACGGCTGCCCGCTTCGGATCCTCCCGACTTAATGGCGGCAATGCGGCAACCTTTCCGTATCAGCGACGAGGCATGCTTCAGCAGTTTGGCCGGTTTATTTATTGTTTCAACATAAAGCAACTTAATGCGACTGCTGCCGGCCGGGTCGAAGGTTTCGTCGAGATATTCGAGTATTTCTTCAACCCCTGTTTGGGCACTGTTGCCCACCGAATACACCGAGTTGAATTTTAATCCGCGGGGTATGGCCGATTCCATAATAAATACGGCAGTGGCACCCGAACCCGAAATAAAGTCAACGCCCATAGGGTCGAAATTGGGTATGGGGGTGGTAAAAGCACCCGAATAATTGGTGTTCAGCACTCCGATGCAGTTGGGGCCGATAAGCGTGCCACCGGCATTGTTTATCGTATCAACAATTCTATGCTCGAGCTGCGCCCCTTCTTCGCTTTCTTCGCTAAAGCCAGCCGAAAGAATAATAAAACCACGTGTGTTCTTTTTCTGTATCAGTGTTTCGATGGTGTCGGGACAAAAACGGGCAGCTATGGCCAGCACAGCCAGGTCAACTTCCGGAAGGTCTTCAACCGAAGCATGCGCTTTAATACCCTGCACCGTATCGGCTTTGGGATTTACCACATAGAGACTGCCGGTGAAATTGCCATCGCGCAGGTTTTGCAATATTTTGCCTCCGGGCTTTGCGGTATCGTCGCTGCCACCTACTACTACAATACTTTTCGGGTTTATAAGTTTGCTGTGAATCATAGCTTCTTGTTTTTTAATTTTTATTGAAACAAACATAAGAAAAAACATTCGTTATCAAAAAAATCATTATGTTTTGTTAAATGTGAAAAAGCCGTAAAATAATTCTTACTTTTGCGCTGAACAGAATTTTAAAAATATGAAACAGAACATCTTCGTAAAAATCAGTATTGCCTTAAATGCATTGGTGTTAGTTGCAGTTGTAGTGTTGTATATCATGTTTTTTGGCAGCAACAATGCCACAGGTGGCGATGCTGATGCTAAGGGAAAGAACCAACGCGATTCTGCTTCGCATGACTTGGCAATTGCATACGTTAATCTCGATTCATTGTTGTTGCAGTATCAAATGTCGATTGACCTGAACGAAGATTTACTAACCGAACATGCCAAGTCGAAAGCCAATCTCGAAAGGCAGGTAAAGCAATTCGAAAAGGATTATAATGCTTTTATGGAGAAAGCCCGTTTGGGAACATTCCTCAGCCAGACCAGCATGGAAGCACAACAAAACGATTTAATTAAAAAGCAGCAAAATCTGCAACTTCTCGACGAGCAACTTACCCAGGAATTGCTCGATAAGCAAACCTCAATGAACAAGCAGTTGTACGACACAGTGATGAATTACATTAAAGAGTATAACGACGGGCAATTCAGCCTTATTCTCGGTAATACTGCCGGAAGCATTGTATTGTATGGCGACGAAGGAATGGATATTACACCTCAGATTGTTGTAAATTTGAACGAGCGCTATCTGAAAAGCAAAAAATAAGCCGATGCAGGGCTTTGCCCACACATATTTTAAGCGTTTTTCGGTTTCTCCCGATTGCATTTTCGAACTACCCGATTTTTTACCCGATGCCATTGTTGTTATTCCGATATGCGACGAACCCCACATTGCTTCGCTGGTTGAAACGCTTCGTTTGCAGTCAGATTCCAACTATAAGCTGGTTGTGATATGCGTTATAAACGATGCCGAATCGCATCCCGGTAAGGTAAAGGAGCAAAATGCACTAACCTACAGCGAGCTGCTGCAATTGTCGAATGGCGCTAATACGCACTGCTTCAGGTTAAACGTGATGTACACCGCAAATTTACCACGCAGGGAACAAGGAGTGGGGCAGGCGCGAAAAACTGCGATGGACGAGGCTGTACGCATCTACAATCACTACCACATGCCTGCAGGCATTATTGTGTCGCTCGATGCCGACTGCCATGTTTCCACCAATTATATGCAAGATGTTATTGGTTGGTTTCGCGTGCATAGCGCTATGGGCTTTGCCACTATCAGGTTCGAGCACCCTACCCGGGGCAACGAGTTCAACGATGCTGTATATGAGGCTGTGGCTGCTTACGAACTGCACCTGCGCTATTTCAGGCTGGGCTTGCAATACGCAGGCTACCCGCATGCCATTCACACCGTAGGCTCGTGTTTTGCGCTAAGGGCGCAGCTCTATTGCAAGGCCGGAGGTATGAACCGTCGGCAGGCCGGCGAAGATTTTTACTTTTTGCATAAACTTACGGCTATTTCGCCGTTTGGACACATCCTAGATGCCTGCGTGTACCCTTCGCCTCGTGTTTCGTGCCGGGTTCCGTTTGGCACAGGGCCGGCTATTGCCGAAACATTGAAAACCGGGCAGCAACTAAGCTATAGTATAAGCCTGTTCGATATGTTGCAACGGTTTTATGCTACTATGGGCAATTTTCGCACAATGAATAATCACGAAGTTGAAGCATCAATTTCGCACATACATCCTGCCCTTAGCGCGTTTTGCCGTTCGGTTGGTTTTTTCGATAAACTCCATCAGGCGAAAAGCAATACAGCCAATGCAGCAAGTTTCGGAAAACGCATGTTTCAGGTATTCGACGCATTTATGGTTATTCGCTTTTTGAACGAAGCTTCGCGACACCATGCACCGCTCCAGGCAGTTGAATTGCCTGCAGCCGAATTGTTACAGCGGTTAAAATACAATGTGCCGGGCAATTCGGTGTTTGATTTACTGTTGGCGTATCGTGAGCTTGAGAAAGCCTGATACATCACGAAGTTGTATTATTTATCGCTGATATAAATCCATCAATTTATTTCATTCAATTGAACAAAGAATTGGCAGAATTCTTCAGCTTCTAATTTTCTGCAGTGTTTTGAAGTATCCAATCAACAATATCTTGCAACACATCGGTGGCCATAGTCTCTTCAATAAGAGCATACTCCATTACATTCCCCGTTTTTGCGTTCTGAAACACGTGGTTTTTGTCGTCGTAAACCCTGATGTCGAAATTTCCTTTGTTGTATTTTGCCAATATTCCTTCCATAGCATTCGAGTTTTCGATTGCCAGCACCTGCACATCTTTTTCGCCAAACAGAGCCAGCACCGGGCAATCGACATCTTTCAGGTAGGTTTCGGGTTCGAAAACCAGAAAGCTGCGAAACCAATCGGAATTGAGAGCCATAATGCCTATTTCGGCGGCTTGCTTGGTGTAGCCATAAAGCATGTGTTTGTCGGCAGGTGCTTTTTTTGCTCTTTTGTTGAGGTATTTGCGTATTTCGGCGGCAGCTTTGTCTTTATCGGAATGCTTTTTTAGAATACTGTAGGTTTTTCTTGCATCGGTCAGCAATATCTTAATGTCGCTGTCGCTATACCCATTGTTTCTGTAAATTTTCTCGGTTTGCGTAAGCAATACTTTTTCTCCGGAAATTCCGGGGCCGGCCAGCAGCACAATAAAAGCAATGCTTTTGTCGGAAGCTGCAATAATGGGGGCAATCATACCGCCTTCGCTGTGCCCGATAATGCCAATGGCATTGCTGTTGATGTTTGGTTGTTGCCTCAGGTAGTTTACAGCTGCTTCGGCGTCGGTGGCAAAATCGAAACTGGTGGCAGCCGCAAAATCGCCTTTCGACTGAGCCACGCCTCTGTCGTCGTAGCGCAGCACGGCTATGCCACGGCTTGTGAGGTAGTCGGCAATTACCAAAAATGGCTTATGCCCGAATATTTCTTCGTTACGGTCTTGTGGCCCCGTGCCCGAGATAAGTACTACTGCAGGGAATGGCCCTTCGCCCTTAGGATAGGTAATGGTTCCGGCAAGGCGGATGCCCGCTTTGGTGTTGTCGAAGAAAATATCTTCGCTCGTGTAATCGAATGGGGGCTTAGGCTCCTGTGGGCGCTTTAAGCTAAACAATTCTTCGGTGCGTTCAAATTGCATGGGTATGGTGAACACTGCCTGGGTAAAAACCGCATCGAACTTGTTGCCGTCGTCGCTCAGTTTACCGGCAATTTTTGCACTCATGCTTTTTACTTCAATATAGACTGAATCGCCCCGGGTTGTAAGTTTTGTAATGGGAATGTTGTTGGCTCCCTGCAGCGGACTGTGAAGCATGCCGGTGAGGTTTCCTTCGCTGTCGGCAGCTATGTCGAGGGTAATAATGAGTTCGCTGCTCATGAATTCGAGCATGCCGTACCAATAGCCCGAAATCGATGAACTGTTTTGCGAAAAAACACTGTGAGTCAGCAGAATTGCCAGAAACGGAAATAATAGTTGCTTCTTTATCATAAATTTATTAATTATGGTAATGTTTATAAGGCGAAATTAATTATTTGCCGGTAAATTTGCAAAAAAAACAAATAAGAAAACTCAATCGTAAATTCAACAAGCAAATGCGACAGATTTAAAGAAAACATCTTTAGGT
>CAZEHA010000090.1:0-6616 GCA_964511665.1 uncultured Bacteroidales bacterium
CACCGGCTTTCCATTTTTTCTTATTACCGATTAAACACTTCCACACACAGCTTGTGGTTGCCGCAAATGCCTGTTGATAATCGGCCGGAAAATACGGCTCCAGCACAAATATTTCGATGGCAGCGCCGGTTGGCTTACTAAACAACAGCCGGGCGTGTATAACCTTTGTATTATTTAACACCAACAAGCCATTTTCGGGAAGCAGCTTAGGCAGATCGTTAAAACGCTGTTGCGATATTGTGCCGTTTCCAAAAACAAGCAACTTCGATGCATCGCGCACCGGCAGCGGATATTTTGCAATACGATGCTCGGGTAGTTCGTAGGTATAATCGGCTATCGGAATATTTTGCAAAACCCCCATTTTTTAAGAAATTTGCACAAAAGTAATCGAATTTTATAAATCGAAAGCCCCGAAGGCTTCACTGACAGATAAAAGAAATGAAAAATCAGGAATTCTCGATAGGCGACACAGTACGTTTTTTAGACGAAGTGGGTTCTGGCACAATAAGTTCGCTTATGCCAAATGGAATGGTGATGGTGCTGAACGAAGACGGATTTGAATATCCGATGCATCGCAATCAGTTGGTGCTGGTAGGGCACAGTAAGCAACATAAAGTTCTGGATAAGCCTGTTGTGGAACAAGCCAAAGTACCGGTGAAACAAACGCCCATAGCAGAACCCGAAACAAAACCATCGGAGCGAAAAAACGACAGAATGCGCTTTAGTATTGGCTGGCTTGCAATCGACGCAAATGCTCCCGACAACGGAAATTTGTCGCTGCAACTTATCAACGACAGCGAATACGACATATTGTTTCAGGTAATAAAACACGACGACACAGGCATAAGAACAATTGGCAAAGGTTTGTTAGATGCCGCTTACACCGAAGAATTGCACGTGTTCGACCGCGAAAAACTGAACCGCTTGAAAAAAATTGTAGTCCAGGCCATTTTTGCCGGAGATTTCGGCATGCGCCAGCGAAGCCCAATAGAAAAACATGTTAAAACAGAAACACTACAGTTCTTTATTAAAGAGAATTTCATCGACAACGACTACTTCGAACAGCCTTGTTTTATTCAGGATATAATCAACGATTTAGATTTTAGTGCCGAAGCTTTCGATAAGATTATTGAACTTCAGCAACAGCTCCACGAAAAGGAAGACAAACCCGAAGACAAATCGGCAATATTTAAAAAGAGAAAAACACCCGAAACCATCGAGGTCGACTTGCATATCAACAAATTACTCGATAACGTAAGAGGTATGAGCAATGCCGAAATTCTCGAATATCAGATGCAGCATTTTCATAAAGCGTTAAGCGATGCCATGTTCCAAAAAGCAGGCCGCATTGTTTTTATTCATGGCATAGGCAATGGAACCTTGCGCGACAAACTGCGCGAATCGCTGAAATCACAGTATAAACTCACATTTCAGGATGCTTCGTTTCAGGAATACGGCTTTGGAGCCACTATGGTGTTTTTAAGTAGCAAACAACACTAGCATTTTTTCGGGCAAACCCTAAACAATACCACGCAGTTGTTGCTCAATTCGAACAACTTGTAATAAACAAGCAGGACGAGTCCGGTTTTCGAAAAGCAATAATTTTTACTTCACAATACTATCGGCGTAAGCTTCTTTAAGCCATGCTCCCACTTCGTTTTCGAGGGCTTTCATCTTCGAATGAAATGCTGCAAAATACACGATAAGGGGGAGCAATACACCCAAAAACACAATGGAAAGCATAAAAACCATCGAGCCTGCCATGGTAGGAAAATTTCCGGCTACCATAATATTCTTTTTACGCACCAACACATTGGCACCAATGCTGCCCGATTTAGCAACTATCAGAAAGCCTTTTGATCGCTGTTTCACTGTGTAAGCAGGGAATTGAGCCTGTAGTTTTTCTTTCACATCTTCCCACTTTACCGAATCGGGTTTAATGTTTATTTTCATAGCTGTTTGAATTAAATATCGAGTATAAAACTACCACATTGTTTCTAATAATCAATAATCATTGAGAGAGAAAATGGTTTTTTGTTCGTATTTTTACCTTATAAAATTGCAAGCATGATAAAAAAATACGTTGCACTAGGCTTGGGTATATGTATTGCGTTGGCCATGAAAGCTCAGGTTACCGTTCCGATTGATCTTGCCGATGTACACAACGCCAACGTAAGCAGCATTTGCATACACGGCGATGGCACTTGTTTTGCCACAGCCGACGAAAAAGGAAAAATAATTCTGTGGGATACTAAAAACTTCGGATATATCAGAACTATAAGCGATGGAAACTTGAATCAGCCCGTACACCAAATGCGTTTTAGTGCCGACGGAAAAAGCCTGATGACAACCGAAGGATGGCAAGGTCGTGCCGACGGTAGTCCACTAAGCGAGCGCTATACCACAAATAGCCCATTTGCAACACTCGATAGTATGAGTGTATACAGTGTAAGCGGTAAAGAAGCTCAAAAAAAAGTGCAAATCTCTGCCGACATCCTGGGCCACCCATTCGACTCGAGTTTACTTATAGCGGCTTATCAAAACGGCAACAGTGTATTAATTGGCTATCGCAACGGCAACACAAAGCTTCAGATGTTTGCATTCAGCGGAAAACTACCTGTATCAGTCGCCCATTTGCACGAAGGCTCAAAACTATGCGCTGCAGTTGAGTATGAACAATATACGACAAGCGGAAACGCACAATGGCACCTTGTTGTTAAAAATTTTTCGGGCAACGAACTCTTTAAAAAAACTTATAATCAAACACCAGTTGCCGTATATTTCGACAACGATGCCAATTTACATGTATTTGTGAACGATTATAACAATAAAAAAATCGTAATAGAAAGTTATAACACCGAAACATTCAGCATTTTCAGTACGAAAAAATTTGAATTTACAAGTTTCCGAAAACCATTCATATATTTGCAAAACGATGGCAACACCACAGCCATTGTTGCCGATGCCTATTCGAAACCTTTGGTATTGAAACTCGAAGGGAATCACTTTATGCCTATGTATGAATTTATTGTCAACCCCGGTAACATTACGGCAGCCTCGTTGATTAATGGCAGCTCGCAAATGATTCTGTTTGGCGATAAGCACCCCTACTATGGCAGCAACCCACCTATGACGGTATTCGACATAGATTCAGAGAGTTTTCTCGACAAATACGCACGGCCTTCGCGAAACAACATCAGGGCTTGCTATCTTCCCGGAAACAATTGGTATGTTGAAGGTTATGAGCCCAATTACAACCGCGGTTTTTTGTCGAATCCGCTGCAAAAGTTTATTAAACTCTATGTAAGCGGCAGTTTTAACAATAAATATGGGCGACTGCACTTGAAAGACCACCTGGAAATATATCATGGCATACAAACCATCGACAACACAGAATTTATTGCTGACGAGGTTAGTGGCTATCTTATTATTGCAGGATATCAGAAAGATGCCCCCGATACAGAACGCTATTTTGTATTCGATATGATAGGCGACAAGGTAATGCGCAGCTTCCCGCTTACTATTAACCGCCCCTACCCTATAATGTATAGTGCATCGTCGGGTCGTTTGCTGGCAGCCCATTTACGCGACTTTGCCGGTTGTCGCAATTATGTGGTTCTCGATGGTGAAAACATTTGGGAGATGAATGGTAGAAACACCGATGCCGTTCTCTCGCATAGCGGCGAGTTCATTATGCTGACCGACACGGCCAATGTTGTCAGTATTTATAAAATAGGGCAGCAAGAACCTGTATTCCGTAAAGACTTAGGCAATGCCTTTGGATTTAAAAGCGGAGCCGGCGAAGAAAACGATTTTTGGATAAGTTACACGCATCAAAACAAAGGAGAACGGAGCATGACCTCTAAATCGGTGCTGTTCGGGTACAATGAGGAGAGCTATAGCGAAATAGTTTACGACAATGTTCTCATTCAAGATTTCACCGTTAAAAAAGAGAAGGTGGTAATGATAATTCAGGGGTTATTGAATACCTCGATAATTACCGGTGATAACGATATGCTTGCGTTTACCGGCAGTAGCTTGCCCACCAAGGTATCGTTGAATGATGATGCCGACAGAGTCATGGTAAGTTTCAACAATGGCAGTGTGTCCGTTTACAGTTATACCGGTTTACGGCCATTGGCCCGCATGATTCATCCCGACAACCAAAAACATGTGATGCTTACTAACGAGGGCTATTATAGTGCCAATTTCGATGCCTATCAGGATCTCGCGCTTTACGATGCTGATAAAGCGATGGATCGCGACCATATTTTAAGTCAATTTCATCGCCCCGAGAGAGTGCTCGAAGCATTTGGCACACCCGACCCCGCTTACCTGAAGGTGCTCCGTAAAGCAAGCGATATTAAACATGCCACGCTTGTTTCTTATTCATCAAGCGACCCCGATAAAACTCCGGTTCTGCAATCGATTAGCGTAAACAGTGCCGGTATACCTACCGTTTGGCATAACCAAACCATGCCGGTAGCAATCAGTGTGCAAACAAAAAACAGCCCTGTTGTGGCATATACAGTAAATATTAATGGAGTAGCATCAGATAAAACAACCCTCAAAAAGAGTATTCCCGCTGGAAAAACCGGAAATATCGACATAGAATTACAAACTGTTGACGGTGGCAACTATATTTCGCTGTATGTAACCGATGACAACAAAAACGATTACTTACTTAAAAATTTCTATATTTACAGACCTCCTACAAAAGTTCTTCCCGATTTGTATTTACTGGCAATAGGTGTATCGGAATATGAGCAAGCAGAATATAATCTGAGTTTTGCCGATAAAGATGCTTACGATTTGGCCATGTTGTATGGCAAAAATGCGAATATCGACACCAGCTATTACCGAAACAGGTTTTATGGTGTGCGTTATTCGGTTGCCGGAGAAAATACAGACCGTTATTATGGCGAAATACGGCAGTTTTACGAGGGCTATAGCAGCTCCTACTTGTACTCAGTCGATTACATAGGCAGGTACTGGATTGAAAATAGTAACGATTCGTTTTTCCTTTGGGATTTTACCACAAGCAGTTGTGAACCCATTGAATTGCCCGAAATAGTTATCGACAGATATACTTTTGAATTGCTGCCGGCATTCATAGCATCGCCCGACAACGACGGGTTTTACTATCAGAACAATGATAAAGCATGGAAATTTTTCAACTTCAGCAGCTGCAGCACCTCGAAAAACAGTTTCAACGAATTACATAAATCACCACTGATTCAGAATGCACGCTACGTTAGCATGCGAAGCCGCGCAAGCGACAACAATTATTATGGCAACCCAAACAATACATTTGAAGTACAGATGTGTATTCATAGTTGTAACAATAAAGCCGACAGTGTAAACCTTCCTGCGTTTGTTGTAAAGGGCTTACACACAGAACCTGAGTTACTGGCTGCGTCGGGCGATGGCAACATGTTTTTAGTTTCTGATGACATCAATCTAATAATAGCTCAAAAAAACGGCACCGATTTCAGTGTTCACAAAATAGAAGCACTGAAACACGAGAAATATAGCAATATCTACTCATTCGACACAAACCACAAACTCGGGATTTTAAAGAGCAATGGCAGCGAATATGTACACTATCGTTATACTGTTGAAAACGGTGCAATCGACTCGAGTTATGTAAACAATAGCCGGTTCAACTTACATGGCATAAGCAACAACGGCGCTGTTTTTCGGTGGATTGACTCTACCGAACCCATTGCCCAAACCGATTATACTTATTTTTTTGAAGACAGGGCGAGTGTACACACTAAGTTGCAACCCAAATCGTTTGCCAGGGTACATGTAAAAACAATTACAAACAATGAGGCCACTTGCCAAGCCATTAATGAAGCTGTACCCAACTTTTTTGCTCAGGCCAAGCCCGGCGACCAGGCCATGGTTTTTATTGCAGGCCATGGGGTTCTCGATAATACGCTGAATTACTATTTTGCTCCTACCGACATGGATTTCGACAATCCCGAAAAGAATGGCATCAGTTACAGCAGCCTTATTGCACTAATTCGAAGCATTCCGGCTACACGTCGCCTGTTGATATTGGACTCGTGCCATTCGGGTGATATTTACGAACGCGAGCAGCGACAAACCGTTGAAAACGACACGGCAAAGGGACAACGAGGAGGAAGAAGACTTCTTTTCAGGCAGGAACATGTTACTCAAGTGGGTGATATCATGGAACTGCTTTTCGAAAACACAGCATCCAATTCGGGCATCACTGTAATCTCGGCATCGTCGGGAACCGATGTGGCATATGAATCGCATGAATTGAGCAATGGGGCTCTTACGGCATCAATTATCGATTGTATTACTACAACTATAGGTAATGGATGGGGCGGTTTCGACGAAGAACACAACAAGCCGATTTCGCTCAGCGATGATATCACCTATCGCATTATGCGAGGAGTGATTGCCGAAACCAAGGCAAAGCAAATCCCAAACTTGCGCGAAGTGAACCGCCTGGCCGACATCAGATTGTGGTAACAAATAGGCGCTGCTTTCCCACACCGTCATTGCCTTTAGATTAGCACCGTAAAAATTAGTTGTAATTTTATGGTAGTTAAATTACCGGAAAGAACAGAGGTGAACTATG
>CAZEHA010000091.1:0-6296 GCA_964511665.1 uncultured Bacteroidales bacterium
TCCCAAGAGCGAATTGTATCGAGGTGCCCGATAACAAACTGTGTTTCAGCGAAGCATTACATTCAGGCCATCTCGATACGAATTACTCCTATTGTCGTAATTCACACCTCGATTTCACTCGGTGCACCACTCGATGTCCGATTGTCTCAGGCCATCTCGATACATCACTCGATGTCAGGCTTTGCACCGTTTCGTATTAATGCGCCAATTTGCCCGATAGCTTCTTTCGCCTCAGGGAGTTGAGTAGCACCCATCCACACATGAAACATTTGAGGGTACTCGAAAAAATTCAGTGTGTTATTACTTCCGCGTAACATATTGCGAAGGCGAAGGCAGTCGGCATACAGTAAATCGTTTGTGCCAATAAATACCGAAATGGGACATAGTCCTTCGAAACTACCGTAAATGGGGCTGGCCAGCGGGTGCATATTCCCAAGAGGTCCAGCCCACAACTCTCCGGCCTGTTTCAGGCTGCCAATGTTCAGCATGGGGTCGCAGGCATCGAGTGTTTCAATTTCGGGGTTCGTCATGCTTACATCGAGCCATGGCGACAGCAGTATGAGTTGCGATGCCACACCGGTGCCCTGCTCGCGCTGATATTGAGCCAACGCCAGCGCCAAGCCACCACCTGCCGAATCGCCGGCATACACAATTTTTTTACCGCCGTAGCGCTGAGTTACCAATTCCACAATACTTTCAAGATAACGAAATGCATCAGAACATGTGTATTGAGGGGCCAGGGGATAATCGGGTATTACAAAAATCGCCCCTGTTTCTTCGGCCAGAGCAGCGAGCAATTTCCAGTGTAAACCAATGATGTTGTGTATGTAAGCGCCTCCGTGAAGATATAAGACCACCACATCGGGCTCCGATTGCTTTGGCGAAACCACCCATAGCTTGCGCCCCTGACAACTACTTTCTTCGAGACGAAATTTACGTTTTATAGTGCCGCGGGGTTTGGATGCCTCTGTTTTGTAGCGGCCTTTCTCTACCGTTTTGTTTTGCATTTTTTTAATGCCCAAAATCACCAGCATTTTGTTGGTGTTCCTGGCCTTTGCACTTACTTTGTCGCTATGACGGTATTCAATGCCTTGCTGTGTTTGCATTGTTGTTTGTGCGGCTGCCATACACGAGGCAATTGTTGCGAATACAAGCAGGGTGACAATGCGCATAGTTTGGTTTATAAATGTTTGGCAAAATTGCTCACTTCACCGGCAAAGTGCTCCCAACTCAATTGTTTTTTGTAAACGCCAATATTGTCGGCAAATTTCTGTTTGTCGTGTTTCTCAAAAAACCCAATGATGCTTTCGGCAAGCAGGTCGCTGTTGGCATCTTCTACCACGATTCCTGTGTTGTCATGCTGCACAAACTCGGCCAAACCGCCCTTGTTGGTGGCTATTATTGGTGTGTCGAAATGGTACGATATACCGGTAATACCACTTTGTGTAGCCGATTTATAGGGTAGTATGCAAACATCGGCGGCAGCAAAGAAATTGCCTACGCGGTTGTCGGCAATGTAATCGTTGAACACATGTATATTTTCTTTGTTCGGGCTGGCTTCAATTCTATTGCGGTAGGTTTCGAAACTGCCGTAGCTTTCGCCGGCAACAATAAGGCGGTAGTCTTTGGGTAGTTTACCAAAAGCATCAATCAGCACATCAAGGCCTTTGTAAGACCTGATGAAGCCAAAGAACAACAGATTTTTTGAATCGCTGTCGATGCCGAGATGCCGGCAGGCGTCGTCGCGCCCGGGTTTTTCGCCAAAGTGGTCGTACACAGGGTGGGGTAGAAGTATTACTTTGGCATCGGGTTTTAGTCTGAGCAAATCGCCTCTCACCTGCTCCGACATGGCCACAAAACCATCGATTCGTTTCAGAAAATAAGCATTGAAGGCTTTGTCGAAAAAGCGTTTTTCGTGTGGAAGCACGTTGTCGAGAATGGCTATGCTGCGTGTTTTTGGTTTCACACGCGCAGCCACTGTACCCAGCGAAGGCCCGAAAAAGGGCATCCAGTATTTCATCAGCAACAGGTCGGGGTTAAACGCATTTATGGCAGAGGCGGCACGCAAATAGCTAAACGGGTTCACTGTGCTGAGTACTCGTCGGCTCTGAACCACGTTTGCCGTGTCGCCCTCAGTTACCATTTGTGTTTTACCGGGGAACAGAAAGCCCGGATACTGACAGGTAAAAGTAAATGCCTCAGCCTCGGCACCCTTGCGCACAAAGGCCTCGAGCAGCGAAGCGTTAAACTGCGCTATGCCTCCCCTGAAAGGATAAAAGGTGGACAGATAGGCTAATCGCATTGCAGCAATTGTTTTACATGCCCAAGCATCACAGCAGGTTTCAGGTCGTACATACACGAACGTTGGCGCTTGCACGAGTTGCCATAAAAACAATCGCAGCCAGTCTCTGGTTCGGCAATTATGCCACGACCGTAAAGGTAAAATTCGTTACGATTGAAAATATTGTTCATCAACACCATCTTGCGTTTCAGGGCAACGGCAATGTGCATCATCATCGACACCTGGGTTACCACCACATCTAAGGCTTGGGTAAGTGCAATAAACTCGGGCAAACTAAAAGTGCCCGGATAAGCACAAGCGCTTGCTTCGGCCAGTCGGCGGTTTTTTTCGTCTTCCTGCGGACCGCCCAGCACCATCACATAGTAGCCTTGCTGCATAAGCAGGCCAATAAACTCAAGCCACATTTCCTCGGGCCACAAACGGGTTTGCCAACGGTTGCCGCAGCCGGTGTTCAGCCCAATTATGGGTTTACCGCCCGATTGTTGCGCCAGATTCTTCTTCCATGTATCGGCCAAACCGGTGCTCAGGTTAATCAAATACTCTTCGTTCTCGAAAGGCAAATGGCATATTTCGAATATTTCATCGAGATAGTGCTTTGTGTTTTGCTGCGAAATATGATCGAACAGCCCCGTAACCAGCTTGTGATTGGCTGCGGGAGTAGCTGCGTCAATATGGTTGTTTGTCCAGATAAAACCGTATTTCTCAGGGGCACTTACCTCGGCCAGCAGCATGCAGGCTTCTTCTTCTTTGTCGAGGTTTATGGCAATATCAAATTTTTTGCGCGACAGCACATACAGCGATGTTTCGTTCCACGGGTATATGGCGTCGATTTGTTGCGGTGGCAGTATGTCGGGCGTAAGCGTAAGCCAGGTTATATGGCAATGCGGGTAACGTTTGCGATAGGCCGTAATAAGGGGTGTGGTGCGTATCACATCGCCCATAGCCCCAAGTTTTATAATCAAAATTCGGGTTTCAATGCGTTCGTACCATTGGCAACCGGCACACTCTGCATTGTGCTGTTTGTTGGGCTTGCAGGGTATCCCCCCTCTGAAATGCCGACAATCGAAATGAATAAGATGCATGAAGCAAAGTTTTAATTAGCACAAAATTAGTAATTTGTTTTAAAAAAAGCACAGCCATTCCGGCATTTGGCTTACGATATTGCATTAGCCGGCCGGCAACACATATTGCGAACCTATAGACTAAAATCAACGAGCAGAAACAGTGTAATTACAAGCGACCTCGCCACACCATGCCGAGTGCAGCTATCATCCATGGCGAATAAAATCAAAAAATTCCATGTATTTCAGTTTCAATTTCAATAACAATTTCATACATTTACCCTGTGAAATTTAATCTACAAAACAACACAAGAACCATTGAAAACATTTAAAACCAGCAAATTGACCAGAGTAATTCGATATCGGCTACTTATTTTGCAAGAATAGTCCAGATAACAAATCAATCAAAGAGTTTTAAAATGTAAAATAAAAGGAGTAATATACAATGAAAAGAATATTTACATTTTCAGCAGCCGCACTACTAACGGCAACAGTTTGGGCGCAATGTTACCAAGGTGACTGCGAAAATGGGTTGGGTGGTTATTTTTACTCAAATGGCGACAGTTATTGGGGTTATTTTCAAAATGGGAAAAAACATGGTTATGGAGAGTACAAATTTGCCAATGGAGAAAAGTATGAAGGTAATTTTCAAAACGGTGTGCGCAATGGTTTTGGAACGGATTACTATAATGGCGGAGAAAAATATGAGGGTAGCTTTGAAAATGATGAAAAAAGAGGATATGGAACTTATTATTATAATGACGGCCGTATATATCAAGGAACATATAAAAACAATTTGCAACATGGTTGTGGTAAACTTTATTACTCTGATAATATGCGGGTTTATTTAGTTTGTAAATTTAATAATGGCGTACAAATAGATTCAGATGATTGTCAAGCCTGCATTAGTGGAGATTGTTATAATGGGTTTGGCGCCTATAAAGATGTGAATGATTCATACACCGGTTATTTTAAAGATGGTTATAGAGATGGCACAGGTACCTATTTTTTTGCAGATGGTGACAAATATGTTGGAGATTGGAAGATGGGGCAAAGAGAAGGTTATGGTGAACTATATGAATATCTTGATGGTTCATGTGAATTATCATATAAAGGTGATTGGAAAAACGATCTGAAGAATGGTTTTGGGACATTTTACTATTCTTCAGGTACGAAATATATTGGAAATTGGAAAGATGGGAAACAGGATGGGTGTGGTACTTATTTTTACTATAACGGAAAATCGAAAAAAGTGCGCTATGTGAATGGTGAAGCGAAAAATGGTAGAAAATGTCCAAAAATCGCACAATAACAAGGTTAGACCAATTAAGAGCGTCATTAGTGTCTACTAAACTCATAAATAAAAATATATAAATCATTAATAATTAAGATGTTATTGCAAGAAAATCCATGTCCACGATTTGAATTTGCACCTTGATTCAAACTCAAATCCCAATCGTTATGTATCAATGGAAATATGTATTTTCTCGACCCATCAACTGCTCCCACAGAAGTACTACTAAAAACTTGTGGTTAAATATGGAGGAGACAGATATGTGAAGATTTCTCTTACTGGAATCATTTGCTTGTTAAATTTTACGAACAGCAGAAATTTTATTAAAATTTGGTTTGTTTGGAAATATTGACTATATTTGCTCTCAATTAAGAATTATTCTCACTAAGGAGATGCTCAATGAAATTGTCAATAGCAGATATTAGGAACAAATTTTCGGAAAAGGGATTAAAGATAACCCCGCAACGAGTTGTGATACTTGAAGCAATTTATAGATTAAACAACCATCCAACTGCCGAAAATATTATTGAGTTTATCAGAAAATCACAACCAAATATTGCAGTAGGAACAGTTTACAAAGTGCTCGAAACTCTGGTTGAAAATGGATTAATTAAAAAAGTAACAACCGATAAAGACATAATGAGATACGATGGCATTATCGAAAATCATCATCATTTGTATTGCTCTGAATGTAATTTGATAGAGGACTACAACGATGAAGAATTAGATAAACTATTGCAGAATCATTTTAAAAACAAGAATATCAAAGGATTCAACATTGAAGAAATCTCTCTTCAAATTAGAGGAACTTTTAATAAATGCTGATTTTTTTAAGAAAAAATAAATAATAATCATTTAATCAAAAGGAGGACAAAAACATGACAAACAACAAGTACAGGTCAATTGTGAAATTGGATTTCCAATATGCACACCGATTTATGAATTATCCGGGCGAAGCAAGTTATCTTCATGGACATTCCGGATTGTTAACGCTCGAAATTGAAGGCGATTTAGACAAGCACAATTATGCGTATCCGGTAAAAGAGGCACAAAAACTAGCTTGGGCTGTGGCTGACAATTTTCACCACGCAACAATTTTCCAAGAAGGCGACCCTTTACTTGATTTAGTGTTGCAAGGTTACGAAAAAACCGGAATGAAAGGTACAACCAATCGGTATGGGGCGACTGCAAATGCTCTCAACCATGAATTGGTTAAATCTTTTCCTGAAAGCAGAGTTGCAGTGAGTAATGGTCCATCTACATGTGAATGGTTCTGTACTGTATTCTATGAATTGTTGAAAGACAAGTTGAATATTAAAAAAGTAGAGTTCCGCTCTTCTTCATTGAATTGTGCTTCATTAGAATTTTAGTAAGGCGAATTCATAAAACGGGATTTGAAATCTACTAACGAATCCGGTTAGTAGATTTCTTTTTTTATGGATTATTGAACTAATATCCTTTACCGGGCACCTCGGTACAATTCGCTCTTGGGAGCGAATCACTCGGTGTCCGGTTTCGATACAATTCGATCTTGGGAGCGAATCACTCGGTGTCCGGAGGCAATCGGACATCGAGTGAATTGCAACGATTGGAGTAATTCGTATCGAGATGTCCGGAATGTAAGGCTTCGCTGAAACAC
>CAZEHA010000092.1:0-4969 GCA_964511665.1 uncultured Bacteroidales bacterium
AATGAGTTGCAATTTTGTTGCCGCACTAATTTAGGAGAGCGTATGAAGTCAGGAGAACTATCTTTAAGCTCTGAGAAGCCTTGAACATATCCGAGTCCTCTGCGAGTGACTCGGATAGGGAAGTAAGACTATTAAATGATTATAAAATGAAGCGGACTCCAATTTATATAAATGGTTTATTGATATTATTTCATATGATAATTGTCCTTTATTTCATTTTTAATAAAACTTCGGGTGAAGCAGCCTTTCAAGTAAAACAGTTTTATCATAATTATACTTTAGTCTTTATAATTATTCTGACAATTAATTCATTAATAGGAGTTTTTATAAGCAAATTAAGATCCGCCAAAATTATAGTAGTTTTAATGGGTTTGCTAGGTTGTCTTGTATATATTGGATTTTATAACCTGTTTAATCCATGGTAAAATTCGCCTCCCGCTCCGAGTCACCGGCACGGGACTTGGAGTTACTGTATCATATTAGATCTTTCTAAAACATAAATTTACAACTTGTTGATTTTCTGCATGTTTGTTATAGAATAATACAATCTGGTTGCATTCGAGTCCTCTCCGAGTGACTCGGATACGGAGGAAACATAGCCCGTCTATTGCGAATGTGAGGTACGAACATGAAGCAATCTGTGCTTCGACGGGCGTTGATTGTATGTTACCGGCTTGGTAGATCGCTTCACTACGTTCGCGATGACGTATGGGGAAGGCAAAAGAGCTTCGGCTACATCCAAATCCTCTGCGAGTGACCCGTATGGGGAGGAAAATAAATTATTTCTCATATATATCCAGAATCCTGTTGAGTTCAGAGGTCATATAAAGAGGTAATGATAATAGTGACCAATGAATTTCGGTTGTTGCATCTTTAACTGTTATGTTTGTTGAAAAAACACCATAACTGGGAAGATCAAGATTGAATCGTATTCCATAATCTAGTTTTTTTTCTGATAAATAAACTTGCATCGATTTCAGAGTTCCTGTTTTCCCTGCTTTAACTTCTATGGGGTAAATCTTGTTTTTATGCTGAAATATAAAATCTATTTCAGCATTCGAGCTTTTTTCTTCCCTTGACCAATAAAACAGTGAAGGGCTCATGTAGGCCGGTCGGTCTGCGAGTAATTCCTGAGCAACAAACTGCTCGGCAAGCATACCTTCATTTGCAGTCAAAAGTTCATCCAGGTCAATTAAGTCTATTTGCGATAAATGATTAACGAACCCAATATCCATAAATACTGTTTTATATGTGTCTTCTTTCACCAAATCGGTGAGAGGAACTTTCGAAGCATTACTATGAGTAGTTTTGTGAACTATCCTGCTCAATTCAAGTTTGCTGATTGCCTCTTTCAGACTTGTTGATCGTATATCCTTTGCAATAGTACTGTATTTAATTTTTCGACCCGGGTAACGTCCGCAATATTGCAAAGCAATTTGCAGATATTCCTGTTGTTTTCTTGTACCGTATTTGGCAAAATCGTACTGCACCGAACTTAAGATATTACTATGTATGCGTTGAATATTTGAAACATCGTTGTTCTCGGCAAAAGCCTTCACTACAGCTGGCATTCCACCAATAAAAAAGTAATACCTTAAAAACTTAACGATCTGATTATGTATAACTTCACTAAAAGGCTTTGTCAGATTATATTCCTCAATATATTTACAAAGACTGTCTTGCCCAATTGCCCTTAAATATTCCTTAAAATTCATTGGGTACATATACAAAAACTCAACCCTGCCAACTGGCATAGCAGAACGCATTTCATTGAGAGTATGGTCTAACAATGAACCCGCACAAATAACATGTAATTCAGGCAAATTCTCCTTAAAATATCGTAACGTTAAAATTGCTTCGGGTGAGGTTTGAATTTCATCTATAAACAAAAGTGTTTCACCGGGTTTTATCGCAGTATTAAGCAATACAGAAATTTCGATAATGATTCGTTGAACATCATTATCAAAAAAAAGTTTTTTATATTCCGGTTTTTCTTCCAGATTTATTTTAGCGAAATTTGAAAAATGCGCTTTTGCAAACTCTTCGATTGTAAAAGTTTTTCCAACTTGACGCGCACCCCTAACTATTAATGGGCTTCTGTCGTTTCTATCTTTCCACTCAATTAAACATTGTGTAATTTCTCTTTTCATGCTAAAATACAATTGTGTTTTGTCGTTACATATGCAAATATACAATATTGTTTTTCATAAATCAATAAAAATTGTGGAGTAAAATATTCATGATGTTTTTTGATAAAGAATTATCTTTAGGGTCTATATGTGTTATTAAAACCGAAAAGTTTCCGGTGTAGTATAAATTCAATGCTTTCAGGTTTTTGCGTTTATATCAAAAGCGCAAAATAACGCTATTTATAACCCGGTTTCGTTACCAAAAATAATTTCAAAAAGTGGTAACGATTTGTGGGTATCTCGTCTCCCGCGACGAGTCACCGGCACGGGACCCGGTGCTTCTTAGATGGAAATAGAATTCCTATTGCATACGAGTCCTCTGCCGGTGACTCGATGTGGAGGAAAAATTAGGTTACATCCGAGTCCTCTGTGAGTGACTCGATGGTGAGGAGGTTGTTACACTAACAGGATTTTCTATTAAAGCACTTTTTAAATAGGAAACTACGCACCTCTCGCTCCGAGTCACCGTAACGGGACTCGGAGCTATTAATATTCATAAGAAAATGATAATTTTACAGAATTATTCCAAATTGAACCTGTATGGCAGTTAAGCGAACCCAATATCAGAAAAACGCCATATATTTCTGTACAATAACCTGTTACAAATGGCTTCATTTATTTGAAATCACCAATTTGTATTACTATCTGTATTCAGTTTTCGGCACACTGAAAGATAAATACGGATGCTATGTAAATGGGTATGTAATTATGCCTAATCACATGCACCTGTTGATTTATGTTGGAAATGAATCCCCATTAATTAATGAGGTAATAGGAAATTCAAAACGATTTATTGCCTACGAAATCATCAAAAGGCTTCATGAAAACGCCGAGTATTCATACCTTGAAATTTTATCAAATGGAGTAAACAACAGTGATAGAAAGAATGGTAAGAAACATCAGGTTTTTCAACCTTCTTTTGATGCTAAACTGTGTTTTAACGAGCAAATGATTGAGGAAAAACTTAAATATATGCATCTGAATCCTGTTTCAAAAAACTGGTCACTTGCCAATAATTATGTTGAGTACAAGCACTCAAGTTGTTGGTTTTATCAGTTGGGAGAGAAATTGGGAGTTGATGTTTTTCATTATAATGATTTTTTGTAAACCGGTTGCATCCGAGTCCTCTCCGAGTGACTTGGATGGAGAGGAGTCGCAACCAGCAAAACAACGCAAAAACCTGAATTTCAATGCTTTCAGGTTTTTGCGTTTATTACGATCCTCCCGCTTCGAGTCACCGGCACCGGACTTGGAGCTACTTAAATGGAAATGAAATTCGGTTACATCCGGTTACATCCGAGTCCTCTCCGAGTGACTCGTATGGAGAGCAAAGAAATTATGTTTGGAGGAAATCTTCTGCGAGTGACACGGACGGGAGGCAAATTTATGGGCTAATGTGTTCTAGTAATCAGGTTTTCAGCTTTTTCTTTTTGGCAGCCGGAAACAACACATTATTCAGGATGAGCCGATAGCCCGGTGAATTGGGGTACAACGATAAATCGGTATGCGGGTCGCCCACATAGTGTCGGTAATCTTCGGGATCGTGGCCGCCGTAATAGGTCCACATGCCTTTCCCGTATTCGCCATGCAGGTACTTTGACTCACCTGCCGACTTGTTTTCGCCCATTACCAGAACCTCAGGTTTCACAAAGCGACTGTCGAAAGCTGTAGTTTGTCCCATAAAACCGCGTATCATGGTTTTGTGATTCTGGCATAGCATGGTGGGCACAGGGTCCCATTTTGCCGAGAACTCAAACAGGGTAAAATAATCTTGCTCCTGCCCCAACTTTCGCGTATTCGACACATCGATATTACTATGTTCGTACTCCAACGGATTCATTATAAGAGAATAGCCGGTAAAAGCAAAGGTTTTCGAGTAATCGAGTTTGTTTTGTGAATTGGGGTCGGCAGGGTCGCCATCGAACATCTGAGCACAAATATCGACACCTTCGGCCGACAATGCAATATCGAAGGTATCGGTAGCCGAACACATGGCAAACATAAATCCACCGCTGGCAACATATGCCTTAATGGTTTTGGCAACAAACAACTTCAATTGCGAAACCTTAGAGAAGCCCAACCTCGTAGCCATGGCCTCCATATCGGCCTGCTGCTGTTGATACCACTGCATGTGTCGGTAGGCACCGTAGAATTTACCGTATTGCCCCGTGAAATCTTCGTGATGCAAATGCAGCCAGTCGTATTTGTTCAGGTCGCCATTTACTATCTGCTCATCATAAATAACATCATAAGGAATTTCGGCATAGGTAAGAGCCAGAGTTACGGCATCATCCCAGGGAAGTTTCCCCGGTGGGCTGTAAACGGCAACTTTGGGTGCTTTTTCGAGTTTAATAGCATCCATATTCACATCGGGTTGCGCAATTTCGTTGAAAATTGCATTCTTTTGAGCATCGGCCAACACCTGGTAACTCACACCACGAATAACGCATTCGTTTTCGATATCGCGTGCATAGGGCATCAGAAAACTACCCCCCCTATAGTTGAGCAACCACCATGCTTCCAACTGGTTTTGCAAAGTCCAATAGGTAATTCCGTACGCCTTCAGGTGGTCTTTCTGCACATCGTCCATGGGAATTAATATAAAGGCAGGGCGGGCAATCAGCCACATCAGCATAAACAAAACCACTACAACAATCTTCTTCATAAATACTCACATTTTTGCAAATATACATATTTAGCCATCCTACGAAACAAATATCGTGCTGCGTAAATTCAACAAGCAAATGCGACAGATTTAAAGAAAACATCTTTAGGTGTCT
>CAZEHA010000093.1:0-4884 GCA_964511665.1 uncultured Bacteroidales bacterium
AAGCGGTAATCGAATTTGTCACCCTGAGTAGCGAAGCGGTAATCGAAGGGTGACAGCCGAAGACGTTTTCAGTTCCCCTGCCTATGCTTCGATACTTCGAGAGCCTCAGTATAAATCCAGCCTTCCGCTGCGCTCCAGTACTCAGCATGACAGGGGCATTGTCACCCTGAGTAGCGAAGCGAAGTGGTAATCGAAGGGTGACCGCCGAAGACGTTTTCAGTTCCCCTGCCTATGCTTCGATTAACTCAGCATGACAGGGGCATTTGTCACCCTGAGTAGCGAAGCGGTAATCGAATTTGTCACCCTGAGTAGCGAAGCGGTAATCGAAGGGTGACCGCCGAAGCCAATACCTAAGTTTTATTAAATGCTTCTGTTAATAACCGTTAATGAATTTCTGTTTCAGGTTTTGACTTAAATCAGTATCTTTCGAAAAAATAAGTAATATGAATCGAATTTTATTATTCATTATTTGCTGCGTTATCAGCGTTCAGGGGTATTCGCAAATTATCAACACCATTGCAGGAGATGGAGTAGCCGGTTATTCGGGCGATGGCGGTATTGCAACAGATGCTCAGTTGAATGCCTGTTGGGATGTGGTGGCCGATGCTCAGGGCAATGTGTATATCAGCGATTACAACAATCATCGTATAAGAAAAGTAAATCAGTCGGGCTTTATTTCAACATTTGCAGGAACCGGTACAGCAGGTTTTTCGGGAAACGGAGGCCCGGCTTTGTCTGCCGATATACGCACTCCGGCAGGTAGTTGCATCGACCATGAGGGAAATCTGATATTTGCCGAGCTGGCCAATCATTGCGTTCGAAAAATTAACCTGAGCACAGGTGTTATCAGTTTGGTAGCCGGAGGCAATGGCTCAGGCTTAACGGGCGACGGAGGATTGGCAGTAAATGCCAAACTCAATTATCCCTATAATGTGCATTGCGATGCCGCAGGAAATATCTATATTGCCGATACATACAACCATCGTGTGAGGAAAGTGGATGCCACTACCGGAATAATTTCTACAGTAATAAATGCCGGCACTGAAGTTCTAAGTGTGCATGTAACTGCCGATAATTTGTTGTACTACGGTCTTATGAACTACCGCATTTGGGTGTACAATCTTTCGTCGGGTGTAAACCAGCCCTATGCCGGAACCGGTTCTACCGGTTTTAATGGCGACGGACTCACCGCATTAAATACCAATATATTTTTCCCATACGATATCAGTTGCGATGCCGAGGGCAACATTGTTTTCAGCGATTTTCAGCATTGGCGTGTTCGTAGAATCGACAAAGCTACAACGCGGGTCAGTACTATTGTAGGCACCGGAACAGCCGGATATTCGGGCGATGGTGGTGCCCCCGAAGATGCACAAATTCAGTATATTTCGGGAATATTTGTTGATGCATGCAATAATGTGTATATGGCCGACTATGCCTATCATGTGGTTCGTAAATCGGCATTTCAATATACGGCAGCTTCTACTCCCGATATCACAGCGAACCATGTTTGTGCCGGTGGCAGTAGTGTGGTGCAAATATCGGGAACCTTAAATAATGCCACCGCCTGGAAACTGTATTCGTTTGGTTGTGGCAGTGTGGCCGAAGGCAGCACCGACGGTAACAGCATTACATTTACCCCATCGGCCGGCGGTGTGTATTATGTGCGTGGCGAAGGCCCCTGTGTTTCTATTGGAACATGCGCAACGGTAAACATCACAGTAGCTGCCGACCCCTGGTTTGTTGCCAATCCGGCAGGCACAACGCAGTGTGCGGGCTATGTGCATAGCCTTACAGCACTCGCTTCAGGTGGTTTGTCGGCGCTGCAGTACCAATGGCAGGTTTCTGAAAATGCTAGCGACTGGGCCGATATTGAAGCTGCGCAATCAAATACTTATACATCCGAAGCCCTTTGGCAGCCGGTGTATTACCGGTGTAAAGCTTCGACCGTTGGCGAAGGTTGCGACGACGGATTCAGCGAAGTGGCTTTTGTAAATATAATTGCCAACCCAGCCAACAATACCTGCGCCAATGCAATCGAAATTGGTGTAATACCTTATAACAGCGGTGTGCTCAACAACAATTGCGCCGATAACTATTTGCCGGCTTCGGCCACGTGCAGCGAAGCAGTGCATAATGTATGGTTCAGGGTGCAGGGCAATGGCAACAAATTCAGTGTAACAACCAATCATCCTATTACCGAAATAGATGCGGTAATCAACGTATTTGCCGGAACTTGCGATGAAGCCGGTTTTGTGGCCTGTTCCTACACCGGAGAGGTGGAATGGTGCAGCAGTCCCGAAACCGAGTATTATATTGTTGTTGGAAGCGCAGCTTCATCACCCGCCACGGGCAATTATGTGTTGTCGTTAATCGAAACAGTGCTTGCACTGCCTGTGTTTTCGGCAAATACTACCACAGTGTGTCAGGGTGCCGAAATAACTTTTACCGCTTCGCCGGGGAACAATGGCGATGTAGTGGCATGGTATATGGGCGATTGTTCGGGTGCTGCTGCAGCTACCGGCAATAGTTTTACCGAAACCTATAGCGAGTCGCAGACTGTGTATGCCCAAACTCGCAGTAGCGAGTGTGCCGAGGCTGCATCGGCTTGTGTTTCGGTTCAGGTAAATGTGCAACCACAGCTTGGTTTTGTGCAGCAACCGGCCGGAGGCGAAATTTGCAGCGGCGGTACGTGGTCGATGAGTACCGAAGCAGCCGGCGGAACCCCTGCCGTGAATTACAGCTGGCAGGTATCGGCCGACAATGTGCTTTTCGAAAATATTCCGTTTTCAAATTTTGCCAACTATACCACTCCGGCTTTATCGCAAACGCGTTACTACCGCTGTGTTGCCGGGGCTACCGGTGCCGGATGCAACGATGCAATCAGCACAACAGCAACAGTGCTTGTGGTGCCCGATCCGCATTTTGTATTGCAGCCTGTTGGTGCCGGTGTGTGCCATGGCGATTATTATAGTATGAGTGTGGAGCTGGCCGGTGGAACGCCTCAAAACGCGCTGCAATGGCAAATATCGCCAGAACAGGGTGTGTGGCAAAATATTGATGGAGCAACCGAAACGCAGTATGTGTATGGTCCCGTTACAGGAGATGTGCAGTTCAGGGTTGTAGCAACAGCAAGTGGCAATGGTTGCAATCAAGCTATTAGCAACATTGCTTCGGTTTTTGTGTACGATGCTATATCGCCCGTGCCCGATATGGTATCGCTACCCGATGTAACAGGTCAGTGTATGGCCGAAATAACACAAATTCCCACAGCTAACGACAATTGCGACGGGCCAATTACTGCTATAACCGAGGATGATTTACTGTATGAGGAACAGGGTATGTATCTGATTACGTGGATATTTGAAGATGCTGCTGGAAACCAAACATTACAGACACAGATGGTTTTTGTCGAGGACAGTGAGGCTCCTGTTCCCGATATGGAAACTTTGCCTGTAATCAATGGTGAATGCGAAGCCGAAATTACCACCTATCCGTTTGCTACCGACAATTGCTCGGGCAGCATTCAGGCTATCACACAAGACCCACTGAGCTACAGCATTCCGGGTACTTATTTTGTTATGTGGACTTACACCGACCTTGCCGGAAACACCCATTTGCAGTCGCAAACCGTGATAGTAAGCGACAACGAAGATCCCACATTGATCTGCCCCGCCAATACAAGTGCCGATGCCGCTTCGAATCATTTTTATACGGTTCAGGGCAGTGAGTTCGATGCTTTCGATATTAGCGACAATTGCGGAGTGGCCTCGGTGTTCAATAGCTTTAATCAGCAGGCTTCGCTGGCCGGAGAACTGTTACCCGAAGGTGTAAACAGTATTATCTGGACTGTGCTCGACCATGCCGGCAATTCGCAGTGGTGTGTTAGCAATATTACCGTACTTGAGTTTGTGGGCTTAAGCGAAGATGTATTTTCAGAAGTTTTGGTTTATCCCAACCCGGGTAAAGGTGTGTTCTATCTGCAAACCGATGTACGTGGCCAGGCTGTGGCTACGGTGAGCAATATGTTGGGCGAAACGGTGTTTTCGTCCGATATCATGCCGGGCAGCCATGTGCATGCCATCGACCTGAGCCATCTGGCTGCTGGCTGCTATTTCGTTCGCTTGCTTACCGATGCCTCTGAATACAGGCTCAGGCTTATTATTGAATAGGCAAGGAAGAACTCGTTTTATGCAGCCGGCGTTGTGCTTCTAGAGCCTCAGCAACCAACGTCGGGTAATGCAGCCAGCGTGGACGCTGGCTGCAAAGTAACATCCGAAGTCCTCTTCGAGTGACTCGTTGGGAGGTTAATGGTTGATGAACTGTTCCAGCATTGGCACAGTTTCTCTTACCTTAAAGTTTTAGCGCATGCCCGTATTACTAGCGTTATCATAGAAAGCGAAATTGTTATAAGCGCAATGTTCTGGGCAGTTTATTTCAATCATTATTTAACTACAACATAATCATTTTTTGATGGTTTAATCGTGACAAATAATTTTATCCATACGCTACAATTTTTTCTAAAACTTCCATCTTTAGGTATAATTGTAAATAGAACGTATTTATCACCGTTTTCATTTTTTTCTTCGTATTTAATATCCGAAATTAATGATCGCCCTTTTTTTATTTTTATTTTGTAGTCATCAATTGTAAATGATTCTGGGATATCATCAAGGATAATAATGTTCCCTTTGATTTCATCATTTTTTACATTAATATCTGTTTCAATTAACACCTTTTTTTAACTGTATGCTCAGGCCCATTGCATTGCCCATCATGTTTGCACTTTTTAGTAACAACTGGGCTCCTTTGAATTATAGAATATCCAGCATTAGTGTCTACTAAACTCATTTCAACAAACTATTTAAATTATTAATAATTAAG
>CAZEHA010000094.1:0-4035 GCA_964511665.1 uncultured Bacteroidales bacterium
TTCGGACTTCGAGTGAATTGCGACGATAGGAGCAATTTGTATCGAGAAGACCGTAGTGTAACGCTTCTCTGAAAAATTGTTGTTCACCGGGCACCTCGGTACAATTCGCTCTTGGGAGCGAATCACTCGGTGTCCGGAAATCATCGGGCACCTCGATACCCTTCGGACTTCGAGTGAATTGCGACGATAGGAGCAATTTGTATCGAGAAGACCGTAGTGTAACGCTTCTCTGAAAAATTGTTGTTCACCGGGCACCTCGGTACAATTCGCTCTTGGGAGCGAATCACTCGGTGTCCGGAAATCACCGGGCACCTCGATACTTCCGCTTGGGCGGGAATATTTCGACATGCTCGACACATCGCTCGGTGTCCGGAAACCATCGGGCACCTCAAGACATCAACAACCACTCAGGATTTGGGCACAATTCACTATAATACGCCAAATCAACCGACGCACAAACACCGGGGAAGTCTCCTGAATAGTGCTGCATGTCGGCAATAAGCTGAAAATGCAGATGCGGCGGATAATTTCCGTTTTCGTGAGGCATGCCCACTGTAGCAAATGCTTCTCCGGCAGCAAGTACCATTCCCTCGGTCTTTCCTTGCAATGATTTGGTTTCTAGATGCCCGTATAAACTGTAAAAAACACATTGGCCAAGTCTGTGTTGTAGTATGATGGTAGGTCCGTAATCACCAAAATTGTTGTTCACCCTAAACGAATGCACTGTTGCCGGCAATGGTGCATGAACAATGCTACCTGCTTCGCACCACACATCAATGCCAAGATGTATACTGCGGCATTGCTCGCCCACACCAAAATGAGAACTGCGTCGATATATGGCGCGGTCTTCGAGGTAACCCCCAATACCTGCAAATGCATTACCCTTCTTCATTGTACTTTGAATGTAACGAGACAGTTCATTGCAATTGCCCACGTCTACAGTATTCAATTCAGCGTTGTTAATGCTTAAATCGACTGCGGCCGTATTGTGCGTTCCTAATACTTGTGAGAAGACAGGTTTGATAAGCTGCATATACTGTTTAATGTTGTCAACTACACAATTCATATTGCTATTTTTGATGAAGTAAAGATACTTACAATTCGAAAACAATGCTAACTATACTCAAAGCTCCTTTGTTTAAAATTCAGTTTTTTTCGAATTAAATGGTTAGGAAATCAAAATAATTTAATTCTACCAATTGCTCCGTCGCTATCAGTATTGTGCTTTGTTTTAACCTTTGCTAAGTACGATATAGATTTCATTGAAAAATGTTTATTTTTATCGAATAAAATTTAACAATTAAACATAGTACTATGAGATTTTATTTATTATTTATCTTGGTGTCTTTGGGGCAGATCAACTTGTTTTCACAAGAAGTATATGTATTAATAAGTGGACAGAATTCATCTTCGGTTCCAGTTATGAATAGTGTGATTCCCCTTAATCATATAATATTAACCAATAATACCAATGGTACTGAATTAATGTTTACGCCAATGGGAGGAAATAAAGATTTAATCACACATGTACTAATAAATCTTTGTGATGGCAGCTATGTTATACCATCGTCAATTTCGCGGTTTGAAAGTTCAAACGATGATTATTCAATTTCAATTGACTTAACACAAAATATCATAATCGCAAGTTTACCTGATGCTTCTATCTTGACGCTGAGATTGTACGACGTGGGAGGAAAACAATTAAGTCATCAACAATTCTCATGCAACCGGGGGAAAAACTCTTTGAGTTATGGAATTAATCAGAAAGGTGTATTCCTTTTGGTTGTTTCGTCGTTATATGGCACCGCGGGTTTTAAAATAATTCTCTCAGATGAATTTGCAGCAATTACAACAAACCAAGCAGACAACACCAAAATAATTAGAACAGAAACAAACAACAATAAAGATTGGTGGACATACACATCCGGAGATGAGGTGATGTTTCAGGCAATTTCGGGTGACTTAGGCAGCGGGACTATTGGAATTGATCTTTTTATCAGCCACGAATACACCTGTTTTCCAGAAAATGGGAACGAAGTAGTTTTAGAATTTGGCAGCATATTACCCGATGTTCAAAGTGTCTCTATAAGTGATGTAAGTATGTATTCAGCAACATGTAACGGAAACGTAATCAGTTCACTCGATATATACGGCGAAACCTACCGTGGGTTTTGCTACGCCACTCACCCAAGTCCATCTATCAATGACAATTGCATTTCCTCAGGCTCCGGTACGGGCTTTTATACTAAAACAATCACAGGACTTCAGCCCGAAACGAGTTATTACATGCGTGCTTATTGTACCAACAGCGCAGGAACAAGCTATGGTAGTGTGATACCATTTACAACATCACAATCTTCATTTGTAACACTTCCTGCTTATGATATCGGCACATCTTCGGCATACTCTGGCGGTAATATCATTAGCGATGGAGGTAATTATATTTATCATAGAGGTATCGTATGGAATTCTGTTCCCAACCCTACCTCTCAAACGAATATTGGAATGAGCAACAATGGCGAGGGAGTGGGAACTTATACCGCACTTATGTCGAATCTTTCGCCCGGAACAACATATTATGTAAGAGCGTATGCTTCAAACATGTATGATACTTTTTACGGTAACCAGATAATGTTCACAACTTTACAAGCGGGAGCCCCCACAGTTGAAACTATACCGACAACAAATGTTTCTCATACCGGCGCAAGCATTTATGGGAATGTTACGTCAGGTGGTGGAAGCCCAGTAGGAGCAAGAGGTTTTTGCTGGAGCACAGAGCCTTATCCCAGTTTGAACGACAATTTTGCAACTAGTGGAACCGGACTTGGCGTGTTTCAGTACACTTTGAGCAATTTAATGCCGGGCTGCACTTATTATTATCGAGCTTATGCGACTAATGGAGTTGGAACAAGTTATGGGAATGTTCAATCGTTTACCACTGTTCCATATTTTACCGTAGGTTTCGGTGTAAGCGACTATAACGGCAACACCTATGGAAGCGTAATAATTGGAACTCAAGAATGGATGGCACAAAATTGTAAAGCCACTCATTATGCCGATGGCACTCCAATCCCTCACATTACATCATACCTTGACTGGGGAAATTTAGCTGACAATAATACAACTTTTGCGTATTGCATTTACAACAACAATACCGGTAATCAGGATGCAATATATGGAAAACTCTATACTTATGCCGCTGCAGTGCGAGGAGTTCCTTTTTCGGGCAGTGGACACATTCAGGGTGTATGTCCAAATGGTTGGCATGTTCCTTCGCAGGCTGAGTGGAATATATTAATCGAATACATATCTAACGATGGCTTCCCCGGAAATGTGGCTACTGCATTAAAATCTAGCTATGGATGGAGTTCAAGTGGTTATGGCTATAATACTTACTCGTTTTCTGCTTTACCAGGAGGTTTGAGGTCGTCGTACGGCACAGGATATGATTCCCCCGGCAGTTATGGTGGGGCTGGTGACTGGGGATATTGGTGGACAAGCAATGAGGTTTCCAGCACAAAGTCGTGGAGTAAATTCATTCAAAACTCAAATAGTTTTGTTTATGATTATGAAGTTTTTAAATCAGCCGGATTATCGGTGAGGTGTATAAAAGACTAAACGTTTTTGCCTGATATAGAAACAGAGTGAGAGTGATTGCTTGTACTTCGTACTCACTCTCACTGTATTACTATTTTTTATTTCTTTTAGAGTGAGTGTCAGTGTGAGTACAGAGAAACAGAGTGAGAGTGTTCGCTTGTACTTCGTACTCACTCTCACTCTCACTCAATCAAGTTTTTGAATGATTGCATACAGCATTTTCGAAATTTCTTCGTAATCATTTGTCAGATCGTTGTATTTGGTTTGTGGAATCAATTCGTTTTCGAGGAGAAAGTCTAAAATTGCCACACATTCAAATGCACTGCCGCGACTGATAATTAAGAAGTTTTTACGGTCCTTATTCGAGAATCGCGAAGAGCCTTTGTAAGCTCCCCCAAAAATAGTACGATTTAAAAATAGACAAAAGTTTTAATTTTT
>CAZEHA010000095.1:0-3904 GCA_964511665.1 uncultured Bacteroidales bacterium
CACCCGTAAGGCTTAGATTAAGCAATACCAGCAGAACGAGAATAGTTTTTTTCATAAATCAATCATTTAAAACTTTATAATTTTATGGGCACTACAACCGGTTTCAGAACTTATCAGGAGTATATACACCGAATTGCACAAACCCGACATATCGATAACGCAAGTATTGGCATTTGGTTGCATCTGCACCAGCAAGTTTCCATCGAGTGAATACAACTCGAGCAACTCTTTGCCGGCCAAATTTTTCAGGTTAATTACATCGGGTGTTGGATTGGGCCAAAGCAAAAAATCAGCCTGATGATTGCTTATTGCATTCACATTTACTTCGACCGACCGGGTCACCGAATTAGATCCGCAATCGTTGGTAACGGTAAGCTGAACCTCATAGGTGTCGTTTAACAGATACGTGTGAGAAGGGTTTTGCTGCACTGAAGTATTTCCGTCGCCAAAATTCCACAACCACGAAGATGCATCCTGCGAATTATCGTTAAACTGATACTCGCCAAAGCTATTTGCAAAATTAAAATCAGCAACCGGATTGCTTTCGGTAACCACTGCATACACTTCTACTCTGGGGCTCACACAATGGTGCAGCACAACTTGCCAGTCGTAAAAATAGGGGTAATACTTTAGTTCATCGTCCCACCACTGGGTATCGTCGCAGCCTTGTATTGCCATATAGTTATCGATAACAAAAGGGTAGCCAAAGGGGCTTAGATAACCCGAAAAACCGCGGTATAAGCCGGCAGGCCCTTCGCAAACCAGTTGCAGTCCGGTAGCTTCGGGTATATCGAATCCGAGCGGGACAAGCTGTTCGCCCGAAGCAATATTTACAGTAACCGATTGCAATACTTCGCCGTTGTGTTTCAGCAGTATGGTCCGGTCTCCAGTTGAATTGGCCAGCACCCGCACCGATTCCAGGTGCACAGGCTGATAGCAGTCGAACACCAGATAGTGGTCGGCATTGTCGGTATTGTAATCGCCACTGTCGTTGCTGTTGGGGAGTGGCCCAACACTGCCGGTAAGGGTAACCTCATCTTCAACAAAATAGGTTGTAGTTTGCGTAAGCATGGGTGTGGTAAAACTATTTCCGGTGTGTATTGGCTCGATAGCTCCTGCGCTGCTGTACCAGTGTATATCGCCGTCGCCCGAAGCTGAGAGGGTTAACGAAGCCGATGGGCTGCACGAAGAAGCCGACTGCACTTCGGGGGCATCGTAAAGCTGTATGGTGATATAATTCTCCATCATCAGTGAATCGCGCCCGTGCTCGTTTTCGGCAACCAGAGCTACCGAATATGTGCCCTGCTGCTGGTAATTGTGAATGGGGCTGATATCGGTTGAAGTAGTACCATCGCCAAAATACCAGAGGTAAGTTGTATTCGACGATGCCTCCGACAGATTGACAAATTGTACCTCGGGCGAACAGAGAGTTATCTGCACATTGCTGGTGAAATCAACATCGGGGGGATATAAATCGAGTGAGCCCAGTTGCACATCGAGCTGAACCGTTTGATTGTTGATGGCAAGAGTATCGATAGTTTTGGTTTTGTAACCCGGAGCCGAAAAAGTGACACTGTAGTTTCCTTCGAAAATAGGCCGGTGATAATAACCTGTAGGCAAATGCGAAAACACATGCGAATTGTCGCGGTCGTGATTTTCGACAAAAACCATGGCATGAAGCGGTTCATGAGTAATGGAATCGGTAACCACTCCCGCAATTCCGTAAAGCACCTGCATAGTGTAATCGATCATAGCCTGCTGGTTATAGTTCCAAAAGCCTGGCATTTCTTCGCTACCGGGTCGCTTAGAGTTCGATAGCTCCAGACACATCTCGCGGCAGTTCCTGTAGTACATCATATAATCCTGACGGCTGCCATCTACAACATACCAGTCGCCGCCTTCGGTAACTCCTGATGGATGAACACCGGTAAAATAGCCCGAAGGGCCATTGGCTATAGCTAAATCGGCATATATTTCTCCGATATAGCGCCACCATGTGTCGTCGGCATGTGCGTTTTGCTCCGAAGTCCAAAAATCCCACGGATAGTTCACTACCTCGGCACCGCCATGGGTGTTCACCGACATGGTGAAAGGATGTGCTGCACTGTATTCTATCATGGCAACAATCTCGTCTTCAAGTTGCGTAGGTGCATTATCGATGGTAGGAAAATTACGATTCAAATCAACATCGTTAATGTTGGCACGACGCGAATCGGCCACAGTGCTGCCATCGGGATGCTGATAAAAAGTGCCGTCGGGGTTTGCCAGCGGATTAATGTAAATAACTGCGTTGCTCACCAGATTGTGCAAGTTGCCCGGAGTACCATAAGAGGTAAGCAGTGTGTCGGCAAGCCGCATCAACAATATATATCCGGTGGTTTCATCGCCATGCATAGTGCCTGTCCAAAAAAACGAAGGCTCTTCTTCGATTACATTCACATTATCGGAAATGACCAAACACAACAAGGCCATATTGTAGCCGGCCGAAAAGCCTATGGTATCGAGACGACATATTTCGGGATAATCGTTGGCCCATTTCTGCATCATTTCAACATAGAGGCTGTAGGTAGGATATCTGTCCCAATTCTGCATCTCGTCAAGACTCGAAGCCATGGTAATAGCCTTGTGACTATTGTAGTATTCTTCAACCAGATTGAAAGAGATCTGCATTTGCAAGAATCTTTCGAATTCCACAGCATTGGCATAAGCATACACACGGTTACGGGTAACATTATCGATTGAAAGCTGTTGCGACAGGGTTTTTATATCGTAACTATCGGAGTTGTCGAAATAAAAATACACCTCTCCCCTGCTATGCAGAATATCGAGTGCTTTAGGAATATCGGAAACTTTCGCCTGACCAAAGCTAAAGCAGGCAACACACATGAAAAAAGGCAGTAAAAAATGACGCATGAAACCCAAATTAATTCATGTCGAAGTTACATATTATTTCCCTTCAGTTTGCATGTTTTTTTCATTTATTATAAAACATGTTAACATTTTAGCATGAATGCACCTTCTGAATGGACATGCGTTTTTGTTATCGGCAGGGCTGCGTCTTCAGCAGTTCCATTTTACCAACATCTTCTGGCCGGTCGTATGCAATGCGTTGATAATCGTGATAGTACCAGTTGGAATCTTTCTTTTCGAGATAACCCGATATTTCGCCAAATACCGGCATAATATTGCCATAAATATTGAAAGCATCTTCGTGAATAGCGAAGCTTTTTACCTCTTGCCAGGCATTGCCGCAGAGCGAATAAATACGGCAGAAGTTTATGCGGCTGTAATCGCATACATCTACTACAATTGCAATATCATCAGCCCCATCGTCATTCACGTCGCCAACATTAATCAGGCAATACAGCCCGATAGCCAAACCCAGATTCAATGTGTCAACCTGTAGGTTTTTCGCAAAAACCAAAACTTCTGATTCCATGTCGTAAAACCATGCCACCACCGAATCCCACGGCATTTTGTAAGGGTCAGGAAAACTATCGAGATTTGCCTGCCACAAGCGGCTGAAGTTAATCTGCACCAATGTATCGAATGTTCCGTTGCCATCGAAATCGCCGGTAAGTGTTAAATTTCGTATTTTCTGATAACCGGGTGTTGACAATGCATCGATTTCGGGCTGCAAGTTTGTGGCCAATCCGGTTTTATTTACCGACTTGCAGGCTGCCAGCAGCACAATGGCGCAGCAAACGAACACATATATCGTTTTATTCATTTTGTTCAGAATTATGGCCATGAAAATACGCAAACAATTTGGTGTATCAAAATACCGGAGTCCATTGGGCACCTCGATACCCTTCGGACTTCGAGCGGTGCACCGAGTGAAATCGAGGTGTGAATTGCGACGATAGGAGCAATTTGTATCGAGAAGACCGTAGTGTAACGCTTC
>CAZEHA010000096.1:0-3859 GCA_964511665.1 uncultured Bacteroidales bacterium
GGGTTGGGGTAAATGCGGAATAATGATTTAAGTGATGTTGACGATGGAGCCTGCGAACGTTGGGGCTGAGTTACACGTGCCGATTTTGCATTGTCAGTCTGAGGCAAGAATACGATAGGTTCATTTGTCATTAAACCAACCGACTCGAGAATTGCCCGGGCTATACCCCCTTCTTTTGTGTTATAGTTGGCAGCCATTTCGAGCAATTCTATTTCGTGCGGCTTCACAATATCAAGCATAGGCTCTGAAGAACACTGTTGTTGCATTTCGATTTGAATGGATGCAATTCTACAGTAATTTTCGAGGTTTGTGTCGTTATCGGTCAGTGCAGTTTCGTTAATGTCTGATATAACATCAAGAGCATAGGCATACTGTGCTTTGTGAACATAGAGCTTTACGAGTCTTTTCATTGCAACCACATTCTTTTGGTTCGCCATAAAACCAATTACCATATTGTAGGTATCGGCAAACTCAGGTGTAGTGTCGGCAGCAAAAGTTTCACGAACCAATTGGTCGTATTTTGTTTGTTTTGCCGATTTTATGGCTGATAGATGGTTTTGAAGTTTTTCAACCGGGTTTTCTCCATGTTGGTGTTGCAGCACAAAATTGATGTATTCGGGCGAAATACCGGTAGTTTCCAGAGCTTCAATCACTGCTGTTGGCAAAGGCGAATTACTCAGCAACAACGATACTTTCGAAAGTTCGCTTACCTTCGGGTTGTTGACGTAAGCCAAAATAATTTTGGCAGTTAAATTGGGCGATTGTTCAGCCAATGAATTAAAGACCGAAGATGATGCAAAAGAGTTGGCTGTTTCGGCATTGGCAAGCAACAAGGCTTCGTTGTAAGAGAGAATTTCGTTTAGCTCAGTCATGGCATTCTCCTCATTTTCGTTTAAGTCGTTAATTGCTTGCATCCCTAGTTGAATACCTCCGCCTGAGGATAAGGTTGATGGACATGCATATGTGCTTTTCTCGAATGTTTTTACATTATATGGATTATAGTATCCGCTGGCTAAATAATATCCGCTAGTGTTATGATGGTTGTAATTATATTTGTTATTAGATTGCAAATATGGCGAATATGCTGCATCAATGTAAAAATATACATCTGCTGCAGCCATATTTGTAAAGTAGTTCATTGTTGAAACAACTGTGGCTGAATTAACTAACTTACCCTGTTGTGTTCTAATATCAGATTGCGACACTGTAATTGTACCCGAAGATGTGTATAACGACCCACCTAAAACCGTCATAGCATAATTGACGTTGTTGAAATTGTTGCAAAGAAGCTGTAAACCACTTTTTTGTTGATAATCATAATTTGCACCATAGCCGCAGAATCCAGGGCCTGTTAAGTCATTAAATGTGTTTCTGTAAATCAGGTTATCATCACCCCCAGAGTTGTAGACAACCAAACCAACCAGACCATTTTGAAAAGTGTTTTGTTCAATATGATAACCGGTAGAGCTTTCAATATATAAGCCAAAATACACACTTGAATATGGAAGGTTAAGAACGTCGAAAACATTTTCGGTTGCGGTAATTGCATCAATGCCAATAAACCATGCGCCCAACTCACAATCGATAAAATCGCATCGTGTTAATGTAAAATAATCGCCCTGATCGGCTTTTATTCCATATTTTAAATGCGAAAATGTTCCCCTGGTTGTTGATCCTGCCGGGCAAGGATACAGAAGTGAAGTGCAACGATAAGTAACGCTCACATAGGAATTGGTTGATAATATACCTGTGCCCCAGTAAGCTGCATCAATCTGATTCTGATATGCATAATTGTTGTAAAAATCACAACCTAAAAACTCTATTCCAGAGGCATAATATATTTGTGCGTGATATTGTGGGTTTACCCCTTTTATGTTGTACAAATCGCCGGTGGTATAGAAGTCGCAACGGTCGAACGACGAGGTGTTGTCGTATCCGGCATAGGAGTTGAATTTTACATCGATTAAATTGTCTTTAAAGTTGCTTAAAGTTGCCGAAACCTTGCCTCCGGTGGGTGCATCTACTCCAATGTTGGCATATTCAATTGTGGCGTTGCTCATATATAAATACGGTTGGGCAGAGCCGGTGGTTTGGCTGTATTGCCAGTTACCCGTAACATCAATACCCTCCCACATGGCATCCGATTCGCAATTGTCGAAGGCAGTTAGCTTGGTGCCCGAATACAAATACAATTTAGCTCCTGTTCCGTCCGAAGTTGTTGCCGCATTCAACTGCACTTCTTGTCCTTCTTTAAAGTGCAGGGTTAAGCCGGTGATGTTTAACCGTGCGCCTGCATTTATTATCAGGTTGCCTTTCATGTAAATATCGGTAATTGACACACCCGAAGGGGTAAACGGATTACCGCCTTGGGTCCAACTAACGTTTGAGCCTGTAATTACAATATTGTCGCCGTCTTCCGAAACTCCCGGAATTGTGGTAACCACCTGGCTTTCCTGACTTTGATAGCAACATTCGGTCTGTGATAAAAACAAACTACCGTAATTGTAGTTATCTATTTGCTCGGGCAGGGTATATACTGGGCGCGAGGCACTGTTGAAAATGGTGTTGTTGATTACGCCGCTGCTTGTGATATTATGGGATGATATTGCAAATGTTCCATTAGCTGGGATTATAGTGTACATCTGCCCGTTGCTTGCCACCCCGTAAATAAATCCGTCACGGGCATATTCCAACTGCGAGCTACCGATAACGCCGGTCCCGTTGATAAAAGAAACTTGGTTAGACCCAATATTATACTGATACAGCCCAGTTCCTTGCCGGGTTGCATAAATATAGCTTTTATCGGGCGAAAATTCCAGTCCGATGTAATGGTCGCTTGTTGAATTATACGGGCTGATATCTATATAAGTATATCCATTGGTGCCCAGCGAAGTGTTTACATATCCGGTTGCCGGGTTAAGGTGCACAATGGTTATGTCGTTTGTAGGGTCGTCGGTAAATAGTTTACTCCGCGTAAAAGCCAACATGCTAAAATCGCTTGACACTTCAACCTCGCAGGCTTCAAATACTTTAAACGAAGTTGTGGCAATAACATTAGGACCTGTAATGCCCGAAGGGGTGATTTGAAAAAAACCTATTTCGCTTGCTCCATCATCATCCGAATAAAAAACATAATACAGTCGTCGGTTTTCTGTATCCCCTATAAAATTTGTTACAGCTATTCCAAGGTTTGCCGAGTTTATGGAATAATACCCGAAATCAATCAATTGCTGTGCTGTGCTCAGGGAAGAATTATTCGGATCCACCACATTGTACCAAATCTGATAGCCATCCACTTCAATATTCCCTTCACCAACAAGAATATCGGTTTGTTTAACGGCATAAACCACGTAATACGACCCATTGTTGCAACATGATTTTATTTTAGGTGCTACAACAATTTCAGGATAAAAGGCATAGGGTAACTCAATGTAAGGTGGATTGTACAAATTGTTCTCAAAACTACCGTCGCCCCACCACAGGTTATTGTCGATAATATTGAATAAACGCTGGTTTTCGGCCCCGTAGTACCCGTTCGATGCAAACTGTGGCGTTGCCAGTGAGGTACTAATGGTGTTCACCTGGTTGTTGATAAAATCCACTTCTTTGCCGTTCATCGGCCATTTGGGTAGCTGTGTATTGGTTTGTGCCACAATTTGCATAGAGGCGAGGGTCAATACCAACCCCATTCCAAACATATTCAAAGTTTTCATATTTTTGCAAAGTTTTTTATTAAACACTGCAAGGTAGGCGGGGATTACACTGCCGCAAACAGGAATATTTTCTCTGCCGCCTTGCTTTTACTTAGTCAATCCTTAACAATTCAAAATTAGGAAATCTTTTTTCTTGAATAGCGAAA
>CAZEHA010000097.1:0-3832 GCA_964511665.1 uncultured Bacteroidales bacterium
TTGAATTTCAGGTTTTTGCGTTGTTTTGCTGGTTGCGACTGTAGTCCGGACAGGATTCGAACCTGTGGCCTACGGCTTAGAAGGCAGTTGCTCTATCCAACTGAGCTACCGGACCGTGTAATACGGCTGCAAAAATAAGAAATTTTCAGTTTTGTAATCCGGTTTTATCAAGAAAATTTTTGCAAATACCTTGCTCGATGAGTAAATATTGGCTACGACTGAAAAAGTCTTCGATTAATCAGCGATTGCCCCAGCGTGATTTCGTCGGCATATTGCAATTCGTCGCCCACCGAAATGCCTTTGGCTATAGTGGTAATTTTTAGGCCTTCGCGGTGGAGCTTGCGATAGAGATAAAACCCGGTGGTGTCGCCTTCCATGGTCGTGGGCAAGGCAAATATTAATTCCAAAATATTGCTGTTCTGCACCCTTTCGGCCAGCGATTCAATATTCAGTTGCTGAGGGCTGATGCCGTCGAGTGGAGAAATAATGCCTCCCAGAACGTGGTACACTCCTTTGAATTGCCTAGTGTTTTCGATAGCTATAACATCTTGTATGCCTTCAACTACACACACAGTGCTATGGTCGCGGCGATTGTCGCTGCATATATGGCAGCGCGGGGTGTCGGAAATGTTGTGGCAGAGCTCGCAAAATACTATCTCGAAGCGCATTTTTATCAGAGCATTTCCCAGATTTTCAACTTCTGCCGGGTTTTGCCTCAGCAAATGCAGAATCAGTCGGGTAGCGGTTTTTCGCCCCACACCGGGGAGTTTTGCCAATTCGTTGACCGCGTCGGAAAACAGTTTGCTCGAAATAATTCCGGTTTCAATCATGCCGCAAAGTTAATATATGCCGCGGTTTATTAAAACAAAACATGTGTTTCGTTTACCGATGAATTGCTATAAAATACTAACAACCGATATGTTAAAACTTTCTGTGTTAACTTTTGCTCGAATGAACTATTATTTTCAACTTGCTTTCATTAAAAGTTGATTGCCTTATGTCGAGTACTCTAGTTGTAATTATTTTGGCTTTATATTTTGGAGTGCTGTTGCTAATCGGGCAAATTACTTCGCGCAAGGCCAGCACTTACACCTTTTTCACAGGCAATCGCCAAAGTCCTTGGTATCTCGTTGCTTTTGGAATGATAGGGGCCTCGCTCTCAGGAGTTACTTTTATATCGGTGCCGGGTATGGTTATCAACGAAAGCATGGCGTATTTTCAGGTGGTGTTGGGCTATGTTCTTGGATATTTAGTTATAGCTAAAGTGCTGATGCCGCTCTATTATAAACTAAATCTGATTTCGATATATGAGTTTTTATTGCAACGCTTTGGGTTCATAAGCCATAAAACCGGAGCTGCCTTTTTTGTGCTCTCGCGCACCCTGGGCTCGGCCATGCGCTTGTATTTGGCAACACTGGTGCTGCAATTGTTTTTGTTCGATGGATTGGGTATTCCATATTGGGTAACCGCTGTTACTACGGTGCTTCTTATTTGGGTTTACACGTTCAGGGGTGGTATTAAAACCATTGTATATACCGATACCTTTCAAACTCTGTTTTTGGTTTCGGCAGTGGTTATGAGTGTGGTGATTATTTCGCAAAGCCTGAATCTCGGGATATCAGAATTGTATGGAAGCATCACGAGTACCCTTAATGTTCATGGCGAAAGCATGAGCAAGGTGTTTTTTCTCGACGATTTTCGTTCTCCGCTGTTCTTCCCAAAGCAGTTTTTTGGTGGAATGTTTTTGGCTATTACTATGACGGGTCTCGATCAGGATTTGATGCAAAAGAACCTTACCTGCCGCAGTATTGGCGATGCACAAAAAAACATGTACTCGTTTACGGCTGTGCTTGTGGTGGTTACTTTTCTGTTTCTGATTTTGGGAGGTGCTTTGTATGTGTATGCAGCCCAAACAGGAGTTGCCTTGCCGGTTGACGAAACGGGTAAAATTATTACCGATAAGGTTTTTCCAAGTCTGGCATTCGGCGAGTTTGGTACATTGGCCGGAGTGTTTTTCCTGCTGGGCATTACCGCATCAACCTATGCCAGCAGCGACAGTGCACTGGCAGCACTTACCACCGGTTTTTGCATCGATTTTCTGAATTTTTCGAAACGCGACGAAAAAGATAAAAAACGAATTAAACTCGTTGTGCATATCGGCTTTTCGCTGTTGTTTCTTATTATTATACTTGTAATGAAACAAGTGGCATCGAAAGACCTGATTTCGATGGTTTTAACCGTTGCAGCTTACACCTATGGGCCACTCTTGGGGCTGTTTTTCTTTGGAATTATTACGAAACGCAAGCTGCGCGATGCGTTGGTTCCCGTTGTATGTATTATCTCGCCGGTAATTTGTTATATGCTTGCCAGAAATTCGGCACAATGGTTCGGCGGATATGTGTTTGGTTACGAAATGCTGATTTTGAATGGGGCAATTACCTTTATCGGATTGTGGTTAATTAGTTTCAAGAACCCACTAAAGTCTGTTTCTGAATGATTCTTTTGAATAGTTCTTCTACATTATAATAATTGCTGCTATTCAATTGTTGTTGTATTTCTGCCAATTCTTTGGTGTTTTTTCTGATAATCTGATTTTCGATTTTTTGAACCAAAATATCGTAGGTCTCACTCGTAAAGAAGACATCACCCAACTTCAGCTTCAATACCCGGTGTATGTTCCATTCTTGTTCAAAAATCGAAGGTATGGCAATTACCGGAATACCATTGCTAAAGGCCTGATATAATGTTCCGTTGCCTCCGTGGCAAATCACCAGATCGACGTGCTGTGCAATGGCATCGAAGTTAATAAACTCTTGCGAAATTACATTGTCTGCGCCCAAATTCGGATCTCCACTCACCACAATGTTGTACATCGCAAAACGCTTATCTCTAATAAAATCTATATGTTTTTTGTTTCCGCTGCTACCCATACTAATATATATAGTTTTGCGGTTTTTGCATTGCTGTAACCACGATAATATTACGTCTTCTGCTTGGTTGCTGCAATGCATCAGCGGGCCGATTACTGCCGCATTGGGTTTTATCTGCTTCAGCGGAAAAAGGTATTCGTTGTCGAGGTACATGGTGTAATCGCCTTCGAATTCATCGAGCAGGCTGTAACACTTTTTCAAGCCATATTTGTTCCTAAGCAACCTGAATGGTTTGTGCACAGCACGCAGCACAATTTTTTCGACAGTGCTTACCAAACGAATCCAGTTGCTTTCGCTCATTAAGTTTTTAAAAGCCATAGCACGATGTGTGTGCGGCACAGGCCTGATATCGGCGTAATGCCGACTCAGGTAATTATTCTGCAAGGCTACATAAGTAACCCCCGATACTTCGGCAGCCATCCGTAAACTTAGGTTCGCGTCGCCAACAACAAGTATTGGCTTATGTTTTTCTATAATCGAAATTTGTTGACGCATTGTTTGTGTCAGATAATCGTATTGTATCCAACCAAAATCGAAATTACCTGCCGATAGCAATATTTCCTGCATCGAATTCGCATCATTGTCAATTACATCGAATCCCGCCTCTAAAATAAAATGCTGATATCTCCGGCAGCTTACAAAGCGTATGCTATAAGCAGTTCTTATCCGCTTTGCCAGTTCTATACATCGCAAATTGTGCGACATCAGATTCTGTGGAAAAAAAATAACAAGAGGCTTCGTCAATGCTGTAGATATTCGTTGTTGCAAATCTATGCTTTTTTATCTCTTCAGTTGTTAACAATATAGGGTAAGCTTATGTTGCATCTCAATTAGCATGCTATAAAAATTTGTAATTATTTAGCTGCCCTGCAAAGTTAAAAAATTTTGTCCATCAAAAGTGC
>CAZEHA010000098.1:0-3199 GCA_964511665.1 uncultured Bacteroidales bacterium
TAATTATATCCCTGTTAACAGCATTATATCCAATTGCGACAACCGCTGAAGAATACGTATCTAGATTAATATTGTAAAAGTCATTTTTATAAATTCTGTTATTGGCATAACCTGAATTAAACACCACCATCCCTAATAGTCCATCATGAAAAACATTTTCCTCAATTTGATAACCGGTGCAACTTTCGAGGTATAATCCATAAGTTTCGAAATAAGTACTTGAATAGTAGCTGGTATTCCCAACATTAAAGTCGCATTTAGTAACCGAAAGGGAATTGTTGTTCACAAACCATGCTCCACCTAGGTTTTCGCTAAAATCGCATTCCGTCAAAATAGCCGCAGCGCCTCCGTTTGCTTTAATACCATACCATAGATTTTCAAATTCACCCCGTACAGAATTGTTGTTTTTTACTGAGATATGTGAGTAATCTGATAATATTCCGGATCCTCTGGCACTTAACGAAGGAATACTTGTTGCATCATTTCTAAAACTACATCCTTTAAACTGCACACCCGGAGCTGTCCAAATATGGGCATGAATTGTTGGGGCTACATTTTTTTGATCGTATAAAACTTGTGTAGTGTAAAAAGCAGTTTCATAGAATTGGGAATAATTCTGTGGACTAAAATTGTTTATATGAACATCAACAATATTATCCTTGAAGCTGCAACCACTATACGACCTGACGAAGCTGCCATTTTGTGCATTAATACCGGCTTCGGCATATTCTATTACCGAACCGTTGCGCATTTCGACTTGGGGCTGTTTTGTGTTACTGAACGGAATCTGCACATAGCTACTTCCTGCGCCATTGGCTTCTACTCCCAGCCATATGGTTGTTTCGTCGCAAACTTCGAATGCAGTTAGCTTCGAATTGTTCAAATAGAGATAGGCACCTTTAAATCCCCCTGCAGCATTTTGGTTAAGCTGAACTTTCTGATTTTCTTTAAAGTGCAGGGTAAGGTCTGTTATGGTAAGCTTTGCGTTTGGTTGAATTATCAGGTTGCCTTTCATGTAAATGTCGGTTGTCTGGTTAAATGGGTTTGAGCTTGTATTCCATATTACGTTTGAACCGGTAATTACTATATTGTCTCCATCTTCCGAAACTCCCGAAATTGGATTTACTATTACACTTTCGTGGTTGTAAACGCAACATTCCGTTTCGTCGCCAAACAATTCGCCGTATTCAAACCCATCTATCTGCCGGGGTAGTGTATATACGGGAATCGAGGCATTGTTGAATATGGCATTGTTGATAACGCCGCTGCTTGTGATATTAAGAGATGATGTTGCAAATGTTCCATATTCAGGTTCTATAGTGTACATCTGCCCGTTGCTTGCCACCCCGTAAATAAATCCATCGCGGGCATATTCCAATTGAGAACTACCGATAATGCCGGTTCCATTGATATAAAAACTTGTGTTAGACCCAATATTATACTGGTATAACCCGGTTCCCTGACAGGTTACATATATTATGTTGTTATCGGGCGAAAATTCCAAGCCAATGTAATGGTCGTTCAGCGAATTTGCCGGGCCTAAATCTACATAAGTATAGCCGTTGGTGCCGAGCGATGTGTTCAGATAGCCCGTCGAAGGGTTGAGATGCACAATAGTAAGGTCGTTGGTGTTGTTACCTCCCGCGTCCCACTGGTATTTCGGCCTGGTAAAGGCTATTTTGCTGAAATCTGATGAAACTTCGACTTCGCAGGGTTCGTAGGTTCTCGATGTTGTGGTTGCCACATTGTAGGGGCCGTCGATGGTGGCCCCGTTGGCATCAGAATAATTGATATTAAAGAATTTTATATAGCTGGTAGCATTTATTTCCCTGTAATACACAAGGTAAAGACGCCTTGTCTGGGTACCCGGTATAAAACCTGATAGAGAAGCAGCCGCAACAACATTGCGCCCATTGTTTATACCATATTCAAGCGTGAGCAATTCGGTTTCGCTGCTCAGGTAGCTGTTGCCCGGCACTACCGTATTATAGCTTAAGGTATATTTAACCGAGTCATAATTCCACTTCGAACCAGCGTCTGTTAGTTTCTTACACAGGTAGAACACCCTGTATTCGCCTGTTGAGCAATACATTGTATCGTTGGGTGCTATCAGCATTTCGGAAAACATCTTGTCGGCAACCGTAGGATCGCTGTCAACAAATAAATTGCCTTCAAGTGTTCCTGATCCCCACCATAGGTTGTTATCAATTATATGAAACAGCCTCTGGTTATCTTTGTCGTAGTAACCGTTACAGGTAAATTGTGGTGTAGCCAGCGAAGAACTTATCGTGTTTATCTGGTTGCTGATAAAATCGACTTCTTTGCCGTTCATCGGCCATTTGGGCAATTGTGTATTATTTTGCTTCAATTTGAATTGCTGCAAGGGTAAATACTAACCCAATACATATCATGTTTAAAGTTTTCATATTTTTGCAAAGTTTTTTATTAAACACTGCAAGGTTGGTGGAGATTACACTGCCGCAAACAGGAATATTTTCTCTGCCGCCTTGCTTTTACTTAATTGTTTGGCATTGCCCGCCGAAAATGGTTAACTTGCAATGCCGGCCATGCATTACAATATTTCCGGCAGGCACCAAGGGCTTTTTTAATATCATTTTTTATTATATGTTTTTAACGATTAATCATGATTTTATTTACATAGGTTTTGTTTCCTGTAATTATTCTGATTATGTAAGTTCCACTGGTTAAATCGCCTACATAAACAGGATTATTGGCTGTTTCTTCGATCTTTATTAATCGTCCGTAGATATCGTAAAACTCAATTATCTCGACAAAGCCTGCCTGTAATGATATGATAGAGACATATTGATTGGCCGGGTTGGGGTAAACCCTTATCTCTGCGTTGAGCTTGTTTTCGGGCACGGCATTAATCCAACCCTGCCCGTAAGGCCCGTTGCCGAGGCTGTCAGTTTTTACCAGCCAGCAATAGTTGCCATCAGAGTGATAAAGCCCACAAAAAGCAATGCCCCCGTCGCTGGTAGAAATTATTTCGTATGGCCAATTGGTAATGTTCTTCCCGCCAATGCTATGCTGCCACAACAGTTCGCCATCTGGAGTATATTTTTGCAATAGTACATCATCGAGCCAGTCTTCGGCCAACGGGGGGTTATACATATTTAAAAGAAATCACTACTGACCGGATAAAATTTCAATAAAAATGGGGCTACTTCCGTAAGGT
>CAZEHA010000099.1:0-2451 GCA_964511665.1 uncultured Bacteroidales bacterium
AAAGAATTTGCCTGCAACAAAAACCCATATATCGGTATTGCAGCCAATACAGCGGAACAGCCATTCGAGTTATACCCCAACCCGGCCACAAACGAGGTGATTGTTGCCCTCAACGGCGAAAACGCGGGTAAAACTGCCACGTTCACGCTGTACGACCTCAGCGGGAAAAAAATATTCGGGGAGGAACGCGTTCCCGAAAACGGCCGCATTACCCTACCTGCATTGGCCAAAGGATTGTATGTTACCGAAATTGAGGTGGAGGGGCAGAGGTTTACGAGGAAATTGCAAATTGAGTAAACTTTGCAAACAATACATTCATCGGAAATTTTAATAATACCTAAGAATAATTATGAAAACAGGCATTTATCAATTGTTTATCGTGTTCGCTGTAATTGGCGTTGCATTTTTTGCATCATGCAATAAAGAAACCATTGTTACGGTTAGCGGAAAAGTGCAAAAAGGGCCGTATATTATCGGTTCTTCGATAATGCTGAACGAACTTGATGAAAACCTGAACCAGACGGGCAGGGCATTCACTTCGACCATTGTTTCCGATGATGGTAGTTTCAATCTGGGGAGTATTACCCTAGAATCGGAATATGTGCTGCTTACCGCCGAAGGCTATTATTTCAGCGAAATTTATGGGAGCCTTTCTCCCTCTACGTTATGCATGCAAGCCATTGCTGATGCCTCCAATTCGGGTCAGATGAACGTGAATGCAATGACCCATGTATTGAAAGATCGTGTAATGTATCTCGTTTCGGAAGGGCAAAATTTTGAACAGGCCAATCAGCAGGCAAAGTCCGAATTGCTTTCATTTTTAAATGCAAGCGAAGCTTCGGGTGCTGATTTTGTAAATTACGATATAGCCGGTAACAATACAAACAGTGCCGTGTTGCTCGCATTCTCGCTGATACTGCAACGATATACTCCACATATGAATGGACGTGAGCAACTCACGGCAGAACTCAGCAGTTTGCTCGCCAATTTGTCGTCGGATTTTCGCACCGATGGCATTATCAACAACCGGGCTTTAATCGACACGTTATTGTATAATGCCTACAATTTGAATTTTATTCAAATCGAAAACAATATTGCCGAAAGATATTCCGATTTGGGATTAGACATGGTAATTCCCGACTTTGTGTATTATATCGACCGTTTTGTGGATGCCCATGCTGAAAATTTATCCGACGAAATTATATATCCGGCATCGGTTTGCTCACATCCCATTTATGACCCCAACACAATTCTTCCCAACATTCTGGTGCCCGGTGTAACCGAAATAAATGCAGGATGGTATAGTATGTTGGCCATTATACCCTCATATACAAATCTGACTGTGAAATTTATTTATACAGGCCCCGATGAGAATTTCAATCCAATACCACCGTATAATTATGGGTGGTACTACTCCGAGACCGAAGACAATGGCTTTATAATTACAGCCGAAAGGCACAACTCACTGATTGATAACAAAATTTCTTTTGCCAATTCAGGAACTGCCACCATGGAATACTACATTAATGGAGAAACCAGTCCATCGCTGGTAAAACAAATTACCTGGCAATAATATTAGTTATTCCTATTTTGGTATTTGTTTTAAACTCTTGCGGATAAGACGGGTTTAAAACTGAGTATTTTAAAGAAGAATATTTTTTTGTCGTTTTTGCACTTAAAGAATCTGTTTTTATCTTTACAAAAAACTACTATGAGAATAACACTTACGATAGCCTTACTATACATGGCCATTGTTTTACATGCACAGAACAACGAAATGATGAAAAGTTTTGAAAAAACCAACTGGGAGTCGCTCAACGACAATGCCATACGTTTGATTGGCAAAGACTGGATGCTGATAGGCGCCGGCACCGAAGAAAAAGGGTTCAACATGATGACGGCAAGCTGGGGCGGAATAGGCTGGCTCTGGGAAAAACCGGTTTCGTTTATATTTGTTAGGCCGCAGCGTTATACCTACCAATTCACCGAGCGCGAGGGCTACTACACGGTGTGCTTTTTTGCCGAAGAACACCGCAAAGCATTGCAGGTATGCGGCACAAAATCGGGGCGCGACTGCGACAAGGTAAAGGAATCGGGCCTCACTCCCATTTTTACGCCATCGGGCTGCGTAGCCTTCGAAGAGGCCGTAATTATTTTAGAATGCAAAAAACTATACGCAGGCAATATCGAAGAATCGAATTTTGTTGATGCCGAGGTGCTTAGTTCGAAATATCCAAAAAAAGACTTTCATAAAATGTATGTGGGCGAAATTGTGAATGTGTGGAAGAAAAAATAAGGTTATGGCCGCTAATGCACGAATAAGAACCAAATTCGTGCATTAGTGACTATAAAAAGAGCATCATTCACGTAATTCCGTTGTGTTTGCGTAATACACTTATATATTTCTCCAAGTAAAAAAAGTGTATTCGAGCATTAGCAGCTATTTTTTTT
>CAZEHA010000100.1:0-2341 GCA_964511665.1 uncultured Bacteroidales bacterium
TAAATATTCATCGCGGTTGGTGTGCTTATTTTTATTCGCTCATGGATATTTCATACTATAACTTTGTAATTAATTGAAACAAAACACAAATGTAAATATTTTGCTAAATACACGATTTAATATTTTGTTAAACCGATTTAAGTTTTGGCCTGCTCGTAAATTTAGATAAAGACAGTAGTGGGCTGTTTCGCTACTCAGGGTGACAAATACGATTACCGCTTCGCTGCTCAGAATACAGAAGTAAGAATACAGAATACAGAAGGGGCTTTTCGTTGGGCGATAGAAAACTGCTGCTCCAAAAGAGTATTAAAATTCAAGTAGGAACAGAATGTTGTTCGATTGCCAGCCAACCCTACTGTATTCTGTCTCCTGTATTCTGTATTCGCTAATAAAATTTAAACAAGCAACAGCAAAATATTGTTATCGTAGAAAAACATTACTTTGGCATTTAAAGAAGTATTATCGGAATGGTACGAAAACCACAAGCGCAGCCTCCCTTGGCGCGAAACCCGCGACGCCTACCTCATTTGGCTGTCGGAAATTGTTCTTCAGCAAACCCGTGTAAATCAGGGTTTAGGTTATTACGAGAGGCTCCGTACGGCTTACCCCGATGTGTTTAGCCTAGCGAATGCCCATAGCGACGATGTATTCAAACTGTGGGAAGGATTGGGTTATTACAATCGTGCCGCCATGATGCTTGAAACAGCACGTATGGTTGTGGACAACTATGCTGGTGTTTTTCCCCGAGAAACAAGCAAGCTTACTGCATTGAAAGGCATTGGCGAATATACGGCGGCTGCCATTGCATCGTTTGCCTACAACGAAGCTGTGATGTGTGTAGATGGAAATGTAAAACGGTTTATTTCGCGGTATTTCGGCATCGACGCGCTGTATGGGTCACGCAGTTTTGAATCGGAAATAAAACTTTCGCTTTCAAAAGTATTCGACACCAACAGGCCTGCATTGTTCAACCAGGCCATTATGGAATTTGGCGCACTGCAATGCAAACCCAAACCCGATTGCCTCAGCTGCCCGTTTGCAGCACAATGCAGTGCACACCAACAGGGCAAAGAACAGCTGCTTCCTGTAAAAACCGCGAAAAAACCTGTAAATACAAGGTTTTTCAACTATATTGTTTTACTCACCCACAATAGGCAAACTCTTATTAAAAAACGACTTGGCAACAATATATGGAAGAACCTGTTCGAATTCCCGATGCACGAAACACTTTCACCGGGCTCGAAAACCATTCCCTGGCCCAACGAATTTGGCAGTTTTTTCCAAAACCTGCAAAGCACATTTATTTTCGAAGCGGCCATTCATAAGCTTACACATCAACATATTGCCGCAAAGTTTTATTTGATACATCTGCATGAGATGCCGGCACATGCTATTCCGGCTGGCTTTCTCAGCGTTGAGTTCGACCGGTTGCACGAATACGCCATGCCGCGCATCATTACCAAAAATATCCCGTTGGTTTTACAGCGCGAATCACAAACAAGACCTACTCACAAAGAGGGATAGAATTTTGAAAAATTTAATAAACCAGCCACTCGTAATAATACTTAAATCCGTAACCGTTCATGTGAAAAATTATAGCTTTTTCGTCGCCATTTTTACTGCCTTTCGTAATTTTAGGAGCTTTTAGTGTACCTTCGTATGCATCGAGGTGGGTTTTGCCCTCGCCGGTGGCAAAATTAATTTTTCCGGCTGTTGCTCCACCCGGTTTTATGTCTTTCATATCGAATGAAATCGAAAACTGAGATATGCCCCAATTTGACTCTATTTTACGGTTAATCGCTATTGAAGGCAGCTCGGTGTCGGAAAAATAGCTTGGAGGATCGGTCCAGGTAGTTATTGCCTTGCCACCGGCAATTGTTTTTCCGTTTTTATCGATACGTGTTACTGCAATAGTAAAATTGTTTTTATCTCCGGTTCCCGTATTTACTTCGGTGTATGGGTCGCCATTGGCAAATCTCCCTGTTTTTGTGCCGTCGGCACTACTAAGCACATATTCCCAACGCGTGAAATACCAACCGGTTTTATTTCCCATTACAGGAGTAATATCCTCACGAACATCGTCTGAATTTGATTTCACTAAATCGGGATGCCATTTGTAGGTATAAACGGCTTTAAATCCACCGCCCATATTTACGGTTAGCGTTTTTTCTTCATCAAGCTTATATCCTTTTTCGATGCCTTTCGATGAAATCAGGTCGGAGCTGAAATCTGCTTTAAAGTACTCTTCTCCGGCTTTGTTTTTTAGTTTAATTCCATAAATACCCTGATTGAAAACAGCCGATTGCTGCTAGGGCATCCAGGTTTTGTTTGTAATTGTTTT
>CAZEHA010000101.1:0-2142 GCA_964511665.1 uncultured Bacteroidales bacterium
AAGTCAGCCAATAGGCTGTAGCGTAAAATGACCGCACTAAATGGGACAAGTCAGGAAATAAATTTCGATAATTATGATGAAAAAGGCGGCTCGAATCGAGCCGCCTTTTTTTACCTATAATTGCATAAGCTTTGTTTTGCAAGAAATTTGGATTGATTCAGGCTTGGGAGGCTCACGAAACAGGCCAAACACAGCACTACCACTTCCACTCATAGAAGCATATACGGCACCGGCATCATACAGCGTGTTTTTAATATGGCGCAATTCGGGGTATTGCAAAAACACATAGGGTTCAAAATCGTTAACAAGTAAGCTTTTCCATTCCCCAACATCGCATTTCAACACTTCGGCAAGGGGAATATCGGTTTGTTTGGGCACTACCAACTGATATGCTGTAGCAGTGGTAACGTGAATGGCCGGCAAGGCCAGTAGCAGGTAATAGCCCGAAAGATGAATATCGCAGGGTTTCAGGATTTCGCCACGACCCGTTGCAATAGCCGGCTTATTTTCGATGAAGAAGGCACAATCGGAACCCAATTCAGCGGCTAACATAGTTAAAACATCAACAGAAATAGCCAGCGAAAACATATCGTTAAGCAAGCGCAGCGTGAATGCTGCATCGGCAGAGCCCCCACCCAAACCTGCGCCCATGGGTATACATTTATGCAAATGCATTTCAACAGGATGCAAAGAATAGTGTTTATGAAGCAAATCGTAAGCCTTGTAACACAGATTATTCGAAATATCGCCATCGGGCAATATACCCGAAACACTGAGCTTGCAACCGTTTTCGGTGTTATCGCCGGCAATTATCTCGAGAATATCGGTAAAACCATGCAGAGGCAGCATACAAGTTTCAATCTCGTGAAAACCATCGCTGCGTTTTCGAAGAATATTTAACCCAAGATTAATTTTTGCATTAGGAAAGCTGAGCATACTATTATGTTTAAGCCTGCAAATAGGGAACCACAATATCAAGGAAGCCCTGTTTGTCGATAGGTTTCACAATATATGACGAAAAACCGGCATCGAGGCATTCCTCCTTAATTTGTTCGCTACTATAGGCTGTTTGTGCAACCACCACCAGTTCGGGATAACTAAGCATAAGTTCTTTTGCAATGCTTATACCATCTTCTCCCGACAGCTTGATATCCATCAGCACCAGTTTAACATCGGGATTCTTTTGCAATTGTTCATGTGCTTCGGCACCATTTTCGGCAGAGAGTACTTCGATGCCTGTATCGCGCATAAACTCCGAAAGCAACAATATATTCTCGTACAGGTCGTCAACAATCAACACCTTGCCTGCATGGGGCTCCGGCGGCAACAATTCTTCGGAAACGTTTTCACGCACAGTAATGGCTTTTACATACGGAATGTAAAAGCGAAACACCGAGCCCTGACCCGGTTCAGAATCCACAACAATACTACCTCCCAGTAATTCGACCAATCCTTTGCAAATAGAAAGCCCCAGACCGCTACCTCCATATTTTCGGCTCAGGTTTTCTTCGGCCTGACGAAAGCGTTCGAATATGATTTGTTGATCGTGGCCACTGATACCAATACCGGAGTCTTTCACCAAAATTTCCACCATATTGTTGTCGGCAATAGAATACGCCAGAACAATAGACCCCGAATAGGTAAACTTTTCGGCATTCGAGACCAAATTCCAAAGAATCTGACGAATTTTGTGTTCATCGCTTTCGATGATATCATCGGGATGTGCCAGCGGTTTAATAACCTGCACAACAATAGGTTTGTTCTTTTTGCGGATGCTCTCACGCAGCACCAGAACCATGTTGTCGATAAGTTCATTTAACGAAAACACCGAATTATGTATTTCTTCTACTCCCGATTCGATACGCGACAAATCGAGAATATCATCGATTATGCGCATAAGCTGATGCCCACTGCTTTGAATAACCTGAACATATTTATCGCGAATTTCGTCGCTGATATCGGTTTGACACAATAAATCGGAAAAGCCCACAATACCGTTCATGGGAGTTCTGATTTCGTGAGACATGTTTTGTAAAAAAGCGGTTTTCAGCCTATCGCTTTCTTCGGCTTTCTGTTTTGCTTTTATTAATTTATTTTCGGTTTCCTTCAAATTACTGATATCGAAATAGAGAAACACCAACT
>CAZEHA010000102.1:0-1830 GCA_964511665.1 uncultured Bacteroidales bacterium
TTAATTGTTTTTATTCAACTTAACCAGTGGTCCAATTTTCGGGGAGTATTATAATCCTGTTTTATATTATAAAGCAACAATATTTGCAAAAGAAAATTTTAATTGATAATTTTGACAAAAGCATTTTTCGCTATGCGTTACTTTCATGAAATAATGAATATTATGGCCGGTCAAGTTTTTCGGTGTATCAAAGAGCGCGACAGGTTCATCACTGCTTCTTAAACAGTGTAAATAATCGGTTAATTTGTTAGGTTTTTTAAAAAATAAAGATATGGAACTTCCATTTGCAGAATCGTATAAAATTAAAATGATAGAAACACTGAAGCGTAGTACGCGTGAGCAACGCTTGCAGTGGATTAAAGAAGCTAAATACAATTTGTTTAAACTGAAATCAGATCAGGTGTTCATCGACTTGCTTACCGATAGTGGAACGGGAGCAATGAGCGATCGCCAGTGGGCTGCTATTATGACAGGCGACGAAAGCTATGCCGGTGCGCGTTCCTATTTCGAGTTTCGAGATACGGTAAGCCGCATCATGGGCTTTGAGTATGTATTGCCTACGCATCAGGGCAGGGCAGCCGAGAATGTATTGTTTAGTGTACTGGTGAAGAGCGGTGATGTGGTTCCCGGTAACTCTCATTTCGATACCACCAAAGGGCATATCGAGTTTCGAAAGGCACATGCTGTCGATTGCACCATCGATGAGGCTTTCAACACAACACTAGAGCACCCCTTTAAGGGAAATATCAATATTGCAAAGCTCGAGAAAGTATTGAAAGAAAACTCGCGCGAAAGAATTCCTTTTGTAATTGTTACAGTTACATGCAATTCTTCGGGAGGTCAGCCTGTAAGCATAGCCAACCTAAAGGCAGTGTATGAATTATCTCATAGCTATGGTATTCCGGTGCTTTTCGATTCGGCACGTTTTGCCGAAAATGCCTATTTCATAAAACTACGCGAAGAAGGGTATCAAGATAAGAGCATCAAAGAAATTGTTCGCGAAATGTACCAGTATGCCGATATGGCTACTATGAGTGCCAAAAAAGACGGTATTGTGAACATTGGTGGTTTTATTGCCTGTAACAGTGCCGATATATACCGCGATGCCTGCACCTTCAATATCATGTTCGAAGGCTACGTTACCTATGGTGGTATGGCAGGACGCGATATGGCTGCTTTAGCTGTTGGCCTCGATGAATCAACTGAGTTCGATTATCTTGAAACCCGCATCAAACAAGTGGAATATCTTGGCAATAAACTTGTAGAATATGGTGTGCCGATACAACATCCTATTGGAGGTCACGCCGTATTTATTGATGCTGCAAAAGCACTTCCATTCGTACCTAAAGAGCAGTATCAGGCACAGACCCTCGGTATTGAATTGTATATTGAAGCCGGTATAAGAGGTGTTGAAATTGGTACCCTCTTAGCCGACAGAGATCCGGTGACAAGAGAGAATCGCTATCCCGATTTGGAATTGCTGCGTTTGGCTATACCCCGAAGGGTATATACCAACAACCATATGGATGTGATAGCTGCTGCACTGAAAAATGTTTTCGATCGCCGTAACTCCATCACCAAAGGCTACTCAATATACTGGGAAGCACCTATTATGCGGCATTTCACGGTTGAGCTCGAAAAGGTCGATTAACAGAGAACTCTCTTTAATAGGCATACGGCCGCCTTTGTCACCATTTTTGATACAAAAATGTCGCCATAGGCGGCCTCTTTTTTTATGCAAATGTTTACATTTTGTAAGTTGTAATCATAGGTTGATTTAAATTCAATTAGTAAATGCGACAGAGATTGATTTTTCTCTCTTTCCGAAAT